>NZ_JBXWOZ010000039.1:0-1109 GCF_059611145.1 Ruegeria sp. CDSB022 | reverse complement strand
AGCCCCCGCCAACCGCCAGCACCAGCGACCAGTCTTCAGACCCTGGAACGACTCGTCAGCGGTCCAGAACGGTCACTCTAGCGGTCTCGCAGCAGCCCTGTCAGCGGCAGTGAACGACCTTTCTAGCGGTTAGAATGCCCCGTGCTTACCTTCCAAATGCCCCCGAAACCGCGCCAGTTCCGGCCACCGGTTGGAAAAGCTCTTAGGTTTCATCGGTCGGCAAGGATTCCTACCACCCCAGCCAGTTCATCAGATCATAGAACGACAACAGGCTCTTGGGGCTAAACCCTCCGAGAAATGCCCCCGTTTATGCCCCAGCCACCCGAACCACCCGTTAACAATCATAGCGGGTTCTGCGGGGGTGCCCCTCCCACGTTGCGGGAGGAACGGGTTAGCTGTTCCGAAGTCGAGGTTTCTGCATAGCCACAGGTCTATAGCATATCCCAATCGACCCCGTTCGCCTGCCGGTCACGCTCATCCTCAAGGTTATCACGGCGGTCATAACCAACCGAACCTCTCACCCGTCCACCAGCGACCTGAATCCGGCTTCAGTTGAAGTTCCTCTGATACCACAAGCTTACTGTCCAGAATCGGCTTGTTGAACTTCCCGGTCAGCTTGGCAACGCTGTTTTGCGTGATCGAGTTTTCTTCCCCGAACAGCTTGGTGATCAGGGTGCAGAGGGTGCATTTACCTGTCCCTTTATATCGGGAGTAAAAGAACAAAGCCCAAGCTAGTTTCTCAGCCTCATTCTGAAGACCCCACGAAACCCAATCCTTGACGACGCGGCGGTCAGCCTCGTGGCCGAAGATACGCTCAAGAAACCGATCGAACATAGTCGTGTCAGCGTCGGCCACTGCAAGGTCGCGATAGGCCGGTTCATTCCAAGCGTTGAGAGCAACTGTATCGCCCTCAGGTATGATCGGCTCTTTGATGTCGGGGCGGCATTTCGTAGTTCCGTTCCATATCCGAACATTCTGGCTAGGATCATCGTGGATTTCTTCGAAAGCCCGCTGAAACACCGCTCGCACATGGCCTGGAGTAAACTCCATCGTGGGGTAGTTGCTCCGCATCCTACCCAAGCAGATACGTTTGGCCTCCGCCTGCGACA
>NZ_JBXWOZ010000038.1:0-1272 GCF_059611145.1 Ruegeria sp. CDSB022 | reverse complement strand
TGAGCCTCCCCAACTGAACTGGTCCCCCTTTATGTTTAGGAAACGGAGGACCTAGAATGGCAAACAAGAGACCGAAGCCGGAAGAGATTGTCTCGAAGTTACGGCAAGTTGAAGTTCTGATGGGTCAAGGCATGTCCCGTCTTGATGCGATCCGACAGATCGGAGTTGTTGAGCAAACCTATTACCGCTGGCGGAAGAAGTACGGCGGAATGGGTGTTGATCAATTGAAGGAACTGAAACGGCTTCAGAAAGAGAACGAGCGGCTGAGGCGCGCAGTTTCAGATCTGACGCTGGACAAACTGATCCTGACGGAAGCCACAAAGGATGAAGGGCGGTTAGCAAACCATCCCGTGGATGGTTTGTAGCCCTGAACGCGAAGCCCTACTGAGCCCCGCTCGCCGTCGTGCTTGTATTAATCATGTACGCAACCAGCTGAACGTTTCCGAGAGACGCGCCTGTCGCGTTCTGGGGCAACACCGGTCCACGCAACGGCGCGCCCCACAAGGTCGCGCAGACGAAGGCCGACTGGTGGCCGACATGATCGAGTTGACCCGACAGTACGGCCGATATGGCTATCGCAGGATCGCAGCGCTGCTGAGAGAGGCTGGATGGTCTGTCAGCGATGGGCGAATTGAACGGCTTTGGCGACGAGAGGGGCTGAAAGTGCCAATAAAGCAACCGAAGAAAGGACGGCTCTGGCTAAATGACGGCTCATGCGTTCGGCTACGGCCAGAGTATCGCAACCATGTTTGGTCGTATGACTTCGTTCATTGTCGAACCGACGACGGCAAAGCCTTCCGGACGCTGAACATCCTTGATGAGTACAGCCGGGAATGCTTGGCAATCAGGGTCGAGCGGAAACTGAACTCGACCGATGTAATCGACGTTCTGACAGACCTGCTCATACTTCGCGGCGCGCCCAGTTTCATACGTTCTGACAATGGGCCGGAATTTGTCGCCCAGGCGGTCCGAGACTGGATCGCCGCCGTTGGCGCCAAGACGGCTTACATCGAACCTGGGAGCCCGTGGGAGAACGGATATTGTGAAAGCTTCAATGGCCGGTTCAGGGATGAGCTGCTCAACGGTGAGATCTTCTACAGCTTGCGCGAAGCTCAAATCCTGATCGAACAATGGAGGAAACACTACAACACAAAACGTCCCCACAGTGCACTGGGCTGCCGCCCGTCAGCTCCCGAAACCATCATCTCAATGGATCACAGGCCAATGATGCACTAACAATCAAATTGAACCAGTCAGATGAGGCTGCTCAAC
>NZ_JBXWOZ010000037.1:0-1383 GCF_059611145.1 Ruegeria sp. CDSB022 | reverse complement strand
ATGGCAAAGGAAAAGTTTGAGCGTAATAAGCCGCACGTCAACATCGGCACGATTGGCCACGTTGACCACGGCAAGACGACGCTGACCGCAGCAATCACCAAGTATTTCGGTGACTTCAAAGCGTATGACCAGATTGACGGCGCGCCGGAAGAGAAGGCCCGCGGCATCACCATCTCGACGGCCCACGTGGAATACGAGACCGATGCGCGTCACTACGCCCACGTTGACTGCCCCGGCCACGCCGACTACGTCAAGAACATGATCACCGGTGCGGCGCAAATGGACGGCGCGATTCTGGTTGTGAACGCGGCTGACGGCCCGATGCCTCAGACCCGCGAGCACATTCTGCTGGGCCGCCAGGTTGGTATCCCGACCATGGTCGTGTTCATGAACAAAGTTGACCAGGTTGACGACGAAGAGCTGCTGGAGCTGGTGGAAATGGAAATCCGCGAGCTGCTGAGCTCGTATGATTACCCTGGCGACGACATTCCGATCATTGCCGGTTCGGCACTGGCCGCGATGGAAGGCAACAACCCGGAAATCGGCGAAGAATCGATCCGCAAGCTGATGGCTGCCGTGGACGAGTACATCCCGACGCCTGAGCGTGCTGTTGACCAGCCGTTCCTGATGCCGGTCGAAGACGTGTTCTCGATCTCGGGCCGTGGTACAGTTGTGACCGGTCGTGTTGAGCGTGGCGTGATCAATGTTGGCGACGAGATCGAAATCGTCGGCATCCGCGACACCAAGAAAACCACCTGTACCGGTGTTGAAATGTTCCGCAAGCTGCTGGATCGTGGCGAAGCGGGCGACAACATCGGCGCGCTGCTGCGTGGTATCGACCGTGAAGGCGTTGAGCGTGGCCAGGTTCTGTGTAAGCCGGGTTCGGTTACACCGCACACCAAGTTCGAAGCCGAAGCCTATATCCTGACCAAGGAAGAGGGTGGCCGTCACACGCCGTTCTTCGCGAACTACCGTCCGCAGTTCTACTTCCGTACAACTGACGTGACCGGCACCGTGACCCTGGCAGCTGGCACCGAGATGGTTATGCCCGGCGACAACGTGTCGTTCGAGGTTGAGCTGATCGCACCGATCGCGATGGAAAACGGCCTGCGTTTCGCCATCCGCGAAGGCGGCCGCACCGTCGGCGCCGGCGTTGTGTCGAAAATCGTCGAGTAATTCGCGCAAGCGAATGATCAAATGGAAAGGGCGCCCATCCGGCGCCCTTTCTCGTTTGATCTCGACAAGCCCGCGACGCGCCCATGTCGTACACCAAAGAGCGTTGAGTGATCGGAGGCGGTGATGAGATCGTTCGCCGAATAGTCTCAGACCTAACCGTCGAAACAAAAAAGCCCGCCCCAAACCGGGGCGGGCTTTTTCTGTTTG
>NZ_JBXWOZ010000036.1:0-2738 GCF_059611145.1 Ruegeria sp. CDSB022 | reverse complement strand
GAGCAAAACCTACCCAGCGAGCTTCAGCGCTGCTTTCGTTTGACCGAGATAATGCATCCGGAATGCTTCGGGTGCCGTGCTGGTACATCACGAGCCATCGCATCCACATTTCCAAGGTGTCGTAGTGCCCCGCTGTTCAGCAACACGCCGCGCCCGGCATCATACCGACGTTGCCCAAATCCGCTGGCAACGCATTCCCAGTCTTCCTTGGCCGCCGCGTTGCGGAACCTCGGCAGGTCGTGCGGGTCATGCCGCCCAGGTGTTGCTGCGACGTGATCGTGTTTCTTCGCATTGCTTTGGTGGGTTAAATGGTGGGTCACTTGTGTTGTGCCAGGTTGTTGGACAGTACCGGTTGTCGGCCTCGGCTTTGGACGCATGATTGTCACGACGCCTTGTGGTTTCGGATGTCCTGGGACGGCCACGTGAGTTGCCGTAGGTTTTGGTGTCAACTGTGGAACCTGGCCAGGAACCGCTGTGGGAACCTGATTGGGGGTTGCTGTTGGGACAAGCGGTGGCGTCGCTGTAGTGCCGCTGGGTTGCGGAACACGGCCTGGCACTGCGACTGGTATTTGGTTGGGTATTGCTGTTGGCACAAGTGGCGGCACCGCTGTTGGGCCGGTAGGTTGAGGCGGAACCTGGCCAGGGATAGCTATCGGAACTTGATTGGGAGTTGCAGTCGGAACTTGCGGCGGCACCGCGGTAGGCCCGGTAGCCAATGGCGGAACCTGATTTGGAACGGCTGTCGGAACCCGGTTTGGAGTCGCATTTGGAGTCAAAGGCGGAGCTAGGGTCGGCGCTACTACCGGCGTGGGAACCTGACCGGGAACCGCTATTGGTGTCGCGATAGGAACCTGACCGGGAATTGCGTTCGGAACCGCGCCCGGCGCAAGGACTGGAACAGTAACGGATGTGGGCGTTAGCTGCGTTCCCTTAGGCGGCAACTGATTTGCTACCGGCTGAGTTGGGCCGGTAATTTGATTCCCTGTTCCTTGCCCACCGGCCTGCCCGCATCCTTGGCTTGACTGGTGAAGATTCCCCACGCCACGGCACCACCCGTAGTGATTTCCGCCGGCAAAGACCTGAGTAGCGGCCAGTTCTGCAATTAGACAAGTTGCGGTAAGTACAGCAATTCGGTTCAGTTTCATAACATCCTCACCAACTTGTTGTCAGAGCAAGATACGCGCCAGGATCGCCTGAGTCGGTCAACGGACCGTCTCTCAAAGGGACACCTACATATCCGGACAGGAATAGATTTTGCTTAAACTCAATGTCCAACCCAAGACCTGTCGATGCCAGTGTAGCATTGTCAACTTCAAAACTCGCAGGGTCATTGTTCGAGATGTAACCCACGTCGAAAAAGGCAAAGGGCGTTAAGCGATGTATGCTCTGGGAACTGGGGAAGTAGGAATGAGACACTTCGAAAATCGCGGAAATCCCGGAATCACCATCCACTTCGTCAAAACGATATCCGCGCAAAGCATAACGATCACCAAGGAAGTACTCTTCGACAGAGGGCAGCCGGTCTGTTGTGTACTGCCCCCAAATCTCGGTGCGCCAAGCTGTGTTGGGCGACAAGTTCGTAAGTGGGCTTTCGTATCCGATGCCGCCTCGTAGATGCCAGAACGAAGAGTCCCCGTCGTCAAAATTCGCGTCTGTCGTGTCGTTGTCATTGTCACCAAAAGATAAGGTTAGCCCCGCTTCCAGAGCTTGTCCCTTTGGATAGTTTTGCCCGTAAAGATATGTAAGGCCAACGACACTCGCGTCACTGGATAGTGGTACGCCACCACTGACTGAATCCGCTTTTGAAAGGCGATAGTCCAGCAGAAGATATCCATAACGGGCCACATCTCGGATCACGGGGTAACCCATCGCGACTGTGAAGTTCTCGCCGTCAATATCTGTTCTCGCAAAGTCCCCTGAGAGGTCACGTTTTGCGTTTATGTTCCCGTAGAAGATCTCACCGTACAGACCATTGCTGTTCAGCGGCGTGCGATAGGTAAGAGCGCCCCATAAAGAGTGCTCATCGTCCTTGTCCCAATTGTAGTTGCCTGATCCCTCAAATCGCAGCAAATCCCCGACGGTCAGCGTTGAATAAAACTCTTGCACGACATAGAAGCTGAGCGCTTCTCCAAGCTCACGCGGAGGGTTGTCGAGTGTCGCACTCCCGGCTTGTTTGCGCAGAGGCTCTCCCAATACTCTCAGCCGAGCACCAGCCTGATCCGGGTAATCAAGTTCGGTCGACAACTCCAAGTCAGGTATGTCCTCGGCTAGCATAACCGCCCGCTCAAATCGTTTCAGCGTTATGGGATAGGAGGTGGTGAGGGGCTGAAAAATCTTCTCTAGGGTTTGGAACGTACGAATATCTACGCCTTCAATTTCGATGGTTTGAATGCGCCCTTCATCAACAATTATGCTCTGCCCATCGGGGCCGGGCCAGGCCTCAGCCAAGAAGTAACCGTCTTCTCGGTAGATCTGCGTGATCGTTGATGCGACATCCACCGCTGTAATGCGCCCTGACCGATCAAAAGCCAACTGACCGGCAAAAGTTAACAGCTCATCCGTATCATATACCGTTACGCCGCTGACAGAGTGCTGTGATGCGATGTCCCAGGTTTGGGCAATGCTGTATTTTGGAACTGCAACAAAGGCCACTAAAGTGCAAATGATCGCAATTACAACCGAATTGGATACGGGCATTATCGATAACCTTAAGGTGACTGAGCATGTTAAAACCCAAT
>NZ_JBXWOZ010000035.1:0-2972 GCF_059611145.1 Ruegeria sp. CDSB022 | reverse complement strand
GACCGAAACCCAATGAGCTATAAATCTGACATCGAAATTGCGCGTGAGGCGAAGAAGAAGCCGATTCAGGAGATTGGTGCGAAGATCGGCATCGAATCTGCTGATCTTCTGCCCTATGGCCATGACAAGGCAAAGGTGAGCCAGGACTTCATCAATTCGGTTCAGGGCCGTGAGGACGGCAAGCTGATTCTGGTGACGGCGATCAACCCGACGCCTGCGGGTGAGGGCAAGACGACGACGACTGTGGGTCTGGGTGACGGTCTGAACCGGATCGGCAAGAACGCGATGATCTGTATCCGTGAGGCTTCGCTGGGCCCGAACTTTGGCATGAAGGGCGGCGCTGCGGGTGGTGGTTACGCGCAGGTTGTTCCGATGGAAGAGATGAACCTGCACTTCACCGGTGACTTTCACGCCATCACCAGCGCCCATTCACTGCTGTCGGCGATGATCGACAACCACATCTACTGGGGCAATGAGTGCGAGATCGACATTCGCCGTGTAGCGTGGCGTCGTGTGGTCGACATGAACGACCGCGCGCTGCGTCAGATCACGGCCAGCTTGGGTGGCGTATCGAACGGTTTCCCGCGCGAGACCGGCTTTGATATCACCGTGGCCTCTGAGGTTATGGCGATCCTGTGCCTGGCCAACGACCTGAAAGATCTGGAAAAGCGTCTGGGTGACAT
This sequence comes from Ruegeria sp. CDSB022, assembly GCF_059611145.1. Taxonomy (NCBI): domain Bacteria; kingdom Pseudomonadati; phylum Pseudomonadota; class Alphaproteobacteria; order Rhodobacterales; family Roseobacteraceae; genus Ruegeria; species Ruegeria sp. CDSB022. Next base: position 2,289 of record NZ_JBXWOZ010000035.1, on the reverse strand, counting down.
CATCGTGGCCTATCGCCGCGACAAGACCCCGGTTTACTGTCGCGACATCAAGGCCGAAGGCGCGATGACGGTGCTGCTGAAGGACGCGATGCAGCCGAACCTGGTGCAGACGCTGGAAAACAACCCGGCCTTTGTCCATGGCGGCCCGTTTGCCAACATTGCACATGGCTGTAACTCGGTCATTGCGACCAAGACCGCGCTGAAGGTTGCTGACTATGTGGTGACCGAAGCGGGCTTTGGGGCCGATCTGGGCGCCGAGAAATTCATGAACATCAAGTGCCGCAAGGCGGGTATCGCGCCGTCGGCTGTGGTGCTGGTCGCCACCGTGCGTGCGATGAAGATGAATGGCGGTGTGGCCAAGGCTGATCTGGGTGCGGAAAACGTCGACGCGGTCAAATCGGGCTGCGCCAACCTGGGTCGTCACATCGAAAACGTCAAATCCTTTGGCGTGCCGGTTGTGGTTGGCATCAACCACTTCGTCACCGATACCGACGCTGAAGTGCAAGCCGTGAAAGACTATTGCTCTGACCACGGGGTCGAAGCGGTTCTGTCGCGTCACTGGGAGTTGGGGTCGGAAGGTTCGGCGCCGCTGGCCGAGAAGGTGGTCGAAATCGTCGAAGGGGGCACAGCGAACTTTGCGCCGATCTACCCCGACGATATGCCGCTGTTCGAGAAGATCGAAACCATCGCCAAGCGCATCTATCGCGCGGACGAGGTTCTGGCCGACAACAAGATCCGCAACCAGCTGCGTGAATGGGAAGAAGCCGGTTACGGCAACCTGCCGGTCTGCATGGCCAAGACGCAATATTCCTTCTCGACCGATCCCTCGTTGCGCGGCGCGCCCACCGGCCATTCGGTTCCGGTGCGCGAGGTGCGCCTGAGCGCGGGTGCCGGATTTATCGTGGCGGTCTGTGGTGAGATCATGACTATGCCGGGCCTGCCGCGCAAACCGGCGGCCGAAAGCATCTGCCTCAATGACGCAGGTGAGATCGAGGGCTTGTTCTAAGTCGCCAGATAAGACATCTCGTGATCCGGAGAATGCTCCGGGCCACGAGGAGATCACGATGCCCACTCTGACACCGCCGCAAGACTGCGCAACGATGCAGGATCTGCGGATTCAGATCGACCAGCTGGACCGGCACCTGATCGAGATGCTGGTGAGGCGCGCCAGCTACATTGATCGCGCGTCTGAGTTGAAGCCGGGCGAGGGCCTGCCGGCCCGTATTCCGGATCGTGTTGAAGAGGTGGTGCAAAAGGTGCGTGCCAGCTCTCAGGCGGCGGGGATGGACCCCGATCTGGCCGAGACGCTGTGGCGCATTCTGATTGACTGGTCGATTGCGCGTGAGGAACGTGTGCTCGGCAACGACTGACTGACCGGGCGCCCCAAGCGCCCGATCCGTTTTTGGGAAGAAGGGATCGAAGAATGGTAGCGCAGGTTATCGACGGTAAGGCCTTTGCAGCAACGGTGCGGGCACAGGTTGCCGATCAGGTTGCAAAGCTGAAGGACGAAAATGGCATCACCCCTGGTCTGGCCGTGGTTCTGGTGGGCGAAGACCCGGCCAGCCAGGTCTATGTCCGCTCGAAGGGCAAGATGACCGTCGAGGTCGGCATGAACTCGTATGAGCACAAGCTGGATGTGGACACCTCCGAGGCAGACCTGCTGGCACTGATCGACAAGCTGAATACCGATCCCGCAGTCCACGGCATTCTGGTGCAGCTGCCGCTGCCCAAGCATCTGAACGAAGATCTGGTGATCAATTCGATCGACCCGGCCAAGGATGTCGACGGGTTCCACATCTCGAATGTGGGCCTGCTGGGCACCGGTCAGAAATCGATGGTGCCCTGTACCCCGCTGGGCTGCCTGATGATGCTGCGGGACCATCATGGATCGTTGTCCGGCATGGATGCGGTTGTGATCGGCCGCTCGAACATCGTTGGCAAGCCGATGGCGCAACTGCTGCTGGGCGACAGCTGCACCGTGACCATCGCGCATAGCCGCACCAAGGATCTGCCCGATGTTGTCCGTCGCGCGGATATCGTTGTCGCCGCTGTGGGCCGCCCCGAGATGGTGCCCGGCGACTGGATCAAGGAAGGCGCCACGGTCATCGACGTGGGCATCAACCGCATTGAACGCGACGGCAAGAACAAGCTGGTTGGAGACGTGGATTACGCCAGCGCCGCCGAACGCGCCGGAGCAATCACCCCCGTCCCCGGTGGCGTCGGCCCCATGACAATCGCATGCCTGCTGGCCAACACCCTGACCGCCGCATGCCGCGCAAACAAACTCCC
>NZ_JBXWOZ010000034.1:0-4296 GCF_059611145.1 Ruegeria sp. CDSB022 | reverse complement strand
GAATCAGCGACTTGCCCTCGGATCAAGGAATAGTTTTTCAACAAAATCAGATCAACTGAAACATTCGCGTGCGGCAGCAAAGGTCCATGGGCTGCGCAAGTGGCCCCGTAACTTAGTCGTGCTTCCTGCCGATGTTCCCAGCCGCGCCGCCCTTGACCTTTTCGCTCAGCCGTCTTGTACAACAAAACCGATCCGTGTAACTAACGCTCGTGGCGTAGACTGACAGCGCTGCTGCGCTGGTAGCTACTGAATTACTCTCGCGTAATCTTGCGCTTCCGAAGTCGAAAAATTCGGCGTTACGGAATCCGCGCAACAATGAATTGGTTTGGAGCTGTGCAGATATCCGAAGTCATCGTTGTTTCACTGAAGGACGATACCGACCGCAGGGCTCATGTGGCCTGTCACTTCGCCGACCGCGGGATCGAAGGCTGGCGCTTTCTCGATGCCATCCCGGCGGAAGACGACGCTGTCAAAAACGTTTATCGCGAAGGCCACGTCGCCCCGTTTCCGCCGTGTTTCCGTTGTGGCCGCGAGACGAGCTGTACGTGCGCCAACAACGTTCTGATCCCGAGTCAGGTCGCAAATTGGCTGTCGTTCAAAGCTCTGTGGCATGAGGCGGCAAAGGCCAACGGGTTGATTCTGGCCTGCGAAGATGATGTTTGGTTCGCGCCAGAGGCCATGCCACGGCTCGACGAGCTGTTGACCCGGCTGGGTGCGGGCGTGATGCGTACGCCGTTTCTGCTGCGTCTCGGACAGTCGGGGATCGACCCCGAAAGCATCACACACGAAGTCCTGAAGCCATTATCAACGACACAGAAAGTGCAAATGAGCAATGTCGCCCATGTCATGAATCGCGAAATGGCCTTGCTGTTGCTCGCCGAGTTCCAGAGGATTGCCACGACCTCTGACACCTGGATCCACAACGAAATGGCTTCGCGCCCGGACGTCACCGCCCTTACCGCTGACCCACTGTTGGCTACCGATCTCTCGTATAACGCCACGCATGCAAAATTCCTTTCGCGGATCCATCCCAAGGGTATTTCAGAAGCCGACAAAGAACGCGCCCGGACCCATATCAAGCGATGCGAGGACACCGATGACTACGCGCGGCGACTGGAGCAATGGATCGCATGAGGTCGATGTTGCACATCGGTATGCCCAAGGCCGCGAGCAGTAGCCTTCAGGTCGGGCTTTTCTCGCGGCTCACAAGCCACACCTATCTGGGCCTCTACCCGATGGGCAACGTGACGGGTCCGGCGTCTCAGGCCGCCCCCGAAGGCATCGCATTTCAAAACGATGCCGATCTGCGGGATTTTTGGAAAACCTTGCATCACCGGCCCGAGACCCCCGACATGGCCGCGCGTTTCGCGGCAATTTCCGAGCGCTGGAATCGGGATTCCAGGCCCCTGCTGCTTAGCCACGAGGCACTGACCAGTTGCCTTTTTTCGACACCCAACCTGAAGGCCAAGTCCCATGCCGCCGCCAGAGCATTCGGCGACGTTGAAATTCTGCTTGTACGGAGGGACGCGCTAGGCTGGCTTTCTTCGCAATACCGCGACCACCCGTTCGATCCCCGCGCGCCCACCGCCGGTCCCGCGGTCAGCTTCGATGAGTGGGTGCAGATACTTTTGACCGAACTCCCCTGCTTTGCAGATATGCTGCGCCCTGGATCGCTCGAAAGCGTTTGGCGTGAGCGGTTTGACACTGTGACGGTTCTCGATTTCGCGAAACTTGTCGCGCTCAACACCGCCGAGGTCGCGAGGCTCGCTGCTGCGCTCGGACAGCCGAGGGATTTGGTGACCGATCTGTTGGCCGAGGCGCACGAAAACAGAGGACTCAGCGACGCGGACGTGCGCGCGCGCCGCCGTGCGCGCGGCTTCGGCTCCAACCCAGAGCCCGATGACCCGGATCTTTTTGCGCTCAGCACATCGAGCGCCGCTTTGCTTGAAGAAATCTCGGATTCGGCCCCATGAAAATTGGAATGTATCTGGAAAACGGCGGCATCAGCGGGGTTGATCTCAGCCACCCGTGGCGGGGCAATCCAGGCATTGGCGGGACCGAGTTCAATTTCGTCACGCTCGCGCAGGCGTTTGCAGATCGGTTCCGGAGCCTCGGCATAACGCCCACGCTGTATGCCAATAATCCGGCCAATCTGCCCAAGGATATTCGTGCTGTACAGGCACCCGATTGCCTTACTGCCGTCCGAATGGCCGAGTCCGACGGAGCCACAGCGTTTCTCTGGCGCCCTACCGTGCGGCCAGATACCGATGCGCTGACTGATGCGCTGCCGGACCTACGCCTGTCGCTGTTTGTGTGGGCGCACAATACGCCCAGGCTGCAGCTGCTGCGCCGGTTCGCCGAATCCGATGCGGTCGCTGCTTTTGTGCCTGTGGGCATAGAACAGGCGCGCCTTATCGGCGAGCACCCGATACAGATGAAGACCACGGTGATCTCGAACGGCTTTCACAATCCGGCTTTCGCGGCGGGCAACGTGGAGAAGGACTCCGACCTAATCGCCTACCTCGGGGCGATGATCCCGGTGAAAGGCTTCGGCGTTCTGGCCCGCGCTTGGCCTAGGGTCGTCGCCGCCCACCCCGCTGCGCGGCTCGCTGTTATCGGCTCGGCCCGCCTTTACCGACGCGAAAACCCAGTGGGTGCCTGGGGTCTCGCAGACGAACGCTTCGAGGCCGACCAAATCCGCCCCCATCTGGCAGGCCCCGACGGGCGACCGCATCCTTCGATCAGCTTCCTAGGCGTATTGGGCACGGAGAAGATCGCCTTGATGCGCCGCGCAGGCATGGGTGTCGTGAACCCTAGTGGCCGGGGTGAGAATTGTCCCGGCTCGGCGATAGAGTTCCTGGCCGCCGGAACGCCGGTTGTGTCCATCGCGCGCGAAGGTCTACTGGATGTCGTCACCCATGAAAAGACCGGGCTCCTGGGGACGGAAGAAGACGACCTTGCGGAAAACCTGTTGACGCTACTGAATGAGCCGGGCCGAGCGGCCGCTCTCGGCGCCGAGGGTCCAGCCGATATAGCAGCAAGGTTCAACTATGACAAAATCTGTGCTGCTTGGGCCGACCTGTTGACCGCGAAAAGCACAGCGCCTCGCGCCCGCACGGTATAGCCGTGCGCCTCCAGCCAGCGCTGAATCTCTTGCTCCGGGCTTTTTCCCGCCCGTTCCGGACTGACATCGACCGCGATCTGACTTGGCGGTGTTGTCACGTTAACCGTCGTTCGGTTGCCCATGTTAAAATTTGGACGTAGGTGACATCGATGAATTCATCATCGATCAGCTACAAGCGTCACCGATTTCCTCCTCAGATCATCGCCCACGCGGTGTGGCTCTATGTTCGCTTCAATTTAAGCCTGCGGGAAGTTGAAGAGATGCTGCTGGTGCGCGGGGTCGACGCGTCTTACGAGACTGTCCGGCGTTGGGTCGTCAAGTTCGGACCGCAGATCGCCCGAAACTTGCGACAGCGGCAGGGCCGCCCAGGCGATGTCTGGCATCTGGATGAAGTTGTCGTGAGACTCTCTGGTCGCAAGTATTGGCTTTGGCGCGCGGTCGATCAGCATGGCGTTGTGCTGGATGAAATACTCCAACAGAAACGGGACAAACGGGCAGCAAAACGGCTGTTGCGCCGCCTGATAAAACGTCTTGGCTTCATTCCCAAGCGGATTATTACGGACAAGCTGCGCTCATATGGCGCCGCTAAGCGGGAGATCGCCCCGGGTCAGGAGCATTGGTCGCACAAGGGCCTCAACAACCGCGCCGAAAACAGCCATCTCCCATTCCGGAAGCGAGAACGGATGATGCAAGGCCATCGGTCTCCAGGAGGTTTGCAGCGGTTCGTGGCCACACATTCAGCCATTCGGAATTGCTTCTGTGTCCCCGCACGTCGTCGTTCAGCCCTATCAATCCGATATCACCGCCTCGAGGCACTTGACGCCTGGAATGCCGCCACTCAGGCAGTTTGAAGTCCGAGCATCAGCATTCCTTGGTGCGTCGGAAGTTAAAGTGACAACACCATCGTGATGCATCCAAAAAAGAAAGCTGACGCATGGCTTATAAAATTTGCCGTTTTGTCCTGTATGCATTGGGCGCACTCTACATTCTTGCCCTTGCCCTGTTCGCAATTGGAAGTTTTGGTCTTTTCGGAACCGAACCGGATCCGCTCTCAAGCGTGTTCCTGATACCGCTTGGGCTGCCCTGGAAGCACCTGATTGACGGGTTTGCAGAGTCCCTTTGGCCCTGGCTGACGGCCACGGCACCTCTGGTGAACCTGACCATCATTTGGG
>NZ_JBXWOZ010000033.1:0-4493 GCF_059611145.1 Ruegeria sp. CDSB022 | reverse complement strand
ATGACGGATATTAAGCGCACGCCTTTGCATGGTTTGCATGTTGAGTTGGGTGGGAAGTTGGTTGATTTTGCGGGCTGGGAGATGCCTGTTCAGTATCCCTTGGGGATTATGGGTGAGCATGCGCAGTGTCGTGAGAAGGCGGCGGTGTTTGATGTGTCTCATATGGGTCAGGTGATCCTGCGGGGTGAGGATGTTGGTGCCAAGCTTGAGGCTCTGTGCCCGCAGGCCTATGCGACATTGAAGCCTGGCAAGGCGCGGTATGGATTTTTCACCAATTCGGATGGCGGGATCATGGATGATCTGATCGTGTCGAATGCGGGGGATCACTTCTTTGTGGTGGTGAACGCGGCGCTGCGTCATCAGGATATTCCGCATATGCGCGACAATCTGGACGGGGTTGAGGTGATCGAGATCTTTGACCGCGCGCTTGTTGCGGTGCAGGGACCGAAGGCCGAGGATGTGGTGGGTGCGCTTTGCCCTGCGGCGCGGGATCTGAAGTTCATGGAAACTGTTGTTGCCGACATCCTGGGGGCCGAATGCCGGATCTCGCGTCTGGGCTATACCGGCGAGGACGGGTACGAGATCTCGATCCCCGAGGACCGCGCGATTGAAATCACCAAGGCCTTCCTGGCGCATGAGGATTGCGAGGCGGCGGGCCTGGGCGCGCGCGACAGCCTGCGGCTGGAGGCGGGGCTGTGCCTGTATGGCAATGACATCGACCAGGGCACCTCGCCGATCGAGGCCAGCCTGGGTTGGGCGATCCAGAAGCGCCGCAAGGAAGAGGGTGGGTTCCCGGGGGCCGATCGCATTCAAAAAGAACTGGCCGAGGGTCCCGCGCGCAAGCTGGTGGGCATCAAGCCGGAAGGCCGGGCACCGGCGCGTCAGGGCGTGGACATCCAGTGTGCGCAGGGCAATACAATCGGTCAGATCACCTCGGGCGGGTTTGGCCCGACGGTCGGTGGACCTGTGGCGATGGGCTATGTGGCGGCGGATCATGCCGAGCCGGGCACGGTGGTGAACCTGATCATCCGGGGCAAGCCGCAACCGGCACAGATTGTGGCCACCCCCTTTGTCACCCAGAATTACAAGCGTTGAAGTCAGGAGAGAGACAACATGGCAACCTATTATTCCGAAGAGCACGAATGGCTGACCGTCGAGGGTGACACCGCGACGCTGGGCATCACCAAACACGCGGCTGAACAGCTGGGCGACGTGGTGTTCGTGGAACAGCAGGAAGCAGGCGACGAGTTCGAGAAGGGCGGCGAGATTGGCGTGATCGAATCCGTCAAGGCGGCGTCCGAGCTTTATGCGCCGGTTGATGGCGAGATCGTCGAGGTCAACGAGGCGCTGGCCGACAATCCGGGCGCGCTGAACGACGACCCCGATGGCGAGGCCTGGATCTACAAGATCAAGATCACGGATGCGTCGCAGCTGGAAGATCTGATGGATGAGGCCGGCTACAAGGCCTTCATCGGGTAACTTCAATTCCGGGGCCCTGAAACCGGGCCCCGGGCTTCATCTTTTTCCAAATACTCCCGCCGGAGGCATCTGCCAGAGCGGCTGGGCGAGACATTCCTTGAGGAGCGCTACACATGGCCTTCAAACTCACCGATTACGAAGCCTATGACTTTGCCAACCGTCGCCATATCGGGCCCAGCCCGACCGAGATGCGCGACATGCTCAAGGTGATCGGCTTCACGACGCTGGATCAGCTGATTGACGCCACCGTCCCCCCTGCGATCCGGCAGAAGGAAGCGCTGGACTGGGGTCCGGCGATGACCGAGCGCGATGCGCTGTTCCACATGAAAGAGGTGGCGAGCAAGAACAAGGTTCTGACCTCGCTGATTGGTCAGGGCTATTACGGCACCACCACGCCTGCGCCGATCCTGCGCAATATCCTGGAAAACCCGGCCTGGTACACGGCGTACACGCCTTATCAGCCCGAGATCAGCCAGGGCCGGCTTGAGGCGCTGCTGAACTTCCAGACCATGGTCAGCGATCTGACCGGGCTGGACGTGGCCAACGCATCCCTGCTGGACGAAGCAACCGCTGCTGCCGAGGCGATGGCGATGGCCAAGCGCGGTGGCCGGTCCAAGGCCAATAACGCGGCTTTCTTCGTCGATAAAAACTGCCACCCGCAGACCATTGCGGTGATCAAAACCCGCGCCGAGCCTCTGGGCATCGACGTACAGGTGGCTGATCCGGATGCGATGGACGCGGGCGCGGTGTTTGGCGCGATCTTCCAGTATCCCGGCACGCATGGACATGTGCGCGACTTCACCGCCGAGATCGCGGCGCTGCATGAACATAAAGCCATCGCCATTGTCGCCGCCGACATCCTGTCGCTGGCACTGCTGAAATCCCCCGGCGAGATGGGCGCGGATATCGCCATCGGTTCGACCCAGCGCTTTGGCGTGCCGATGGGCTATGGCGGCCCGCACGCGGCCTATATGGCGACCACCGACAAGCTGAAGCGGTCGATGCCCGGCCGGATCATCGGCGTCAGCATCGACAGCCGGGGCAACAAGGCCTATCGCCTGGCGCTGCAGACCCGCGAACAGCATATCCGCCGCGAGAAGGCCAACTCGAATGTCTGCACCGCGCAGGCGCTGCTGGCCGTCATTGCGTCGATGTATGCGGTTTATCACGGCCCTGATGGCATCAAGGCCATTGCGCAATCGGTGCACCGCAAGACCTCGCGCCTGGCCGCCGGTCTGGAAGAGGCGGGCTTTGCCGTGGAACCGGAAGTGTTCTTTGACACCATCACGGTCGAGGTCGGCCATCTGCAGAATGTCGTGATGGAGGCCGCCGTGGCCCGCGGCGTCAACCTGCGCAAGGTCGGCGACAGCAAGGTCGGCATCAGCCTGGACGAACAGACCCGGCCCGAGACCATCGAGGCCGTCTGGGGTGCCTTCGGCATCGATCGGGCGGATGACAGCTCGAACAAGCAATACCGCCTGCCGGATTACGCGCTGCGTGAAAGCGAATATCTGACCCACGAGATCTTCCACAAGAACCGGGCCGAGGCCGAGATCACGCGCTATATGCGCCGTCTGGCCGACCGCGACCTGGCGTTGGACCGGGCGATGATCCCGCTGGGGTCGTGCACCATGAAGCTGAACGCCACGATCGAGATGATCCCGGTCACCTGGCCCGAGTTCGGCAATCTGCACCCGTTCTGCCCCGAAGATCAGGCACAGGGCTATCACGAGATGATTGCCGATCTGAACGACAAGCTGTGCCAGATCACCGGCTATGACGCGATCTCGCAGCAGCCCAACTCGGGCGCGCAGGGCGAGTACGCAGGCCTGCTGACCATCCGCAACTATCACGCCGCGCGGGGTGAGGCGCATCGCAATGTCTGCCTGATCCCCACTTCGGCCCATGGCACCAACCCGGCCTCGGCCCAGATGGTGGGCTATCAGGTGGTGCCGGTGCAAGCGGATGAGAAGGGCAACATTGATGTCGCCGATTTCCGCGCCAAGGCGGAAAAGCATTCCGACCATCTGGCCGCCTGCATGATTACCTACCCGTCGACCCATGGCGTGTTCGAGACCACCGTCCAGGAGGTCTGCCAGATCACCCATGATCACGGCGGTCAGGTCTATATCGACGGCGCCAACATGAACGCCATGGTCGGCCTGTCGCGCCCCGGTGATATCGGCGGCGATGTCAGCCACCTGAACCTGCACAAGACCTTCTGCATCCCGCATGGCGGTGGCGGCCCCGGTATGGGTCCGATCGGCGTCAAGGCGCATCTGGAGGAACACCTGCCCGGCCACCCGGAATACGGCACCGCCGTCGGTCCGGTCTCGGCGGCACCGTTTGGGTCTCCGTCGATCCTGCCGGTCAGCTGGGCCTATGTGCTGCTGATGGGCGGTGCGGGTCTGACCCAGGCCACGAAAGTGGCGATCCTGAACGCCAACTATATCGCGGCCCGGCTGCAGGACGCCTATCCGATCCTGTACACCTCGGAAACAGGCCGAGTGGCGCATGAATGTATCCTTGACACCCGTCCCCTGGATGAGGCGGCCCATGTCAGCGTCGACGATGTGGCCAAACGTCTGGTCGATTCCGGCTTCCACGCGCCGACCATGTCCTGGCCGGTGGCCGGAACCCTGATGGTCGAGCCCACCGAGTCGGAACCCAAGGACGAGCTGGATCGCTTCTGCGACGCCATGCTGTCCATCCGGGCCGAGGCGCAGGACATCATCGACGGCAAGATCGATGCGGAGAACAACCCGCTGAAAAACGCCCCCCATACGGTGCGCGATCTGGTCGGCGACTGGGACCGCCCATACACCCGCGAACAGGCCTGCTTCCCCCCGGGCTCCATGGGCGTCGACAAATACTGGTCCCCCGTAAACCGCGTCGACAACGCATACGGTGACCGAAACCTCATCTGCACATGCCCACCAATGGACGCTTACGAAGAAGCCGCAGAGTAAACAGACGACAACCAGATCAGCCCCCGCAATGGCCAGGGGCTGATC
>NZ_JBXWOZ010000032.1:2500-6266 GCF_059611145.1 Ruegeria sp. CDSB022 | reverse complement strand
TTGCTTCCACGGTGCTTTCAGTTGTGATGGCGCAACGCAAAAGCCCGCTCGGGCGCGGTGTGTAATATATTGATATTGTGTAGTGATTTAGGTTGCGGGAGTAGGGTTTGAACCTTTGGCCTTCAGGTTATGAGCCTGACGAGGTGAAGACGTTAAGCAATTGATCCAGTGGATCAATTTTAGTCTGAACGGGCTGTGTTGATATTATTCGACCTGGTTGCGGGAGTAGGATTTGAACCTACGACCTTCAGGTTATGAGCCTGACGAGCTACCGGGCTGCTCCATCCCGCGACACTAGGTTGGCCTATCGCTTTCGCTACTTGAGGCCGGGGTCGAATAAGTATTGTTATCATTTAGAGAGAATTGGGATTTTTCTAGGTTTGGCGGTGACCTACTCTCCCGGGGCTTAAGCCCAAGTACCATTGGCGCGGCAGTGCTTAACTTCCGGGTTCGGGATGGGACCGGGTGTTTCACTTGCGCTATGACCACCAAACCGAGGAAAATCCCACGTTGCGACTTGCGTAGCAAGCGCGACGGGTGGCAGGCAGCGTCTTTTGCGTGCAAAAGGCGCGTTGCCACTCGGTAGTGTAATCAATCAACAGTGCCGCTTGGCGCGACACAGCCATCGTTAGTCTAAGGTGTGTATGTTTTTGATTTGTCTTTCCATTACTGGATCAAATCAAGCCTATCGGGCGATTAGTACCGGTCAACTGAACGCATTACTGCGCTTACATCTCCGGCCTATTGACGTGGTGGTCTTCCACGGCCCTCAGGGAGACCTTGTTTTGAGGGGGGCTTCCCGCTTAGATGCCTTCAGCGGTTATCCTGTCCGATCATAGCTACCCTGCACTGCTGCTGGCGCAACAACAGGTCCACCAGTGGATCGTTCACCCCGGTCCTCTCGTACTAGGGGCAACTCCTCTCAAGTCTCCTACACCCACGGCAGATAGGGACCGAACTGTCTCACGACGTTCTAAACCCAGCTCACGTACCTCTTTAAACGGCGAACAGCCGTACCCTTGGGACCTGCTCCAGCCCCAGGATGAGATGAGCCGACATCGAGGTGCCAAACACTGCCGTCGATATGGACTCTTGGGCAGTATCAGCCTGTTATCCCCGGCGTACCTTTTATCCGTTGAGCGATGGCCCTTCCACTCGGGACCACCGGATCACTATGGCCGTCTTTCGACTCTGCTCGACTTGTCAGTCTCGCAGTCAGGCTGGCTTCTGCCATTGCACTCAACGAGCGATTTCCGACCGCTCTGAGCCAACCTTCGCGCGCCTCCGTTACGCTTTAGGAGGCGACCGCCCCAGTCAAACTACCCGCCACGCAGGGTCCCGGATCCGGATAACGGACCGCGGTTAGACATCAAGAGTGCGAAGGGTGGTATCTCAAGGGAGGCTCCACAGGGACTAGCGTTCCTGCTTCAAAGCCTACCACCTATCCTGCACATCACAATCCTGATGCCAGTGCGAAGCTGTAGTAAAGGTGCACGGGGTCTTTCCGTCTAACCGCGGGAAGCCTGCATCTTGACAGGCAATTCAATTTCGCTGAGTCGATGTTGGAGACAGCGGGGAAGTCGTTACGCCATTCGTGCAGGTCGGAACTTACCCGACAAGGAATTTCGCTACCTTAGGACCGTTATAGTTACGGCCGCCGTTTACCTGGGCTTCAATTCAAGGCTCTCACCTCTCCTTTTAACCTTCAGGCACCGGGCAGGCGTCAGACCCTATACGTCGTCTTGCGACTTCGCAGAGCCCTGTGTTTTTAATAAACAGTCGCCACCCCCTGGTTTGTGCCCCCAGCCCCTAGTTGCCTAGGAACCGGGCCTCCTTCTCGCGAACTTACGGAGGTATTTTGCCGAGTTCCTTCAACATCGTTCTCTCAAGCGCCTTGGTATTCTCTACCAGTCCACCTGTGTCGGTTTAGGGTACGGTCTTATAGGAGGGCTATTTCCAGGAACCTCTCAGCAGCCCATTCAATCCGATAAGGATGAACTACCTCTGAGATCCGTCACCACTCCACGGCCTAGGAATATTAACCTAGTTCCCATCGCCTACGCCTTTCGGCCTCGGCTTAGGGGCCGGCTTACCCTGCTCAGATTAGCTTTAAGCAGGAACCCTTGGACTTTCGGCGAGAGTGTCTCTCACACTCTTTGTCGCTACTCATGTCATCATTCTCACTAGTGATCTCTCCACCGGATCGCTCACGCGCCGGCTTCATCGAAAGCCTCTCTCCTCCAATACGCCCGAAGACGTGAAGGAGGAATGAGACTATGTCACACTACGCTCTGCTACCATGCCTTACGGCATCCTAAGCTTCGGCTCATGGCTTGAGCCCCGTTACATCTTCGCCGCAGGACAACTTATTTAGACCAGTGAGCTGTTACGCTATCTTTAAAGGATGGCTGCTTCTAAGCCAACCTCCTGGTTGTTTTGGTCGTCCCACCTGCTTTCCCACTTAGCCATGAATTGGGGGCCTTAGCTGTAGGTCAGGGTTGTTTCCCTCTCCACTACGGACGTTAGCATCCGCAGTGTGTCTGCCATCTAGTACTCCCGGGTATTCGGAGTTTGGTTAGGATCAGTAAGCCTGTGGGGCCCCATTACCCATCCAGTGCTCTACCCCCCGGGGTATTCGGATGACGCTCTACCTAAATAGATTTCGCAGAGAACCAGCTATCTCCGAGTTTGATTGGCCTTTCACCCCTAGGCACAGCTCATCCCGATCCTTTTCAACGGATGTGGGTTCGGTCCTCCAGTAAGTGTTACCTTACCTTCAACCTGGCCATGCCTAGATCACTCGGTTTCGGGTCTGATCCCACGAACTCATGCGCCCTATTAAGACTCGCTTTCGCTACGCCTACACCTAACGGCTTAAGCTTGCTCGTGAGACCAAGTCGATGACCCATTATACAAAAGGTACGCCGTCACCCCGCAAGGAGGCTCCGACTGATTGTAGGCGTTCGGTTTCAGGTACTGTTTCACTCCCCTCGTCGGGGTGCTTTTCACCTTTCCCTCACGGTACTGGTTCACTATCGGTCAGCAAGGAGTACTTAGCCTTCGAAGGTGGTCCTCCGATCTTCAGACAGAATTTCACGTGTTCCGCCCTACTTAATACGTCCTTCAGAGCTTAGAATACGGGGCTGTCACCCGCTATGGCCATGCTTCCCAACATGTTCTTCTCACTCATCCGGCTCGGCTGGTCCCCGTTCGCTCGCCGCTACTAGGGGAGTATCAATTGATTTCCTTTCCTCCGGGTACTTAGATGTTTCAGTTCCCCGGGTTTGCCTTTATAACCCTATGTATTCAGGTCATAAATACCTGGTTAAGCCCATTATTGACTGGCAAAGCCAACAATAACAAACTTTCAGGTGGGTTGCCCCATTCAGAAATCCATGGATCAAAGCTTATTCTCAGCTCCCCATGGCTTATCGCAGAGTATCACGTCTTTCATCGCCTCTTGCTGCCAAGGCATTCACCAAACGCCCTTCTCGCGCTTGATTTGATCCAGAAAAAGAAAGACACACTTTAGTGTCCTACCGCCTATTCGGCTACTTGAGGACGTTTAACCGTCCACAACCGAAGCTGCGTCAGAACATATGTCAATCGAGACCGCCCAGCTGGTAACTAAAGGCAGTCATTCTTCTGAACCAAAAACATACATTTCCCGCCCCCGTCTCTTGGACGAGGACAAATGAGCAACCCCATATGGTCTCTCAGCCGTGCAGCTGATCAACGCAGGTCGCTCGGGTTAGTATATTAGACT
>NZ_JBXWOZ010000031.1:0-6819 GCF_059611145.1 Ruegeria sp. CDSB022 | reverse complement strand
AGGGAAATATCCCGTGCTTTTCTTCCATTACTTCCGCTAACCAAATCAAGCTTTCTGAGTCCAAACAAATTCGAACAATTTCCTGCCATGTCACGCGACGAATAAGACCAGGTACCCGGCACGCAGAAGCAGCTTGTCTAATTTGAACGTCCGCAGCTCCGCCAACTTTGTACCTAGGATTTCGGCCATCATATACGAAGACGGCGTGTCCATTTGAAGGATCCACATTTCCGTCAATATTGGTGACTGCAGCGAGTACGTTCCGGACGATCTGATAAGTTGGTAAAAGTGGGCAGGGAGACAGATCCTGCTTGTCGCTCCAATCAAATAAGTCAGGTATGTAATCCCAATAAGAAACGCCAACTTCCGTTAAAGCGCAGCGCGTTTGCCTGTTTTGCTGACGAGTATAGGTCCCGTCGCACAAAGGCGTCTCGGACTTTTGCGGTTTGACGCGCGAGCAAATTCCGAACTCGGATTCGCTAAACTTGCATTCAACGGCTACCCGGTAATCGTCCCTTTCTAGGCAAACATCCAATTGCGTTGGTCGAGGCTCATTAAGCGTTTGAACGTCGACTTCCATGGACAGCGCAGTTTCTTGAGAAACGTTTCCAAAAGCTGAACGCCCACATTGGGCAGGAATTTGGGACAGTAATTCCAACTGGCCTGCGGCTTTGAAGGCTCCAAAAACACTTTGAGCCATCGCCTGCGAGCTTCTGAAAGATCGAAAATGCCTATGGCGATCCGTTGCTGCAATTTCACTTTCAATCTCCGAGGCCATTCTTTCGTCGGATGGCAGCATGAGATTGAGGTAAGGTTTTGAAACGGAGACGACTGGCGGCCTTCCCGGTGCCGATTGCCCGTCGAGATCGCCCTTGGAGAACGAATTGGCATAATTCCACCAAACCCCTTGCAGCAGCGCTTCGTGTTTTTTTGGTTCCGCCCCCATTTCACTTGATTTTTGCAAAGCACTTTTGGGCAACGAGTTCTGGTACTCAATTTGGGATAGCCCGATTAATCTTGGTGCTCTGCTTCGCTGGCCATATTGGACTTTTGCGTTCGGCAAGGATGCGAAGATTATACTAAGGCCAAGAACATTTGAGATTTCTTGCGACTTTTCTTCGAGAACAGACTTAAAGGCTCTGTCGGATGTAAGCCATCGCGACCACCAATCTGCTTCTCCTAGGACCACGATATCAGGCCGCTCCAAGACCATCTCACGACCAAATGTGCCACGCATTTCCTTCGCAATTCTTGGAAGATTGGCCTCAACGATGGCGGCATATCGTAACCCTTCCAGCAGAGCGACAGGAGGCGGATCACTAGGGCCACCTGAGTGCCCAATCACCTTGAGTTCAACTAGTACAGCTCGGCCATGTTCCGTCAGGCCGAACATATCGATCTTTCCGATTTCACGATCTGCACGTGTCGCCTTTAGCGGAACTTGATAATCAAGCAGCTCAAATCGAGTCCCGTCTGGTAAATCCCAGCCCTCCTGTGCGTTAACCATCGCAATCGCAAAATGCTCTTCCCTGCGGTTCGTCTTCCCTTCAGTCGTAGGATAGCCACTTCTCCCTCCTAAATAGGGGCGACCAGTTGGACGTTTCGGAGCTTCTTCCTTAAGGCATTGATAGGCTTGGCAATACGAAGCTACGTCAATTCGCGCGACGTCTTTCGTTAATGAAGATTTTGGCCAGCGGCGGGCAAACAATAGATCAAGTGTCATGTAACTTTATTAATCAGCGAAGTATGACTTGTCATGTCTGGCAGAGGTCCATCCGAGAGATCAATTCGGGCCGTACCTCGCAATTTACTACGCTAGGCCCTCTCGGCTCCACCGAGCTTTTATCTGGCAGGGGTTATGCTTATTCTCGGCGTCCTGATGAGCCCGTGCATGACAACTTGGGCATAGTGCAATCGCGATGAACGTTTTCTTACCAGTTGAGATGTCGGAGCAAAGTTCCTCACCGCAAATCTCAAGCAGCTCCCCGCGTGACATTAACTCATTGGTGGTAATGCCACATTGCTGGCATTGCGCCTCTTCAAGGGCGCATCTGACTTCCTCAACCGAGACTATCCGTTGATAGTTGCATGCAGTATCGGTCATTTTCATACCCCACGAAATCGTTGAAAACTCAACCCTGTGCAATGGACCTGCTCTGGCCTCACCCAGTATTCGCCTTGGAACATTCACGCTAACGCAGGTGTCGGGCGCAAACAAGCCAGCGGGCATTACTCACTCCTGCCCCCCCATAAACCGAGCAACCTTCTGCATCTAAATAAAGAAACAACTGCAGGAGTTTGATCCATGAAGTACCTATCTGCCCTCGGCTTTCTCGTCGGGGGTTTTCTTTTGCACCCACCGCCCAAGGCCGTCCTGACGACGATGCTCTGGGTGGTCTCACGGTCCCATCCCGCTGTCTCGGCGCTGGTTCTGCTGGCGGTCCTCTGGACCTGGAGGTCCGACGATGACTGAGCTGGAGCTAAGCCCCGGTGACGTCGTGGTCATCCGTGCCTTCGATGACGTCCCTGAGCATCTGTTCCGCGTGGAAGAGGTGTTCGAAGACTGCGTGACCGGCTTTGCTGTCACCGGTCCACTGGCTGGGTCCTACGGCGAACCGGCAATCGAGATGATCCTACGACTCGTCACAACCAACTGACCCAATCCCAAATTCCAAACAGAAAAGGAGGAGTCTTATGTCTGCTCACATTCGCTATGCCTATCTGAAGGGCCATACGTGGTTGTTCAGACGTAACTATCCCGTTGACGTGGCTCTCGCGCTGGGCGCTCAGGCGCTGAAGCAGAGCCTCAAGACCGGTGACCGTAACACCGCCCGCGTTCGAGCCGCTGAGGTCAATGCCCGGTTTGAGACGCTGGTGGAACAGGTTCGGTCGCAGGCAGAGGAGTCACTGTCTGCCCCAGAGAGCACCGCTGACGTTCCTGATTGGGTTGACCAGCCAGAGTCGTCTCTCGTCCGTCTCCGGGCCACTCTGGAGGACTCTGGATGCAATCTGGAGCGGTCCAGCTTCATCAGACCATCAGCGCCGGTGAAGGTGCCGGTTCGTGACCTGAGCCGGGCCTATCTGAACAAGCGCAGTAACGAGCTACGACCCAGCGGGTTCAAATCGGTCCGATACTCTGTCGGGTTGTTCTCCAGTCGATACGGTGACGAGCCGGTTTGCAGCTTGACCAGAGCCGACGGGCGAGAGTTTCTGTCCGCAATAGCCCAACTGTCTCCGATGATCGGCAAGTCAGAGCGGACCCGTGGTTTAACCCTGGACCAGCTGGTCGCGTACTCGTCACGAGGGTCTGTGGCCATAACAGCCAGAACCCAGCGGCGTATCTGGTCTCAGGTCAATCACTTCCTGGACTGGGTGGTCTATGAAGGGCATCTTGAGGTTAATCCGTTCAGGACTGTTCTCTTCGACCGAAAGGTGCGTCCTCAACCCTATGCCGTTCCGACTGACGATGAAGTCGTGCGGCTGCTCGGAGCCAAAGACCGAGACCTGCATCCGGTTCTGCTGACCTGTCTGTTGACAGGAATGCGAGCGGGGGAAGCGGTTGGGTTACTTCGGGAAGACCTTGTGACCAAGGGCAATCTTGGTTGCTTCGTCCATGTTCAACCCAATGAACTGAGACTGCTGAAGACCGACGCGGCGGAGAGACTGGTCCCGGTTCACCCGGTGCTGGATGAGACGTTCCGGCAACTGCCTAGCCATGGCCCTCTGTTCCCTGACCTGACCGTGGCGCATGTCACCAAGGGGTTCGCGCGGCTACGACGGCGGCTAGACTTGGAGCGACCGGGACTGGTGTTTCACTCGACTCGCAAGTGGTTCATCACCCAGTGCGAACGAACTGGTGTCCCTGAGCACTTCACGGCATCTCTGGTCGGTCACCAATCGGCTCGGTCAGAGAACGGGATCACCTACGGCATCTACTCGGCTGGGATCAGTGACGAACAACGTCGGTCCATCGTTGACCAGATACGGCTTCCGGTATGAGTTTCCCGGACATTGATGCGTTTGAGGAACGGGCTGCTATCGCTGAATACGATGGTGGATGCACCCGTAAAGCTGCTGAAGATCTGGCTGCTCGAGCTCAGGGGTTCCGGGATGCGGAAGCCTACTGGCAGTGGTTGGCCGACTGTGTCGTCACCCGAAGACCACCATGACACAGAACCCTCGGCGGCCCTTAGCGGGTTGCCGGGGTGTCACTTTGATATTTTTTTCTTGCCGCTTCGAAATTACGCGGCGAGAATGGAAGGGAAAATACCGATATTATAGCTGGTTACGTAGTTGAGTTTAGAGGTTTGCAATGAAGGTTAGCGGGATAGCGGACGATACTGGAGAGGCGGTCACTCAGGAAATATCTGATGTTTCAGCCGAGGAACTCCAATCAATGGCAACATTGGATTTGTCGACGAGTGAGTTGAAGGCAAAAATAGACAATTTGGATGTGTCGGCTGACGTAAAGGCTCTCTTGTTCCAAATCGCAACGAAGGTAATCCGAGTCGGGGAGACGGTGGTCAAGATCGGCCAAAAGATCCTTGAGACTGTTCTGACTGTTATTAAGTCCTATCCTAACACAACCTTTGGCGTGGTGTTCGGGGCGATTGCAGGGACACTTATTAGTTCAATTCCAGTGATTGGTTGGGTTCTTGGTCCAGTCGTTACTCCCATCCTAATTCTGTTCGGGATGTCTGCAGGCGCAGTCATGGATTTTTCAGACAAAGCACTCGAGCGGCAGGTTGTGTCTTCATTGGCTGAGTTTGACGCACTCAAATCAGGGGTTAGCTAATGGAGCACGGTTGGTTTGACGGCGTCGATGACGTCGTTCATGACGATCTGCGGTTCAAGGCTAAGCTGGGCATTGGTGAGAACGCCTATACGTCCGTACGAGTGAAAAAGGCACTATTTGAAGCTTGGGACGTTGCTGGCGTTGCGGCGACAGGGGCTCAAGTTGCTAGCTCTGCTATGATCGCTCAGAAATTCTTTGCTGCTCCGAGTTTGCTAGCCGCAATAGGAATCGGCACTGCGACTGCGGCCACCCCGGTCGGATGGATCGCTGCGGCTAGCGTTATATCTGGCGGTGCGTGGCTCGGAATTACCCGATATCTGAAGTCTGACAACAGCAAAACGACCGTAATTCCCACATTCATCAACACACCGCTGGACATTTTGGGGTTAGGAATTTTCGACTTATTGGCCCCTCTGGCGATGAAGGTTGCCCAAGTTGACGGAAAAGTCGAAGAAGCAGAAGAATCAGCCATTAGGCGCTATTTCGTTGAAGAGTGGGGCTATTCGGAGCAATTTGCCGAGCGTGGTTTCGAGTTCGTGAACCTTCGACTGGATGAATATAACATCAAAGCCACGGCGCAAACGCTTGGCGCATTCACGAGAGATAACCCGGATTGCAGTTTCGAGCATATGTATTCGGACATTATGACCTTCTTGCAAACTGTGGCCGAAGCAGACGGAGTACTGGATGAGCGCGAAGAAATGGCGTTGGAGCGGATTTCCAAGGTATTCGCCGACGAAGGAAAGTTCTCCCTATCGAGATCGGTCGCGCCCGTGGGCAATGCCATTGGGTCGGCTGCAGCATCAGTGGGCAATGCGATTGGCAGCGCTCCGTCGCGGATAGCAAGCTTAAATCCATTGAGGCGAAACGACGGTGGGGATGCGGAAACTAAACCAGACAACGAAAACAGCAGCTAGCATCATCAAGAGAATGCAACCAAGTGTCTTTGGTCAAACTTTCGCGGGTAGGCCCTCCGATTGTCGTACCGTTCATCCGTCGAAACGCTTCAGTGCTCACTTTGTCGATGATTAATTTTCTCATGGTCAAGCCTAGCAAACAACTAAAGTGAATAATTTCGACAATGCTGCTCGATGTTTAAATCAAACCCCGAGCGGAAAGATGTTCGGTTCCCACAAGCAACTCCAGAATTGAGCATTGGTTTTTGTCTAGTTCGAATTTCTCGTCCTTGGCATTGTCTGACGAAATCAACTTGACCATCCCAGCTTTTAGCATGTCACGCGCTACGCCATTTTCTATTATCCCTTCAACTCCTTCGTAAAAAAATGCTCTCGGAACTCGAACACCATCACGAAATTGGAGACCGTGAGCCGTCGCGCTGGCCACCAAAGCGTATGCACACCGGGCAGTGGGCGAGCGCTTGTTCGGGTGAGGAGTGGTTGGGAGTATTCTGGAAATCTGTCCGATCGGTTTAATTGGAACACTTCCGACTGGACCAATGTTCTGAAGAAAACGGTTAAGCGTCGCTCGTTCGGGGTTGTTCTTCGGATCACCGGCAAGCGTTGCAGCATGTTTTTCAGCACTTCTTGGCGCAGCGCCGGACGTGGAGCCAACACCTCCAGCCAAGTTCGTCAGTGGCCCCCCTTCATGAAGTCTCCCATATGCTTGAATTAATTCTGCTTCCCGAACTAAGCATTCTTTCTCGAGCTCGACAGGGTAAGTGCTGTCAATTCGATATCTGATCTCACCGCCCTCACGAAGTATCTTCCGAATAACATTACATTTAAAAGGGTTAGTCTCGCCAATCGGATGGCTGCGACGAGCTTCAAGCTCATGTTCTATGACCCTCCTGTTCGCACCCTTGCCAACATAAAATATGTCTCCATTGGGTCGCATTAGCTCGTAGACATAAAATTTGTCACTTTGAGCGGATAGAAAAACTTCGAGCTCTTCGCGCCCACCTTCGAAACTGGCCATTACTTACCTCATTCACTAATTAACCCAGAGATAATAGCAGCTTGGATAACTCTGCCTGTCAATGCCCCCCCCGCAATGTCAGCCCCACC
>NZ_JBXWOZ010000030.1:0-8882 GCF_059611145.1 Ruegeria sp. CDSB022 | reverse complement strand
AGATCAGACATGTTCACCGCTCGTTTTTGAACCGTGAATCACGCCGCAAAACGGAAATCAATGGGTCCTGACCCTAGGATTACGCGCTTAGGGGCGCCATTGTGCGCAATAAGATATGGAATCAATCTGCGGTGGACTCATTGAGGCCTACTTTCCTGAATCAATTTGGCTGAAACACTATCTTTAAGGGTTTGATATGATATCTATTTTATTGCAGCTAGATGTCGTAATACCTGTCCATTGCAAGGCGTGGTCGAATGCTCCAGTGGCGCGTGGGCTGCAGCTGAAAATCTACACCAACGCGAGCAATGGTCCCTCGGCACGGATTGCTCGATAGTTCTGACGGCTTCCATCTCGAAAACCTATCAGATGAGAAATCAGGGGATGTCCATTCCATCAGAGCCCTTCTGCACCTAGCCGCTATCTACCCCAGAGCATCGGGTAAAGGACCAATCATTACGCCGCCATTGCCCAGCACGCTTCGGTCTTTCTGTTAGACCGTTGCCCCTTTGATACGGATCGCAGAACCCAGTGTCCCGGCACACAGACCCACAACAATGGCGATCAAAAGTTCGGTCGTTGCAACATTGGCAAAGTCCCAATGGGCAAACAGCAGCGTCCCAACAATGCCGATCAAACCGCCCATCATGGCCCCCAGCCAGAGGCGGCGCGTCATCATGCCAAGCGCAACGCCCAGAATGCCTGGAAGGCCGATGATGTTGCCGCCGATTGTTCCCAGAAGTTCCAGCATAACTTACCCCTTTTCAGTCCGACTGTGTGGTCAGGTATGACCGGATTTCTGCGCTGCCGTCTGCAACCTGTTGTTGCAAGTTACCTGCGGATTTATTAGCCAGCGCATCGGTGATTTTCTGGTATTCTTCCTGATAACCCTGCGGCAGGCTGTGTGCGATGCCTTGGTGGCAGTCGATGCAGGTCATGTTGTTGTCAATTGCCCGCTGATGTTCCGATGCAGCGCGTGCTTCTTGAATGGTGAAATCCATATAGTCAAAGTTATGGCAGTTGCGGCACTCGCGGCTGTCAGAGGCCTTCATCTTTTTCCAGACCGCCGAAGCCATACTTAGCCGATGCGCTTCGTATTTCTCAGGCGTGCTGATGGTTCCGGCAAGCTCGTGATAGACATCTTTAACAGCCATGATCTTGGCCTTGATCTTGTGGTTCCATTCATGTGGCACGTGGCAGTCAGAACAGATCGCGCGGACACCGGAGTGGTTGTTATAGTGGATCGTCTCGCGGTATTCGCCCAGATTGGTTTCCATCGTGTGGCACGAGGTACAGAATTCCTCGGTATTGGTCAGTTCCAATGTCCAGTGGAACCCACCCCAGAACAGAATACCGGCCAGAAACCCGGCGAGGATCAGAAAGCCCGAGCTGAACATAACAGCCGGGGTCCAGATCGCGTTCCAGAGGCGGCGGATCCAACCGCGGTTTTCGGGGGAGTCTGCCATCTTGGTGCTCCTTTCAGACATGCGTTGGATTAGTTGCCGGACGAGGGTTCAAACACGTTGTCGACCAACGCAGGCGCATCTGCCTGAGGCACGTGGCACTGGTTGCAGAAATAACGGGTCCCGGCGATGTGATCCAACTCATTGCCGTCACGATCCAGATAATGGGTCATCGACAGGGTCGGCGCATTGCGTTCCCCGGCTTTGGTCCAGTCATGGCAGGACAGGCATTGATTGGTGCGCACGTCAATCTGGTATTGCTCGATCGAGTGGGGGACAAGCGGTGGTTGCTGGCGATAGTTGCGCTGCATCCGTCCTTCCACGTTCTTGTGAATCCGGTCCAACGGAATGGGTTCATCCACCTCGGCGCCACGCAGGGTTTGCACCGTCGCAGATTGCGCAAGGACGAACCCGCTCAGGAATATAACGGGGATCAGGGCGACGACACCTGTGAGGATTGGCTTGTTCATCTCGGCACTCCCTTAAATAGGTCTGGCTACGCGCGGTTCAGGCGCGGGAACTGGATCGGAAGGTGCGGCGACTTGGTCGTCGAACCGGTGAGTAAATTTGAAGACATCAACTGCACAGACATCGATACAGCGACCGCAGTTTGAGCAGTCGGTTGACAGGATCAGCGGCGTGGCACCCGGCTTGCCCTTCAGCGCGGGCGAAATGATGTGGTTTTCGGGGCATACGGCATAACAATCCATGCAATCGTCACAGGCCGAGCGGTTAACCGCGCTGACCCGTAACAGGCTTTTGGTGCCGATCAGGCCATAAAACGCACCGACCGGGCATATGTGGCCGCACCAGCCGTGACGGGCGACAAGCACATCAAAGACAAAGATCGCAACGACCATGGCCCAGACAAAACCGGCCCCAAAGATCAGTCCGCGATGCAGCATGGTGATTGGGTTGATAATCTCCCATGCGATCACGCCGGTGAGACCCGAGACGATCAGCGCGGTGGCCAATATCCACAACCGCGTGCGCCGTTTAGGTTGCCAACCTTTCGGCAAATCCAACCGCCTGTGCAACCAGTTGGCGGCGTCGGTCACTGGGTTGATCGGACAGACCCACGAGCAATAGACGCGGCCTCCGACCAGCGCATAGGCCACCACGACGATCAAGCCGCCAATAAAAGCGGTCATCGCCGGCCAATGCCCGGCGATGATGCTTTGCAACAGGATGAATGGGTCCGTCAGCGGCAGTACACCCAGGGTCTGCGATCCTGCCAAGGTACCTTTTACGACCCAGATGCCGAACCAGGGTCCCAACAGGAACAGGACCAGAAAGAACAGCTGACTGATACGGCGCAGTATCAGGTATTTATGCGCGCCGACCCAGCCTTTGACCGCCACGGCTTCTTGGCCTATGGGCATATGTGTGCGGGTGGTCATTGTCCCACCCCTGGAAGATCATAGCCGGGTTCAAAACCACCCGGTGCGATTAGGTTGTCGACCCCCGGGCCGGGCAGGCGGTCGGGCAGGTCGATTATGCCTTCAACAACCGGCGCGCCCTTGGCATCTTTTTCTTCCCAACCTTTGCGGTAATGATCCGCGCTGCTGCCCCGCGCAAGACGTGCCGGCAATACCTTGATTGCGGCTTCTGGCAGTACACAGCTTTTTTCACACATGCCGCAGCCGGTGCAGCGGTCGGCATGTACGGTTGGAATAAACATTGCATGGTGGCCCGAGCGGGCGTTATGCGCCGTTTCCAGCGTAATCGCTTCGTCAATCACCGGGCAGACACGGTAACAAACGTCACACCTCAAACCCAGGAAGTTCAGGCAGTTTTCCTGATCGACCAAAACCGCGACGCCCATTTTGGCATCGTCAATGTTATCCAACTTGGGATCTAGCGCACCGGTCGGGCAGGCGGCAACACAAGGAATATCGTCGCACATTTCACAAGGCACATCGCGAGCGATAAAATATGGCGTGCCCGTCGCCCCGGCATCCGACCCAAGCTCGGCCAGTTTCAAGGTATCATAGGGGCAGTCTCGCACACACAGCCCGCAGCGAATGCAGGCCGACAAGAACTCCCGCTCTGGCAGCGCGCCGGGGGGGCGCAAAGCCTCGGCCGACAATGCACGGGCGTCGCGGGCCAGCCAGGCCAGCAGTGACCCGCCGACCACACAGCCGCCTGCCGCACGCGCCGTATCCTGAAGGAAAAGGCGACGTTTCGGCGAAAGAGGAGTCTTGGCGAGGGGCATGGGGATTACCTTTGCGATCCGTGCCGATTACGCGCGCTCGACCTTACAGGCGCATTTCTTGTAGTCGGTTTCCTTCGACAGCGGACAGGTTGCATCCAACGTCAGCTTGTTGGTCAACTGGTGTTCATCAAACCACGGCATAAAGACCAAGCCGCGCGGCACCTTGTTGCGCCCGCGTGTCTCAACCCGACTGGTGACCTCGCCACGGCGGGTCGACAACACGATTTCCTGCCCGCGGCGCAGGCCGCGATCCTTGGCGTCTTGTGGATGCATATAGACAACTGCCGACGGGAAGGCCCGGTGCAGTTCCGGCACCCTGCGTGTCATCGAGCCTGAATGCCAATGTTCCAGCACGCGACCGGTCGACAGCCACAGATCATATTCTTCGTCCGGCTCTTCTGCGGCGGGTTCGTAGGGGGCAAAGATGATTTTTGCCTTGCCGTCCTTGTGACCGTAGAATTTAACATCCGCGCCTTCGGGCACATACGGATCGTACCCTTCGCGGAAGCGGTAAAGGGTTTCTTGCCCGTCCACGACCGGCCAGCGCAACCCGCGCGCCTGATGGTAGGTTTCGAACGGTGCAAGGTCATGTGCGTGACCACGGCCAAATTCGGCATATTCCTCAAACAGGCCTTTCTGAACGTAGAACCCAAAATGCTCGGATTCGTCGTTGTCAAAGCCTTCCGCAGTTTCGGCTAGGGGGTACTTGTCCACCGATCCGTTGGCGTAAAGCACATCATACATGGTCTTGCCGCGGTGTTCGGGCATCTTAGCCAGCAGTTCTTCATCCCAGACCTCTTCAACGGTGAAGCGCTTCGAAAACTCCATCAACTGCCACAGGTCAGATTTTGCTTCTCCTGGCGCTTTCACCTGCTGGCGCCAGAACTGAGTACGGCGTTCCGCGTTGCCATAGGCGCCTTCTTTTTCGACCCACATGGCGGTGGGCAGGATCAAATCTGCAGAGACAGCTGTGACAGTTGGATAAGGGTCAGAGACTGCGATGAAGTTTTCCGGGTTGCGATAACCCGGGTAACCTTCCTCGTTGATATTGGGTGCCGCCTGCATGTTGTTGTTGCACTGCACCCAATAGGCATTCAGTTCACCATCCTTCAGCTTCCGGTGCTGCAAGACCGCATGGAACCCGGGCTTAGGTGGAATAGTACCTGCCGGGATATTCCAGGCGGTTTCGCAAATCTGACGGTGTTCGTCATTTGCCACCACCATGTCTGCAGGCAGGCGGTGGGCGAACGTGCCCACCTCACGCGCGGTTCCACAGGCCGAGGGCTGACCGGTCAGCGAGAAAGGCGAGTTGCCGGGTTCAGAGATCTTACCAACCAGAAGGTGCACATTATACATCAGCGAATTCACCCACGATCCGCGGGTGTGCTGGTTGAAACCCATGGTCCACAAGCTCATCACTTTGCGGTTCGGGTCTGCATATTGTTGCGCCAGCTTCTCAAGTTTATCGGCGGGCACGCCAGACAGTTCGGCTGTGTATTCCAGCGTATAAGGTGCGACCGCCTCGGCGTATTCTTCAAAGCTGATCGTCTCGAGCTTGCCCGAGTTTGGGTTCTCTGCCTCTTGCTGCAGCGCGTTTGTATCGCGCAGACCATAACCGATATCGGTGGCGGTTTTGGTGATGTTGACGTGCTTGTTGACAAACTCTTCGTTCACCGCGCCGTTCTGAATGATGTAATTGGCGATGTAATTCAGGATCGCCAGATCGGTCTGCGGGTTAAACACTAGGCCATTATCGGCAAGCTCGAACGAGCGATGTTCGAATGTCGATAGAACATGCACTTCGCATCCCGGCTTGGTCAGGCGCGTGTCGGTCAGGCGCGACCACAGGATCGGGTGCATTTCGGCCATGTTCGATCCCCACAGCACGAAAGTATCCGCGTGTTCCAGATCGTCATAGCAACCCATCGGCTCGTCAATTCCGAAGGTACGCATAAAGCCCACGACCGCGGAAGCCATACAGTGCCGCGCGTTGGGGTCGATATTGTTGGACCGGAACCCGGCTTTCATCAATTTCGAAGCAGCATAGCCTTCCCAAACCGTCCACTGGCCTGACCCGAACATGCCGACACTGGTCGGGCCCTTTTTGGCCAGCGCCTCTTTCCACTTGGTGGCCATGACGTCAAAGGCTTCGTCCCAACTGACCGGCTCAAACTCACCGTTCTTGTCATATTCGCCGTTGGTCTTGCGCAGCAATGGGGTGGTCAGGCGATCCTTGCCATACATAATCTTTGACAGGAAATAGCCCTTGATGCAGTTCAGCCCGCGATTGACCGGCGCGTCTGGGTCACCCTGAGTGGCGACAACACGCCCGTCCTTGGTGCCGACCAGCACAGAACAGCCGGTGCCACAGAACCGGCAGGCGGCCTTGTCCCAGCGAATGTCAGGGGTGCCCACCTGCGCGGCGGCCTGAGCAGTGGCCAGAGGAATACCTGCGGCAGAGGCCGTAGCTGCGGCCGCTGAGGCCTTGAGGAATGTCCGACGAGTTTCTGATATGGTCATAGCGTGGGCCTCCGGCTGGTGGTTTGGCTTGGGGCATCGGGATGCGGATGGCTGTCCGCAGTGTCCTCGAAATGGTGGTACGTCAACGTCAGAGAAATCACCCCGGGGATCTGGTGCAGGTCCATGATGATCTCGGACGCAAGGCGTGTCGGCGTGTCTTCGACAACAATTACAAAACGACCGTCTTCGGCCTCGGCGTGAATTTCGACACCGACAGTGTTTTTCATTGCCTCGGACGCCGCCAGTGCCTGCGCTGGCGCGATATGTAAAAGGCATCCGCAGATATTCATTGGCTGACTTCCGTTTGAGATATGGTTTTGCGTTTCAATGTGACGGCATCGACCGGGCAAGACGCCATACACGACCCACAGCCAGTGCAGGCGTCGAGGTCTATTGATGGATCCGCGCGGCCACCCAGTTGCAGCCTGAAGTTGATGGCGTTCTGTTCGCAATTATCCTGACACACTCGGCAGCTGACACCATTGACAGACAGGCAGGACGCAGCTTCGACCGACGCGCGCCACGGCCAATCATGCAGGCGTTCTATGTCCAGGGCATCCGTGGGACAGGATTGAGCGCAACTCCCACAAAAAGTGCAGGGACCCTCGGTGGGCTGAAACACCGGATACCCATCCTGACCAATGGCAATCACACTTTCGGGGCAAGCCTCGACACAGTCGCCACATTTACTGCATTGATCTGCAAAACCAGGCACAACCGAACCCGGAGGTCGAACAAGATTACTGTCCTCCCGGAATGCGGTGACGCCCAAAAACGCGCGTCGGCTGGTCAGTTGACTCATATCGCTTTGACCTGGCTATCTCTGATTCCTTTTCTGAGTTTACCGCATAATCGTTCTGAGGCTGGTACATTTTGATCCAGATCATAGTTTGAGCGCATCGTTCTTAAACGATTTGAGCTATTTGACGTCTGGAATGCCACCATCCGTGCTGCTTGAAACCAGATGAGCGATGACACAACAAAGCCAAACCGCCATCTGTCTCAAAACATCTGATGACGTATAGCTGTCCATTGCCAACCGTTGCCACGTCGACAGGTGATTGGGCCGTAGATCATGTCGTCGCGCAAATTCATTGACCTCACTCCCAGGACCGACGACTTGGCCACAACACGACCCTTGAACGGTTCTGAAGGTGTAGACGCCCCCGCTGGCCTCGGTGTGCCATTGTGGGTTTGCAAACAAACTGAATGGAGGCGTCACTGGAAGAGATTGGCATGATTGGCCTGGATTTGGCGAAGAATGTGTTCCAGGTGCACGGAGCGGCTAGAACAGGTCACCCGGCTCTTCAGAAGAAACTGCGCAGGGGCCAGGTCCTCGAGTACTTTGCCAAATTCCCGCGTAGCGTGTTTGCAATGGAGGCCTGCACCAGTGCGCATTATTGGGCGCGCGAGATCGGTCGTTTGGGTCACAAAGTCAGGCTGATCAATCCGGCCACGTGAAGCCATTCGTCTAACGTCAGAAGAACGATATGGACGATGCTGAAGCAGAACTGTGAAGCTGCAAGTCGACCAACGATGCGCATTGTTGCTGTGAAGCGTGAAGAGACCTAGGCGTCAGCGATGGTTCTTCGGTCCCGGGAATTGTTGGCTCGGCAGCGCACGCAATTGATCAACGCTCTGCAAAGTCACCTTGGCGAGCTAGGTCAGGTCGCACCGACAAATCTCTGATCAGCACGTCGAATGTAGAGTGTCAAAACCTGACCATGCGTATGCCCATGCGCCGTTTTACCCGCCTGACAAGTGGTTTCAGCAAGAAGGTTGAAAACCGCATGCACTCCGTTGCGCTGCGTTTCATGTACTACAACTCTGTGAAGGTGCATCAGACGTTAAAGGTGACACCTCCAATGGAAGCGGGTTTGACTGATCGCCTCTGGAATATAGCTGAACTGGTTGCTATCGTTGATGCCAACGAACCCGCACCAAAGAAGCGTGGAAACTATAAGCCCCGTAATAAGGCACTTTCAAAGTGACCCAATCCCGTACGATCCGCGTATATTAGCGCGTTGATATATGAAGTCGTTCATGAAACCGGCCAGGCCAAAGGTATTCCGAACCAACCATCAGCGGGTTTTCCATCCACTTCGCGACTGACAAACGTCTGCCTTCGAAGATCTCGAAACGCACCGGCTTCTGCGTCTTACTCTGCAGAACGGAGGCTCGTTCCTTGACCTGTCCGGAGGCCATTACATCGACCACCTGCATTCGGACCAGATCGCAGCCTCGGAGCTTGTTGTCTATTGCCATATTGAAGACGACAAAGTCCCGGTGGATTTTGGCTAGCTCAAGTCCAACCCTGATCGCCCAGATGTGTTTTGGTTTCAGAGGGCGCTTTTGTCCTACGATCCGGCCCTTGTTTCAGGCCGGGCGAAGCGCGCGAATGGCGGGTAAGTTTGGTGTTTCCATGACTGATCCTCCGAACCGCCATTCCCTCCCACTTCGACGACCCGACGTTGACCGGTGCAGCATATCACCGGATGCTGCATCGCATTCGACGTCCAGTGTGAGCCCAAAGCGACAGAGTTTCAAACCTAACATCAAACTTTTCGAGGGCTAAAACAACTGCTACTCCCTTATGAATGATTGATTGTTGAGCAGCCTCATCTGACTGGTTCAATTTGATTGTTAGTGCATCATTGGCCTGTGATCCATTGAGATGATGGTTT
>NZ_JBXWOZ010000029.1:0-11467 GCF_059611145.1 Ruegeria sp. CDSB022 | reverse complement strand
GCCTGGAGTAAACTCCATCGTGGGGTAGTTGCTCCGCATCCTACCCAAGCAGATACGTTTGGCCTCCGCCTGCGACAGAGGATGTGAGGGACGTTCAGGTAGATAGAACTGATTTTTATAGCGGACAACCCACTTGCTGATCTGCCGAGCAAGTAATGCCACGTCCTTTTCGATATCAGTTGCCGCCTCAGGTAGAGTTGGGGCGTTCCGGATCACACGGTAGCAAGGTCGACAATACGGACAAAGTGGGTGTTCAAGGAACCTTTTAAAGTGCCTTTTCAATGAACTTTGAAAAAAGCTCACCCTGCGAATTGATCCTAAGTTTCGCGTAAATGTTGCGTCTGTGGATGCGGACTGTGCCTGGAGAGATGCCGAGAATTGTGCCGACAGCTTCTGCCGAATGGCCCTTCAATGTGAACTCAACAACTTCTCGTTCTCGTGGTGTCAGAACGCCATCGCCAAATGCCTGGAATGCTAGATCGACACGACGACTAACGCCATTCGCTGCGGCGCCGCGGGCCATCGATGGAAAGTCACTCCAATGTTTGCAACAGGCTGCCCGAACGAGCGGCCATAGAGCGTGCAAATGGCGAATTTCCTTGGCGGAAAAAGGCTTCTCTGCTCGCATGAGCGAGACCACAACCATCCCAGCGCTTGGGATATCGATAAAGTAGCCAATCTCCTCTGCTAACCCAGTCCTTTTGTAATAGCTGCGATAGTATTCGCCCTGATAGAACCTGTCCGGTGCGATATCGCGCATGCGGTACAGACCCGGTGTTATCGGTTTTGTCGCGGCCAAAAAAAATGGATCAAGTACGTAGGGCCCGGCTTGGTAGTCCTCAACAAAAATACGCCGTTTGCTTTTGGGGAAATCGTCGTGAAGGTCTATTGGTGCTTCGGTTCCGACATGGCCAAACACTACAGTAAAATCGAATGGCGCGACCTGCCGTAAGCCATCTGCTAAAACACAGGGAAACTCTGGGGTTCCGATCTTCTCCACGACCCTGCCGGCCTCCTCCATCCAATCGTACACACGCAGCTCCAGATTTTCGAAAAGCACCCCTATACCCCAATTGTGGTATATACAGTTATTCCGAGTTATTGTTACTTTTTTCTTGTTTGAGTGGTATGCCAGTAAATGCCAAAAAATCAAGCAAAAGGAAAACGGCAGTATATGAGCTTTGACATGAGCGTCACCATGCAGACGATTGCGGAACTCCGAGGAGTGACCAAGACCTTCGGGAATGTGGTCGCTGCCAAAGACCTGAATCTTTCCATTGGGAAAGGAGAGTTCCTGTCATTCTTAGGCCCATCTGGTTGCGGCAAAACCACTGCACTTAGAATGCTGGCAGGTTTCGAGAAGCCAACCGAAGGTCAGGTGTTGCTCGATGGAGAAGTCGTCAACGACTTGGATGCGCACCATCGCCCAGTCAACATGGTGTTTCAGCACTACGCTCTTTTTCCTCACCTGAGTGTGTTCGACAACATCGCGTACGGCCTGCGCCAACAACGACCACGCGTAGACAAACAAACAATCGCGACAAAGGTTGAGCAAGCGCTGGAAACTGTCCGTCTTGGTGGATTTGGCCCACGTCGCATCTGGGAGATGTCTGGTGGTCAGCAGCAACGCGTCGCTTTGGCGCGTGCGATCGTAAACGAGCCCAAGCTTTTGCTGCTCGATGAACCAATGGCTGCTCTGGATCGAAAGCTTCGAAAAGAAATGCAGTTTGAACTGCAGAACCTGCAACGACAACTAGGAATAACTTTTGTCCTCGTCACGCACGACCAAGAAGAAGCGCTTTCAATGTCCGACCGAATTTGTGTGATGGAAGGCGGCAGTATTGTGCAGGTAGGCAGCCCACGTGAACTCTATGACATGCCCCGCAGCCGCTATGTGGCAGGATTTGTAGGCACCTCGAATTTCTTTGATGCAACCGTAACTGACGCAGCAGCCGAGCAAATCACTGTGCGTTTAGCGAGTGGCCAAAAGGTGCACGGAACTCCGGAGATCCCAATCGATGTAGGGCAGGTAGTGTGCGTCAGTATCCGCCCTGAACAGATCACGCTGACCCGCGCGCTACCCGCAGCTGAAATCGCTCTGCCAGTTACCATTCAAAATCGGATCTTCCTTGGGGAGCACACAGAATACCTTGCGCGCAACGAAGCACTGGGTGATTTCCACGTACTTGTGCCAAGGCAAGCGGAATTGAACGAGGGGACGTTCAATGCGGGAGAGCAGGCCTTTGTTTCATGGGGCGAAGGCGCACTGCTGATCCTGGAAAATTAACAAATCCCGCAATCCAACAACAGAGAGGTTCACAATGACCAAGGATAATGGGACTATTTCCAAGCATAAGTTCATGGAAGAGCTTCGCCGGTACCAAAAGGGTTCGGTCACACGGCGACATTTTTTGGGCGTGACAGGTCTTGGGATGGCAACGGCCGTTCTGGGCACGGCTATGCCTGGGTTGCGTCCACGCCCGGCATTTGCTGCCGGAGACATTGGCGACCGAGTGATCCTCGCCACGTGGCCGAACTACCATGACGAGATGAACTTCGAAGCCTTCACGGAAGCCACTGGCGCTCATGTTCAGGTCAATGTTTTTGGCTCGAACGAAGAGATGTTGGCAAAACTGCAGGCAGGTGGGTCTGGTTGGGACGTTTTCGTACCGACGAACTACACGATCACTACGTATGTGGGCGAAGATCTGATCATCCCGCTCGATACGTCCAAACTGCCAAACTACGACGCAGGTTCATTCGAACAACGCTTTTCGGATGCCGGCTCTGTCGATGGCCAACTTTACGCGGTGCCGAAAAACTGGGGCACGACCGGCTTTGCAGTGAATACTAGCAAGCTTGACGGCGCTCCGACTCCAACCACATGGAAAGAGTTCTGGGACCTTACTATGGAAGGTTACTCAGGTCGGACAATGGTGCATGATTACCAACTCACCACCATCGGTAATGCCCTGAAATACTTCGGCTACTCCTTCAACTCGGTCGATGAGAAGGAACTGGCCGATGCCGAGAAATTGTTGCTGGATGCTAAACCGCATCTGTTTGCAATCTCGTCGGACTATCAGCCACCGATGCGTAACGGTGACGCCTGGATGACGATGTGCTGGACAGGTGACGGCAAGCAGATGAATGTCGACATGCCTGAAATCGCCTACGTTCTGGGAGCTGAGGGCGGTGAACTCTGGTCCGACTACTACGCTATTCCTAAGGGCGCACCCCATATGGATGCCGCTTATGCCTTGATCGACTTCCTGCTGAACCCGGAAGTTAATGCGAAAGAAGTCCTCGCTCATGGCTATCCATCGGCTGATGCTCGCACCAATGCGTTGCTGCCGAAGGAATTGCTGGAAGATCCGATCCTTTATCCGGCAGCTGACCTTCTGAGTGCGCTCGAGTTCGGCGCGGCGGCTACGCTAACCGATCCAAACCGTGCCGAGTTGCTCGCCCGCTTCAAGTCGGCCTAAGCGGCAAGGCCGCCAATATCGGAAAAGACGAGGACAATATGACCGAACGAGGCAGAAAAGCACTGTTGCTGGCACCGGCAGGAATATGGCTTTTGGTAATGCTTGCCCTTCCTCTGCTGGTCGTCTTCGTCTTTTCCTTTGGCGAACGGGGTGCCGCCGGAGGCTATGTTCCAGCGTTCACGTTGGAACAATATGCCAACCTTCCTGCGCGATGGACGGCGTTTAAGAACACTTTGATCCTTGCACCTCTGGGGACTATCGCTGCGTTGGTAATTGCCTACCCGCTCGCCTACTTTCTTGCGGTGCGTTGTTCACCAAAGTGGAGAACTTCGCTGTTGATCCTGGTGATCGTGCCGTTCTGGACATCGATCCTGATCCGGTCATACGCATGGATTTTCATCCTTGGGGGGCGTGGCTTGCCCGCTTTACTGGAGTCGATCGGCATCGATGATGTCCGCCTGATAAATACGCCGTTCGCCGTGCTTGTTGGGATTGTCTATGGGTATCTACCTTTGATGGTTTTCCCAATTTTTGTAAGCTTGGACAAACTGGATAAACGCCTTCTGGAAGCCTCGGCTGATCTCGGCTCTACCCCATGGCGTACGTTCCGTCAGGTGACACTTCCTTTGTCGGTACCTGGTATCGCAACTGGCTGCATGCTGGTCTTCATCTTGCTGATGGGCGAGTTTCTGATCCCAGCGATCTTAGGTGGCGGAAAGGTCTTTTTCGTCGGAAATGCGCTGGTGGACCTGTTCCTGCAGTCTCGAAACTGGGCGTACGGATCGGCGGTCGCAATGACTCTGGTTGTCGTAATGCTTGTCACTGTCTCAATTTACATGAAATTCATCTCGCGTCTGGGTGGCCAGCGCGAAGATGTCTCGCTGATGTGAGGATCCGATGCGCTTATACGCGATTTGCGTCTACCTTTTTCTCTATATTCCCATCGGCATCATCGCGCTTTTCAGCTTCAATGCCGGACGACACGCAAGCCAGTTCATGGGTTTCTCGACCCAATGGTATGGCAAAGCGCTCAACAACCCATTTGTTATGGACGCGCTCGAGACCAGTCTGCTTGCAGCATTCATAACTGCTTGCCTCGCATCCACTCTCGGAACTATGGCTGCCATCGCTTTACAAGGGGTTAAGGGATGGCTCCGAACTTTGTTCGACGCGATGATTTATGTTGCGATAATGATACCCGGTATCGTCATCGGTATCGCGACGCTCATTGCCTTGGTTACCGTATTCGGCTGGCTTAACCCAGTTCTTGCCAGCCTATGGCCCGATGGAGCAAATCCCCCGCAACTTTCCATGGGGATGCCCACGCTTGTCGCTGCGCACACCATGTTCACAATGGCGCTGGTCATAATCATCGTACGTGCAAGGCTATCGGGTATGGACCGCGCGCTCATGGAAGCTTCGGCGGACCTCTTTGCGACGCCCTGGGGCACCTTTCGGCAGGTGACACTGCCGTTGATAGCCCCGGCAATTTTGGCGGGCTTCCTGCTCAGCTTCACTTTCTCATTTGATGATTTCATCATCGCGTTCTTCGTAGCTGGCTCAGAAACAACCCTGCCAATCTACATATTCTCATCCATCCGGCGCGGCGTAACGCCCGAGATCAATGCCATAGGCACTATGGTTATGGGCGCGTCGCTCTTGCTTCTCGTTACTGCGCAACTTCTTTTGCGCCGAGGCGCCTCAAAATCGAATAGTTAAATAAAGGAGCCAAGTGACATGCGGCTTGCAGGTAAAGTCGCGCTCGTGACGGGCGCGGGATCAGGAATTGGTCGGGCGGGTTCAATGGCAATGGCGCAAGAGGGTGCGCATGTCATGGTAACGGATCGCGATGCAACACTTGCTGACGCCACTGTGGCCGAGATCATTGCACAGGGAAATCAAGCATCTGCCTTACAGCTTGATGTAACCGATGACGATGCCCTTACCAAAACCATAGACGAAGCAGTTAAAAACTTCGGTCGGCTTGACGTGTTGCACTCTCATGCTGGGTTACAGATCGAAGGAACGCTGGAAGAAGTGGAACCGGTTGGAATGGATGCTTCTTGGGCATTGAACGTCCGCGCCCACTTCATTGCCGCGCGTGCAGCCGTCCCCCATATGAAATCACAAGGTGGAGGCAGCGTGATCGTCACTGCTTCCAATTCTGGCGTTCAATACGACCGGGGTATGATCGCCTATGCGACCACAAAGCACGCAGCTGTTGCGATGGTCCGGCAGATGGCAGCCGATTACGCTGTCCATGCAATCCGTTTCAATGCCCTTTGTCCAGGATTTGTGGACACCCCCTTCAATGCAGGCTTCGAGAAGCAGATGGGTGGCCGTGCCAAACTGGAAAGCTACATCGAGCAGGCGATCCCTATGAGCCGGTGGGCGACAGTTGAAGAGATTGGCCATGGGATCGTCTATCTAGCTTCAGATGAATCCGCTTTTATGACTGGGCAAGCCTTGGTTATCGATGGCGGTGAATGCATTTAGTGATGGGTTGGACCACTCAAGAGAATGTCTATCGCCGCACTTCATTTTTTGCGAGCACATTTCAGCCCGCTTTGGGCTCAGCTCGGCCCGATGCTCGCGCGGCAATACCGTTGTGATCGGCTGATCGAGACCGGCCATAGGAGGATCGGGTCAAGTCTTTGATCTTGTGTCATGTCGTTCAATGCACGGACGTTGGGAAATCAGGAGCCATAGTTCGCGCTTCAGGCGGCGAAACCAGGGAGTGAGCCCAAATTGTCGAATACTGCGGAGCCGTGTTAATGTCTGCAAACGATGCTCTGGAAGCCAAAATGACCAAACACCCCAGTCAAGTGAACGATGAAAGACCCGCCATTCTCTGTGTTGCAGGCTTTGGTGACAATGCGAGCATGTTTGAAGGTTTGGCTGACACCCACCTCGCCAACAGCTATCGTTTGCTACCCATCAATCTTCCGGGATTTGGCGCTCAGCCTCTGGCAAAGGCAACAACTCTTGAAGCACTTGCACAAACCGTCGCCGACAAAGCGATCAAGCACGGAGCTGAGATCATTGTCGCTCATTCGGTTGCTTCAATCATAGCCTCCCTGGCCGCCAAAAGGGCCGACTGTCCTTTGACAACCATTATTTCTCTAGAGGGTAATATCACCGCCGAGGATGCCTATTTTTCTGGAACTGCCGCGGACTACAGTGATCCGGTTGCGTTTCGTGCAGCTTTTCTTGAGCGGCTTGATGAAATGGCGAAAACGGCACCAATCATCCGACGGTATCGTAATGAAGTATCGAAGGCCGATACTCTGGCGCTGTGGCAACTCGGCACCGACGCACGGCATTTTTCAGCAGGCTGCGTGCCCGGCGAGCTTTTGCAAAGCGCGGCAAATGTGATTTATCTCTACAATCCTGACAACTGTCCGGACAGCACCGTCCGGTGGCTGGAAGAAAACAAGATGGATCGGATTATTCTCGAAAACGCCACTCACTGGGCGAGCGTAGATCAGCCCAAAAGGCTTGCAGAAATGATTGCTGAGGCACTCCACCGATAGGTGAACGCAGCCGTTCACAATTGGATAGATGAAAGTTGGCTTTGTATTGGATTTCCGCAAGAAACGGGTCGCGGTGTCGCGGTCACGTAAGCTAATCCGTTAGGTAATAGTTAGTGACGGAAGCAGAAGACATGACAAACCAACCCATGCCAGCAATGGATTTTACAGCCAGCGTCATGCTGCTTTTGCTCGCTGCGGTTTGGGGCGGGTCGTTCTTTTTTGGTGAGGTCGCCCTGTCAGAGGTGCCACCACTTACAATTACATTGCACAGGGTTTTTTGGGCGGTTCCTATTCTTGCGCTAATCGTCATTTTCAAAGGACTGAGTGTTCCACGCACCCCTCGGGCATGGGGCGCTTACCTCGTAATGGGGGCGCTCAATAATGCCATTCCGTTCTCGCTGATCTTCTGGGGGCAAACGCAAATCGACAGCGGGCTGGCTTCAATCCTAAATGCAACGACAGCAATGTTTGCAGCGGTCGTGGCGGGTTTGCTTCTTAAGGACGAGCCCTTGACTCCGAAGAAGATAGCTGGTGCTGCACTGGGTATTTTGGGGGTGGCCTTCATTATGGGGCCAAGCGCATTGACCGAGTTCAATCCGAGCAATCTGGCACAGCTGGCTATTCTTGGGGCGACGCTCTCTTATGCATTTGCCGGTGTATGGGGCAGGACTGCTCTTTCGGGCCAACCACCGCTGGTGAATGCGCTTGGTATGCTGATCGGCAGCACAGTGCTTATGATCCCGATTGTTCTCGTGATGGATGGCCCCCCAAACTTGGCTCTGTCTTCTGGCGTATGGGCTGCGCTTCTTGGGATGGCCGCACTATCAACAGCACTGGCCTATGTTCTCTATTTCGCAATCCTTGCGCGCGCAGGTGCTGCCAACCTTCTTTTGGTAACCTTACTGATTCCACCGTTCGCTATCGGCCTTGGCGTTTCATTCCTGGGTGAAAAGATGGAGCCAGAGGCTTGGGTAGGGTTCGCCATCATTGCCATTGGCTTTGCTGTAACCGACGGCCGGCTTTTCTCCCGCTTTGTCAGGCGCAAGCCCCAACAAGCAGAATGAGGCGCTTTCTAGAATACTATTGACCACCACATTACGGAGTGACGATCCTCGCCGTCACCAACTGACCCGGCCAAGCGTCGGGTCTATTTTTGAGTAGCGGACACCCCCAACCCGCCAGCACCAGCGACCCCCGTCAGCCCCCGGAACGAGACTCGCCAGCGGTCGTCTCAGCACCAGTGGGCGGGTCTCTAGTGGTCTCGCAGCGGCCTCTCTAGCGGTCAGAAATGCCCCGTGCTCACTCGTCCTTTGTCCTCGTTCCGCGCTTCGCAAAATGCCCCCGAAACCGCCCCAGTTTCTCGGAGGGTTTAGCCCCAAGAGCCTGTTGTCGTTCTATGATTGCGAATTAACCATAAGCGTGCAAATTTCACTCGGTTCGTGCAAATCGATGTAAATAAGTTTGTCTACTCACACTGCATCGAAGATGCTACCACCATCTGTGCATTTCTATTGAAAGCGCAGAACACTAGTTTTCCTCAGATAATTGCTGCTGGCTTTTTGTATCGAGCCTCGGGTGGTTGATGCAAAGGCCGCTTCTAGGGTTCGCTCCAGATTTGTTGGTTCCGTTCCCAGATCTTCTCGCCAATCAGGCAGTCATAGTCTGAGGGTGAGGTATATTGCGCCTTCATAACCTCTCCTGTTGCAGGCGCTGACCCAATTTCCAGTACCAATTTTCGTCGTACGGCCTCCGCAAAGCCCTGCTAGTCAAGCACCGGGACTACGAATAAACCAGGTCCGCCTGTCACACAGTTCTGGTAGTAGACGTCAAGATCGTCGAAGTGCCACTGACTCCCCATACCTTCTTGGGTCATCAGCGGTAACCCATTTATAATAATCGACTTCGACAATACTGCCTCACGGGCCCGCAAAACCGGGCGGAAGTTGCGAAACATCAGCCGCGACAGCTGGTGAGGTCCAAACAAGGCCCGAAGCAAGTACAATCGCGGAAACCAAACCTTTCGACTGGCGCACTATTTGGGAAGCTGGTTGGAGGGTGGCATCAATTGCACTGATCATACCTGTAGTCCCCGTACTCCAGCCAGTTTGCCGAGCCTTCGCTAAAAATCAGAAATTCGGACCTGTCTTCCCCAAGCAGGGCGACGACAAATCCGGCCGGTGGCTCGGAGTTTCCGAAGTAACTGTAGGCCGTCATGGCTCTGATTAACTCGCCGTTGACCGTTACTCGTGCGTCCCACTCCCCCTCCGGGTTTTCCAAAATCATGGGTTCGATCACGCGTTCTATCGCTCCGCCTCCACAATAGACGATGCCTTCGGGTGCTTCGTAGGAGGCTCCCTGGCTGGCATCCGAAGCACATTCAGA
Source organism: Ruegeria sp. CDSB022 (assembly GCF_059611145.1). Classification (NCBI taxonomy): domain Bacteria; kingdom Pseudomonadati; phylum Pseudomonadota; class Alphaproteobacteria; order Rhodobacterales; family Roseobacteraceae; genus Ruegeria; species Ruegeria sp. CDSB022. The sequence goes on along the minus strand of NZ_JBXWOZ010000029.1, from coordinate 2,067 downwards.
ACGAAGGGACCGAATTGCCGCGCTGGAACCTTTTAAGTCGAAGATTCCATAGCTGACATCTTGATCAATCATCGACAGATTAACTGAAGCATTGGCCGCAAGCTGGTCCAATACAAAACCATAGTCCTGCTGACTATTGAAACTGATCTCGACGGGATAATTGTCAACGATCTGCAACACAGCGTTTTCAGCGCCAACCTGAAATGCCCCAACCTCGGTGGTGCCGTTCTTCAAAAAACGAATGGAAAGCCCTTGCTTCTCCGCAATGTCCTTGCTGTCCTCATATCCAGCTGGAGCAAAGCGAATACGGTTACACTGAAGCTCCAGCGTCATGTTTCCGGTCTGAATAAATGCATTGGGATTAGGCCCGGAACTGAACGACCACTCCGCCGATGCTGTGGTCGCCATTGCCATCATTAGCGTTCCAATGGAAATCGGTCTGAAACTCATTTTCTCTCTCCATGGTGTTGCGGTTTGCACTTTCATTCAGCAGAGATTCCGACCTGTTGCCCCCACAGCGAGGTCAGGAAGCAGGTGCGCCGTATTCGTTTTCGCCTTCTTGGGAAGGTCGTGTCAGCCACCAGATCATCAGAATGGACAGAACGAATTGCAGAATTGAGACAACGACAATACCGGTCAAGCCCAGGACTGCCGCGGGTCCTCGCAATGCATCGGGGTTTTCGGTCCCTTGCTCCAATACCGAAAAGAACGCCACCCCACCCAGCATAACAAAAAGCGTTGTAATGCTGAGCGCCATCGGCAGCAGCAAGTACCAACCAGGTCGTCCTGTATCATGCAGCCTCCGCCAACCGGCGGCTAGCATTGGAATGAGAACGGCCAGTTGAAAAACAGAGGACAGAACCCGAGATCCTTGGCCTGTTTCGGGGTTTGTCCCGAACAGGATCGAATCCAACCCGGCAAAAACGGCACTTACGAGAACCACAAACAAGAAGAACCACCAGTATTCTGAGCGTATAGCCCGCCCGGAGAACTGGAAGTATTTCGAGAAACACGTTTTAACTGCTTCACCGAATCCCATCTTTCATTCCTTTCTCAGTTTCTGTGCGGTCTCAAAACATTTCGCCGCTCAGGAGAACACACTCTCCCCTCTGGGTACTCCCACTTACCTTTTTGTTTGAAAGCAGAAGCCTATCGTACGAGAGCGTAAAGAGTTTTACGCGCGGAAAAAATGTTGATTTATGAAAAAATATATTCGAACATACGAATTCGACACAACTTTTTTTACCTCCGTTGTTGTCGCTGTCGCCCGATCTACTGGGCCCTTCCGACTGCTGGAGTGAGTGCCGGCGGTCGGAAGGCACTTCACAATAATCTGGCTTGGGAGAACACGATGCTCGGACTTAACGTACTCGTCCTCTCTCCCAAGTTCGCTCTAGCTTTTGCCAGTGACGTCATTCGGCCATCACGCGTTGTTGGCGGTCTCGGTAGTCAACGCAATGTCGTTCTGCCCCACAAGCCCCCCGCGGCAAGTTTTTGGGAAAGGTAGTCAAAGGATCGAGGTGTGTTCTGTTGGCTGCACAGACGCAAAAGCTTCAAACATGCGCATCCAATTTCACAAATTTCAAAGGAACCAGAGGGAGAAGAAAATGACTAACAAGAAGGTGATGATCGCAGGCGCGACATGTTTCGCATTGCTTGCAGCCTGCGACGACACGAGTACGTCCAGCGCGTCCGCCGACCTCACGCCCGCTCAGCAGGCATGTTTACGGGATGTAGCCAACACGACAAACAATTCGCAAGTCGTGGTGCTCTCATCCGCGTTTAGCGAGGCGGGAACACAAGTCACTGTAGGCGTTGGTGAGGATCGCGCTCCGTGGAATTGCATTGCCTACAGTGATGGCGCGACAGCTGGTATCGAGTTCCTTGGCGACGAAGGCGCATTGTAGTCTGTTCGCTGTGTATCTCGAAAGCACCAGTCGTGATCAAATTTGAATAACGGCAAGCTTAGACATTCAAGCCTCGTAATAGGATTGGGTTTTAACATGCTCAGTCACCTTAAGGTTATCGATAATGCCCGTATCCAATTCGGTTGTAATTGCGATCATT
>NZ_JBXWOZ010000028.1:0-15635 GCF_059611145.1 Ruegeria sp. CDSB022 | reverse complement strand
AATATCAATATATTACACACCGCGCCCGAGCGGGCTTTTGCGTTGCGCCATCACAACTGAAAGCACCGTGGAAGCAAACGCGGCGAAGTTAACCACCTCAGCGAATGACATTGTGCGTCCGATACATCCGCAGAGAATGCGGGTCATACTCCATCCTTGTGACTATGAGGTCTGGTTGGTTGGCAGCGCTGCGGAGGCCTTTGAACTGCTTAAACCCTATGCCTCAGATGAGATGGATATCGTCAAATCGGGCGCAGGAGAAATGTCTGACACTAGTCTTTGAACGGCATGGTTTTTTAGCGAGTTCCGATCAATGAATGTCCGCCTACGATCGCGCCTTGGACATCCGACGATTTTTGTCAGATGACTGCACCGAGCCCATTCTTCTGAATGCTGCGAGACGTTCGAACGTTCGGCGTTGCATTTTTGTTTGTGTGGAGCGGAGGTCAGTTCAGATCAGATTTAGAAGAGGCCCACATTCGAAGACCACCTAAAAGTTAGCCTGATATTTTGGCATCCTGCGCCGCGTCCCAACCCAAATTTGCAGACATTTCACGCGCAATATGGGAGATCTGGGGACCAAGTTTTTCGCGGAACGTTGGCGTAAAGACCCGTACCGATCCGGTTGCACCGATGGACATCGTGGAACCTGGCCCGCTTGGCGCAAGGGGAGCTGCCACCGAACACATGCCGCGCTCAATCTCTTCCACGCATTCTGCGAAGCCGCGCTTGCGAATGGTGTCAAACTCGGCTTCCAAGTCCTGCACGTTTGTCAGGGTGAATTCGGTGTAGGCGCGCAGCTGGCCTTCCATTTCGCTGGTCAAAAACAAGTCGGGTGAGAATGCAGCAACGGCCTTAGAGCAGGAACAGGCATGCAAGGGTCGTTTCCCCAAACCTGGATGGAGATAGGAGACCCCAGTGTCAGGTGTTTCAACGTGAATAATTTCCACGGATTTTCCGCGCAGACGGGACAGGAAAAATGCGGTGCCATATTGTTTAGCGGCTTGCTTTAGCGCAGGCGCAATCACCTCTAGCAGTGCACGATCAGAGTGGTCACTTTTCGTGATCCGCTTCAGGCGGGAGCCGATTGTGAATGTACCACGGGCAACAGGTTCCAGTAGACCAACACCGACGAGGTCCTGCACCAACCGGTAGGCAGACGGCTTAGGCAGGTCAGAATGAGCGCAAATCTCGGCCACTGTAGTCTCGCCCTTTTGTCCAACAACTTCGAGGATGAATGTCAGGCGTTCCAGATGCATATTTTTACCTTGCGAGAATCTTTTTATCGATTTACGAGAATCTTCAAATGATCGCAAGGGAGGAATGTGAAGATGGACGGAGCATGTTGTGGCCCGGGGTATGCAAGCCCTGCCGAGGCGATCAAAGCGCCGCGTGAAAAACTCTTGTACACAATTGCCATCTACACCGGCACCGGCATTCAAAAGCCGGACTACCTAGCCACCGTGGACGCCGACCCGGAAAGCCCGACCTATTCACAAGTCATCCATCGCTTAGAGATGCCCGGCATCGGGGATGAATTGCATCACATGGGCTGGAATGCCTGTTCTTCCTGCCACGACGACGCTGGCATGAGCCGTAAATACCTGCTGGTGCCAGGCGTGCGGTCCAACAATATCCATGTGATCGACACCGCGACGGACCCGTTTGCTCCACGCCTTCATAAGGTGATTGACGGGGCCGAGATCAAGTCAAAAACCAATCTGAGCGGCCCACACACCGTGCATTGTTTGGGCTCTGAGATCATCATTTCCTTCTTAGGTGACGCACAGGGCGAAGCGCCCGGTGGTTATCTGCACCTCAACAAAGAATTCGAGATCGTTGGTCGTTGGGAAAACTCAATGGGCGATATCCCGTTTGGTTATGACTTCTGGTACCAGCCGCGCCATAACGTGATGGTCAGTTCCGAATGGGCCGCACCCAACACATTCATGCCAGGGTTTGATTTGGAAGAAGTGGGCCACCTGAAATACGGTCGCCGCCTGCACATCTGGGATTTTGAGAAAAAGGTGCCGGTCGAGACGATGTATCTCGGTGAAGACGGCCTGATCCCGCTGGAGGTAAAGTTTCTGCATGATCCTGACAGTACACATGGGTTCTGCGGTGCCGCGCTTAGCGCCAATGTCATCCATTTCTGGAAGTCCGAAGCTGGGAAATGGGAATGGGAAAAGATCATTGATGTGGAGAATGAACCGCATCCCGAATGGCCTATTCCCGTGCCCGGTGTGATGTCGGCCATCCTTGTATCGATGGACGACAAATACCTTTACCTCAATAACTGGTTGCACGGCGATATGCGCCAGTACGACATCTCTGACCCGCATAATCCTGTTTTGACCGGGCAGGTTTGGATGGGCGGGCTTTTGGGCAAAGCGCCCGAGGTCAATGGCGTCAAAGTGGCAGGCGGGCCGCAAATGTATCAGCTCTCGCTTGATGGCAAACGGCTTTATGTCACGACCTCGCTGTTCTCGACCTGGGACAACCAGTTCTATCCGGAAATTCGCACCCAGGGCGGTGTCATGCTGATGATCGACTGTGATGTCGAAAACGGCGGTATGAAAATCAACGAAGATTTCGTTGTTGATTTTGGCAAAGAGCCAAACGGACCAAGCCGCTGCCATGAAACCCGCTATCCCGGTGGCGATTGTACAAGCGACATCTGGCTGTGAGCGAAACCCGCACAATCACAATCGCCAACCGCGATGATGCGACCTATCAGGTCGACGCCCGCCGTCCGTTGCTGGACTCTTTGCGCGAACAGGGTGTCGATCTGCCCTATGGCTGCAAATACGGCGGCTGCATCACCTGTGCGGCCAAACTGACCGCTGGCGAAGTGGATCAGCGCAGGCAAGTGGCGTTGAACAATCGCCAGATCAACAATGGCTATGTTCTGCTGTGTGTGGCCCGCGCGGTGAGCGATTGCATATTGGAAATCGGCGTCGAAAGCCACGACAAACTTTATCGCAACCCCTTCCTTGATCCGCTGGAGCCGCATGAGCTGAAGGCGGATATCGCGACCCCTAAGGAGGCTTAAATGCCCGAAGCTGACATCGATCACCTGTATGATTACGCGCCCGAATATCTGGCGGACATCCTGCGTTCGGTCAAAACCATTGCGATGGTGGGGGCCAGTGGCGACAAGACCAAGTTCAGCTATGGCGTGCTGCGTGTGCTGCACGAAACGGGCTATGACATGATCCCTGTCAATCCAAACCCAAAGCTGATCGAAATTCGCGGCATACCTGTCGTTCATTCGCTGGAAGAGATCGACCGGCCCGTGGATATGGTCGAGGTCTTCCGCCCGAAAGAGGAACTTTACGCGATCACCGAGAAAGCCATTGCAATCGGCGCCAAGGTGCTTTGGGGCCAAATCGGCGTTTATGATGACCGCGCGGCCGCGCTTGCCGAAGAAGCGGGGCTGAAGGTGGTGATGAACCGCTGCCCCAAGATCGAGCTGTTCCGCCCGTTCTGGAAGCCCCGTCTTGATCTCGCAATTTGACTGAGAGCGGCACAGAAACTCATGTGGCCTCTGCCTGCGCATACGGCTGTAGCGGTGCCATAAATTGGCCGCTCGACGCACTATTGGACTGGCTCAAAACCAATCGAAAAAGGAAACCAAACATGGCTCAGACGATCACCAAAAGCGCGAAAGACATCGTAAAGGTGGCCACGAAAGCGGTGCCTGCGATCAGTGCCGAAGAGGCATTGGCCTTGGTAGGCTCGCTCGATCACGTTTTTGTCGATCAGCGCGATGGTACGGAATAGGCCAAAACCGGCGTCATTGAGGGTGCTGTCGCATCGTCGCGCGGCATGATGGAATTCCACATCGACCCGGAAAGTCCTGCGCACAAGCCGGAGTTCAGTCAAGATAAGACTTACGTGTTCTATTGCGCATCGGGTGGGCGTTCTGCCATGGCGGCGGTGGTGGCCATGGATATGGGACTGTCGCCCGTTGTGAACCTGACCGGAGGCGTTGGCGCCTGGAAAAAGGCCGGGGGCGCGCTGGAATAAATCATGGAACCTTCAACAAATTTCCCAAATCTCAATATGGCAGCAAAGCCTAGTGTCGAAGGGTTCTTTGATCCTGCCTGCAACACGATTTCTTATGTCGTGAAAGACCCCGCATCTAACGCCTGTGCAATAATCGACAGCGTTCTGGATATGGATTACGCCGCCGGGCGGATCACTTACGACAGTGCCGATCGCTTTGATCGACGCCATCCAGTCACAAGGCTTGTCGGTGGAGTGGATCATTGAAACCCATGTCCATGCCGATCACCTGTCTGCTGCACCCTAAATTCAGGATAGGCTGGGTGGCAAAATTGGCGTTGGTGCAGGCATCATCGAAATTCAGGACACCTTCGGCAAAATCTTCAACGAAGGCACGGAATTTCAACGCGACGGGTCGCAGTTTGATGCTTTGTTCGAGGATGGTGACACCTACACCATTGGCGAAATGACGGCCTTTGTGATTGCCACGCCGGGCCACACACCAGCCTGCATGGTGCATGTGATTGGCGACGCCGCCTTTGCCGGTGACACGCTCTTTATGCCTGACGGCGGCTCAGCCCGCGCAGACTTTCCGGGTGGTGATGCAGGGCAGCTTTACGATTCTATCCAAACCGTGCTGAGCCTGCCGGGCGAGATGCGCCTGTTCATCTGCCACGACTATGGCCCCGGTGGGCGCGCCATCGCGTGGGAGGCCACAATTGGCCAGCAACGTGCCGACAACATCCATGTGGGTGCTGGCAAATCGCGCGAAGATTTCATCAAGTTCCGGACGGAGCGTGACGCGCAGCTGGCGATGCCCAAACTGATCATACCGTCCCTGCAAGTGAATATGCGGGCCGGCGAAATCCCGTGCGACGAAAGCGGCGCACCTATGCTGAAAGTTCCACTCAATGGCCTATGAGGGCGAAATGCAAAACGATGATTTGATCCTGCGGGCTGACATCGATGGCGTTACCGTTCTGACTCTGAACGCGCCCAAGTCGATTAATGCGTTGTCAGAGGCGATGCTACGCGCTCTGTCTGACACATTTGACGAAATCGCAGAAGATCGCAGTGTCAAAGCAGTGATCTTGCGTACCGGCGGCAATCACTTTTGCGCGGGTCATAACCTCAAAGAAATGTCGGCGCGCCGGGCGGATGCCGACGGTGGGTTTCAGTATTTCCAAGACCTGTTTGCGACGTGTTCGGCGATGATGCTTCGGGTGGTGCGCTTGCCGCAACCTGTAATCGCCGAGGTCAAAGGGATTGCCACAGCGGCGGGGTGTCAGCTTGTTGCGTCCTGTGATCTGGCGGTGGCCGCCGACAACGCAACTTTCGCAACATCGGGCGTGAATATCGGGCTATTTTGCTCAACCCCGATGGTCGCGCTTTCGCGCAATGTGCCGCGCAAGCTGGCGATGGAAATGTTGCTTTTGGGGAATTCTTGCCCGCAGCCCGCGTCGCCGAAATGGGGTTGGTCAACCGCGTGGTGCCCTTGGCGGAACTGGAAGCGGCATCCACAGAAATGGCTTGGATCATTGCCGACAAATCGCCGTCCGCCGTCAAGATCGGCAAGCGTGCCTATTACGAACAGCTCGAAATGCCGCTGGAAGAGGCCTACGCCTTTGCCGGTCGCACGATGGTGGAAAACATGATGGCCAAAGATGCCGAGGCCGGTATCGGGGCCTTCACCCGCAAAGAACCGATGCCTGAATGGACCGGGGAATGATCTACGAGGGCCCGGAACTTGCCCGTAATGCAGCGAACCACACCTCCCTGTCACCGGTTTCGATCCTCAAACGCGTCGAGCGCGTGCACCCAAAGCAACCTATCCGCAAATGACGGCGAATGCCCATTTCACTTGGCGAACTTGACAATTTGCCCCTTTCGGCGGTCCTCCAAAACGTGGCGATTGAGGAGATGTTGGATGCCTGACAATCAGGAACAGGACACATTTGCCGCCCTCGAAAGGCGCGAATGGGCCAAGTGCGATGTGGCACAGTCCTATGCCGAGGTGTTTGCCAAGGCGGCGGACATGGTTGTCCCACACCTGGTCGCTGCGGTTTGTGCTGGACCGGACACTCGTGTGCTCGATTTGTGCTGCGGACATGGCAATGTATCCGCAGGCCTTTTCAACACAGGTGCTCGCGTAACGGGCCTTGATTTCTCACCCGCCATGCTTGAGATGGCGCGGCTGGCGGTGCCACAGGCTCAGTTCGTTGAAGGCGATGCGGTGGCCTTGAGCTTTGAAGACAATACGTTTGACGCTGTAACAATTGGCTTTGGAATGCCGAATATGCCGGACCCCCCGAAAGTGTTGGCAGAAGTTCGCCGTGTTTTGCGCGACGGCGGTCGGCTGGCGTATTCGGTGTGGTGCGGGCCCGAAGTTGACACTGCACTGGGGTATGTTTTTGGCGCCATTGAGGAACACGGGTTGCCAGAGATTGCCTTGCCACCGGGTCCCGGGGCAAATGATTATGCCGATCCGACTATCGCCTTTCCCGTACTCGCCAAGGCCGGTTTTTCAGATTGCCATCAAACCTTCGTCGCGTCGAAATGGCAGGTTAGTGATCCGGGCGCACCGTTCGATTTCTTTCTTGAAGGAACGGCCCGAGGTGGCGCCCTTTTGCGCCCTCAACCTACAACGAATTCGGCCGCAATCCGAGCGGCGGTTGTGGCCAAAGTTCTGGCAAAGCACGGTGCGGGTCCTGAATGGGACGTGCCAATTCCGTCTGTCGTGACCTCGGCGGTCGTTGCCTAGCCGATCGGAACGATGTGCTGAAATGCGCGTCGTCGCCATTCATCCAAGTGTCCGGATTGTCCCGCGTTTTGTCTGCTCACACGCGTGCCGCAAAAGTCGTTTCGTACCAGAGCGGCCCTCGGTGCAAGTCGCGGCATAGGTTTAAGGAGAGCCCAAAATGATCCAGACCGCGATAGCCAAGAATGTCATCTAAGCGCAGCTATGCCGACTTTGCTAAAGTGCATACATGGCTCACGATGGACATTCGCCAATTCAAACCGCAATTTCTCCAAAGCTTCTGTTCTCAATGTTGAGCCCAACAATCGAGGCTATGACTTATCGAGTCATTTTCAGACCAACTTCGGCAGCCACACTCCTACTTGCATCATCGTGACAAAGCCGAGAGCTGAGTATTCCCACAAATGGAAAATTGATGTTATATAGAGAAATAGGAATATTAATTCTTGAGATGTAAGTCACGGGCACCACCGGGCGATCTTGAGTTGGGAGGTCTATATGCTTCGAGCTTTTGTTTATTCTATCTCACTGGGGCTGGCATCATCGACGGTCTTTGCCGACGCTGTTCCTAGCGAAGAAGCGGCGGAAGGCTTGTTCTCAAAGCAGCCGTATTCACCATATGCGAACCGGACTTTCCCTGAGCGCCCGCTGTGGGGAGACTCGCATCTTCACACCGGACTTTCGCTGGATGCAGGTGCTTTCGGGAACACACTGTTACCCGATGAAGCTTGGCGCTTTGCAAAAGGCGAACAGGTCATTTCTTCCACGGGTCAACCAGTGAGACTGGCCCGGCCTCTGGACTGGATGGTTCTCACGGATCACACTGACCTAATGGGATTTGCCCCGGACCTTCAGGCTGGCAAGCCGGGCATTCTTGCCGATCCAAAAGGTTTGGAATGGTACGAAGGTTACAAGGCAGGCGGCGAAGAGGCTGGCAAAGCGGCATTCGACATCATCACCAACTTTGCGCAAATGACCCTGCCAGAAGTTCTTCTGGAATCTTACAGCCCGGGCGCTGACGCTTTTGCTTTTACATGGGAGCAAATCGTTCTGGCTGCGGAAGAACATAACGACCCCGGCAATTTCACAGCGTTCATCGGATTCGAGTGGACCTCTGTACCCAAGGGTTTCAACCTGCACCGAAACGTCATGCTGCGTGATGGGCCGATCAGGGCGCTTCAGATGGTGCCGCCGGTCACGCAACCACCCTTTGGTGATACCGACCCAAAGGCGCTATATGCATGGCTGGAAGACTATCAAGAAAAAACGGGCGGTCGGGCGGTAGCTTTCGCCCATAATGGCAACCTTTCGAACGGATGGATGTTCCCGACCGAAGACACCTATCACGGTGGCAAGGTAGACGAGGAATATGTGGCCGCCCGCGCGAAATGGGAACCCCACTATGAAGTCACGCAGATCAAGGGCGACGGCGAAGCGCACCCCTTCCTGAGCCCCGATGATGAATTCGCGGATTACGAAAACTGGGACGTCGGCAACCTCGACATAACCGAGTTGAAAACCGATGACATGCTGGCTGGCGAATACGCCCGAGAAGCTTTGAAGCGCGGTTTGTTGTTAGAAGAAAAGTTCGGCGTTAACCCATATAAGTTCGGCATGGGCGGAGCAACGGACAGCCATACGTCTCTGGCGACTGCCGAAGAAGACAACTTCTTTGGAAAATCCGTCAGCGTTGAACCATCGGCCACGAGAATAAAGCATCCTTTCATCGCCAATGACCTTGGCGAAATTCCTGGCGACCTTCTTGTCGCATCGGGATACACGGCAGTTTGGGCGACCGATAATACTCGCGCTGCAATCTTCGATGCGTTCAAGCGACGCGAAACCTATGCAACCACCGGACCTCGGATCGGTCTGCGGTTCTTTGGCGGTTGGGGTTTCAGTGACGCGGATGTTGAAACACGCTTCCTTGCTGATGTGGGCTACACCAAAGGTGTTCCGATGGGCTCGGATCTGCGACCTCGCGAGGGTGAAGGTGCGCCCGCATTCCTGATCGCTGCACTACGCGACCCGGTTGGTGCCAATCTGGATCGCGTGCAGGTGGTAAAGGGTTGGCTGGATTCTGAAGGGGCCTTGCAGGAAAAGGTTTACGATGTGGCGTGGTCGGACAACCGTGTTGCTGACCAAAACGGCAAGATCCCTGCGGTTGGAAACACAGTTGATGTTGAAACCGCCAGTTGGACCAACACGATTGGAACTGCCGAACTTGTAACCGTTTGGTCTGATCCTGAATTCGATCCAAATGCACGCGCATTTTATTACGTACGTGCGATCGAAATTCCAACACCGCGTTGGATCCTTTACGATAAGCTGAGATTTGGCGCCGAATTGCCCGAAGACGCGGTGCTCACACATCAGGAACGCGCTTACTCTTCCCCGATTTGGTATACACCGGCAGAGTAACACTGCCGATCACGGCGTTGGCAACCGAGGTAGAAGCCTTTACCTCGGCCCATTCACCAGACGATTGATTTGTGCGTAGCGTTGATTTTCTTGCAATGCTCAATCGACTGATGTCAGCATCGATACGTAAAACCGGAGCGCGTTTCATGCAGGAGCCTTCATGCGAATATTGAAAGAACCCCTGTTCCATTTCTTCCTGATTGGAGCAGCTATTTTCATTTGGTTCCAAATAGTTGCGCCGGAAAACGAGACTGTCGAAGATTTTGTGACAATAACAATCGACGAAAACGATATCGCGCTTTTGTCTGATCAGTTTGAAGCACGGTGGAAACGGCGCCCAAGCGGTGCCGAGCTGCAAGCTTTGACTGATGCAACAATTCGCGAAGAGGTACTGGTCAGAGAAGCCAGAAAGCTTGGCCTTGATCGCGGAGACTCTGTGATCCGGTCTCGTCTCAGTCAAAAAATGGATTTCCTGACCGAAGCGATCGCCACGTCTGTTGTTCCGGAAGACGAAGATTTAGAGGCCTTTTTGCAAAACAACTCGGAGCGCTATGCGGCGCCCAGCAAGCTGGCCTTCATTCAGGTCTTTATTGGTGAGGAGCCAAACAAAGCTGAAATCGAGGGGGTCTTGGCCGCCCTGCGCGCGGGAGATGAGGTTTCCGACCTGGGCGCCTCGACACTGCTGCCCGCATCTATGCCCTTGACTGCGACCAGAGTGATAGACTCGGTCTTTGGATCTGGCTTTTCCAAGGGTCTTACAACATTGGATAAAGGTCAGTGGGCTGGCCCGATCCAGTCGGGTTACGGGGTCCATCTGGTTCAGGTGCAAGACATCGAACCTAGTCAAATACCCCCATTGTCAGAAATTCACGATGCCGTGCTGCGGGATTGGCGTCGCGTGATGAGCGAAGATCTGGCGCAAGCGCAATATGAGATTCTTGCTGCCAACTATGAGATCATAGTGCCCGCTCTCTCAGGTCAAACCAAATGAAAGCTGTATTTGGCCTACTGTTTGCCTTGCTGATTGCGTGGGTTGCAGGAAATGCCTCGGCGCATGCGCTTGATCCGGGGTACTTGGAAATTCGCCAAATCACATCGGACACCTGGAGCGTTCATTGGCGAAAACCCGATGTGAATGGTCAACCCATGGCGATTGATGTCATGGCGCCGGATGGTTGCACCCCGGCGCGCGGCCCTACCCCAATTTCCGATGGCAGAGCATGGGTTTCTTCCTGGGTTATCGAGTGCCGCGGGGATATTGCGGGCCAACCCATCCAGATAGAAGGTCTGGAGGTTCAAAAGAACGACGTATTGGTCCGAGTGCAGCCCCTGCAGGCTGAGCCCACGACGCTTCGGTTCACACCAGAGACAGCCGTTCAGAACATACCTTCTGAACAGACCACATGGTCTGTTTTCACCGCGTATTTCCAGTTGGGTTTTGAACACATACTGGAAGGTTGGGATCATCTGCTGTTTGTCTTCGCGTTGTTTGTTCTTGTCCGCGATCCGCGGAGACTGGTGGGAGCAGTCACAGCATTCACACTGGCGCATTCAATAACACTGGCATTGGCAACGCTTGGTTTTCTGAATGTCCCTGGTCCGCCGGTCGAGGCCATCATTGCGCTTTCTATTGTTTTTCTGGCGATGGAAATTGTTAAGGTTGGCGACGGGCGTTTCCGACTTTCAAAGCAGAAGCCCTGGGTCGTTTGTTTCGGGTTTGGGCTTTTGCATGGCCTTGGTTTTGCAGGCGCTTTGGCCGATATCGGACTACCCTCAAACGATATTCCTGCAGCCTTGCTTGCCTTCAACCTGGGCGTCGAGGCCGGCCAGTTGAGTTTTGTCGGGGCCTTGGCACTTCTTGTCGCGATCTGGCGATTGATGGCACGTCCAGTTAGCCAAAGGGCGACTGTGATTACAGCCTATGGCATCGGGTCGGTATCGATGTACTGGCTCATAGAACGCATAAGTGGGTTCTGAAGCGCTTTGCCTTGGTGTTGGTTCAGGTGGTAGAACGGCTCAAAGGATAACTCGATTGCAAAGCGCGCAATTCGACCGGGTGCAGGTGCAACCGCGCAGAATGCGCCTGCGCACAAAAGCCCACTTCGTCGTATGCCCAACGTTTGTTGTCTAGCCCCCATGTTCTGGGCCATTTCGGACTAGAGTTTCGGGGACTGGTGGGCGCATGTTGAGGGCCTGATGGGGTCGGGTGTGGTTGTATTGCCTGAGCCAGCAATTGATCACGATCTGTGTCTGCTTGGTCGTTGTGAACCATTCGGAATTGAGAACCTCGCGGCGGAGCGTTCCATTGAACCTCTCGTTGTATCCGTTCTCCCAGGGAGAGCCCCGGGTAGATCCGGATCGGGTTCACACCGACCTTCTCGAGCCAACTCTGGGTTGCTCGTGAAGAGAACTCTGGGCCGTTATCGCTTCGAACGAAATCAGGCTTTCCGTGGCGCAGGAACAGCCCGTAGAGAACCTCCAGCACATCTTCAGAACCCATGCGGGTCCGAGCTTCCACTGCAAGCGCCTGGCGGGTGTATTCATCCAGAACCGTGAGCATCTTGTAGCTCCGCCCATTGCTCAGCTTGTCGTGAACGAAATCGACGCTCCAGACATGGTTGGGATGCGTCGGTCGGAGCCGAATGATCGAACTGTCCTTGTGGTACAGGCGACGCTTCTTCTTGTGCCGCTGCGGGAGTTGCAGACCTTCCTCCCGCCACAGCCGTTCTACCTTCTTGTGATTGACACGCCAGCCCTCAACCCGAAGCAGCTGCGCCACCTTACGGTAGCCATACCGGCCATAGCTCTTGGCCAGACGGATCATGGCCAGTCGAAGAGCATCATCGTTCTTCTCTACGGCCTGGTATTGCATGGAGCTGCGTGCAAGGCCGACCACCTTGCAGGTGCGACGCTCTGATGTGCCAAGCTTCTGGCGAGCATGAATGACGGCCTGACGAAGTTGGCTCGTCGTCAGGCCCTCGGTTTTAGGTAGTTCAGACTTTCTTTGAGGATCAGCTTGTCCAGTTCCAGTTCGGCCACGATCTTCTTCAGCCGGGCATTTTCTTTCTCCAGGCTGCGCAACTCCGACAGTTGCGACTGGCCCATGCCACCGAACCGACGCCGCCAATTGTAGTAGGTCGCATCGCTGACACCAACACCACGACAGGCTGTCCGAACATCGTCGCCATCTGCCAGCTTCAGTTCAATCTCACGCAGCAGCTTCAGAATGTCTTCGTCCGAGTATCGCTTCCGAGCCATCTCTTGTTCCCCCTTCTCGGCCAAAGTAGTGGCCCAATTTTAGGGGGCAAAGACACCCTCGCGATTTACTCGTCTTGAGACCGGAAAATTATTGCAATCAGTTGCTGGCAAATAGCATTTTATAGATCGATTTCGGCAGTCGACCTCGTCCGCAACTCGGCCATAGGCCTTTCCGACATCGTTGCGGCCACGACCAACGGCCGCATGTTAGGTTGCGATGCAGCGCGTGTCTAATGCGCTCGTTTTGCTGAATGAGCGAAGGTCGCGATTTCAATTCGGCTGCTTTGGGCTCAATGCGGTCATACAAGTGTATTGAGAGGAACGTCTTCTTTCAAAAAGAATACGCTTTCATCACGCATTTTAACTGCGTTCGACAACGGCGTTTGCGCCCTCCCGCAACCAAATACAACAGAACCGCCCGTCGGATCTACAAACAGCCCACCGGACTGTTTGCTGCACGATCTCACCTCGTCAGGACCATGTCCTGAAGGCCAAAGGTTCAAACCCTACTCCAAAAATCAGCTTTAGAACGAAAATTACAAATGCTTACACGCCGATCAACGCCAAACATTCCGCAAAAAATAATGCCTATATCCCTCCGTCAGAGCCTAAAACATCGCCTGTGACATTGGAACAAACGCCTCTTTTATGGCTTTGAAATCAGACTATCGCATGAATCGGACCTTTCTCGACGGATTCAGGCATGACTCTCCAATTCGACATCTCTGACGCTATATCAACCTTGATGCCCGCCAAGCTTAGCGCGCGCTCAAGCATCAGGTCCAAGCAGCAATACTTGGATATCTGCAACATTGGTTCCGGTCGCACCAGTCATCAGAAGATCACCCGATAGTCCCAATGCCCGGTGACTGTCGTTGTTTGCTAACAGCGTGGACGGATTTTGCCCCGCATCGCGGATACGGTCGAATGTTCCCACATCCACAATCGCACCCGCTGCGGGGGTCGGACCATCACGGCCATCTGTTCCACCGCTGAGGAAAATCCAGTTGCCGGGAATAGCTTCCCCTTGCGCCAGTTGGGCGACGCGCAGCGCTAGTTCCTGATTGCGCCCACCAAGACCCGCACCCAGCAGCCGGACGGTTGTCTCCCCTCCGAAAAGCAGAGCGACCGGGCGGTCGGAAGCCACAGAACGGGCCGCTTGCAGAATCTGACGTGCAGCGTCGGACACGTCTCCTGTCAGTGCTTTGGAGGCAATTTCAGCCCGACAAAACTGCGCCGCACAGCGATGCGCAGCCTCAAGGCTTATCGTGTTCGACCCGATCAGATGATTTGTCGCTTCAACTGCTATCGTCTGTTCAGGAACGCTGTGTTCTAGATGGTCCCGCACGGATTGGGGAAGACGCTTCCAGATGCCAGCCCCAATGCAGATCCTGCGGGCATCGGCTTGGGTTCCGATGGGTGGAGAAGTGGGGCCGCTGGCAACGGCACGCAGGTCATCTCCGATCACATCCGACAGAATATAGGCTGTGACCGGTGCAGGTGAACCGTGTCGCAGAAACCCTCCGCCCTTGAGCTGGCTCAGATGCTGGCGCACCAGGTTCATGTGCACGATGTCCAATCCGGAAGACAACAAGAGCTCGTTGACCACAATCTTATCCGATAGGGACAATCCGTCCACAGGTGCCGGAACAAGGGCCGATCCCCCGCCAGAGATCAGCGCTATGATCTGATCTTGCTCGCGTGCTGCGCTGAGCAGATCAATGATCTGGCGACCGGCTTTGAGGCCCCGTTCGTCCGGAACGGGGTGTGCACTGTTCAACACAGTTGCACCGGGTACGACCGCTTGGTTTTCGGAATGGGTCACGGCCAGAGCGACATGATCACCCTGAACGTTTTGCAAGGCTTCCGCCATCATGGCTGGGGCCGCTTTGCCAATCGCGATCAGGATGCTGCGCCCACCCTGTTTGGGCGCAGGCAATGGGGCTGATTGCAGCCGTCTGCTCAGGGATACCGCCGGATCTGCCGCGGCTATGGCTTCGGCAAATATGTTGGCGGCACAATCGCGTTGAGACATGGACGATTGTAAAGTCATGAGGCGATCATGCTGCTGCGATTTGACGGGCCTTTTCAACCATAACTTCAGCTTGACGGATCGAAGCATAGTCGATCAGGCGGCCATCCAACGAAACAGCTCCCTTTCCCGCTGCTTCGGCTTCGGCCATTGCTTCGAGAATGCGTTGTGCCTTGGTGACTTCGGCGTCGCCCGGCGACATAACATCGTTTGCCAGTGAAATCTGGCTGGGATGGATGGCCCATTTGCCCTCGCAGCCTAATACTGCCGCGCGCTTTGCGGCGGCTTTGTAGCCGTCCGGGTCTTGGAAGTCTCCAAAAGGGCCGTCGATCGGGCGCAAACCATTGGCGCGGGCAGCCACAACCATGCGGGCAAGCGCATAGTGCCACATATCTCCCCAATGGGTCAGGCGTCCTCCGTCCGTATCGGCGTCAGTCAGAACGGAATAATCCGGGTTAACACCGCCGATAATAGTCGTCCGCGCGCGGGTCGAGGCGGCATAGTCGGCTACGCCGAAATGCAGGCTTTCGTTACGTTTCGACGCCGCCGCGATCTCACTGACGTTCTGCATCCCCAACGCAGTTTCGATGATATGCTCGAATCCGATGCGCTTTTTGTACCCCTTTGCATCCTCGATTTGCGTGACCATCATGTCGACGGCATAGACATCTGCCGCGGTGCCGACCTTGGGGATCATGATCAGATCAAGTCGTTCGCCAGCCTGTTCAACCACATCCACCACATCGCGGTACATGTAATGCGTGTCGAGCCCGTTGATGCGTACCGACATGGTCTTGCTGCCCCAGTCGATGTCGTTCAGAGCCTCAATGATGTTTTTGCGGGCCTGTTCTTTCTCGTCCGGCGCGACGGCGTCCTCCAGATCAAGGAAGATGACATCCACGTCCGATTGTGCGGCCTTTTCGAACATTCCGGGTTGGCTGCCAGGCACGGCGAGTTCGCTACGGTTTAGGCGGGCAGGAGCCTGTTCGATGGAATGAAAGCTCATGGGTTGGTGTCCTTCAGTTTACAAGTTTGGATAGATAGGGAATCTGGCGCAGAGGTTTGCGACTTCGGTTTTGACTTTGGCCTCGACCTCACCGTTACCGTCCTCGCCATTTGCGGCCAGACCGTCGACCACTTCGATGATCCAGTCGGCGA
>NZ_JBXWOZ010000027.1:0-16034 GCF_059611145.1 Ruegeria sp. CDSB022 | reverse complement strand
CTTCGGTCTCTTGTTTGCCATTCTAGGTCCTCCGTTTCCTAAACATAAAGGGGGACCAGTTCAGTTGGGGAGGCTCAAGAAAAGCTGGTGTTTCTCAGTTTCCTGTTTGCAGCCGTACCCAGTTCTTTTACCGAACAGTTACGTGACAACTGATTTTTTCAGTACCAAAAATGTCATCATCCCCAGAGGTGGAAGGGTTCTTTGCTCCTCTACGGCAAGCGCATCCTCTTGCAGCACTGTTTCAATATCGAAATCAGAATGCCAGCCAATCGTATTTGCGACCGGAGCAATCGCGCGTTCCAAGGATGCGAGCAACCCCCGCTTTCGTTGGAAATGGTTGGTAATCACTACTTTTCCACCCGGTTTACAGACCCGCGCTATTTCCGCCATTACCCTTTCCGGTTCCGGTACGACGGATAGCACGTGCATTGCCGCAACCGTATCGAAATAGTTGTCGGGAAAATAAAGCGTGCGGGCATCCATTTGCCTCAGCTCGGCAACATGGTCCAGCGATAGATCTTTTGCTTTGTCGCGCGCCTTTTGCAGCATGTCCTCACTGAAATCGATTCCGGTCACTTGCGTTTCGGGCCCGTAATGTTCCAGCGAAAGTCCGGTGCCTACGCCAACCTCCAGAACTTTGCCTGGACGTCTATTGATAAAATCAACCGCCTGCTGCCGCCCGACATTGGTAACTGCCCCAAACGTCTTGTCGTAGATGGGGGCCCAGCGAGCATAGGAAGTTTGAACGGCTTTGATGTCCATATCGAGTCCTTAACGGTTAGAAGGTATTCCCCTGTCGAGCCACGCCCAGGCGACCGTACCCACATATCCGAAACAAAGCACAATCAACGTAGCCCAGGCGAAAGTCAGCAATGCGGCCCCCGCAACAGCGACACCGATGAGAAAAAACTTTGCGTTCTCGCGCGAGATTCGCGTCGTCTTGAATGACCAGGTCGGTATTTGGCTGATAAGCAGAAGACCTATGATCACCATATAAAGGCAAATCAATATACTGGGCAGCAAAGGGGCTTCGGCGAAGGCGAAGGACAGATACATTGGCAACATGACAAGCAGCGCCCCTGCAGGGGCGGGGACTCCCTCGAAATAGGCCCCATCTTGATCGCAGGTTTCGGATTTGCCGCCCACATTGAACCGGGCAAGTCGCATGACGCAGCACACCGCAAAAAACAGAACCGCAATCCAAGCCGCACTGCGTATATCCTGCAAGGCCCAGAAATAAAGAACGAGCGGTGGGGCGACCCCGAAGTTCAAGAAATCTGCAAGTGAGTCCAGTTCGGCCCCCAGTTTGCTGTCACTGCTGAGAAGGCGCGCAATACGGCCATCCAGCCCATCCAGCACACAGGCGGCAATTATCAACTGGACAGCGAGCACGTAATTGCCCTGAACGCCAAATCTGATTGCCGACAGGCCCGCGCATATGGCCGTTATGGTCAACGCATTGGGCAACAAGTGGATCAGCGCAAACTCGGTCTCTTCCTGTTTGGATGGTTTTGCCACTGATCCAGTTACCTACTTTTCTTCAAGGGTGGGCAAACTGGCAAGGACGGTTTCGCCCGCAATCATCGTTTGCCCTACACGCACTTGTAGGACCACGCCATCAGGAAGATAAACATCCAGCCGAGACCCGAAGCGGATCAATCCAAATCGTTCGCCAGTTTGCATCGCTGCGCCTGGCTTCACGAAGCAGACGATCCGTCTGGCCACGAGGCCGGCAATCTGGACAACAGCCAGATCCTGACCGTTTTTCATACGAATGCGCAGGCTGTTGCGCTCATTATCAGCACTGGCCTTGTCCAGGGATGCGTTGAAAAACTTGCCGGGGCGATATGCAACAGCGGTAATCTCACCTTCAATTGGCGTGCGGTTCACATGACAGTTGAAGACACTCATGAACACACTGACACGGGTGAGAGGCGTGTTAGGCATCCCAAGCTCGTTCGGCGGCACCGCCGCTTCGATCAGCGAAACCACCCCGTCCGCTGGGCTGACGATCAACCCTTCTCCAGTGGGTGGCACACGTTTCGGGTCGCGAAAGAAATAGTAGCACCAGATCGTGAGGCCGACACCAATCCAGCCCAGAACGTTAGACAGTAGAAACAGACCGACCGTAATGGCGGCAAAGATCGCGACAAACCGAATACCTTCCGGGTGCATCGGTTTGATGAACGTATCGCGCATGCGCATCGCAATCTTTCCCCTAGGTCAACTGATTGAACTTCATAAGTGGATTGGTAGGGAAGGCAAGTGGGACTATTGCGGTGGGCAAAGATTGATGGCGGGGTGTTACAATTTTATGGGTTCTACTGACAGCTTTTTTGATGCCCAGGTATCGGCGGTTGGACTAGGCGCCAGATTTCCGTTGTGGCATTCCACGACCGAGTTGCATGGATCAGTTTGAGACGAATTTGCCCCATACCCCATCACGTTAGAAGACGCGTTCGTACTCCGCACGATTGAGAGATGTCATGCGGTTGAGCGCTTTTGATGCAATTTTCGCTTCAGCTATTTGCCGGTCGAGATCACACGCTTGCAGGCGATCGCCGATAACTTGTTTCCATCTGCCGATCTAGGCTACAACCCCTGATCGCTGGTTGTCTCCCGTCTCACTTTACCAGTTCATTCTGCCATGTTCAGCGATGGTATCGATGTGTTGATTGCGCCGTGCATTCTCGCCGCGAACCGCGTTTTTAGGTGGGGGTATAATGATCTCAATCCTGGATCCGAACTTGTCCAACAGACAGTCTGCAACACATTGGCCGTCATATGCTCCATCCGCCAGAAAGCGGTTCACATCAACATCCATGTCAGCTAGCAAATCTGGCAGTGCCGTTTCATTGCCCACGTGTTCGGTGGTCAATTCCGTTGCAGCGATATCACCGGTTTCCGGGCCAAGCCTGATGTGGAGCTTGCGCCATGTTTTGCGCGCCTCCCTGATGCCGTGTTTTTCTCCATGCCAGCCCTTGTCGCCACGCACTTTCAGGCCTGTGCTGTCCACAATGAGGGTGATTGGCTTATTTGCGTCTCGCCGGTTTTGGACAATCTTCATCCGCTTACCGTGTCGCGACAAGGTCGAGAAGTCCGGTACTACGAGGTCAATGCCCATCAGCCTGGCAATCGACCGCATGAAACTCTGAGTTTGTCTGAGCGGAAGTCGAAACACGACCCGCAGAGTGAGACTGATCTCGATTGCCAGATCTGAATAAAGCGATTGACCGCCGCGTGTCTTGCGGCGTGGCGAAGCCCAGTTCTTCACAACATCATCAGAAACCCAGATCGTCACATCACCTCGACGCCGGAGACTTTCGTCGTATTCCGAGCAGTTCGTAACACGATACGTAGCCTTGGGAAACTTGTTGCGACGGGCATTGTTGAATTTGTAGGGATGTATCGCCGCTTGCGTCAGAGTGAGCGGCGGCGATATCGCGGCTCGGCGATCCATGCAACAACATCATTTTGCGGGACTTTATTGTTATTCATTAGGACGACACAAATGACCGCTTCGAAGGAAGCTGGCATCAAATCCAGACGCTGCTAAACTTATCATCGTAACAACCTTGTTATCGCAACGACCAAAATACATCTTGCCCAAGATACCTACCTACTAGTAGATAGGTGTCAGTTCACAAGGAGTGACGACATGAAAATCTATGATACTGAGGGATTCCCAAACCCCGCACGTGTGCGCATTGCGCTTGCTGAAAAAGGCGCAACAGACCAGGTCCAATTCGTTCCGGTTGACGTGATGGGTGGCGAACATCGCACCGAGGCCTTTAAAGCCAAGAACCCTGATGCCGTTGTGCCCTGCCTTGAGTTGGCGGACGGTACACATATTTCGCAGTGCAATGCGATTACAGAATATATCGACAACCATTTCGAAGGCCCGTCGCTGACCGGAGAGACACCAAAACAACGTGCGCAAATTTCGATGATGAACCTGCGTGCAGAAAATGGTCTGCTGAATGCTGTGGGAACCTACTTTCACCATGCCACACCAGGCCTTGGTCCAGACCTTGAGACCTATCAATGTGCTGAATGGGGCAACAAGCAAAAGCAAGTTGCTGGTCAGACAATGGCTTACTTGGATGAAGTTCTGGCTGACAATGAATATCTGGCTGGTTCTGAGTTTTCGGTTGCTGATATCACAGCGTTTGCCGGTCTTGCCTTTGCGGACTTTGCCAAGGTCGACATTCCAGAGACACTCTCCAATCTGACGGCATGGCGTGCAAAGGTCTCGGCACGGCCCAGCATCGCAGGTTAAGGACGCGATACCACTCAAGCCGAAAGGAAAAACATGGAACTGAACGCAGACTTTAAAACACGCGTGGTTGTTCATTCTGAACAGCTTGAGTGGAACGCTTCGCCTATGCCCGGTGTGGATCGGCGTATGTTGGACCGCATCGGCGGCGAAGTTGCCCGTGCCACGACGATTGTGCGCTATGCGCCGGGCAGCAAATTTTCGGAACACACCCATACAGGTGGCGAAGAATTCATCGTGCTTGATGGTGTATTTCAGGACGAACATGGCGACTTCCCCGAAGGGACATATGTGCGCAATCCTCCCACCACTGCACATACGCCGGGGTCAGAGCCGGGCTGCACGATCTTTGTAAAGCTGTGGCAGTTCGACATGGCCGACCGCAATCAGTTTCGCAAAACCATGGCCGAAGAACTGACCGATCCTGTGGATGGTGTCGCAACGGCTGAACTACACCGTGATGCGCGTGAAACAGTTATCTACAGCCACCTTGATGCAGGCGCGACACTGGAAAATACCGATGTGGGTGGGATCGAAATGCTGGTGATTGCCGGTTCCGTCACCGAAGGCAGCGATACGCTTGAAAAAGGAGCATGGCTGCGACTGCCGGAAGGCGATCAACTGTCTGCAACGGCTGGCCCTGATGGGGCAAAGCTGTGGATCAAGACGGGTCATTTGCCCCACGCCAAACCGCCTGCCGTCTGATGAGTGTTGAAAAACCTTTGGTCCTTGTGGCCGGCGCGGGGGCTGGCCTTGGTCAGTCCCTGTTGTCCCGTTTCACAAAAGATGGCTTTGCTGCCGTTGGCTTGGGACGTACGCAACCTGAAACGGTGATTGGCCAGTTCTTTGAAATGGACCTGACGGACGAGAGTGCCGTTCCCAGCATCCTGGCACAGGTTATCGCAGAACATGGCCCGCCCAAGGTTGTGATCCACAACACGAGCGAACTGATCATCGCGCCTTTCGCAGAAACCCGGCTTGCTGATTATCAACGCACGTGGGGATCGATGGTGCAGTCTGCCATTTTGCTTGCCCAATCGACACTGCAACCGATGGTCCGCGCTGGCGGTGGTACGTTCATTGTATCTGGCGCCACAGCGTCCTTGCGGGGTGGTACAAGATTCTCGGCCTTTGCCAGCGCAAAATTCGCCTTGCGCGGCCTGACGCAATCGCTTGCACGGGAGTATCAACCAGCAGGTGTTCATGTCTGCCACGCGATTCTGGACGGTATCATTGATACAGCGCGATCTCGGGACCTGCACAACCTTGATCCGGGCAAGATGATGAAGCCCGAGGACATCGCAGAGGCCTACTGTAGCCTCGCCCGCCAACCCAAATCCACATGGACGCACGAGCTAGATCTGCGCCCGGCATCCGAAGGGTTCTAGCGCATGCAAACGCTGATTGTCGGCGGCGGGTTGTCAGGACTTGTCTTAGCCGAACGTCTTGAGGCGCAAGGGCGCGACTATATGCTGATTGAGGCCCGCCCGCGGTTTGGCGGGCGAATCATGACGCAGCATCTGGAGGCAGGCTACTTTGACATGGGGCCTGCCTGGTTCTGGCCGGGCCAGCCACGTATTGCAGCTCTGATTGATCGGTTTGGTCTGACAAAGTTCGACCAATTCGCCGAGGGCGCTCAGACCTTTGAGGATGAACATGGCAACGTGCAACGCGGGCAGGGTTTTTCATCAATGGAAGGGTCATGGCGGCTAAAGGGAGGGTTGGCTGCTCTGACAGACGCATTGGCCAACTGCCTGCCGGATCATCGCAAACAGCTAAACGCGCCGGTTGTTAAACTTGACATGTCCGGCGATCAATTCATTGCAACAACGGCAAAGGGCGAACAGATCCACGCGGATCAAGCTGTCCTCGCTGTGCCCCCACGTGTTGCGGCCGAAATCGCATTTTCGCCCGCATTGTCTGCCGAAGCCGCCCAAACCATGAAAGGCATCGCGACATGGATGGCAGGTCAGGCCAAGGCTGTTGCGGTGTACGACAAACCATTCTGGCGCAAACAAGGACTGTCCGGTGATGCAATGAGCCGGAAAGGACCGATGGTCGAAATCCATGATGCATCCCCCCCTGAGGGCGGACCATACGCGCTATTTGGCTTCATCGGTGTACCGCCCCAAGGTCGCGCGGACGAACAACTGCTGCGTCAGCACCTGCACGCTCAATTAACACGGTTGTTCGGGCCTGAAGCCGCCGAGCCCCGAAAGCTCTACTTGAAAGACTGGGCCATTGATCCTTACACTGCAACTGAGGCGGATAAGGTACCTCTATATGCCCATCCGACATACGGTCTACCGAAGGCGATGAGCAATCTGTGGAACGGAAAGCTGCATTTCGCAGGAACAGAGGTCGCCCCGGTTTTCGGCGGCTATATCGAAGGTGCTTTGGAAGCGGCAGAGAATGTCCTACACAGCCTAAACGACCAAAATCTTGGATAACACATGGCGACCGACACCAAGACAACTCTGCTCAATTCGGCTGAACGGGCCGCGCGCAGGCGTGGCTTTGATGGGTTCAGCTATGCCGACCTGGCCGCCGACGTCGGAATCACAAAGGCCAGCATTCACCATCATTTCGCCAGCAAGGCAGCTTTGGCCGTCGCGCTGATGCAGCGGTATTATTCAGATTTGGAAACCGCCTGTGGCGAGATTGATCAAGACCATGCAACAGGGGCGACGCGCTTGGCCGCTTTGATCAAGCGGTATCGTGGCGCACTTGAAGGTGGTCAAAGCTTGTGCCTGTGCGTGTCTTTTTCGACCAGCACAGAAAATCTGTCAGCAGACACGATTGCCGAGATGAACCGTTTTCGCACAATGATGACCGAATGGCTTGCGAGGGTATTTTCACTGGGTCAGGGCGATGGAACGATCCTACATGTTGCCGATCCGGCAGCAGAAGCCGCCGCAACACTGCCTTTGCTCGAGGGCGCACAACTGGCAGCCCGAGTGGCACAGGACCCGCAAAGGTTTGAAGCGGCAGTCCAGATTTTGTCCAAGCGATTGGTTCAATAAACCAATGCGCAACCCTTCGTCCTGACACTGGCTTTTGTCCGTTAGGACTTGAGCACGTTCAAAAACAGACATTGCTGCGCTCTGCAGCATTGGTCGTTTTGGGCCATGAACGGACCTCAGATGCGATACGGCATCGGTTGACCGCCTGCCCTACACAGATTGTGGACGGCCCGTTGCTACCATTGCCCGAGGATTAGCGATGCTGCAGTGAGGCCCGTCGGAGGAGATTGGGTGGATGGCTCCTGCTCCACCGGCATCGCAATGCGCAACAATGCAGTTGTTATCGACTGCTAGGTCATGTTGACAATTGGCGGATCCAGAGGCGGATTGAAGTGATATCCACGAAGCCGAGAAAGCTTTCGGCTGTCTTATCTTAGCGGGTAGCCACCCGCCGAGCATTCATAAGTTTGTTGAAACATCTCTCGACCAGGTTTCTTAGCCGGTAGAGAGGCCAATCCAACCCAACGCGCCTCTTTCGGGACTTTCGCATTGGGATCACCGGTCGAATGCTTCGGCTGTGCAGTTCGGTGCGAATACGGTCGGCATCGTAACGTTTGTCGGCCAGCAGCACGACTGGCTCCGGCAGGTTGTCGTCCATAACCCGATCAAATCCAAGATAGTCCGATGTCTGGCCGGGTGTGATGTCAATTCTCATCGGCAGCCCAGCGGCATTTACCCGGAGGTGGGTCTTGGTCGTGAAGCCGCCTTTTGAGCGGCCAAAACCCTGTTGCGGAGTCCCCCTTTTGCGCCCGCTGCCTGATGATGGGCACGAACCACTGTACTGTCGACCATTTGAAGAGCGTCAGGAACGATCTTGCTCTCGGTCAAGGCTTCCGGAATCTGTTCCCAGAGCCCCGCGAGAGTCCAGCGCCGGTACTGTCGGTAGACACTCGACCCCTTCCCAAACTCCTCAGGCAAGTCTCGCCGCGGGGCACCTGTACACGCAATCCAGAAAACACCATCAAGAACAAGGCGATGATTGGTAGGTTTGCGCCCATTCGGGGCACGGACCGAAAGGATGAACCGTTCAAAGAACGCCCACTCCTCGTCCGGCATTAGATTTCGTGCCAAGCTGGCCTCCATCGCAGATACCGGCTTGAATAACGATCAGAGGTCGTTGTGAATCCCTTTTGTCAACACGACCTAATATGTATGAATTTAGACTAGGGCGATGAGGCGAAAAGCCATCCGATATCTAGCTACCTATTCATCAAAGTATGCGTTATGCGTTGTGTAGATTGCCTGAATGGTTGGCGTCAAACGGTCAAGATGCGTACGAAGAACTTGATCCGCCGCCCACGCATCCCCGCTGAACAGGGCCTTTAAAAGAGATTGATGATCCAGATACAAATCATCCATTGCTTCTTTGCTGGTTAATGCCAGCATGCAAAGGCGGTCAACCTGCGCTTTGTTTTCGGCGATGATTTCAAACGCAAACGCCTGTTTGGCCGAGGCGCAAAGCAGTTTGTGAAACTGGTAGTCCAGATCATGGAACAAATTGACATCTTCTGCTGAGATTGCATCCGCCTGTTCACGAAGGTTAGCTTTTAATGCCGCGTCTACCGACTTGTCGCGATCTGACACGGCAGTGCGGATGACTTCCAATTCGACTGCGGCACGCACAAAGCGGGCATTCGCGATGAGCTGGCGTGAGAACGGTCGAACAACTGTCGCGCGTTGTGGCCGCACCAAAAGGAGATTGAGGTTGGAAAGTCGCGTGAAAGCCTCGCGCACAGGCTGGCGTGAAAACCCGAATGATTTCGCAACATCCGTTTCGGATATCTTTGTCCCTGGAAGCAGCTCCAGGCGGGTGATTTGTCCAAACAGTTCGTCAAAGACGACATCGCTACTCGTCGTACGTTCAAGGGTTCCCAAAGCTGCCATTTTTTGTTTTCCAACCTCTGTTTGGCGACATTGTGGCAGATCAGAGAGAGAATTAATAGAGCAAATTAGGATACTAGGTTACATTATATTCATTGTTCTAAAAGGAAAATATCACATATTTAAATAGCATCTAGAAGAATTATGTTGACTAGTATCCCAGTAATCGTGTTGGGTGTGCCCATCAACGAGGGCGGAGCAAGTGTGCTAGCTGGGAGGAAATCAGATCATCCAAATTGGGGTGAAGGCTGATCTGGCGTGACCACTTGTAAGGTTTCGAACACGATCGCCGGTCAAAGACGACTGGAAGAAAACAAGACCTGAACCTGATCTGGGAGGATAGAATGTTCAATTTTTCACTAAAGACGTTGGCTGTGACGGCTGTTTTGTTGGGCGGGGTTTCGACCGCGCAAGCTGATGTCACATTGCGCGGGGCAAGCATGTTTGATGAAGAACATGCATTCACTAAAACCTTGCGCGAGTTTGAACGACTGGTCGCAGAGAAATATGATGGCGAGGTCGAATTTGATCTGCGCCTGAATGGTGAGCTTGGGGTTGAATCCGATTACGTCACCTACCTCAACCAAGGTGTCGCCGTAGATTATACGATCCTTGCCCCGTCCAACATGGCGGTGTTTTCAGAGTCCATTCCTTTGATGGATATGCCTTTCCTGTTCCGTGATCTTGAACACTGGGATGCGGTCCTTTCGTCGGATGCGCTGAAACCCCTTGAGGACGATCTGCGCGAAGCTGCAGGTATCGTGATCGTCGGGTATCATGGCGGCGGTGTGCGGAACCTGGCCTCAGCCGAGCCCATCACAAACATGGATGAACTTGCCGGACACCGCATGCGCGTCATGGGGGCCCCAATTCAGGCGCAAACTTTCTCTGCTGTTGGTGCGGCACCATCTGCCATCGCCTACAACGAAGTCTATAACGCAATTCAAACAGGCGTTATCGCTGGGTTCGAAAATGAAGCCGCCTCAATCCAGAACCTGAAGTTCTACGAAGTTGCGCCTCATGTTTCATTGACCCAGCACACGATCACCGTGCGCCCAATTGTGATGTCAGCAAAAATCTTCGATGAACTGCCTGAGAACCTGCAAGCCGCCATCATGGATGCCGGCGCTGAGGCCGGTGCTTTTGGCCGCGCGTTGGAGAGCGGTCAGGATGGTGAAAAACTTCAGGCGATGATCGACGCAGGTCAGATCGAAGTGCATGAGTTCGAGGGCCGCGAGAAAATGCTGGAATTGGTTCAGCCGGTCCAAGACGCCTATGCTGAAGAGCTGGGCGCGACAGAGCTGCTGAATAACGTTCGCGGAATGTAATCTCCCGGCTGACGGGCGGGTGAGTCTTCAAGCTCGCCTGTCGGCACAATTTCCGATGCGCTTGGCGCGTCACATTGCGATGTAGGGTGGAACATGCTTGGAAAATATCTGGATAGGTTCTGCACTGGGCTTCGTATATTGCTTGGCGTGATGATGGGGGCATTGGCGATACCGGTCGCGATGCAAGTTGTCTCTCGCTACACCGGTTTGATCCCAACTTACCTTTGGACCGAAGAACTGGCGACGTTCCTGTTCGTCTGGATTGTGATGATCGGGTCTATTGTCGCTGTTTGGGACGGCACCCATTTTGACGTTCGAATTACCCGCAACGCAATGAGACCGCTGCCACGTTTGTTCCAAGACGGCATCGTTCACGTTGCCATCATGATTTTTGGGGCGTTCTTCCTGTTTTAC
The DNA here is from genome assembly GCF_059611145.1 of Ruegeria sp. CDSB022. NCBI lineage: Bacteria > Pseudomonadati > Pseudomonadota > Alphaproteobacteria > Rhodobacterales > Roseobacteraceae > Ruegeria > Ruegeria sp. CDSB022. The sequence continues at coordinate 5,112 of NZ_JBXWOZ010000027.1, read as the reverse complement.
GGCATCGAATACACCGAATTTGGGGGCAACCAACGATCTGTAATGATGCGTGCAAACCTCGCGATCACGCACGTATCGGTCCCGATTGCCGGAGGGTTTTGGTTTCTCCTGTCAGGCTACCGGTTGTCCGAAACCATCGCGAAATATCTAAACCGAGAGAGCAGCCAGACATGATCCTCGATACAGCAACTGCCGCCACGATGCTTATTGCTGGCTTTCTGGTGCTGATTTTCATCCGCATCCCAGTGGCATTCGCATTGGGTTTGGCGACCCTCCCGGTTGTGTTGCTTGAGCTGCGGCTGACCCCGTTCATCGTGCTGGATCGGATGTTCCAATCCTATAACTCCTTCATCTTATTGGCCGTTCCATTCTTTCTACTGGCGGCCAACCTGATGAATTCCGGCAAAGTAACCGACCGGCTGATCGAACTGGCCCGTGTGCTAACCGGCTGGATGCCCGGCGGATTGGGTCATGTAAATGTCGCTGTGTCGATGCTGTTCGCTGGTATCTCCGGATCTTCCACAGCAGATGCGGCGGGTATCGGAAAAATCCTGATCCCAGCCATGCAGAAAGAGGGGTACGACACGCGGTTTGCCGTTGCTATCACGGCCTGCTCTTCGGTGATGGGGGTCATCATCCCGCCGTCGATTTTGATGATCGTTTGGGGCGGTGTCATGCAGGTCTCTGTCGGCGCATTGTTTTTGGGCGGCGCGATTCCAGGCCTGATGATTGGCCTCGCCTTGATGGCTACGGTCTATGGTTTCGCAAAAGCCCGCAATTACCCGGTGACGGCGACGCCGAACTGGGGTGAGTTCTGGGCCGCTTGGAAAGGCGCCGCACTGGCCCTTTTGACACCGGTCTTTGTGATTGGCGGTATTGTAGGTGGTCTTGTCACACCAACTGAAAGTGCAATCATAGCGGCGGGTTATGCGCTGATCTTGGGCATGTTTGTCTATCGGACGGTCACTGTCAGAGATTTGGGTACGATCCTCTATGACACCGCACGATTTGCAGCCATCTCTCTGTTTGCGATCGGCACCGCCTCGGCATTCGGATGGCTACTGTCGTTCTACGATGCGCCGCGCTTGATTGTCAGTGTTCTGACTGCTTGGGAGTTCGGGGCATTTGGAACGGCTATCTTGATTGCCCTTCTGTTTCTTCTCTTTGGCCTGTTCATCGATGCAATCCCGACAATCATCATTCTTGGCACGGTTCTGATGCCCGTGGCGCAGGCGGGTGGGGTTGATCCGATCGCCTTCGCTATCATCGGCATTGTCTCGCTTGCCTTCGGGCTGGTGACACCGCCATACGGCTTGTGTTTGCTCATCTCTGCAGCGATCGGCGGCCTAAACGTTGTGCAAGTCCTGCGTGAGGTTGTGCTTATCCTTGCCCCAATGCTGGTCATCCTCATTCTGTTGGCGGCATTCCCCGAAATCATTCTGTGGCTCCCAAAGGCAGTTATGCCGGGGGCGTTCCGATAATGGCGTCTCAACTTGCGCTCTGAGCGTATTCCGAAGGCGGCCAAACTAGACCCATGACAAAAGCGAAGCTCGCGCTTTGCAATAGGAAGGATCGACATGAAACTTGCAGGTAAGACCGCCATCGTGACCGGAGGAGGCCGTGATATTGGCCGCGCGGTTGCGATCAAACTCGCCTCTGAAGGCGCAAATGTTGCGATCAACTATTTTTCCAGCTCAAACGGCGCGGATGAAGCTGTTGCCGCAATCGAAGCCAACGGCGGTAAGGCGATTGCCGTGCAGGGCGACCTGAACAAGAAGGCGGATGTTGACGCGCTTGTGTATCGCACGGTCGAAACCTTTGGCGGCGTCGATATTCTGGTCAATAATGCAGGCGGTCTGATCGCCCGCAAAACCATTGCGGAAATGTCTGTTGAACATTGGGACGCCGTGATGAGCCTGAATCTGACCAGCACATTCCTGATGACGCAGGCTTGCCTGTCCAGGATGACGTCTGGAACTATCGTCAATCTCGCCAGTCAGGCCGGGCGCGATGGTGGTGGACCGGGTGCCGTCGCCTATGCCACAGCCAAGGGCGCGGTCATGACCATGACACGCGGTTTGGCAAAAGAGGTCGGCCCCGACATTCGTGTGAATGCACTTTGTCCTGGCATGATCGATACCGATTTTCACAATGTTCATACACCTGATGCTGGTCGACGCGGCTTTGAAGCCAACGCACCGCTAAAGCGTCAGGGTCATGTTGATGACGCTGCAAATCTCGTTTTATTTCTGGCCTGCGAGGACAGTGCCTTCATCACGGGCGCAAACATTGATCTCAACGGTGGCATGCTGTTTTCCTAACAAGCAAGGAGAGAACCTGTGCCCAATTTCCCGATCGTCTCTACAGGTGAACATGTCACGCGGCAGGTGCTATCTGATCATCCTGACCTCATGGTTGTTGCCTTCCGGTTTTACGCGACCGGGGCGATTGGTGCCCTACACAGCCATCCGCATGTGCAGGCGACCTATGTCGAAAGCGGTCGATTTCGGTTTACGTTGGGTGAGCACGAACAAGAGTTTGGCCCCGGTGAAAGTTTTGTCATCCCGCCCGGCCAAACCCATGGCTGCACATGCCTGGAACCTGGGACATTGGTCGACAGTTTCACGCCCCGCCGCGATGATTTTCTGTAACTGATATGCGTGTACTGGCAATCGGCGAATGCATGGCAGAACTTGCCCCATCTGAACGGGTTGGTGAATTCAAGCTTGGTTTTGCGGGCGATACCTTCAATACAGCATGGTATCTTGCACAAATCGCCGCAGATATCGACGTCAACTATCTGACGGCTGTCGGAGATGATGCGATTTCGCAGGATCTGCGGGCGTTCATGAAAGACAGCAGGATATCCGACACGCACGTCCAAGTCATTGCGGGCAAAACGATTGGGCTATATCTCATCCATCTCAGCAATGGTGAGCGCAGTTTTTCATACTGGCGCAGCGACTCTGCCGCCAGGCAACTTGCGGTCGACGAGATTGCACTCGGGCGGGCAGTTAAGGGCGCAGACTTAATCTACTTTTCTGGAATAACCCTCGCTATTCTCGATCCACAATCACGCGAAATTCTGTTAATTGCGTTGCGTCGTGCACGTGCATCCGGAACGACTGTTGCCTTTGATACAAATCTAAGACCACAGCTTTGGTCTACGCCGCAGGAAATGACAGACACAGTTATGAAAGCTGCTGCGCAATCCGATATCGTTCTGCCATCTTATGATGACGAAGCCGTATGGTTCGGGGACGGCGATTCAATTGCGACGTTGGATCGGTATGCAAAGGCTGGTGTCGATCAGATTGTCGTCAAGAACAGCGCGCAGCCTGTGGTTTTTCAAAAAGCAGGTCAACGTGGAGAGGTAGGCGTTGATCCAGCGAGGGGCATTGTCGATACCACTGCGGCAGGGGACAGTTTCAATGCAGGTGTCTTGGTAAGCGTTGTTAGGCAGGATGATTTGGCAACAGGCATACGCAAGGGGTGTCGTCTGGCAGGCCATGTCGTCCGTCACAAAGGCGCACTCGTCCCGGTTAACTTAGATCTTGGTAAGGATGAGACGGGTTAGTGATACGTCTTGATCAAGGAGTAGCAAGATCATGAAACAGACTTGGCGCTGGTTTGGTCCTTCTGATGCGATCTCCATTGGTGAAATCAGGCAAACCGGTGCAACCGGCATCGTCTCAGCCTTGCACCATGTTCCAACAGGAGAGGTTTGGCCAGTCGAGCACATCAAAGAGCGGCAGCAACAGATTGAGCAGCCCGGAGGCGTTCCATCTGGATTGACCTGGGACGTTGTTGAAAGCGTTCCGGTGTCCGAAGCGATCAAATCGCAAACCGGCCCGGTAAGGCAACACCTTGAAATGTACAAGGAAAGCCTACGTAATTTGGCCGAATGTGGCATTCACACAGTCTGCTACAACTTCATGCCAGTGCTGGATTGGACGCGCACAGACCTGAGCCATCCGCTGCCACATGGTGGGCACGCAATGCGGTTTGATCTCTTGGATTTTGTCATGTTCGATTGTTTCATCCTATGCAGGCAACGCGCGGAGCAAGATTATTCAGCGGTGATCATAGAAGCCGCACGGGCCCGGTTTGCAGATCTGGGCGATGGAGATCGCCTGAAACTGTCGAACAATATCGTCGCTGGTTTGCCGGGGGCGAACGACAATTGGTCTCTTGAGGATGTGAAACGAAACCTCGAGGCATATGTTGGCGTGACGCCCGAAACCCTCCGCTCCAACCTGGTTGATTTCCTTTCCGAGGTTGTTCCAACGGCCGAAGACCTCGGCGTCCGGCTCTGTTGCCATCCAGATGACCCACCTTTTCCACTGCTTGGGCTTCCACGGGTCATGTCGTCGCAAAGTGATTACGCGACCGTGTTGGATGCCGTTGACAGCCCGGCAAACGGAGCAACGCTATGCACCGGGTCATTGGGTGTTGCCGAAGACTTCGACCCAGTATCCTTCATTGCTCAGCACGGCCATCGGATCCACTTTGTACATCTTCGCAATACCGTGCGGGACGGTTCAAGCGACCGCAATCGCCATAGTTTTTCCGAGTCTGAACATTTGGCAGGAGACACAGATATGGTTGCAACAATTCGCGCCTTGATGGTCGAAGAAACGCGGCGCCGCAATCAGGGGCGATCAGATTATGAGATTCCCATGCGCCCGGACCATGGCCACGCTTTGCTGAACGATCTCACTCGTCCTTCCCAGCCCGGCTACCCGCTCATAGGCAGAATGCGCGGCCTCGCCGAACTGCGCGGTGTTATGCACGGTTGCACTTTGATTTCACCTGGGTCCGATGCCAATATTCGCGGCATTTAAGCGAGCGTCTGCTCCTCCGGACAGATCAGACCTTTTGCCGGGCTTGATGATATCAGTATGTGATCAGAAGACGACAGTAACCTGTCGGCAGAAGTCCGCTGTGCGCGCGCTTTGGGTCTTGAGCGGTTGAAAATGCTGCGCTTTGCATGAAAGTCCGGTTCGAGGAAACCGGTTGGTCGAACTGTTGGCGCCTAGGGTCAGGACTCATAGCCAATAGATGACGAGAGCTGCGATGGCGATTGCTGAGAGGAAGACCTTCGGGCACCTG
>NZ_JBXWOZ010000026.1:0-17423 GCF_059611145.1 Ruegeria sp. CDSB022 | reverse complement strand
GGTGCCCGAAGGTCTTCCTCTCAGCAATCGCCATCGCAGCTCTCGTCATCTATTGGCTATGAGTCCTGACCCTAGTTCATGCTGGCGGGGATAGGCGTCAACTTGAAGCCTTTTCTCAAAACCTTGACCTGTCAGCGCAATAAATCCGAACCTCAAATTTCCAAATTGGTTCCACCTACAGCGTATCAGACACGCTCTACCTAGAGGGACCAAGAAATGAAAAAGACACTGATTACATCCGTCACCGCATTCGCCATTGTCCTGAGTGCCGGAACGTCCACCGCTGGTCCGTTGCGTGACCATAGCCAACGCGGGTTTGCGCACAAAGTTCACTCATCAGTTTCGCAAACAGTCAATCACGCTGATGGGATGGCCAATACCTACCAAACCACCAATTCTTCCGGCTTTGGCTTCGCTTTACCTTCAGAGCGCCATCTGGGTCAAAATAACCTGTCCGCCACTCAGCAGTATCCCGCAATAAACCCGAATTGGAGCTGGGATTTGTCGGATGTTAATGTGATCGGAACTGATACTGGTGGATACGCAATCGAAGACGGTATTCGCCTGAATTGGGGTCAATTCAAGAAAACCAAATGCCTGGTCAAGTTGAAGAAGATGGTCGATACCTCATTGGTTCCGTGATCATTGTCGCGGCAGGGTTTGGGGTTATCATCGAGGGTTTTGCGGAAATTATTTATGATATCGCTTGTCCACTTGGCAATCTTAGCCCAGCTGAATGCTACTTATTCTGGAATGCGGGAGAATTTAGGTCCGGCTGCGATGTAATGCCGGTAACTGCTGCGCTTCAATACTGAAAGGCCACCCGGTATAATGGGAAGATCACCACGGTATGGACCGACCATGACCCAAAACCCCTGCGCCGGCTCACAAGAGACGGTTCAGGGACTACTGCGTCAGGGAGATCATGCTGGGGTGTTCTGGGTGGAAGCCGATATGTCGGCTGAAACCTAGAGCCCGGTAACGAGACGGCAGGCTCGGGATTTGCTACAAAAACAGATTGCAGCCCAAAGTAACTCACCGATCGGGACGTAGCCGGCTTTGTTGCAAAATTTTGAGCACGACGAGCTGTTTTAACGATCGGATTGGAGCTAGACGGTCAGCTCAGCGAATTGTTTGAATGAACAGAGTCCAGGCTTGAATTGGCCTTTGCGGATCATGTGCGCCACCTCGATACCTGCAAAAGTTGCCGTAGCCGACCACTTAATACAGCACTGCGTGCAGGTGAATGATAAGTTTGCGAGTGCAAACCAGTAACGATAATGGCTCCCATTATCGTTATCGATACGAACGGCCCAACCCGGTCATTGTGATTTTTCGCGGTGCGCGCTCGCTACGGAAGAAATGCTGCATGCGCTCGAAATCTGGCGCTGTGACGCGGCGATGAAACCGGCCATTGGTGCAGCGCAGCGAGGCTGGAACGGTCAATTCACACAGTGCGGACTAAGTCGCCGTTCGCTGCCCAGCAGAATTGCCATGTATTTGAACGACGAAGCTTGCCTTCGAGAGGCTAGATCAAGTGGCGCCGACACTCGCTTCTCGGAGCAGGAACCTTTGAATTTTGCCGCTGGGTGTCTTCGGCAGTTCTTTGACGAATTCGATAAGCCGAGGATAGGCGTGTGCAGAAAGGCGCTGTTTGAAATAATCCCTCAGCTCTGCAGCCAACGCCTCACTACCTTCTGTGCCTTCCGCCAATACGACTACCGCTTTCACTATTTCGGTCCGTTCCTTGTCCGGCACGCCTACGACTGCCGCCTCCGTCACAGAAGGGTGTTCAATCAGGGCGCTTTCAACGTCGAACGGTCCGATGCGATACCCCGAAGAGGTGATGACGTCGTCGTTCCGCCCTACGAAAGTGATACATCCGTGTTCGTCCCGCTCCACCGTGTCCCCGGTAAGATAGTATCCGTTCTCGATCGATTTGTTGCCCTTGTTCAGGTAGCCGCTAAAGAACAAGAGAGGTGAATCCGCGATGTTGACGGCCAATTGACCAGGCTCATTGAAATCGGCGATGCTGCCATCCTCGGCCAGAACCTCGACCCTGTATCCCGGCATAACATAGCCGGCCGATCCCGGACGGACCGGATGTACGAGCCCGTGATGATTATTCACCAGCATACCCGTTTCGGTCTGCCCATAGTGATCTTTAATCGGCGCATTCAGTTCGGTTTCGAACCAGCGGATGACTTCGGGGTTCAGTGGCTCGCCTGCGCTGCTGATGCAGCGGATCTGATCGCGCAGCTGTGCCGCGCGCTCGGTTCCGGCGGCGATGATTAGTCGAAACGCAGTAGGCGCGCCTGCAAAGTTAGTCACACCCAATCTCGAAATCACGTCATATGTACTGTCCACTGTGAATGGTCCCTCGACCAGAGTGGTTGCATGACCCAACAGTAGCGGGCCGATCAACGCATAGTATAGACCATAGGCCCAGCCCGGATCGGCAATGTTCCAGAAAACATCCTCATGCCGCAGACCGATCCCTTCGACCATGTAAGATCTAAAGGCAGGCAGAGCTTTTAGGGGCACGGGAACTCCTTTGGCGGGACCTGTAGTTCCAGAGGTCGCCATCATGAACATCAGATCATCGCCGTTCCGCAATATCGGGACGAACTCAGGCGATTGCGAGGCCATTGCCCGGCGGAAATCAATGTCTCCCCCAACAACCTCTTGTCGCGTGTCAGCAATCATCGCGACAGGCGGGCAACCTTCCACTTCGTTGAGCTTTTTGCGGTTCGCGGCGTCGGTCACAACCAGCTTCGCTCCGCTCATGGTCAAACGGTCCTGAATGGCCTTTGGCCCAAAGGCTGTAAACAAAGGCTGATAGGCCGCACCAGCTCGGAGGGCGCCGAGAACAACCGTCACAAGATCCGGGGTGCGCGGAAACAGACCCGCCACGATGTCACCGGGTTGGATACCTTGTTCTTTCAGCAAGTTGGCGAAGCGTGCAGCTTCATCGCGCAACTGTCTAAAGTCGCGGGTCTCATAGTGCCCGTCCAATGCAATCCAGTTCAAAGCCAGGGGATTGCCCTGCAAATGGACATCACAACATTCTACGCATGCATTGATCCCGTCGCTGAAATTACCGAAAAAGACAGACTTCGCGACGTCCAGATCAAATTTCTCCACCGCTTTGGAGTATTCTGGGGAAGTCCCAGAGTCAGAATTCGATTCCATCAAAACGTATTCCTCCAAATGCAGCCCTAAATTTCCTTGCACTCAAATAGGTCGAATTTCCACGTTGGAGATTACGCGAACATCAGCGCGCCACGAGTGGTCCATTCAGTCCCGAACCAAAGCTCGATTTGGCACGAGGCGGTAGGGCAACGGTCCAATGCATGGCAGATGAAATGGGAGTGAGCCGACGCTCGTTACAGAGATACCTAAACGCGTCAAGATTCACATTTTCGGGGATACGCGGCCAGGCTGTAAATCATGCTGCATTGCTCGTGCAAATGGTCTAGGTCAGGGCAGGCTCGTTCGACCATCGGAACTTTGCCTCTCAGCGAATTTCATCGAACCGGTCATTGAAGGCCGCGCTGGGATGCGAAAATTGAGCCGCGCATTTACTGCGGTTGGTTTGAACAATAAGAATGGCTGTCAATCCTGACGTCAATTTTAGAAAACGCGGGAGCATTCCCGCTACACGGAGCAATGACAAATCAACTACTTGCCTGCGAGTTGGAATTTAAGAGCGCACCATGCAAAACGTGGCAGTTCACGAAGATTCTACCCTGCGTAACGGTTTTTCCTGATCTTGCTCAGACGGTACGTGTTGCGATTTTTAAATGATCATTTTAATATACTCCGATGGGTAGACCAAGATCATATTCACGCGAAGCTGTAGTTGAAAAAGCCATGGGTGTTTTTTGGCAAAACGGCTACAAAGCTGCATCGATAAGTGACGTTGTCCGCGAAACCGGGCTGAACACGGCCAGCATGTACAAGGAGTTTGGAGACAAGGAAGGATTGTTTTCAGCAGCTTTGGATCATTACCGCGATCATGTTATCGGGCCGCGCTATCGTATTCTGATCGACAACCCTAACTTAGAGGGCGTCGAAATGTTTCTCCGAAACGTTTTTTTGGGGGCCGCCAAGTCGGAATACAAGGGCTGCCTGATGATGAACCACCTTGCGCAGAAACATGTGATAAGTCCTGAGGCCGCTGAACAGGTGGGCGCGTTCTGCGCAGAAGTCGAGTCATTGGTTGAAACTGCTCTTCGTAATGCCCAGGCGGATGGAGATATCGGGGCGGAAAAGGACACAGCGCAGCTTGCATGCTTTGTGGTTTTTTGCGTTCACGGGACCGTCTTGTATGGGCGGCACGACGAAAAAAAGCACGTGATACCAAACTTTTACGACTTGATCATGCGGGAAATTCGCGAGTGAAGTTCATCCCTCATTTATTTTAAAATTGATTTTTTAAAATAAATGTTCTAAAACTATCCCATCCAGATGGAGTTGAAGGCGACTACGCGCTGGACGTTAGTAAAACAGGGATAGGAGAAACACGATGAGTATTTCCGAAACGGCTATGGCCTTCTTTGATGCATGCGAAACAGGCAAAGGCTGGAACGTCTGCAAGACATACTGTCAGGACGGTGCCACTTTTACATGCGAAGCCGACGCATTGGCCGATATCTCGACAATCGAAGATTATACAGCCTGGACGGCGGGAATTTTGACCCCAATCCCAGATGGCAATTACGACATCACCTCATTCTCGACTGATCACGAACGCAACATCGTAACGGCCACAGCAGTATTCAGCGGCAAACAAACCGGTGAAGGTGGACCAGTTCCTGCCACCGGCAAAGAAATCGCAACCAACTATGCCTACGTTATGGAATTTGAAGGTGATAAGATCGCCCGAATGACCAAAATCTGGAATGATGGGCACTCTCTAAAACAACTCGGATGGGCGTAGTGACGTCGCTATAGCGGCGGCGCCATTTAGGGGCTGTATTGCGGGAACTTGGTAACCACTTCGGGCTCTCACCGGCAACTTTGCGTCTGAGCTCCAGCCTACACACCATGATGACCGTCTATGGCGCATTTGGACCCAAAGTGGTTTTGAACCCTTTGTAGGTCAAAATAACCGCGCCAAACACTCTTTTGGGGAGCGTGCCATGTCAACACAAACTGGATATCTGTTGATCGCCGACATTTCCGGCTACACACAATTTTTGACCACTTCGGAAATGGATCACGCTAATCCGATTTTGCATTCCTTGCTGGGCGTACTGGTCGAACAGGTGGGTGATCCGCTCCATTTCTGGAAAACCGAAGGCGATGCCGTTCTGGCATATTCAACCCGGCAGGATTTCCCCTCCGGCGAGACCTTCCTGACCATCTGCGAGAATCTCTACAACGCATTTGCTCTTCGTCGGCAGGACATAATTGCCAACACAACCTGTACCTGCAACGCGTGTGCCAATGTCGGAGGGCTGGATTTGAAGGTTATCACCCATCATGGCCAGTTCGAAGAAATGCAACTTGGCCCGGTAAAAGACTTTTCCGGCGCCGACGTTGTTCTGGTCCACCGAATGGCCAAGACGAACGTTGTTGAAGCCACCGGTGTACGCAGTTACGCGCTGTTTAGCGAGGCCGCTGCAAACGCCATGGATATCAAAGGCATAGTGGAACCGTTTTCACAGGACATCGAACATTTTGGCGAGGTTTCGATGAAAGTCTACGATTTGGCTAAATCTTGGGAACGTTTGCGTGCCAACCGCGAACGCCATTTCTTGACCAAGGAAGACGGAGTTTGGACGTTCCTCCATCATTTCGATGCCCCAATTGCAGTTGTCTGGGAGGCGTTGGTCGCGCCGGAACTAAAGCTGAAATGGATGAACCGTGTACAGGAAATCACCGTCGACAGCCCACAAGGGCGTCTCGGCAATGGGTCGGGCTATCATTGCTCTCACGAATTGGCGGACTTTTTCTATCGCATCACTGATTGGGAACCGTTCGATTATTTCTCGACCTGCATCCAGGATCCGGCGCGCACTGGAGTAAGCCTGCCCGAGACATATCAGCTGACGCAAACGAACACCGGCACCGACTTGCGATACACAATGGGTCAAGCGACGGATGCCGAGGGCAATAGGTCGGAAATCTCAGAACAGGAGGTTTCAGCGTTCCTGGCAGAATTCTGGGCCGCATCGTTCTCTGATCTGGACGAACAACTCAAGGCCTCGAAGTAAGAGCGCTTTGTTGGGACGGCTTACATTGCGTCGGCAACCGCGAAATGCTGCTCTCTGTGATGTGTATGATGTCTGACGCCATCACCTACCGAACATTGGAGCAACAGTAACGTTTTCCCATGCCCTGCTTCCCACGATCAATCCAACGGCCCTACCCGTCATAAACTCAGGGACAACATTTCACTCAGGGATTTCCACGGTTCCTACTATGTGGGTTCGCCTCAAAGGTAGTGCTTGGTACATCGACACAATGTCCGTCGTGGCTATGCCCTCGCCAGTCATTCCATCATAGCGCCCGGTTCCGACGATAATTTCCCAAGAGTTAGCCGCGCCTTTTTCACCTGCTTTCCAACGCATCGTGAAAGTGTCTTCGCCCTCACCAAAAATGCATATTCCGGAGATTGAGTTGGTCCCATCTTGGTAACCGAACCCCGATCCAAGGCATCGAGCAAGCCCGCCGTCAACAGGACCTTCGATAACTTCAAATCCTCCTTTGTTGTCGGCGATGTGGAAAATATGATCACCAAGGTCAAAGTTTTCCTGAGAAAGCGGATAGAAATTATTAAGCTCGATGCGTTGCTCCTCGGCACTGGTCGCAGTACTAGTAGCGGCCAAGACCGAGATCAAAATTAGGTTTTTCATTAAGGCCTCCTAAGGCTCCATTCACCTTAAGAGTATTAGTGAAATTAGCAAACGACGGGCATGTTAATTTCCGCTATTCATGAGCGCCCGCTCGTCTCAACCCGCCTGTATGTGCGGATTGTCCGGGAATGGGTGAAGCCCATAGACCTTGAGGCGAGCACCAACGGAACGCATTCTAAGAGGTGAGCCAAGGTTACTCAGATCTGCAGAAACATTGACAATCTGCGCAATAAGCGACTTCTGCCTGAACATACAAAAATGGATAGGACGGTACGGTATCCTGGCCTAGAGTTGGAGGGCACATTGGCCATCGCGGAAGCTTTTGAAATTTAGAGCCACAGGGTCGTTTTCCTAGACGGCCCAATCCGGACATTGGCTACCGGGTGGTGATGCCGCGGTCGCAACCCACTTTCCGGACATTCACTGCGAGCGAAGTCCCCGGCGCGCTGAGCACACACAACGCGAGACTTGTCGGACTTTCCCGAAGCCCCTTAACTTTAACGGAAGTTTCCTACTGGTTCTTGTTGGTGCTAGTAACCGCACGCCAGCCTTCCTTTGGCGGCCTGTCTAACAGGTCTTGGGCGCGGATCATCATGGCGATTGAGGCGGAGTCTCCGTTTCGCGCCTGGTCTGCGGCCGCGAATGCGGCAACGGCCTCTTCAAACCGCCCTGTCCGATAATGTGCAAGGCCCTGTTCATAAGCCTCTATCCAGGCAAATGATCCAAAACGCCCATCCGCCATCGCGATCAGTTCGTAGACCACCAGCTCTTCAACACGTCCAAACACGGTAAGCGTGTCCAACTCTCGGACCACGATTGCGTCAGCGGCCTGTCGCCTCGTTTCCGGCCCGACCAGGATCAGCGTTCCATAGTCTTTGTTGGCCCCTTCCAACCGACTGGCAACGTTCACGACATCACCAATCGCGGTGTAGTTCAACCGCTGCTCTGATCCGATATTTCCGACCAGAGCCTCGCCGCTGTTCACCCCGATCCTGACGCGTAGGGGGTTGCCGGCCTCATCTTCTATTCCGGACGCGCCCACGGCGGCGACAAGGTCCAGCGCTGCGCGGCAAGCATTTTCAGCGTGGTTGGCATCTTTACGCGGCGCTCCCCAAAACGCCATCACGGCATCGCCAATAAACTTGTCGATCGTCCCACCGTTTTGAGTAATGGCCGCAGAGGCTGCGCTGAAGAAGGGCTCCATCAGCTGGACAATATTTGGGCCAAGTTTTTCGGACAGCCCTGTGAAACCCGCTACATCGCAAAACAACACAGAGATCTGTTTCATTTCTCCGCCCGGCTGTATCTTGATGCCCTCAGCAACCAGCATACGCACGAGATCGGTGGGCACGTATTTTCGGAAAGCGGACAAACCAGCGGCCATGCTCGCGGTTGCCGCAGAAAGATTGGCAAGCTCAGACAGTCTGGAGGGTCTGCGCTCAATGCGTTCGACGTCAAAGCGTTCGATTTTGCCAAGATCTTCGGCGATGCGTGCCAACGGATTTGCGACAATGCTTCGGATCAGCCAGATCGCCAGCCCGGTTGCGACGATCACCACACCGATCAAAACGTATATCAAGTTTATCAGCGCTTCATCGATGCTCGACAGAAACGCCGCTTCGGGTATGACCGTGGCAACGCGCCAGCCGTAAAACCCCAGTGGAGTCAGCGCCACCGCATAAGGCACGCCGTCGATGACGACACGTTTCGTCAACGTGCCTTGGGCATTCGCTTGGGGATCTGCCAACAACCTTTCGCCTGAGATCATGGCAACTTCATAAAGCTTCCCTTCGCCCATGCGCGCCGGGGTAATCTCATCCGCTTCTGCATCAGGTACTGCAATAACTTTGCCGTCAGCGTTCAGAATAAATGCCGCGCCGAATTCGCCGGGGGCAAGCGTGGCGAGAAAACGTGACAAACGATCCGTTTCGATTGCAACGGCCAGAACACCTTGCCGCGTTCGGTTGACGTCTATCGGACCAGCAAAGGCGTAAACGGTTTTTTTACTATCCGGAAGGTCGTGCGTTTCGATCCACCCCGCAGAGCTGAGCCCCATGAAGTTTTCAAACCAGGCATGTTCGCGCGGATCATAGGATGTTTCAGTAAAGGTCCGCTCCTCGAACTGAATGTCACCGGGGATAAAGATATAGCGATCCTTCCGCAGCATTCGGTCGCGGATCCCCTTGTCGATTTCAATCATCTCAAGCCCGCCGTCACCTAGACGGTGCGACGCGAAAAAATTGCCATCGGGCCAGCCAAAGAACATCCATGAGATATTCGGCTGCGCCTGCAGTTGCGACAGAAAAACAAACTCGCGCTTGTCGGCCTGTCGCGTCGCGATGACGTTCTGAACAAAGATCGTGCGAACGGCTGCCCAAGCGGCTTCGGCCGACCTAAGCGTCACCCCCACCTCGATGCGGACAGTGTTCGCTATCTGGCCGTTGATTTCAGCTGCAAGCATGCGGCTATTGTCGCGCGCAGTCGTCCACCATAGGGAATGGACAATAAAGGTCGACACTCCGATAGACACAGCCACCAGAATTGACACAGCGATGCCCACGCTAAGTCGCACTTAAATCTCCGCCAAATTACTCATATTCTTCAGTATTGAATTGAGATTGCTAGGAGGGCATAACTTTTTTTGACCTATCCCGAAATCTCACGCAACTGTTAGGTTGCAGCAAAGCATTGTGTTGAAGCGGGCGCTTGAACATTGGCTACTGTAACTGACCTTTGCGATTTTGCCAGACGCTGTGTGCAAATGAACGGGCCGCCCGAACTTGCCATTGGCAGATATGTCCCACCACTGCGCTGCAGCTCATCAAAGGAGACATTCGCCGCAGCCACAAAATCGGCGGGTCTACGAACTAACAGCTCGCGAAAGGAATCTGCCGTTCATCTACTCTGCCCTTCCCGCCGCATATTGCGGGAAGAGCCGCCGTTGGCCCGAATTCGCAAGTTCGGTATGATCTTAGCGGCTTTGTCGCAAAATTCTCTGAAGTGTGAGGGCTGGTTGGAATTTACTAAGTTCATACGGTTTGGTTCGCAAACTGCTTGACCGGGCAGATTCCGACTCCGAACTGACCCTTTCTGATCATCTGCGCAACTTCAATCCCATCGAGCGTTGCAGAGGCGGACGCAGTTTCGCTACTGGCGACGTGCCTTGTCGGCAATCAATGGCGCATATTTGACGATCCAACGGTTCAGCGTCGCGTGATCAACCTTAACTCTGCGCTCAGCCAGGATTTCTTCCAGATCCCGATACGACACTGAGTAGCGCAGATAGAAAAACGCCTCGTGCAAGATCACATCTTTTGGGAAATGCGAGCCCTTGAATGAGATCGTCACCGGATGCTCCTGTCAATTTTGGGCTGGTCATTAATGTTGTTTTCTCCAGTGACAGAATAATAAAGTCTATTGAGAACCAGTACCGCCAACCACTAATCCAAATATATAAGGGCGCTTCTGGTTAAACGTGGCCTTTGTGCCGAATGGGCAAAGCATTGGTTTTTCACCCGTCGCGCAAACAAACCGCACCAGGGAATGGCGAACGGCATCTAATCTGATCTCTAAACGGCGGCGGCTGCTACCTGAAGGGTGCGTTGTGGGCTAACACTTGCCAGATCTCAGGCTTCAGCCCTGGATGCTAGCATTGGATCGAGTTGCCTTTCAGCACATCGAAGCCAGCCAACTAGGGTCAGGACTCATAGCCAAAGATACTCTGATCCGACCATCAGTTCGTCTTCCATCCATTTCTCGACGGATGTGCGGGTGCCTTCCGATATCTCAAACCGAACTGACTTCTGCGTCTTGTTCTGTAGCGCTGAGGCGCGTTACTTGATCTGGCCTGACGCCATCACATCCACAACTTTCATCTTCACAAGGTCGCAGCCGCGAAGCTTGCTGTCGATTGCCATATTGAACAGAGCAAGATCACGATGGTTCTCTGCCAATTCAAGCCGCACCCAGATTGCCCAGACATGCTTTGGTTTCAGTAGCCGCTTCTGACCGACAATGCGGCCCTTGTTCCAGGCTAGTCGAAGTGCGCGAATGGCAGGTAAGATTGGTATTTTCATGACTAATCCTCCGATCCGCCATGCCCTCCCAAAACGACGACCCGACGTTGACACAGGCGTCATACCACAGGATGCCGCGCCGCCTCCGATGTCAGGAACCTAGTCCGACCTGCCCATTCGACAGAGCGCAGCGAAAGTCAGCTTTTTATGGCTTGGCCATAAATGCGGCTCGGATCGCCTCCTTCATAGCGTCCTGAGGCCCTTGTTCTTTCGGCTTGCTGGATGCCATCACCAGCTTGGAGGCAGGCGTGTTTCCGAAGCCCAATGCGTCGTTCACCACCGATAGACCTGCGTGAAACGACGAGCGACCAAGTAGACCTACTGCAATCCCAGCTTCAACCGCTGCAATCACGCCAGAGACGCTCTGGCTGGAATATACAACGCGATATGGCTCTCCGCGGGCTTGCAATGAATTGACTGCCGCGTCGCGCCACCAGCATGCATGATCGAACAAGGCTACCGGAAGGCTTTCATCGATCTGAAAATTCCAGCGCGCCGACGACACCCAACAAGTTGGGTCTTCATAAAGAACTTCCTCATGGCTGGACGGGTTTTCGACCTCATAGACCGCAAGGTCCAGCGAACCTTTGTCGAGGGCCTCGGGAAAACTGGTGCTCAGAGCGCATGTGACATCCAGTTCGACTTTCGGATGATGGCGGGTGAAGGTCGCAATGATCGCCGCGAGTTTCGTTCGTCCGTGATCGTCGGGTATGCCCAAACGTAGTTTCCCGCTTACCGTGTTCTGGGAAATCTCTCGTAGTGCCGCATCGAGACGTGCCGTCACGTCCTGCGCGACTGGAAATAGCTTTCGTCCCGTGTCGCTCAGGACCACCCCGCGACCATGCCTGTCGAAGACCGGCTGACCCAGGATCGCTTCGAGGCGCTTGATTTGAAGGCTCGTTGCAGACTGCGACCGGTGGATGCGGGCGGCACCGTCTGTGACACTGCCGGCATCGGCCACGGCGATGAAGGTTCGCAAAAGATCGCTATCCAGGTTTTCCATTTGTTTTTCCAATATCGGAAATTGAAACTATGCGTTTCACAGATGCCTCGCGCCGCACTATTTTTCAAGGTCAGAGGAGTATCTCATGTCCGATCAGACAGCTGCCAACCGACCGCCCAACCGGAAACCCTTAGTGTGGGGCCTGTTTCTGCTTCTGTTGGCAGGTGTAGGTTTTGCTTGGCCGGAACACGCCGCAAACGCAGCAATGTTCGTCGTATGGAGTCTAATTGTCGTTGCCCCCATTGTCATTCCGGGCATCGTTCTAGCAGCTTGGATCATCGCCAGCGGCGCGGATACCCATATCGCTGGCGCGTTCGAGGGCAGGACGTTGCGAACGGTTTTGGCTGCATCGCTCATCGGAGCCATCACGCCGGTCTGCGGTGTGACGGTGCTGCCCTTAATGGCCGGATTGCTGGCAGCGGGCGTGCCACTTGCTCCGATCATGGCATTCTGGCTGTCCTCCCCAATAACTGATCCGGCGATGCTCGCGACAACAGCCGCGACACTGGGTTTGAGCTTTGCGATCGGCAAAACACTCGCAGCTTTCGGATTAGGCATATTCGGGGGCGTGATCACAGGGCTATTCGCCAAGACACCTTGGGCAATGAGCGCGCTTCGAGACAATGGTCTTGCGCGCCAACTGAGTGCCGCACGATGCGGCAGGGATCAACCCTTTGATCCATGGGTATGGCGGTCTGAGGCACGAAGGCATTCTTTCAGCAGACAGTTCTGGGCGACCACGCGGCTGATCCTGATCTGCCTGATCCCGGCATTTGCCGCCGAGTATGCCTTAAACGCCGCACTGACGCCGGGCGCACTAGCAACATATGTTGGCGAAGACAAATGGTGGGCAATACCCGCCGCAGTCTTCGTCGGTGCCCCGGCCTATATCGACGGTTACGCTGCGCTCCCGCTGACACGCGGGTTGATCGACAACGGCATGTCCGAAGGCGCGGCGATGGCTTTCCTTGTCTCGGGCGGCGCGGTCAGCATCTGGGGTGCTATGGCCATCGCACCGGTGCTCAAATTGCAACCGTTGATGCTCTATCTGCTGCTTGCAGTTCTGGGTTCGCTTGGGGCGGGGTATGTCTTTGGGTGGATCGTCTGAGATTCAGCGTTAACGGGAAGCAGACGTTCAGCAACCGGCAGCTTCGTCCGCAATGTGTGAGTACGAGCAGCGCCAAAATTTGCACTTGCAGCGAATGACCGAAATGCGGGCTGCGTCCGCAGAATGCCAGCGGGGTGTTGAATGCCTTTTATGGGCCGCTCAGTGCTTTTTGGCCGCGTGCGCGGTAAAATTGCACAATAACCAGTTCTTCACGTCAGAGCTGTGCGGCATTTTGCACTTGGCACCGTGCGGAAGGAGTGCGGTGTTCATTGCTGTTAATGCCTCCGAGCGGCGACGCCCTAGGTGGCACCTGATTGACATTTTGGGTATTTTGGCGCAAAATAAAAGCATATTTAAACAGCATTAACACTATTCCAAATTTGCAAATCACACTTGGTCGAGATTGGTGTAAAGCGTCCTATTTGGCGCAATTCCCAAGAGAAATTGACAGAAGTTCATTTTTAAAACGGAGGCTTACTTTAGCTATGTCCAGTCTTATTCAATCTGTTTTCGGTCGTGTCACCCAACAGGAGAACGGTCAGCCCGTACACGGTATATTGGTCAAGATTCAGGCGGTATTTGGGGATGGCTGGCGCAAGCGAGACGGCTGTAAGATCGATCTTGGATGCGTCCTGACGGCCGCCGATGGCCGATTTGTGCTCATAGTGGATTCGTCGAAAATACCCGAAGACTGTCGATGTGCAGGTCCGATGGAATTGCGGATAAAGCTGCGCGACCGCGATGGCGTGCGCATCCATAAAGCCCGGCTCCAGATTGAGGATTGTTCCTGCACCGACGATATTAAAATCGACGTCGCCATCCCGGCAAAGAAGCTGGCGTGTCACCTGAGCCGTCCGCTAAGCTGGGCTGCACCGAATAAGCCGTTTTTGCCAGAAAGCGTTCTTGATGACATTGAGGAAGCGCTTGAGCTTGCGGATGCTGATCGGTTGCTGCGCAAGCGCACTCACTTCTTTGAGTGCATCCGCCCGACGCTTGCGATTTTTGACAACTCGCTTAGTGATGCCTGGAGTGTTCTGAACGGAGACGTCGCTGCCAAGGGGCGCTATGTGGATGTCCTCAATGCTCTTTGTGCCAAGTCGCCAACAGGCTGCGGCTGTGGCGACGCATCCGGGGATGATGCAGGCGGTATCTTGCAGGACATTTTTTCCGACGACTGCAATGATGATAGCTGTAAGCCCATCAAATCCAAACCCAACCCGGTGTGCTGTTCCGACCATGTCTGCCCGACCGGTAAGTCCCTGATCTCTGACAAAGACATGAGCTTGATGGTCTTTGCGGCCATGCATGTATCCTGTGGTCACAGACCAACAATGATCAAATACGTCGGCGCGCTGCTTGAACAACGTTGCCGGTTCCAGGTGTTGACCGCGCTTCATGAAGCAGCTGTCAACCTGATTTGCAAGAAGCCGCACGCAGGGCGTCATTTTAAGGATCTGCTCGAATATGTGATGTGCATCTGCACCGGTCAAACCCCTTGCGGACAAGTGCCTTGCTGTCAAACTTGTGTCCGCCAGCCCATCCTGGATTGCATCACGGATGCCTATAGAAACTGGTGCAGTATCGAATGCTACACCGTGACCAAGATCAACCCAGAGCGTGCCTGCCCCGGTGACACGGTTGCGATCTGCGGGTGCGGGTTTGGCGATATTGCGGGGCAAGTGCAGTTCACCCAGCATGGCACGATGAACCCCGGTCCGATCGCTGTGCCGACCTCGTGGTCAGACGAACGCATCTGCGTGATCGTCCCGTCCAGTGCAGGATGTGGTTTGGCGATCATTCCTCCGACCCAAACGATCAGCGTCTGCGATCGTTTCCTGGACTATCGAAAAAGCGGCACGATGTTGGCTGAATTCGAAGGTACAAGCGCTGACATTCTCAAGTTTATCGTCAAAGGGCATCAGAACGACGACTGCCTGTTACCCGGCGAGGTTCTGAAAATCCGCTGGAAGGTCTGCGCCGCTGACTCAGTGACTGTGCGCATCGTCAATACAGACACCGGCGCTGCCATTGCGCAGATTTCACCGGCCCCCGATCTGGGACGCTGGGATTTCGATCAGACTGACTTCGACCAAACGACCCGAGTGCGGGTCGAAATCGTCGTGACCGGTAAATGTAAACCTCCTACAGTAAGTCAGGGCTTAGACCTCGTTTTCCAGAACCCGCCGGATCTATCCATCGACGGGGTCGAGGTAACGCAGGCGATTCAGTATTTCCGAGCCAACCAGCATCTGACTGATCCAGCTGACCGCGGCCCGGACAACTCCCTTCAACTTGTTGCCAATAAATCGGCCTGGGTGCGGACATATCTGCGCAGTGGGCAGGATCCGAATTTCGATAATGGGCAGCTCGGCAATGTCAGTGGCACACTTCAAGTGGAACGCCGGGTTGGTGGGATCTGGTCCACGGTGGCCAATATCGTTCCGACCAATGCCCCGGTGACAGCGCAAGACAGTTTCTCAAGCTACGACGCAGAGAGACGCGACATTGATGCGACGCTGAACTTCATTATCCCTGCCAACGTAATGACCGGGCTCTTGCGCCTTTCTATCACTGTCTCGTCGCCAGACGATTGCTATGGAGGCAGCGGCACGGCCCAACAGCTTGTTGATGTCGATCTTGAGCAAGAGTTGCGCGTTGCAGCCGTCACAATTGGCTATAACGGTCCACCGATGGGCGGCGGCGCCAATATTACCTTGCCTGCCCCCAACGCAGCACAAGTTGCCGCTGATACCAGCTTTGCCCTTCGGGTTTTCCCGGTAGGCAGTACGCCCAATGTGCGTATCATCGACAGTCAGACAACAACACAAGGTCTGACAAACAACAATTTCCCAGCGGGGGGATGCGATCCCAACTGGACGCCGATCCTGAATTTCGTGGCTAACGCGCGCACGAATGACGGTAATCAGGGCGATTGGCTTTACTATGGACTGGTCAATGCGGCGATCCCGCGCTCGCATGGCAACACAGGATGCGCCAGCGGCGGCAACGGCGCTGGCTTGTCCGGTAGCCCGGTCACGTTGGCGCATGAGTTGGGCCATCAGGCGGGTTTACCACATGCCCCATGTGGCACGGTCGGCACGCCAAACGCGAGCTACCCGCTTTACGAGCCTTACGATACCGGCATGACAACGACCGATAGCAATGGCAACACTGTCTATTCGGATGCGAGCATCGGCGAATACGGCCTCGACACAAATGACGGGACAATACACCGGCCAGCCAACAGTGAGGATCTGATGGGTTATTGCGGCCCCCGGTGGGTCTCGATCTTTACGCATAACTATATGCTGAACCGCGCCGAATTTGACCCGGTGGCTCTGGCAACGGGCGTGTCTGGCGGCAATTCGGTGGGGGCAGGCGCCATGGAAGTCGACAGGCAAGACCAGATGCGTCCTTTCGTGACGATCGTGGGTGAGGTCGGCAAAGACATGCAGGTCTCGGTCGCAAGCCTCGTACGGGTTCCAACCCGGCCCTTGCGGATGTCTGGCGCGCGTACCGATCTAGTTTTGCAGTTGATCGGGGACAAGGACGAGGTGATCTCATCTGCGCCGGTGTTCACAATGGATAATCACGACGCCAATGGCGATGGCTGCGGTTGCGGCGGAGGCGATAAAAAGGATCCGCCTAAACCGCCGTATAGTTTCATTGCGGCAATGGGCGATGTCGGCTCTGGAATTGCTATCCGCATCTGCCAGGGGGACGCAGTCATATGGGAGCGCAAGCGACCGACACGGCCGGTTAAATTGGCTTCGGCTGAAGCCAGCATTGGCAAGTCTGGTCTAAAAGTTTCCTGGAAAACGACCGGTGCCAAGCGTGGTTACGATCCCGATATTTGGCTGCAATGGTCTTCTGATGGTGAACGCTGGAACGGGCTCAGGGTTGGTGCGAGAGGTAACAGCGTTGAGATCGACCCCAACACCATTCCGGTCGACAAGGTTTGGATTAGGGTCCTTGCTCATGACGGTTACTTCACCGCAACGGCAGACACCAAGCAAGTTAAACTGCCACCAGCGCCACCCGAACTCGCCATTATTCACCCCTCTGAGGGGCAAGTGGTGCGCCCGGACCGACCGCTGCATCTCTGGGGTACATTCACTGGCCGCACCGAAGCAAAATCCGTTGAATGGTATCTGGACGGCAAGAAGGTCGCCAAAGATCTGGATGCTTGGATCGATGTACCCAAGCCAGGTGACCATGTGGCGGAGCTGCGCGTTAAAGGCGCAAACCCGGTAACTGTCAAGTTTTCTACAGGTGAGCGCTAGGGTCAGGCCCCACTGATTTCCGTTTTGCGGCGTGATTCACGGTTCAAAAACGAGCGGTGAACATGTCTGATCTCTTCTGGCTTACGGATG
>NZ_JBXWOZ010000025.1:0-17980 GCF_059611145.1 Ruegeria sp. CDSB022 | reverse complement strand
GCGTCCGGCCGTCTCTCCAGCCCGTCCCACCGTCTCTC
Organism: Ruegeria sp. CDSB022; assembly: GCF_059611145.1. Taxonomy (NCBI): domain Bacteria; kingdom Pseudomonadati; phylum Pseudomonadota; class Alphaproteobacteria; order Rhodobacterales; family Roseobacteraceae; genus Ruegeria; species Ruegeria sp. CDSB022. The sequence continues at coordinate 17,942 of NZ_JBXWOZ010000025.1, read as the reverse complement.
CAGTGTGTCACAAGCGCCTCAGCAGCGCCGGTGAAGGGGTATTTACGGATTAGGTCTGGGACCTGCAACCCCCAATCTGAAAAAACTTTGCATTTCTTAACAGAAACTTCCATAGGTTAATGAAAACAACAGGTTATCTTAATAATTCTCTCTTCCGAGCCGGTAACGGAACGCACGGAACGGGGGAAAGAACAGCCCCTGGGAGGAATCGTACCCAATGCTGGGTATGCGTCCGGAACCGGGGCAAACAAAACGCCGCCCGAGTCTCCTCGGACGGCGCAAATTCTGCGAAGGTCGCAGGCTTACTTCAGATCGAACCTGTCTGCATTCATGACCTTGTTCCAGGCCGAGACGAAGTCGCAGACAAATTTGCCTTCTGCGCCTGCCTGACCGTAGACCTCGACCAGAGCCCGCAGCTGCGAGTTGGAGCCGAAGACCAGATCGACGCGGGTACCGGTCCACTTGACCTCACCGCTGGCGCGGTCCCGACCTTCATAGACGCCTTTGCCCGCGGGTTTCCATTCGGTGCCCATGTCCAGCAGGTTGGTGAAGAAGTCGGTGCTGAGCGTGCCGACGCGGTCGGTCAACACACCATGCTTGGTGCCACCGAAATTGGCGCCGATCACGCGCAGACCGCCAACCAGCGCGGTCATTTCAGGCGCCGACAGCGTCAGCAGCTGGGCTTTGTCGACCAGAAGCTCTTCGGGTGAAACCGAATAATCCGTCTTCTGATAGTTGCGGAAGCCGTCGGCCTCGGGCTCGAGCACGGCAAAGCTGTCCACATCGGTTTGATCTTGCGTCGCATCGGTGCGGCCCGGGGTGAACGGAACCTCAACCTCCTGACCGCCGGCCTTGGCGGCCTGTTCGACACCCACATTACCGGCCAGAACGATCACATCGGCCAGAGACACTTTCTTGCCCCCGGATTGTGCGCCGTTGAACGCCGCCTGAACGCCCTCAAGCGCGGTCAGCGCCTTGGCCAGCTTCATCGGTTCGTTCGCGTCCCAGTCTTTCTGCGGAGCAAGACGGATACGCGCGCCATTGGCTCCGCCGCGTTTGTCCGAGCCGCGGAAGGTCGAGGCCGAAGCCCATGCGGTCGAAACCAGCTCGGACACCGAGAGGCCAGTGGCCGCGATCTTAGCCTTCAGCTCGGCCACATCCGCGTCACCGATCAGCTCGTGATCCACGGCGGGGACATTGTCTTGCCACAGCAGTTCCTCGGCCGGAGATTCCTCGCCGATGTAATTCGAGCGCGGGCCCATGTCGCGGTGGGTCAGTTTGAACCATGCCCGGGCGAAAGCGTCAGCGAATTCATCCGGGTTCTCGTGAAAACGCTTTGAGATCGGACCATAGATCGGGTCCATGCGCATCGCCATGTCGGCGGTGGTCATCATGGTTTTGACCTTCATCGACGCGTCATGCGCCGCCGGGGCCATGTCTTCTTCTTTGACATTCACCGGTTCCCAGATCCACGCGCCCGAGGGGCTTTTGGTCAAGTTCCAGTCATATCCGAACAGCAGGTCGAAATAGCCGTTATCCCATTGGATCGGATTTGCGGTCCAGGCGCCCTCGACCCCCGATGTCGTGGTATCGTCACCCTTGCCGGACCCAAACTTGTTGATCCAACCAAAGCCCATCTCTTCGATCGGGGCGGCTTCGGGTTCGGGGCCGACCAGATCGGGATCGCCCGCGCCATGCGCCTTGCCGAAAGTGTGACCACCAGCAACCAGAGCAACGGTTTCCTTGTCATTCATTGCCATCCGGCCAAAGGTGTCGCGGATGTCACGACCCGAAGCCAGAACGTTGGGCTCTCCGTCCGGACCTTCAGGGTTTACATAGATCAGGCCCATCTGCACTGCGGCCAGAGGGTTTTCCAGATCGCGCTCACCGGAATACCGGCTCTGCGGATTGTCGGTCGGGGCCAGCCATTCTGTCTCGGTTCCCCAATAGATGTCTTCTTCGGGGGCCCAGATATCGGCACGGCCGCCGGCAAAACCAAAGGTTTTGCCACCCATGGATTCAATGGCGCAGTTACCTGCCAGGATCATCAGGTCAGCCCAGGAAATCTGGTTTCCGTATTTTTGCTTGATCGGCCACAGCAGACGACGCGCCTTGTCGAGGTTACCGTTGTCCGGCCAACTGTTGAGCGGCGCAAAACGCTGGTTCCCGGTCGAGGCCCCGCCACGGCCATCTGCCGTCCGGTAGGTGCCTGCACTATGCCAGGCCATCCGAATGAACAGACCACCATAATGGCCATAATCCGCCGGCCACCACTCCTGTGAATCCGTCATCAGCGCATATAGGTCTTCTTTCAGCGCCTTCATATCCAGCTTTTTGAACTCTTCAGCATAGTCGAAATCCGAACCCAGAGGATTCGAAGCCGCTCCGTGCTGGTGCAGGATCGACAGGTTTAGCTGGTTCGGCCACCAATCCCGGTTGGAACGGGTTCCAGCGCCGTGCATCACAGGGCATCCGCCTGCTTTGGGGTTATCACTTCCGTCCATATCGGTCTCCAATCCTAGCTAATATCCGGCGATCTTGCGCAGTGAAATTCGTGGTAATCAAGAACACAGATTCAAGACACGTCTTCCCCATCCAAATACGCTGAGCATCTGGCAAGGGTATCGGTATTCCTGAAGTCCTGACCTAGTCAGAAATAGCAAATTGCATTCATGCATAAAAGTTTTGTTTAATGATGAAAACCATAGGAAATAATTATGAAGAGAACATCCCCGGATCCCGTGCAATCGGAGCAATTTTCAAATCCCTGAATAACCTTGGGTCACATATAGACCACAGCCCTTGTTTTTCATCCGTATGCGACCACTGTCTTTATGAACGACATGAGCGCGGGTTCTTTTGTTCGGATCCGCGCCTAATACAGATTGACCGGCGTATTTGACTGCCGGTTCCGAAAATTTTTGGAGTCTGAATGCAATTTGATTATGTAATTGTCGGCGCAGGATCCGCCGGTTCGGTTCTTGCTGGTCGCCTGAGCGAAGATCTTGGAATACGTGTCTGCCTTCTTGAAGCCGGAAACGGCGGCAACGGCATGCTTACCAGATTGCCCGCGGCAACAGTGGCCTCGCTGCCGGGGCGGCCGAAAATCAACAACTGGGCATTTGAAACCGTGGCCCAACCGGGGCTGAACGGCCGCAAAGGATATCAGCCGCGCGGCAAAACGGTGGGCGGGTCCAGCGCGATTAACGCAATGTTGTACGTCCGGGGTCAGCGTCAGGACTATGATGGCTGGGCTGAACTGGGCTGTGCCGGTTGGGACTGGGACAGCGTCCTTCCTTATTTCAAGATGTCCGAACATAACGAAGATGGCGCCGACGACCATCACGGCGACAGCGGCCCTCTGCACGTGTCAAACCAGAAAGAGCCGCGCCCGATCACGCGTGCTTTTATTGAAGCTGCCGAACAGATGCAGCACCGCCGAAGCCAGGACTTCAACCGGGGCGATAACGAGGGCGTTGGTCTGTATCAGGTCACACAGTTTCACGACCCGTCGAAGAATGGCGAGCGATGCTCGGCAGCGGCGGCCTATGTCTTTCCGGTCATGGACCGCCCGAACCTGACGGTCATTACCGACGCCCATGCCAAAGAGCTGACCTTTGAAGGAAAGCGGGCCACCGGCGTGGTGTACAGGAAAAAGGCCAAAGGTGCGGATATCACTGTCTCCGCCAGGCGCGAGGTTCTGGTTTGCGCCGGTGCACTTCAAACTCCGCAGTTGTTGCAGCTATCCGGGATTGGTGCCGCTGATGATCTGGTCAAACATGGGATCGAGGTACGGCACGACCTGCCGGGCGTTGGCAAGAACCTGCAGGACCATCTGGATTTCACGCTGCTCTATAAAACCCGGGACACCAACACATTCGGCATCGGTGCCGCTGCCGCATTGAATTTGGCAGGACATATTTGGCGCTGGCGTAAGACCGGTAAGTCGATGGCGGCCACGCCATTTGCCGAGGGCGCCGCGTTTCTGAAAACCTCCCCGGATTTGGATCGCCCCGACATCCAGCTGCACTTCGTCATTTCCTTGGCCGATGATCATGCAAGGAAGCTGCATTATGGCTATGGGTTCGGCTGCCATGTGTGCAAATTGCGCCCCGAAAGCCGTGGCACGGTCGGGCTGCACAGCGCCGATCCCTTTGCCGCTCCGGCCATTGATCCGGCTTACCTGTCCGATGACCGCGATCTGGACACGCTGATCAAGGGCGCGCGTATGACCAAAGACATTCTGCACGCGCCGGCCTTCAGTAAATTCCGGTACAAAGCGATGTACGGCATAGATGACGCTCAAACCGATGCGGATTGGGAGCACCATATTCGCGCTCGCGCAGATACGATCTATCACCCGGTCGGAACCTGCAAAATGGGTGTGGATGCGATGGCCGTGGTTGACCCCGAACTGCGTGTGCGCGGGATCGAGGGGCTGCGCGTGGTCGATGCATCGGTCATGCCTACTCTGGTTTCGGGAAACACCAACGCCCCAACCATCATGATCGCCGAGAAAGCCGCGGACCTGATCAAAGCCACCGCCCGATAAGGGCTCAGCCGTCCTTCATCAGGGCCTGCAGTCCAGCGCGGTAATCCGGATACAAAAGCCGGATACCCAGTTCATCCTTGATCCGGTCATTCCTGACCCGCTTGTTTTCATTATAGAAACTTCGGGCCATCGGGGACATATCGGCCTGGTCGAACGGAACCGCAACTGGCAGAGGCAGGCCTTGCAGTTCAGCCGCATAGGCGATGACATCCTGTGGCGGCACCGGCTCATCGTCACAGACATTGTAAATCGCACCTGGGTTCGGCGATGCCATCGACGCCGCAAGCACCTGCGCGATGTCCGCCACATGGATGCGCGAGAACACCTGCCCCGGTTTGATTATGCGGCGCATTCCCACCCGTTTAAGTTTGGAAAATGGGCCGCGCCCGGGGCCATATATCCCGGCAAGGCGAAAGATGTGGACGGGCAGGCCCGGAATGTCTTGCCATTGTGTCTCGGCCCGGACGCGCCACCTGCCGCGCTCGGCCATTGGTGAAGGAAGGGTCGCCTCGTCCACCCAACCGCCTTTGTGGTCCCCATAGACTGCGGTTGTGGAAAGGTATCCGACCCAATCGAACTGACCTGCGCGGTCAGCGATTTCGTCGCCAAGCGCCGCCAGCACCGGATCTCCGCCCGCATTCGGCGCGGTCGAAATCAACAGATGTGTTACCCCGTCCAAATCAACCTTCTGACCGGGCCAGATCACCGGTTCGGCACCGGATGCGCGGACCGCACCCGATTGCGCCGGATCGCGCGTAGTTCCGAATACGCGCCAACCCGCCGGTTCAAGATGCCGCGACAGGGCCTGCGCCGAATATCCGTGACCGAATGAAAAGAGTGTCTTAACCATATCCTTCTTGATGATCGCCAATGGTCCAAGATGCAAGCACCCGCCACTGGATACTTGATTCGAATCCCCACATACGCCTTTCATGAGTCATGCGTACAAAATCGCCCGACCTGCATGCAGCTTATGCGCTAGACAGCCCCGAGGACCACAAACGGCTTTATGCCGAATGGGCTGGCGACTATGATGACGGTTTTGCGGCGCGCGAGGACTATCAGTTGCATATCCACACCGCCCGCGCCTTTGTCAGCGCCGGGGGACAGGGTCCGGTTTTGGATGTCGGTGCAGGCACCGGGCTTTGCGGTGCGGTACTGGCCGGGTTGGGCGTTGGCCCAATCGACGCCACCGATATCAGCGCCGAGATGCTGGATCAGGCCCTGCGCAAAGACATCTACCGCGACGCGATTGAGGCTGACCTGAACCAGGGCATCCCGGTGCCGCGCGACAGCTATTCGGGCATTGTGTCCTCGGGCACATTTACCCATGGCCATCTCGGCCCCGAGGCCCTGCCCGCGCTGTTGAACGTGGCCCGGACAGGCGCGCAATTCGCTCTGTCGATTAACGCGAAACACTACGAATCTCTGGGATTTGCTGACGCACTGCACCAGCTTGCCCATGGGCAGATACAAAACCTGTCCCTGCCCGAAGTTCGAATCTACGGCGACCTGGCTGCCGGGCCCAACCGGGACGATACCGCCCTTATCGCAATGTTCGAGAAGATCTGAACCCGCTCAGCGCCCTTTCCAGACCGGGTCGCGTTTCTCGGCAAAGGCGCGCGCGCCTTCGAGGTTGTCTTCAGAACCATATAGAATGTCCACCGTCGGCAACTGCCGCCCGGTGATCCGGTTCATGGCATCCTGAAACTTGGAATCTTCGGCGTCGCGCACGATCTCTTTGATCGCCGCGTAAACCAGCGGGGGACCGCTGGCCAATAAACGGGCCAGTTCCCATGCCCGGTCTAAAAGCTGATCACCTGGGACGATCTCGTTGATCAGGCCCCACCCTTTTGCCTCAACCGGATCGAACCAGCGGCCAGTCAGCAGCAGTTCCATCGCGATATGGTAGGGGATGCGTTTTGGCAGCTTTACACTGGCCGCATCGGCCACGGTGCCCGACCGGATTTCGGGCAGGGCAAAGCTGGCATGCTCTGCAGCGATGATCATATCCGCACTCAGCGCCAGTTCCAGCCCGCCACCACAGGCAATCCCGTTCACCGCGGCGATGACAGGCTTGTTCATATCCCGCAATTCCTGCAGCCCGCCAAAACCGCCGGCTCCATAATCTCCGTCCACGGCGTCTCCGTCCGCGGCGGCCTTCAGGTCCCACCCCGGGCAAAAGAACTTTTCGCCACCACCGGTCAGGATGGCCACGCGCAACTCAGGATCATCGCGGAATTCGCGGAACACTTCACCCATGATCCGGCTGGTGGCCAGATCAATGGCATTTGCCTTGAGTCGGTCCAGAGTGACCTGCAGAATCGCGCCATCGCGCTTGGTTTTAACCGGGTTCATATACGTGCCTTTCGGATCAGAGCATCCACGGCCACAGCGCCATCGGGATTGCAAATGAGTGGATTGATTTCAACTTCGCTGACATGGGCTGCATTGGCAATAACATAGGCTTGCACAGCCTCGGCTGCATTCAGGATCGCCTCGGTATCCGCCGCCGGTTTACCGCGATACCCCGCAAGCAACGGCGCACAGTTCAGCTTGCCCAGCGCCTGACGGACCACGTCCCGGGATGACGGGATCAGCACTGAAACACTGTCGCGCAGAATTTCGGTCAGCACGCCTCCAGCCCCTAGCGTCAGAACATAGCCATGGGCCGGATCACGGGTGACGCCGATCAATAACTCGGCAACACCGCCTTGGGCCATCTCTTCGATCAGAACTTCGTCGGTTCCAAGCTCGGTCGCAACCGCGCTCAGATCGTCCAAGCCGACGCCAAGGCGCACCGCACCGTGTTCGGATTTATGCGCAAGCCCGACGCCCTTGACCGCGAAAGGCGCGGTCAGATTCGATGCAGCATGCGCAGCCTTGTCCGGACGCGTCACTACGGATTGAGGAATCCGCAGACCATGATCTGCCAGCGCCCGTTTGGCCTCTGCTTCGGTCAAGACATGGTCTGCCTCAGCCTGCGAGGGCAACAGTACCGGATCAGCCGGTGCCGCAACCGGCCGCGCGGCGGCCTCAACCGCAGCCAAGGCTTCATGCAGACCGGCAAAGGGCACCACACCGCCGTCCAGCAGGCGCTGCGCCACATCCTCTGGCAAAAGTTCGGGTAGGGTCGCGGCAACGGCAAAAGGTCGCCCGGTTTGGGCGGCGCAGTTCAACGCCGCTTGGGTGGCACATTCCCAATCCGATGCGTCGGTGTGAGGATAGTCCACAATCGCAATGGTAATGGCCTGTTCCGGCCCGGTCATCGCCGACCACGCGCGGGTCATCGCTTCGGTATCGCGCCATATATAGGTGTGGTAGTCCAGCGGGTTCGCCAACGCCACCATGGGCCCCAAAGCTGCGCGCAGGTCAGCTTGCTGTACCTTGGTCAACGGCGGGAAATGCAGATCGCGTCCCTCGGACATATCTGCGGCTAGGCTGGCCTCACCGCCCGAGCAGCTGATGGTACCCAACCCGCTGCCGCGCAATCGCCCCGTAACATGCAACAGCTTCAGACATTCCAAAAAGCTGGGAATGTCGTCCAACCGTGCGATTCCCAACCGGTCCAGAAACGCCTGCGCGCCCGCATCACCACCTGCCAAAGACGCGGTATGCGAAATCGTCGCCGCCTGCGCATGGGACGAGCGGCCCATTTTCAAAGCAACGACCGATACGCCCCGTCTGCGTGCCTTGTCGGCCAAAGCCTCCCATTTTCGCAGATCGCCAAACCCTTCGATATGAACACCGATAGCGGTGATCCGGTCGTCGTCCAGAAGTGTTGAGGCAACGTCAGCCTGATGTGTCTGCGCCTGATTCCCGCAGGTCAGCATGAACGCCAGCGGCAGGGCCCGGCGTTGCATGGTCATGTTGATTGCAATATTCGAACTTTGCGTCAGGATCGCTACGCCTCGTTCCACCGGTTGCATCCCGTGCTGATCCGGCCAGACTGCGACCTGATCCAGCCCGTTGACGAAACCATAGCAGTTGGGACCCAGAACAGGCATTTCGCCGGCGGCTGCAATCAACTGGTCCTGCAGATCGGCGCCCAGATCATCCTCGGCTCGCGCCTCGGTGAACCCCGACGCGAAACAAACCGCACCCCCTGCCCCGATCGCTGCCAGCGCCTGAACCGCCTCGATTGTTGCATGACGATTGATGCCCACAAAGGCCACATCCGGGGCCGTGGGCAAATCCTCGAGCCGCGCAAAGACACGCTCTCCGGCCACCTCAGAGGCTTTGGGATGGACCGGCCAGATATCGCCCTGAAACCCGAACTTGCGTGCCTGTTGAATGACTGACGCGCACCAAGCCCCACCACCGATCACGGCAATGGAGCTTGGGTTCAACGCCCGTGCCAGCGCCGTTGTCATGCGCCAAGTGCCCGCAACAGCTCACGACTGATGATGTGACGCTGAATCTCGCTGGTACCGTCCCAGATGCGTTCGACGCGCGCATCGCGCCAGAACCGTTCCAGCGGGTAATCGTCCATCAGCCCCATGCCACCATGCACCTGAATCGCGGCGTCAGTCACCCGTGCCAGCATTTCGGACGCATAGAGCTTGGCCGAGGCAATCTCGCGGTTTGCAGGCAGCCCTTTGTCCAGCCGGTCGGCCGCTGCCAGCGTCAACAGGTCAGCGGCATCGATTTCGGTGATCATATCGGCGATCTGGAATGACACGCCCTGGAACTTGCCGATTTTCTGACCGAATTGTTCACGCGTGGCTGCATAGTCCAGCGCATAGTCAAAGGCGCGACGTGCGCGTCCGACCGACATGGTCGCCACGGTGATGCGGGTGGCATATAGCCAGGTATTCATCACCTCGAACCCGCCATCGACCTCGCCCAACACCTGACTGTCGGGCAGGCGACAATCGTCAAAATCCAGGACCATGTTCTTATAGCCCCGGTGGCTGACCGATTTATACCCGTCCCGGATGGTGAATCCCGGCGTGCCGCGATCCACAAGAAAGGCTGTGATCCGTTTCTTTGGACCTTTTGGCGTCTGATCTTCACCCGTCGCGATGAAAACGATGATGAAATCGGCATGCTCCGCGCCCGAGATGAAATGTTTGGTCCCGTTGACGACCCAATCTCCGCCGTCTCGAACTGCGGCACATTTCATACCACGCACATCCGAACCTGCACCTGGTTCGGTCATCGCCAGTGCATCCATCCTTTCGCCCCGAACTGCGGGCATCAGATAGCGTTCGACTTGCTCGCCCTCGCAGGCCATCAGGATGTTTTGCGGACGGCCAAAGAAGTGGTTCAAGGCCATCGATCCCCGGCCCAGTTCGCGCTCGACCAGTGCAAATTCCCGATGGTTCAGCCCGGCACATCCGACGCTTTCGGGAAAATTGCAGGCATAGAAACCCAATTCAATTGTCTTGCGCTTGATCTCATCCGCTATTTCCTGCGGAACCTCGCCGGTACGTTCAACCAGCTCTTCATGTGGATAGATCTCTTTCTCGACGAAACTGCGAACAGTCGCGGCGATCATCTCTTGCTCGTCGGTCAGGCCATATTGCATCTGCGGTCTCCACATCTAGGGCTTGCGATATCGTGGCCCGGGTTGCAAAGTTCATCGTGCAGAAATAGACGTTAACCATGCGAAGATGGACAAAATCGCCTGCCGCGATGCAGCAATTCGGAGTTCTGCTTTTTGATGGGTTTTCAAACCATTGCCTTGCCAACACGGTCGAACCCCTGCGCGCGGCCAATTCGCTGGCTGGAAGAAAACTGTATGACTGGGAATTCCTGTCGCTGACAGAAGGGCCGGTCACATCATCCTCGGGGTTGCAGGTTACGCCGCACGCAAGACTGCAATCTGCCCGCGGCGGTACATTGATGGTGATGCCATCATATGGGTTTCGCGCGCATGGCGGCTGGCCGACGCTGACCGGATTGCGATCCGCCGCAAATCGCTATGACGTTCTGGCTGGGCTGGACACCGGAAGCTGGCTGCTGGCGCTGGCCGGACTGCTGGACGGGTATCGCGCCACCATCCATTGGGAAGAGCTGACCGGCTTTACCGAGCGGTTCCCCGAGATCGACGCCCGGCGCGAGCGGTATGTCTTAGACCGGAATCGCATTACCTGTTCCGGCGCCATGGCAGCTTTCGATCTTGTGTTGCATCTGATCGGTCATGACCACGGGCAGGCACTGGCACTGGAAGTCGCCCAGTTGTTCATGACCCGTGATTCCGCTCGGTCGCATTCCGGAGGGGCTGGGGCGACTACCGGCTATGTAAACAAGGCTCTGGCGCTGATGCAGGAAAATCTTGAAACCCCGCTGCCCATTACCGACATCGCCCGACAGGTCGGACGCTCGCACAAGGCATTGTCCACAAGGATGCAATCCGAACTGGGTGCGGGTCCGGCCCAGGTCTATCGCCGCTTGCGCCTGAGTTTAGCGCGGAAGCTGGTGGCAGAAACCGACCTGACTGTCAGCGAGATCGCCCTGCGGGCCGGATACGATGATCCCAGCGCCCTGACCCGCGCCTTCCGAGCCGAATTCGGGATCACCCCCCGTGCCCTACGGGTCGGCTAGGTATACATCTGCTTTTTATAAGCCCGCGTGCGCGTCGTCGCCTCGGCTGAGCCGTCATGATAGGTGCCAAACCACTTGTCGAACGGGATCTCTGAGGTGCCATAGTTGCACTCGAAATACCGGTGATGCAGCTGGTGGAAAAAATCGCCTGCGCGGGCGGCCTCGGTCTCCCCGGCTTTCAGCTTTTCGAACCCGGAATGGGACAGAACCGGGCTGACCTGCTGGAAATAGGCGTGGAATAACAAATGTATCGGGTGCGACGGCACGATCAGGTGGATGAAATAGGTGGTGAAGTACAACAGGTTCTCAAACCAGTGATTTGATATCCCCGACCACGGCCCGATATTGACGTTGCGGTGATGCACCGCGTGGACATGTTTATACAGCTTGGGGTGATGTTCCAGCCGATGCACCCAATAGAAATGCAGCCCCGACCACATGGGGATTAGCGACATCCAGATCACAAACCAGACCGGTGCGGCGGACCATGTGACCGTGGGGACATAGCCATTTGCCATCGCCCAATAGATCCCCCATTGGTAAATCGTGGCAACACTCATGGCGCTGCCCAGGGTCCACCAGATATTGTCCCAGACCTGATTGCGAAAGGTGAAGGTCCCGTTGTCCCGGGTCAGATCCCGGCGGTCGAACTTCTTGTACATGCCCTGCCCTTTGCGCATGTACAGCCACCAATGCAGCCCGCCCGCGACCAGAATCTGAGGCACCATGTTCAGCAACCAGATTCGGAACATCCAGCCGGGCTGGAAGGTCTTCATCGTCTCTAAACCCGGGAAAAACAGCACATAGGCCACCACCGCAAGCCCCAGGCACAGGGTCAGGGCAGTGACCTGAAGCCATGCACCACCATACCATTTCAACACTGCAGACAGGCGGGGCGGCCAGTTAAACAGCGGGTTCAAAGCCACAGGCCCATCGGGGTGGTAATTCCAGCGGGCGGCCTCGGGATTTTGGTCAGTGTCCGGCATCACGGTCTCTCGTCAGCTTGCGTAATCCGAGCCTTCGGCATCCAACAGGGCCTTAATCTCACGCAAATGTGCCTCGGCCTGATCGGGATATTCTTCCAGTTCCTGAGCTGTCTTTTCCGCAATCTCGTCTGACAAAACGCGCAGGGGTTGGCCCGTCTGTAAGGCACGGATATACGTTTCAGCAGCGCGTTCGAAATAGTAGAGTCTATTAAAGGCATCTGCCGGGTTACTGCCCAAAATCAAAACCCCATGATTACCCATGATCATGACTTTCTTTTTTGGGTCTGCCAGCATGGTCGCGCAACGTTCCCCCTCGCTTTCGAAAGCAAGTCCACCAAATTCGTGATCGACCACATAACGGTTGTAGAACGTAGTGGTGTTCTGATCGATCGGCGGCAATGTGCTGTCGGCCAACGAGGCCAGAACCGTGGCAAAGATGGAATGCACATGCATTACACAGCGGGCATGAGGACAGTGCCGGTGAATCGAACCATGCAGACCCCAGGCAGTTGGGTCCGGTGCGCCGGGTTGGGTCATGACATCAGCGTCTTTGGCATCCAGAAAAAGCAGGTTCGATGCTTTGACTCGTGCAAAATGCATCTGATTGGCGTTCATCAAGAATTGCGTGCCGTCCTGATTCACCGCCAAGCTAAAATGGTTTGCGACCCCTTCGTGCATATTCAGACGTTCAGCCCATCGAAATGTGGCCGCCAAATCCACACGTTCAGGCCAATGGTCAATATTGGGGCGCAAGCTGGCAACGCTCATTTCCGTCTCCTGTCAGCGGATTGCTTGATTGGAAAATCTTGCCCGCAGTAGAAAAAATTGACCAACGAAAAAATCGCGCCTATTTCATAAGCTGAACTAATGTCCAGGTTATGCCCATGCAAAAACAGCTGCCCCCGTTGGGTTGGCTTCGGACTTTCGAGGCCGCGGCCCGCCACCTGTCCTTTACCGCGGCAGCGCGCGACCTGAACATGACACAAAGTGCAGTCAGCCAGCAAATCAAGTCGCTTGAGGCCTATCTTGGCCAACCGCTTTTCCTGCGCCGTCCCCGCGCACTTGAATTGACCGGGGCCGGGATCAGCTATCTCCCTGTCGTGCGTGAGGCATTTCGCACATTACTGCGCGGAACGCGGGCCGTGACCGGGGCCCAGCAGAACACGGTGCAGGTACAATGCAACATCACTTTTGCGGTCAACTGGCTGGCCCCCCGCCTTCCAATGTTTCAGGCCGAACACCCGTCTGTACAGCTGAACATATTCACCGAGTTGTGGGAGCCCCGGGAAATGGCGGAGGGGGCTGCGGTAGAGATTCGATTTTCGCTCAGACCTTCGGACACGGTGCGAACCGAACTGCTGCGATCCGATCATTATTATCCGGTTTGCGCGCCGAGCTATGAGGTGTCGCTGGATACACTACAGCGAACCCCCTTGTATGACTGCTCAAACCTGCTGTCGAATTGGCAGAATTGGATCGAAGATCAGGGTCTAATTTGGGAAAATCCTCCGATCACATACTCCACCACCTATCTGGTCAGCCTGTCGGTTGCGATGGCCGGGGGTGGCTTGTGCCTGACGCATGACACAATCGCGCGCGACTTGATTGATGAAGGTCGATTGGTTGCACCATTCGAATATCGCGCAGTTGTACCAGAGGCCTATTACCTGTTGCTGTCGCCTCAGGCAGAAGAGTCACCAGGAGCGATTGCCTTTGCCGAATGGGTCCGGCGCGAGATTGCGAAAACGTTCCCTGGCTAGGCCGTGGCTCTCCTGCCTAGCATCGCGGCTCTTACGGGACCTTCGCGGGGCTAGGCACATCAGCGCTTACGCGCTGCATGACGGAATCATGATAACTGCCGAGCAGGGGTTGCACCTTTCCGTGCGTTCGGGAAAGTTGGGCCATGGAATTCACAACTTTCCCAAGCTGGCCCGATACCGCCCCCCGTTTGATCGCTGTCGCCGCAGGGCGTCAAGCCGCTGACCTTGTTGTCCGCAGCGGGATCTGGGTTAACGTGCACAGCCGCGAAGCCCTGCCCGATCATGACATCGCGATTGTCGAAGGACGTATCGCCTATGTTGGCCCCGATGCTTCGCACTGCGTCGGCCCGAACACCCGGATCATCGAGGCAGCGGGGCGGTATATGCTGCCCGGCCTGTGCGACGGGCATATGCATATCGAATCAGGGATGCTGACCCCGGCCGAATTTGCGGGGGCCGTTATCCCTCATGGCACGACAAGCATGTTCACTGACCCGCACGAAATAGCCAACGTGCTGGGCCTGGACGGCGTTCGTATGATGCATGACGAGGCGCTGATGCAGCCCGTTAACATTTTCACCCAAATGCCTTCTTGCGCGCCATCGGCGCCAGGGCTTGAGACCACCGGTTATGAGATCACCCCCGAAGACGTGGCCGAGGCGATGAACTGGCCGGGCATCATCGGACTGGGCGAGATGATGAATTTCCCAGGCGTCATTCATGGCGATCCCAAGATGCTGGCCGAGATTGCCGCGACCCAACGGGCAGGGAAAACCGTTGGCGGGCACTATGCTTCGCCTGATTTAGGGCCTGACTTTGCTGCCTATGTGGCAGGCGGCCCGGCGGATGACCACGAAGGCACCTGCGAAGCCGACTCCATCGCGCGGGTGCGTCAGGGGATGCGATCGATGATGCGGTTGGGATCGGCCTGGTATGACGTCGAAAGTCAGATTACCGCCATCACCGAGAAAGGGCTGGATCCGCGCAACTTCATCCTGTGCACGGATGATTGCCACTCCGGCACACTGGTCAATGAAGGGCATATGAACCGCGTGGTGCGCCATGCGATTGCCTGTGGCTGTGACCCTTTGGTGGCGCTGCAGATGGCAACGATCAACACAGCCACGCATTTCGGGTTGGAACGCGATATCGGCTCGATCACGCCCGGGCGCCGGGCGGATATCATCCTCAGCTCGGACCTGAAGGACCTGCCCATCGAGCTTGTCATAGCGCGCGGCCAAATCGTGGCTGAGGACGGCAAGATCACTGCGGACTGCCCGCATCTGAATTGGCCTGCAGCCGCTCGAAACACCGTGCATCTGGGCCATGCCCTGACCAGCGCGGATTTTCAGATCGAGGCCCCTAAGGGGGCGAACCGCGTTCAGGCCAATGTGATTGGTGTGGTCGAAAACCAGGCCCCGACCAAAGCGCTAAAGGCCGAACTGCCCATCATTGGCGGCCTGGTTGAAGCCGAGGGTGAGGTCTGCCAGATTGCGCTTGTCGAACGCCACCGCGCAACGGGCGGGGTCACAAATGCCTTTGTCTCGGGGTTTGGATATCAGGGGCGCATGGCAATGGCTTCGACCGTGGCCCATGACAGTCACCATATGATTGTTGTTGGGACCGACCGCGAACAGATGGCCCTTGCCGCAAATCGGCTGGCCGAGATCGGCGGTGGCATCACCATTTTCCGAGACGGTGAGGAACTGGCGCTGGTGGAACTGCCCATCGCTGGACTGATGTCTGATAGCCCGGCAGCCGAAGTAGCCGCCAAGGCCGAACAAATGGTTCGGGCCATGCAGGCCTGTGGCTGTAAACTGAACAACGCCTATATGCAGCACTCATTGCTGGCCCTGGTGGTGATCCCAGAATTGCGGATCTCGGATGTCGGGCTGGTGGATGTGCGCAAATTTGAAAAGATCGATCTTTTGGAACCCCTTGCATGACAATAATACGAGCACCTAAGGCCCCCGCGCCCGAGAACTTCACCGATCCCGCAGCCGCGGTCGCAAGGTTGGAAGAACTGTACGAGCAAGCCACCAGCTTCCTGTGCGAGAACTTTGCCAATGTGATCGAGCACGGAGCACCAACTGAACGCTTCAGAGCCTATTACCCGGAAATTCGCATCAAAACCTCTTCCTATGCGCGGGTCGACAGCCGGCTAAGTTTTGGTCACGTCTCGGAACCGGGCATCCACTCGACCACTGTAACGCGGCCAGATCTGTTCCGGTCCTATTTGACCCAACAGATTGCCCTGTTGATCAGAAACCATGACCAGCCGGTCACGATCGGGGCCTCGGACACACCCATTCCGGTTCATTTCGCCGTGGCCAACAATCCCGATCTGATCGTTCCGCATCAGGGCGCCGCGGGATTTACCCTGCGCGATGTATTCGACGTACCGGACCTGACAACCACCCATGACGACATCGTCAATGGCGTCCATAACCACGAGGAAGAAGACGGCCCGCTGTCTTTGTTTACTGCGCAAAGGGTCGACTATTCACTGGCCCGGCTGGCGCATTACACTGCGACTGATCCCAGTCATTTCCAGAACCATGTGCTGTTCACCAACTATCAATTCTACGTCTCGGAATTCGAAAACTATGCCCGCGCGCAGCTGGCCGATCCAGACAGTGGCTATACCGGCTTTGTCTCGACCGGAAATGTCGAGATTACCACCGAAGGCGGAGTGCTGGAACAACCCCTGAAGCTGCCGCAGATGCCGACCTATCACCTAAAGCGGGCGGATGGATCGGGTATCACGCTGGTCAATATCGGCGTCGGTCCGTCGAACGCCAAAACCGCGACCGATCATATCGCCGTGCTACGCCCGCATGCCTGGCTGATGGTTGGCCACTGCGCCGGGCTGCGCAACACACAGGCATTGGGCGATTTTGTTCTGGCCCATGCCTATCTGCGCGAAGACAAGGTTCTGGATGATGACCTGCCAGTCTGGGTGCCGATTCCGCCTTTGGCCGAGGTTCAGGTTGCGCTGGAACAGGCTGTAGCCGAGGTCACCGAGCTGGAAGGTTATGAGCTGAAACGGGTCATGCGCACAGGCACCGTTGCTTCGGTCGATAACCGCAACTGGGAACTGCGCGACCAGTCCGGCCCGGTACAGCGACTCAGCCAATCACGGGCAATCGCGCTGGATATGGAAAGCGCGACCATTGCCGCCAACGGCTATCGGTTCCGTGTTCCCTATGGCACGTTGCTCTGTGTTTCAGACAAGCCGCTGCACGGCGAATTAAAGCTTCCTGGCATGGCCTCTGCCTTCTATACCACGCAGGTCAGCCGCCATCTCGCGATCGGAATTCGTGCGATGGAGCACCTGAGGGGCATGCCGCTGGAGCGCCTGCACAGCCGGAAATTGCGTTCCTTTGATGAAACGGCCTTTCTCTGAAGCAAAAAAGCAACGAATTCCCCCTATTTTTAGGGTTTTCGACGCTACTATTCGTTGTGTTCACCTACAATATCCCGTTACAGTTACGCGGTGAGGCCCTATTTATCGGGCACGTTAAGGAGACCAAGAAATGGCAAAGCCTATGACAAAGACTCAGCTGGTTGCTGCTCTCGCTGAGGAAATGGGAACCGACAAGAAAGCTGCGAACACTGCGCTGGAGGCCATGACCGGCCTGATCACCCGCGAAGTGTCGGCGGGCGGCGCGGTGACCCTGCCTGGTGTCGGCAAAATCTACTGTCGCGAGCGCCCCGAGCGCATGGTGCGTAACCCTGCCACCGGCGAGCAGTTCAAGAAAGAAGCCGACAAAGTGGTCAAAATGACCATTGCGAAGGCGCTGAAGGACAGCGTGAACGGCTGATCCCAGCTTTCACTGCAAAACGATCAAGGGCCGCCGCTTGGGGGCCCTTTTTCTTTTACCCCCCTATTGAAGCCAGTTTTTTGTAAGGCTTTGGGAGGCCGGCCGTGGTCAGCCTGGTGTTATGCAATCTGAGATCAGCGAAGAATAAATCTAGCGCCGCGCTCATTAGCTGGGTGCGCAACAGGACCGGTGGCCTAGGCTCCAGACTCATTGATTTACAGCCAGAATAGGACTGTAGCAGCGAGAGCGATGGCCGAGAGGAATACCTTTG
>NZ_JBXWOZ010000024.1:0-19197 GCF_059611145.1 Ruegeria sp. CDSB022 | reverse complement strand
CAGGTGCCCGAAGGTCTTCCTCTCAGCAATCGCCATCGCAGCTCTCGTCATCTATTGGCTATGAGTCCTGACCCTAGTTGGAAAGAAGAAGATAGAATAAGAATATTGCCCGGTATTGTAAGTTTGCTCGAAACGGACCGCCCGTTTTTATTTGCCCTGTAGGAAGAGCACACGCAACGATGCCAGAAGCCGACGTTCAGTCTGTGACCATCAAGGTCAGCTTCGTGCGCGATGTGTGAATTCAGTCCCTGATCCTTGCTGCACTCTGCACGAATGGCGACATTTCCCGCTGCCCGACAGCACCATACTTTACGCTACCGCAGCATTTCCCACACCGCGAGCGCACGCAGCATGAAAACCGGACTCACAAAATGGGCTCTTACCACCAGTTGAAGCGCTCCGCAGAGAGTGGCGACAGGAGAGCCCATAGTTGCAGACGCAGCAACGTGATCCAATGTCTGCTGCTGCTATGCTATAGCCACAATCTGAGGGATTTTACGACCATGGGACAATTCGCCTACTGATTGGATCAACGCGTTAGCGTCAATGCGGAAATGACGGTACAAATCCGCAATAGACCCGGTTTGGCCGAAATGCTCCACACCGTGCGGAATCGTTTTGTGGCCATGAACGGCACCCAACCAGGACAACGTTGCCGGGTGTCCGTCGATCACTGTGATCAATGCGCAGTCGCGCGGCACATCTGCCAGCAGCGTTTCGATATGTGCCTCAGCGCCCCGAATGCCATTTGTGCGCGCCCGTTGCGCTGCAGTCCAGCCGGCGTTCAACCGGTCGGCAGAGGTCACTGCCAGAACGCCGACATCCCGCCGCCCCTGGGCGATATGGCCCGCTGCCCTGATGGCCTCCTGGGCAACCGCGCCCTGATAAGCAATGACAACTTCGCAGTTCGGTCCCGGTTTGCGTAGCCAATAGGCACCGTCGATGGCCCCCTGACGGAAATCGTCATCCACGCGTTTACCGGGCTGCTCAATCGGGTTGGTCGTCAGACGTAAATAGACCGAACCGCCGGTCTCGTCGCGCAACCAGGTGCGTTCATCGGGATCTCCCTCGCCATCTTTTTGCATATAGGCAAAGGCCCATTCCATGATGACCGCCAATTCATCCGCAAAGGCGGGCTCAAATGCGGCCAACCCGTCTTGCGACATGCCAATCAGCGGCGACGCGATTGATTGATGCGCCCCGCCTTCCGGCGCCAAAGTGACGCCAGAGGGCGTGCCAACGATCATGAAACGGGCATCCTGATAACAGGCGTAATTCAACGCATCCAAGCCACGGGACACAAAAGGATCATAGACCGTTCCAATGGGAATAAGCCTTTTGCCAAAAACCGAGTGCGAAAGCCCTGCCGCCGCCAGAAGCAAAAACAGGTTCATTTCAGCAATGCCAAGTTCGATATGCTGACCATCTGGTGTAAACTCCCACTTCGCGGTGGAGGGGATATTTTCAGCCTTGAAAGTGTCGGATTGATGGGTGCGCGCAAACAGTTTCCTGCGATTGACCCAAGGGCCAAGATTGGTTGTGCCGGTCACATCCGGAGAGGTCGTCACGATCCGCTCGGCCAGCGCGCTGTTGCCTTTGGACAGGTCATCCAGTATCTTGCCGAATGCCATTTGAGTCGAGATTTCACGACCCGGATCCAACTCAACTGAGGGGACGTCGATAACGTCATCTGAGTATCGGCGCGGCCCGCTGGCGAAGAAGGGCGTCTTTGCCAGCATTTCTTCAAACGCTGCCGGGTCTGCGATGGTGGCAAAGCGCTCCCATTCATCACCCTCAGTAACACCCATGAATTTCTTCCATTCGGCCATCTGAGTCTTGTTCATCAACCCACCATGGTTGTCCTTGTGGCCAGCAATCGGCGTCCCCCAGCCCTTGATCGTATAGGCAAGGAAACAGACCGGGCGGTCGTGATCTATTGCGGCGAAGGTATCTGCCATGGTGGTGACGCAGTTCCCACCCAGATTTTCCATCAGAGCGGCCAGTTCGTCATCGCTGCGCGCATCAAGCAACGCGCTTACGTCGCCTTGATCGCCGAGGGTTTCCATCAGTCGCTCGCGCCACACCGCGCCCCCCATGAAGGTCAGTGCCGAGTAGAGCTGGTTGGGGCACTGATCAATCCATTGACGCAGCTTCTCTCCGCCCGGCTCTTTAAACGCAGCGCGTTGCAAAGCGCCGTATTTAACCCGCACAACATCCCATCCGAAGGCGTCGAAGATTTGCTCAATCCGTTGGAACAGTCCTTCACGCACGACGCCGTCCAATGACTGGCGGTTATAATCAATGATCCACCAGCAATTACGCAGATCGTTCTTCCATCCCTCTTGCAGTGCCTCATAGATATTGCCTTCGTCCAGCTCAGCATCGCCAACCAATGCGATCATGCGTCCAAGCTTTTGCGTATCGCCCCAGGATTTGGCCTGTACATAATCCTGCACAAGTGACGCAAACGAGGTGATAGCAACGCCAAGGCCCACCGAACCGGTCGAAAAATCCACGTCATCGATATCTTTCGTGCGGGAAGGATAGCTTTGCGCGCCACCAAATCCGCGAAAGTTCTCCAACTTCTCACGGGTCTGGTTGCCCATCAGATACTGAATCGCGTGAAAGACCGGCGAGGCATGCGGTTTGACTGCTACGCGATCTTCCGGGCGCAGGGTCTGAAAATATAACGCGGTCATGATCGATACCATCGACGCCGAAGACGCCTGATGCCCGCCAACCTTGATCCCGTCAGCTTTGGGCCGAATGTGGTTCGCATGGTGGATCATCCAGTGGGACAGCCACAGCAAACGTTGTTCAATTGTTTTGAGATCAATGGACATGGTCAATTTCCTTAAGCTGCGCTGCGGACAGGGGGTCTTGGCAAGGCTTGTTCGAGATCGTGGATCACGTCGTCGATCCCCTCCAGGCCAATGGACAATCGCACCAGCCCATCGCTGATGCCATGTGCGGCGCGTTCTTCAGGCGTATAGGTAGAGTGGGTCATGCTGGCCGGGTGCTGCACCAGTGTTTCAGCATCTCCCAATGATACGGCGCGGGTGATCATTTGCAGTCTGTTCATCATCGCGCGCCCTGCTTCCAGACCGCCATCCAGTTCAAATGCAATCATGCCGCCGAATTTGGACATCTGCCGCTGCGCGACATCATGCTGTTCGAAACTGCTCAGTCCCGGATACCAGACCTTTCGCACACCGGCGGATTGCTCCAGATATTCGGCGATGGTCGCAGCGCTGCTGCAATGCCGATCCATGCGCAATTCCAGTGTCTTGAGGCCGCGCAGTATGAGCATCGCGTTAAACGGGGCCATGACCGCGCCGGTCATATCCTTCATCCCATAAAGGCGGATTTCAGTCACCAGCTCGGTCGATCCGGCCAGCAACCCTGCAACAACATCTCCGTGACCGCCTAGATATTTCGTCGCCGAGTGCAGAACGATATCTGCGCCATGTTTGATTGGCTGGGTCAGATAGGGCGTGGCATAGGTATTATCCACCACCACGTAGGCGCCGTTGGCATGGGCAATGGCTGATACAGACTGGATATCTACAAGGCGCATATTCGGATTGGCGGGTGTTTCAAAATAGACCACCTTGGTTTTTCCGCTGATCGCCTCTATCAGGTTTTCCGGCTCCGTCAGATCCACATGGGTCACTGTCACACCGAATTTTGCCAGCCCGTGCCGCATGAAGGAAAATGTGCAGCCATAGAGCGTCTTGTCGAGAATGACCTCATCCCCCGGGGCAAGAAGAGTCCACATCGTTGCAGTGATCGCCCCCATCCCCGAGGCCAGGGCCAATCCTGCCTCTGCCCCCTCAAGCACCGCGATGCGTTGCTCCAGCAAATCGCAAGTCGGGTTCGAGATGCGCGAATAAACATGCCCTGCCTGCTCGCCCGCGAACATCGCACCGCCTGCTTCCGCGGTTTCGAAAGCGAATGTCGAGGTCAGATGCAGCGGAGGCGTCAACGCTCCTTCGTTTTCCATCGGGTTATAGCCATGGTGAATGGCAAGAGTGGAGAAGCTGTCGGGGCGGTTGCGCATTGGGTGACTCCTTGGTTTTCAAGAAGCAGAGTATGACGACACGAGTGGTAAAATATTCCAAAAATGTCTTATACTACCTCGTTTGTAGCAGTATATGCTAATCTATGAAAAAAATAGACCGTAAAGACCAACAGATCATTCGAGCGTTGCAGCGCAATGGTCGAATGACGAATCAAGACTTGGCAGCAGAGGTGAACTTGTCACCTTCGCCCTGTCTGAGGCGGCTGAAGCTGCTCGAGCAAAATGGAATCATCACCGGCTATTGCGCCAACATAGACGCCGAGGCCTACGGGTTGCCGGTAACGGTATTCGTTCACGTCAAACTGGAAAGCCATACTGAAGCGACAGTAAAGAAATTCGAAGCAGCCATTGCGCGGATTGACCAGGTACTGGAGTGTTTCGTTATGACCGGCTCATCGGATTACCTGCTTCGTGTGGTCGTGGCTGATCTTTCAGATTACGAAAAATTCGTTCGCAGAAAGTTGCATCCTCTTGGAGGTATTGCCTCCATGGACAGCAGCTTTGTCTACGGAGTTGTCAAGAAGACAAATGTATTTCCAGTGACAGAGTAACGTTGCTTGATGAACTGAGATGAAATGATTACGGACATTAGCGCAGATGCAGCGAAAGCTCGCTTTATGCGTCATTCCAACAAATGCTGCACATCGAACGAATGAGTGGATTAGGTCATTCTATGGGGAGTACTTGAATTTATCCCTAACTAGGGATATGTGCGCAACATGAGACATAAAGATCAAGCCCGAGAAAACCAAACCCTGGTGCTGGCCCTGCTACGCAGTCAGCAATTGTTCATGCGCGCTATGGTGTCAGCGTTTCGTTCGGCGGGCCTTACAGCGCCCCAATGGGACGCGCTGGAAACACTTAGCAACAAGGGGCCGCTGTCAATCAACGATCTGATGCGGCTGACTCTGTCTACATCTGGCAACCTGGATGTGGTTGTCAAAAACCTGGTTCAAGCCGGATGGGTGGAAAAGAGTGTCGATGAAACCGACAGACGGGCGCGTGTTCTGTTACTGACCGCAGCCGGGCGCCAAAAAGTGGCCGAATTCCTTCCACTCCACAATCAAGCTCTGGAACAGATTTTTGGTGATCTCAGCGTGCAGGACAAACGCCAGACGATCAAGACACTCAACCACCTCCGAAAAAAACTGCCTCAACCTTAGAAAGTCGTAACATGCCTAACAAAACACTCCTGACCGCGCATGGCGTGATTTACATGTTGTTCGCACTCGCGCTGTTCTTTGCCCCGGCCATCCTCTGGCCGAACTACGGCCTGCAATTAAACGACCAATACGCTGTGTTCTTGTCACAGCATAACTCGATATTTCTGGGCGGCATCGGGATCATCATCTTCCTGTTTCGGGACGTAGAACATGGCAGTGAAGCTGCAATCGCCCTTCTCACAGGATTGATGTGGACCAATCTACTTGGCGTCATCATCACGCTTTACGCCTGCCTGACAGGAGTTTTCACCGGGTTTGGCTGGTCTGACCCCATCTTCTTCGCCTTGCTTGCGGTCCTATGCTTCTACCAACTCGGGAAAAACCGCTGAACTTTCCCAAACTCACAAAGGAAACTAAACATGAGTACACTGAAAGTCTGGGATCTGCATATGACCTATGAAGGTCCGATCACAGAAGAATTTCTCGCCGGCACCGAGCAACTTGCAAAGAGTATCGCGGAGGAGCCGGGAATAATCTGGAAGATTTGGACTGTCGAAGATGGAACCAATCACTATGGGTCCACATACCTGTTTCGGAACCGCGAATATCTGGAAAGCTATAAAAGTATGCATCTGAAGCGCCTGGAAGCGATAGGGATCACAGTGACCGCCGACCATGTTTTCGACATTATGGAGGAGGTCAGTCGCATCAACAGAGCCCCACTTGAAGGCTGACGAGCAATGACGGACATTGGCACGCTAAACGTTGATGTCCGGTTCGGTCCGCTATCCGGAATTGCAAAGTTTGGTCTTGATTGTCCGCTTTGGGCTGGGTCTGTCATTTGTAGCGTTTGGTATCACCGCTTCTTCACTAAGATACTCGTGATTTTGCTTGAGCTGGCGTCAACACGACCACCTTGCTTTATGACAGATCAGACACATTGATAAGGTAGACGAAAACCATGGCAGAACGATTTGAGCGTCACCGTCAAGCTTGGACACAAGAGGAAATTCAAAATTGCACCTACTGGTGTCAAAGGGGATGGGCTTGAAGGCCATTGCCAAAGCTCTCACGCGCTCTGAGGAATCGACCAAGAGCAGAGCGAAGCTTGACAAAATAAAGATCAAGAAAGCACGCTGATTTTGGTGCCTTTAGTGTACTCCTGTCGTTCTTTACTGCCACGACCAATGTCCGATTTGGGCTGATTGAGCTAAAAAACCCAGATTTTAGTGAAGATGGGCGAAAAACTTGCCCGCAGAAGGCCTTTCCGAATATTCGTCGGGGGTCGGCCCAATACTCTCGTCGGCAATGTCCGAAGCTTTCAGTGGCCCTACCAGGCACTGGGTTGCAATTAAGGCGCCACAACGGGTTCTGGCAGAATGGAATTCAGTTGCTCGGTTTGTTAGGGTTCTGCACCCAAACACCCAATTTAAAAAGCTGCCTTACGGATTAGCGTAGTAAAAAGAAGGAAAGCTATGCCTTGCAACGATCCTAACTTCTGCTGATACAGTGGCGAATTGACCGACAACTTGGCATTCAAAAATTCCGCCCGGTGCTTCGATTGTCACGGACCTGCCGGGAGATATTGACCCGTTGCCCTCGCACGCCACCACAACAGACAATGCGCCTGTCCCCCCAGCCGAATTTGCCAGTTCTCCCTTTTCAGAGGCCCAGACAGTTTTAATATGGTTCTTCCCTGATTTCGAACTGAACATGACCAAGTATTTACCGTAGCTGCCGCCAATACCAAAATTGGACATCGGAAATTGTTTACTAGCCGCCCCGCTTAACTCAATTGCAGCGTTGGTCAATTTTTGGCGCTCACTAAGCGAAATACCTAGATAGTCTGCATCGACAACCAAATACGGCAACCCGGCATCGACTAGAGAAACTGGAATGTTTCCACTTAGAGGAAGATTCAATATTTGATTATTAATCAATAGCTTGGGCTTGACAGTAAACCACTTGGCATGTGTCATAACGCTATCTGTTCGGGTTACTTGTACTTCCATGACACCATTTGCTGTTTCTAAAGCAACAACTTGTTGATCTTTGGCTAATGCTTGACGCTTCGCGCTCGCAATTATGGTGGCTGCAGCCATGAGTGCGGTTCCGGCATATGGTGCGTATGCAAACTGAGAGGCTAGAAAAAGTGCCCCATCGGTACCTTGCTCAAAGGGTGGATAGAGTAGGCAAGAGTTGATGAGGTGGTTTCCATTTGGTGGGAGGTTCAAAAACCCCCGAAACTGTTCGTGATCCGAACGAAGCTCCAGCAAGGCGCTAGCCGCGTTCCTAGAAACTAGTTTAGGAAGACCAGAAACCGCCACTCGAAGAATATCTCCAGCGAGATCAACATCTATCGCAACCGTTTGTCCCTGGTGTTTTTTAGGCATTGTTCGGTGTCCTGGATATCGTGTGCTACCTTGTAGCTTCTGGCTGCAAACATCCATGCTTGCTTTCAGCTGATGGTGTATTGGACTGAGTCTGTGTGAAAACTCTGGATGATGTATGCTTTTCGGCAAAGGCTGGAGGCATGTATGTCGAGATTTATCGCAGGCGCCGAGCGAAGTCAGTCGATGCTTTTCCCGACCAGCTTGAAGATTGGACCAACGGGTGCGTAGCCACACCACGACGTCAATAATGCTGCAAAACCTCACTTTGTTGCGCATCTCGGACTACAAAGTTTAATTGTGAAAGTCCGCTAATAGCGCACAGCGGACGTCGAGATTTTTCAATAGCTAGGTGGATGCTACTTAGACGCTAGAGGCCTCACCAATACCAGTAGTTGCTTTCCAGGAAGAGGCATTGTTTCCATCTCAAACCTGAGCGTCGCGAAGGCTCACAACTTGAATTTTCCTGGAAAAAGCCCGCCTAAAAATCTTCGAATAAGTTCAGCAGAGCGTCGTCGCGAAAAAACCTGCATATCGGTAAGGTAATTTACCCACATACCTTCCAGTAAGGCCAACGTTCCGCTAGTGGCATCATTCACCAAGTTCGGATCATGTCCGTTTTGTTGGGCTATCTCCGTGAATGCACGCCGCAAAGTCTCGACAAGTTTGGGATCCTGAGTGCTGCTGTATCGGGCAATACCAGGGTGTGAGCTCGCGATGCCTCGGAATGCATGCCAGATTTTCGTACTTCGTGGATTGAGCAAAGCTTCGGATAGATCCGCCTCGATCACAGCCATCACCCGCTCCTCGGGCGATGCATCCGAGCCCAGTTCGGTCATTCTGTCCATCTCGGCATAATACTCAGTACTGAAATGCTGGGCCGCTGCTGTCAGCAAATTGTCCTTCCCCCCGAAATGCAAATGGATCATTCCGCGCGACAGACCTGAGCGCTCGCAAATGCGACTGACCGAGGTGTCGGTGACTCCAATATCAGCAATAGTATCCAGTGTCGCCTTTATCAGAAGCTGCCTGTTGGCCTCTGGATCGCGCTTCGAGCTACGCTTTCTTCCTTTAGGCTCTGTTACTCTATTCAATGATTCCATCAGCTTAGGGTCTTCTCATATGGGTGGCTCACAGGAAGATTGACACGAAAGGCCTTTCTGGCGCAACATTAAATGGACGATCGTCCATTAGAGACTCGTAAGTACCGAGATGGGAGATAGGGTGATTTTTCGTAGCGAAGCGTCCCGGGGTTATACCCTCAGCGCACCAGCCACGGCATACGTGGGGTTTCTGGTGGCGGCGCCTTTGGTGATCCTGATCGCCTATTCATTCTGGACCCAAACCTACGTAACGCTCGACAAGACACCGACGCTGAAAAACTATAGCGACGCGTTTGCCGATCCGCTGGTTCGACATTTAATGCTAAGGTCGATCTGGATTGCCGGAGCAGTTACGATAGTCACTGTCGCACTGGCCTATCCCATCGCGTACTTCATCGCGATGAAGGCCCGGAAAAAGACTATCTGGCTTCTGCTCATCACCATTCCGTTCTGGTCCAGCTATCTGCTGCGCGTATTTGCTTGGAAGCTCATCCTTGGGTTCAACGGGGTGATGAATTCTGCACTACTGATGCTTGGTCTGATCGACGAACCGCTCGACTTCTTGCTCTATAATGAATTCGCTGTCGTACTGACGCTTGCCCATGCCTGGGCACCTTTTGCGATCCTGCCGATCTATGTCTCGTTGCAGAAGATCGATCCAAGCCTGTTGGAGGCCGCCACCGACCTCGGCAACAGTCCTTTGCAACGCTTCATGCGGGTGACGCTGCCGTTGACCATCCCAGGGATCATTGCGGCTTGCCTGATCATCTTCATTCCGACTGTCGGTGACTACGTGACTCCAGCGCTGGTCGGCGGATCGGACGGGAAGATGATCGCCAATCTTATTCAGGTGCAATTCGGGGCCGCTAACAACTGGCCTCTCGGCGCCACACTTTCGCTGATCGCGATGCTGTCGGTCGGCTTCGTCGCCATCGTGTTTGTTATTACCGCCACCCAGTTTGGGAGGAGGATCAGATGAAGCGCCCCTCGACCCTGACAGCCTATGCTTTCCTGTATTTGGTTTTTCTGTACCTGCCGGTTCTTTTCCTACCTTTGTTCTCGTTCAACAGCGGTACAATCGTTGCCTTTCCGATAAAAGGCTGGACGCTGGACTGGTATCGGAAACTGGGCGAGCAGGATACGCTGATCCAGGCCCTTTGGAATTCGCTGGGTGTCGGCACGGTCGTCGCAATTCTATCTACCGCTATGGGGCTGTTCGCCGCGCGCGCCTTTGTTCGGTACCGTTTTCGGGGTCAGCGTGCAGCTGAAGGTCTGGTAATGCTGCCTTTGGTTATCCCGGGTATTATCGTGGCTTCGTCAATGCTGGTTCTGTTTCTGTTTCTCGGTCTCAAACCATCTCTGCTGACCGTAGTTCTGGGCCATACGTTTCTTGCGCTGCCATTTTCCGTTTCGATCTTGAAGTCCGCGTTCGATGACTTCGACGCGTCGCTGGAAGAGGCATCCTACGATCTGGGCGTCGGCGTGTTCGAAACCTTCCGTCGCGTGACGCTGCCGGTCGTTTCCCCCGGCATCGTAGCCAGCATGCTGGTCACTTTTACGGTTAGCTTCGATGAGTTCGTCCTAGCCTTTTTCCTGTCCGGCAACCAGCCAACCCTGCCGGTCTATATCTGGAGCCAGATCCGTTTCCCCGCCAAGCTTCCAAACGTTTTGGCCTTGGGTTCTATCCTGCTGCTCACCTCGGTTCTGCTTTTGGTGCTGGCCGAGTATTTCCGCCGCCGCTCATCCGCATCAGAGGTCCGATGACAGACAGAAACATCATAGAACTCAGGGGCGTCGAAAAGCGCTATGGCACATTCCTGGCTGCGAGCGGGATCGATCTCGATCTCAAAGAGGGCGAGTTTTTCTCGCTCCTCGGCCCCTCGGGATGCGGCAAGACCACGGTATTGCGGATGATCGCGGGCTTCCAGGAACCGACCAAGGGTACCGTGCTGATCGACGGTCAGGATATGGAAGGTGTGCCTGCCAACAACCGTCCAACGAACATGGTCTTTCAGAGCTACGCGATCTTCCCGCATCTGAACGTCGGGAACAACGTGGCCTATGGATTACGGGGCAAGGCGCCCAAGGCCGAGATCGAACAGCGCGTAGCTGAGGCCCTGGAAATGGTCGAGCTGGGCGGTCTTCAGGATCGCGGCGCAAGTGAGTTGTCGGGTGGGCAGCGGCAAAGGGTGGCGCTCGCCCGCGCGCTGATCATGCGACCCAAGGTGTTGTTACTGGACGAGCCCTTGTCAGCTCTCGACAAGAAACTACGCGAGCAGATGCAGTTTGAAATGCGCAATCTGCAGCAGTCGCTTGGCATCACCTTTGTGATGGTCACCCATGACCAATATGAGGCAATGACGATGTCCGACCGTATTGGTGTGATGTTCGACGGACGGCTCAAGCAGGTGGATACACCAACCACGCTTTATGCCCGTCCCTGTGATCAGCAAGTGGCCAGTTTCATCGGTGAGATGAACATACTGCCTGCCCAGTTGTCGGGCGAAACCGGCAATATGTTGTCGATCGATGCAGCCGCCTTCGGGCGGATTGAGATTGAGAGAAATCCCAACGTTGCGACCAGCTCTAAAGACATGAACATCGGTATTCGCCCGGAACAATTGGAAATCGCAGCTGAAAAGCCAGAAGACTATCCATCAACGGTTCAAGGCACTGTCAGCAATGTCGCCTTCTATGGCGAGAACATTCACTATCACATTCAGGTTGCGGGAGCCGAAAAGCCAATCTCGGTCTCGGTTCCCAACTACTTTCACACGGTCGATTTCAAACGCGGCGACGCAGTTTGGCTGGGGCTTCAGGGTGCAAGCGTGATCGATCTTGGTACAGACCATAGTAAAATAGTGGGAGGATAAAATGAGAGTTCAGGGAATTGCGGCCTTCGCATGTGCGACGGCAATAAGCACGGGAAGTGCCATAGCAGGTGGCGCTGATCTAACGGTTTTTGACTGGTCGGGATATGAAGACCCCGGGTTCTTTGCCAGCTACATGGAAAAATACGGGGATGAGGCGCCAAGCTATTCCTATTTTGGAAGTCAGGAGGAAGCCTTCACGAAACTGAGTTCGGGTTTCACGGCTGATCTGGCGCATCCTTGTTCTGACGCGGTCCGGAAATGGGTCGCAGCCGACCTGATCCAGCCCCTGGATGAAAGCAAACTGACCAACTGGGCCGATGTTTTACCTGAGATTAAGGAAGTCGACGCCATCGTCCTGGACGGCCAGCTTTACATGTTGCCGTTCGAGTGGGGGAACACGGGTCTTATCTATCGTACCGACAAAATCTCGGGGGATGATATCTCTCTGCAATTGCTGGCTGACCCGGCCTATGCAGGTAAGATCGCGATCCCGGATGCGGCGTCGTCTGCATATGCCCTGGCTGCGCTGGCCACTGGAAACGCTGATGATTACACAAATCTGAGCGATGAGCAGTTCAAAGAAGCATCGGATTTCCTGCGCTCAATCCACCCAAACATGCGCTTTTACTGGTCCGATGCGGGTCAGTTTGATCAGGCCATGACCAGCGGTGAGATCGAAATGGGTTGGGCCTGGAACCAGTCCGAACTGAACCTGATCTGGAACGAAGTGCCTGCCGCCATGATGCGTGACGTCGACAAAGGTATCGCGACCTGGGCCTGTGGCTACGTGCATCTGAAGTCTTCCACGACACCGGTCGATCAGGTCTATGATCTGTTGAACGCGCTCACTGATCCTGCAAGCGGCCAATACATCATCGACAACTGGGGCTACCCGCATTCCAACGCAAAAGCGTTCGAAGTCGCCGATCAAGCCAATATCGAAGCCTATGGTTTTGCCGATCCGAAAAGCTTCTTCGAAAGCAGTTTGTTCTTTGACGCGGTGAATCCCGAGTTGGAGGCAAAAATGCTGGCAGAATTTGAACGGATCAAAGCCGGATTCTAACACAACCATATTTCCGGGGCCTTCGGGCTCCGGAACCCAAATATAGGAAAAACGCGTGATTATGTCGGACGCGAACCCATACGCTCTGCTCTTCGAACCGATTCAGATCGGGCCCGTCACAGCCAGAAACCGCTTTTATCAGGTGCCGCATTGCACCGGGCTGGGACACCTCAGGCCACGGGCGGATGCTGCCGTCCGCGGAATGAAGGCTGAAGGTGGTTGGGCAGTGGTTTCCAATCAGGAGACCGAGATACACCCGACCTCGGACTTGTCCCCCTATGCCGAGGGGCGATTGTGGGATGGACGCGATGTGCCTGCGTTGCGGTTGATGACAGATGCAATACATGCACATGGTGCGTTGGCGGCCATCCAGCTGGTACATAATGGCAATCATGCGCAAAACTTGCTGACCCGCGCCCCGGTTCTTGCTCCGTCCGAGATGTCCGTCGATACGACGCATCCCAAGCAGGCGCAGGCCATGGATAAGGCCGATATCTGGGAATTCCGCCGCTGGCATCGCGAGGCCGCCCTGCGCGCGAAAGATGCCGGATTTGACATCATTTACGTCTATGCCGGACATAACATGACTTTGGCGCAACATTTCATGCTACCTCATATGAACCAGCGTAGTGATGAATATGGCGGGTCGCTTGAAAATCGCGTGCGCCTGACGCGCGAATTGCTGGAAGATACCCACGAAGCTGTAGGTGACAGCTGCGCTGTGGCGCTCCGCTTTGCCATTGATGAGATGGTGGGCGCCGACGGTATGCAGGCCGCAGAAGAAGGCCGTGCCGTGGTCGAGCTTTTGGCCGATCTTCCTGACCTATGGGATGTGAATGTGGCCGACTGGTCCAATGACAGTGCCACAACCAGATTCCAGCCGGAAGATGGTTATCAGAACGCGTTTCTGTCCCACGTCAAACAGATCACACGGAAACCCGTGGTAGGTGTCGGTCGCCTGACCTCCCCCGATATGATGCTGTCGATGGTCAAGAAAGGTATTGTCGACCTTATCGGAGCGGCGCGACCTTCTATTGCGGACCCGTTCATACCGAAGAAGATTGAAGAAGGCAGGATCGACGAAATTCGCGAATGCATCGGCTGCAACATCTGCGTGTCTTCGGACAATCTGGGTATTCCGATCCGCTGCACCCAAAACCCGACCATGGGCGAGGAATGGCGTCGCGGCTGGCACCCCGAGATCATTGCACCGAAAAAAAGCGAGGCGGAAGCACTGGTAATCGGTGGCGGACCCGCGGGTCTTGAGTGTGCCATGCAAATCGCACGGCGCGGCTATCAGGTGACCTTGGCCGAAGCCTCAGCTGAATTTGGTGGACGTGTCGCAAAGGAAAGCAGGCTTCCCGGCCTAGCGGCCTGGTCGCGCGTCGTCGACTATCGCCTGAATGATCTGAAACAGCGCGGCAACGTTCAGTTGTTCACCGACAGCAGACTTGACGGCGATCAGGTGGCAGAGCTTGGCGTCGAACACGTCTTTGTCGCCACCGGCAGCCGTTGGCGTACGGATGGCATGGGGCGAAACACCCAGCGCCGTATGCCTCATATCGAGCAAAGCGCCAGAGTGCTGACACCTGATGACATCATGAACGGCCTTCTGCCTCCGGATGGCCCGGTGATGATCTATGATGATGACCATATCTATCTGGCAGGCGTGATTGCAGAAAAACTGGCAGCTGCCGGATATCCGGTGGTCTTTGTCACGCCGGAGAGTTTGGTCTCTGCTTACGCCGTACATACTTTGGAGCAGCCCCGTATTCAGGCTCGTCTGATCGAACTTGGCATAGACATTCGCTGCAATCAGGTGCTGACCGCGGTTGAAGGTGACATGGCCCGCATCGGATGTGCCTTTACCGGTCGCGAAGCGAGTATTCCCTGTGCCTCGGCAGTTCTGGTTACCGAGCGCCAGCGAGAGACAGCGCTTTACGACAGCTTGCGCGGGGTTGGGTTGAAGACCCTCGAACTTATAGGCGATGCCGCGTCTCCAGGGCTGATCGTGGACGCAGTCTTCGCAGGCCACCGCGCGGCACGCGATTTTGAACGCCTCAAGGCAGAAGCAGACAAGGATTGGTTTCGCCGCGAGATAGTCGATTTGGAGGAAACGTGATGAACAGCCGACCGTTTGAGTTAGATGCTTTGATGACCTCACATCAGTACGGCCACGCGCTGCCGCGTGAATTCTATACCTCGCAAGACATCTATAACTATGACATTGCCCAGGTCTGGAACCGTAATTGGCTTTGGGCAGGGCATGTCAGCCAAATCCCAAACCCCGGAGACTATTTTCTGTTCGACTATGGCCCGGAGTCCATCATTATTGTTCGCGACCGCGATGGTGAAATTCGCGCTCATCTGAATGTTTGCCGCCATCGTGGATCTCGCGTCTGCACTGAACAGTCTGGCAACTCCCGTGTTCTTGCTTGCCCGTATCACGCCTGGACATATGAGCTATCGGGAAAACTACGTGCAGGCCACAATATGGGGGAACACTTTGACCCATCCAAATTCGGGCTCTTTCCCGTTCAGGTGAGTGTCTTTAAAGGCTTGATCTTTGTCGGTGCCGATGCAAACACGCCATCGCTAGATCCTGTCCTCAGCCAACTTGCGCCTTTGGTCAAACCCTATGGTTTAGACGATTTGAAAATTGCGCATACGGCATCATTTCCGGTTCCAGCGAATTGGAAACTGGCGGTTGAGAACTATCTTGAATGTTACCACTGCGGACCAGCACACAAAGAATATTCTCGTTCTCATAGCCTGAAATCGCCACAAGACATGGCTGGCTTGGTCGAGCCGCTAAATGCAAGGGCTGTAGAAGTCGGGCTGACACCCGATGAATTGGTGCTTGTTGGCGAGGCTGCGCCCACCCCATTCACCAGCGGGTACTATCGGCGCTACCCGCTTTACCAAGGTTACAAAACCGGCAGCAAATCGGGCGAGGCGCTTGCGCCATTGCTTGGAACGCTGAAAGGCTTCGACGGTGGCGCAACTGACTTTGATATTGGTCCATTGAATTGGTTCCTGATCTATTCGGATCACATGGTGGGTTACCGCTTTGTTCCACGTGGTCTGCAGGAAACCGACATTCAGGTGGTCTGGCTGGTTCGCGCTGACGCCGAAGAAGGCCAGGATTACGACAAGGAAGACCTGACCTGGCTTTGGCATGTCACATCTTTGGATGACGAACGCATCATTCGCCACAACCAGTCCGGCGTTAATTCTCAATACTTCCAACCGGGCCCCTTGGGTGAAATGGAAACCGCGATCCAGGATTTTTACGATTTCTATTTCGCCATGATCAGTCCGGAACCAGAACAAAGGATGGCCGGTAATGGCTGAGGTAAAATCACGCCGTCGCGGTGGTGGTGGGCGCGCCGCGCGCATAAAGGTGCAACAGGCAACCACGGGCAACGAGGCCGTGCGTGGAGGCTTAAGCGGCGGACGCTATAAGCCGTTGACCCAAACAGATATGGAGAACATCCACAAAGCGGCCCTGACCGTTCTGGAAAACACGGGCGTCACCGACCATTTCCCGGAACTGCTTGATCTGGTGCTGCCCAAGGGCGCGGTGATGAATGACCTCAATCGGCTGTGCTTCCCACGCGCCCTGATGGAAGACATTCTGGCTGGTGCGGCCAAGGAGTTTTACGTCTATGCCCGCGGAGAGCGTGAAGGCAAAGACGACATGCATTGCTCGGCAGAAAGCGTTTACTTCGCCAACTCTGGCACCGCCGTCACCACTTTCGATTCCGAGACCAAAACTTATCGCCCGTCGATCCTGCGCGATGTCTATGATTTCACCCGTCTGGTGGACCGTTTGGACAACATCCATATGCTGGGCGACACAGTTTTGGCCACCGATGTGACTGATGATTTCGCTCACGACATGAACACCATTTATGCCATGCTCGCAGGCAGTCAAAAACCGGCCTGTCTGACTTTTCGCGACCGCAGCCATATTCCGCATGCCATCCGCATGTTTGATTTTGCTCAAGGTGGCGAAGGGGCTTTCATGAAAAAGCCAAGCGTCATATTTGGTGGCTGCCCCATGGTTTC
Organism: Ruegeria sp. CDSB022; assembly: GCF_059611145.1. Lineage (NCBI taxonomy): Bacteria > Pseudomonadati > Pseudomonadota > Alphaproteobacteria > Rhodobacterales > Roseobacteraceae > Ruegeria > Ruegeria sp. CDSB022. The sequence goes on along the minus strand of NZ_JBXWOZ010000024.1, from coordinate 2,453 downwards.
CCCCTTGCGGGTCGGCAAGGAAAACATGGAAATCCTGATTGATACCGCCAAGTTGGGCCTGACGGTTGATTTGGCGGTGCCTCCTCAAGCCGGGGCCACAGCCCCCGCTACACTTGCGGGAACGCTGGTGCAAACCGTGGCCGAAACGCTGGCCTGCGTTGCCATCGTAAACCTCATCACACCAGGTTGTCCGGTCTGCTTTGCCGCCTGGCCCTTCATCACTGACCTGCGCAGCGGGTCGTTCACCGGCGGCAGTGGCGAACAGGCTCTGATCGGGGCCGCAGCCATTCAGATGGGTAACTTTTATGGCCTTCCAACCTCTGTCGGCGCAGGCATGACCGATGCTAAGATACCCGACGCGCAATACGGGTTGGAAAAGGCACTAACCTTCACGCTTGCCGCTCATGCCGGTGCCAATCGTTTGTGCGAGTTCGGGGGTATGATCGGTAGCCTGATGGGATGCAGTTTTGAAAGCATGGTCATCGATGACGAAGCGGGCGGTATGATCCTGCGGTCGTTGCGCGGGATTGAAGTCACGGATGAAACCATGGCGGTGGATGTGATCCACCAGTGTGCCATCGACCCTGGTCATTTTCTCGGCAACCCGCACACACTGAGCTATATGAACAGCGAATTCGTCTACCCACGGCTCATGGATCGTGAGCGCACGGACACATGGGAAAACGAAGGCAAAACTGATCTTCTGGACCGTGCCCGTGACAAGGTCAATTCCATTCTCGATAGCCATTTCCCCAACTACTTCGGCGCCTCAGACGCTCAGGTTCGCGAAGAATTCCCAATTGTGATGAGCACAGAAAGCATGGCCCGCCGTGGATAACTCTAACGTCAAGCACTGGGACAACGACCACTTCCTGCACCCGTGGGAAGGTATGGCAACCTTGGGCAAAAACGACCGGACATTTATTGAAGGTGCCAGCGGCATCCATGTCATGAACGAAAAAGGCGAACGCTTGATCGACGGACCGGGAGGCATGTGGTGCACCCAGATCGGTTATGGCCGAGAGGAGATGGCCGAGGCCATGGCTGAGCAGGCTCGGAACCTTGCTTATTTCTCGCCCTTTAACAACTCCAACTCGACTGCCGCGCGGTTCGCGCGCGAAATCGCCAAACGTGCGCCGGGCGACTTGAACAATGTCTTTTTTACCACCGGCGGTTCCACTGCGGTTGATACGGCCATCCGGTTTGTCCATTTCCGCAACAACCTCTTGGGACGCCCCGAGAAAAAGAAAATCATTTCACGGCAAAAAGCCTATCACGGAAGCACTTATCTGGCGGCCAGCGTCAGTGGAAAAGAGCGTGACAGGCTTTGGCTCGACAAGGCAGATGACCTCGCACATTTCTTGCCAGACGTGAATCCGCTTTATCGTGCGCCTGGTCAAAGCGAAGAGAGCTTTCTGAAAGAGAAAGTTTCGGACCTGGAAAACGCCATTGTGGCGCTTGGCCCAGAAAATGTTGCCGCTTTTATCGCCGAACCGGTTCTTGCCTCTGGTGGCGTGATCGTGCCGCCGAAAGGGTATCACGAAAGTTGCCTAAACATCTGCAGGAAGTACGATGTTCTATACATTTCCGACGAAGTAGTGACGGCTTTCGGGCGATTGGGCCATTGGTTTGCGTCAGAAACAGTCTTTGGCATTCAGCCAGACATAGTCACCTGCGCCAAAGGAATGACATCTGGGTATGCGCCGATGGGTGCCGCGATTATCTCGGACAGGCTAATCGCCGATGTTGCGGGAAAAGATGCAACCTTTTCTAATGGTTATACCTATTCCGGTCACCCGGTCAGCGCGGCCGCTGGTCTGAAAAGTATGGAAATTATTGAACGGGAAAGGCTTCTCGAACACGTTCGAAGGGTCACTCCGATTTTTCAGGATCAGCTACAGCAGTTGGGTCAGATTGACATCGTTACCGATGTGCGCGGCATGGGGTTGATGGGATGCGTTCAATGCTCAGTCGATGGTGATCCCCAGAGCGATCTGGGGTGCGACTACGAGATTGGTAGCCAGATCGATATCGAATGCCAGAAACGTGGGTTATTGGTTCGACCTGTGATCAACATGTGTGTTCTTTCACCGCCGCTTATCATTAGCGAGAGCGAAATTGAGCAAATGTTCGATGTCTTGCGAAAAGGGCTTGAAGCGACAAGTACGTGGCTCAGCGGGATTAGAGGCCAATGAATTGCTTGCGCTATTGTTGCGATAGCCCGGAGGTCGCCATTTCAGCGTATTGTCGTATGCTCCACGATCTTTGCCAAAACCGTTCGGCCTTGACGGATCTGAAGAAGGTTTTGACAGCGACGGTAACCTACTAGTTGGCATTATCTATTACGGGTCCGTCACAGTGTTTTTCTCGTACTGCTTGCTTCCACGGTGCTTTCAGTTGTGATGGCGCAACGCAAAAGCCCGCTCGGGCGCGGTGTGTAATATATTGATATT
>NZ_JBXWOZ010000023.1:0-40525 GCF_059611145.1 Ruegeria sp. CDSB022 | reverse complement strand
ATTGCGGGCAATGGCCGGGCTTTTCTGGGATATTGGTGACCTTGCCAGGCCACTCTGACCGCGCGCCACAAAGGATTTCATCCATACCTGGATCGGGCGGGTATCGCACTCCCGACTGTAAATGACCGCTTTCACGGATTGCGGGAGTTGTTATCGCACATGCAGCGAACGTCTTCTTCCCGCCCGCTTGTGCCGAAAGCTATGTGTTGCAAATGGAGATAGCGATGGCTTAAGCCCCCTGCCCTCTAATAGCTTTGCGCATCTATTAAGTAGCCGCCCACAGGCTCGATAGAGGTGCCGCAAACATGTTGTCTGCAAAGGGTACAACCTGATCGTGGTCGTAGAGAACGAGCCCTTGAACAAATTTATCACCACACGCTTCTGCCAATTTGCGCATCCCGGAAAAGTCGCTGGAAGTAACCGTTGCAGACGACTTCACCTCGATCCCGACGATCTCTCCACGTCTGTTTTCCAGAACGATATCTACCTCGTTTCTGTCTTTGTCGCGGAAATGAGAAAACGTGCACCTTTGTTCGCTCCAGGTGCCAATCTTGCGCAATTCACTGAACACAAATGTTTCCAGGATCGACCCGAAGGGTGTCTTTTCCTTTTTGACAGTATCAGGGGTGACGTTGCGCATCGCTGCAAGAAGTCCTGCATCAAGAAAGTGCAGCTTGGGGGATTTGGTGAGGCGCTTCAGACGATTTGTGAACCACGGCTGCAAACTGTGCACGAGAAAAAGGCTTTCGAACACGCGCATGTATTTCTGGGTGGTCACATGATTCAACCCAACGGCGGCACCTAACCCCGAATAGTTGACCAGTTGACCGGAATGCTCCGCGAGAACTGCCAGTAGTTTCGGCATGATGGCGAGCTGTTCGATCTGGGCCACGTCGCGGACATCCCGCTGGACAATAGCGTCGACGTAATCGTGGTACCAATCCTGCTTTCGTCCCCATCTTTTCCGTCCAAGTGCCTCAGGATAGCCACCAGAAAGAACTGTCTCTACAAGGTCATCTCCGATGACCAGCTTGTCTACGACGGGGTTCTTTGCGTCAAACGCCCTGTCGATAAAGCCCGATTTTGTTTCAAGGATTTCTGTCTGGCTGAGGGGGAGGAGACGAACAATTTCCATTCGACCTGCAAGGGAGTCCGCGACCTTCGGTATGGTCATGAGATTGGCAGAACCGGTTAGCAGAAACCTCCCTGCCCTTCTGTCATCATCCACCGTTTTCTTAATTGCCAGTAGTAAGTCTGGTGCCCGCTGAATCTCGTCGATTACTGCCCGATCCAGTCCTCGTACAAAACCGACCGGATCATCGACAGCTGACTGCAAGACGGTCGCGTCATCCAATGTTAGAAAAGGAACCTTGTCGGAAGCGATGTCTGTGGCAAGCGTTGTCTTGCCAGACTGACGGGGTCCCGAGATAAGAACAACACGGGTGTCCGACAACGCCTCTTCAATTCTTGTTTTAGCGAATCTTGGATACATGCTTGAACCATCTCATTCTGACCGATTGAAAGTACGGTTACGACCAACTGAAAGTCAATGACCGACTAATTGAAAACCGCGATACTGAAGACTGAAAGCGCTGACTGAGTTTTGGTCGCCATAACAGGTGTACCTTTTTCATGGTATCTTTCAGTGGTCAGGACGAATTCTTATGAATACGAGCCTTTGGTGCCAACAGAGCTGTAGGTTTCATTTCACCACTGTCTAACTTCGCTAAAAGGGTAATCATGTAAGACACGTGAGACTGTATTTTCTCAGCGCGTTGGAAGATGTATCCCAAAACCATGAAACAAATAGCTGGGCCATGTGTCGACTTCATAGCATACCAGGTTTGTCCAAGTCGTAGATATGCAGCGATGTCGTCCATCAGACGATCACAATGTGCTTGATCCCGTGCAAAGCGTAGTTCGGAGCATAACCGTGGAAAACTGTGCTGCATTTGATCTGGGGAAACTTGAATCCGAGAGATTTTCTCTTTCTTAACTTCTGGATTCAATGAGTCCTCTTTGTGCCCCTCAATTTCAGTGTCATTGCCCCTCAAATTTTCTGTATCGGTTTGCGTAATCTCCGAGATTTCCACAGATATTTCAGACAGTAATTTGCTAAGTACGTTTGCGTCCGGTTTGCGGCGCAGAGCGTTGCGTACAGTCACCATCAGGTCTGAGATTGTGCTATCGTCTGCAACGAGTTCCCTGAGGTGAGCCAGGGCTGCCGAAACCTTGTCGCGGAGCACAGTGAATTCAAGAACACGGTCAGTATGTTTCTGAGCTTCCTGGATGAATTCCCCATGCCGCTCCGACAATGGCATCAGGGACAGCCCAGATGCGTTAACCACCCTGCCCTGTCGATCCCGGCGCGCCCAGCGTTTACCGTTTGCGCTCATGACGCGACGGATTAGTCCGAGCTCAACAAGTGCTGAGATGTGACGTTCAACAGTTTGAAGGCTGACGTGAGTTCGTTTGGCAATCGCAGCGTTGGAAGCGAAACAAACATGGTGATCATCCTGGTCCGCAGAAATCTGATCTACACTCACAAATGAGATCATTGCTCTCAGCACATTGAGGGATGTTGACTTGAGCCCGAGGGGTTCTCTGGCTTCTTCAACGGCTCGAAGAAGCATCCATTTTTTAGGCGTAATAGCCCCCTGCCCTGCCATTCTTGACAAGGTTGCTCCACTTGGAGCCAATCCTGTTAGTGTTTTCATGATTTTATGTCAGCAGACAAAGAAAACCTGTTCACCCAGAGGCGTTTTTTGTTGTCTCGTGATTCGCGGGCTGTTAGGGTTTAGGTGTCAAATCTATAACCACTAGTTGGTTTTCAGCCCTCGGAGCCTTAGGTTTCGGGGGTTTCTTTTTTGCTTTTCTCCTTTTGCTCATTGCCTCATGTAGAGTTAACACCTGTTAACTCGCTTATTCCTCGGCGCCTTCTTTGAAACGCTCGTAGGATTTCTCAATAATTTGACCAAGGTTTTCCTCAAGCCAACGTGCATAAGCTTCATTCTCCCCTGATCTTTTGATCGTCATGTTCACCGCTGAACTGTTGGTCTTGATGACAACGTCAGGTGCCGGATGAATTTCCTGTGCTGCTTCCTTGTGGGTCAAGCTACCTAGGAGCCCGTTCAATCGATCGTCGGAATCAGATGTATTGAGCTTATCTAGAAACCTTTTTGCCCTATCCGCTGTTATTACTTTCTTTCGCAATGCTTCAGCGAGAGCAGTCCACTTCGGGCGGCCAGACTTCGGCGCCGGCCCAATCATATCCCCGAGATCGTCAGGAATGTCGTTGGTGACTCGCTCCAATTGCGATAGCGTATTCTTGGATATCGCCAGTGCTGTGATCGCTTCCGAACGGTCATATCCTTGGTTGAGAATTTCGCGGGCGAACCGAGCCCTCTCATAATAGCTGAGATCAACACGCGAAGAGTTCTCCAGACCTTTCGCTTGAAGCGCCTCCTTGTCATCAAGCGTTCGCACCAGCGCGCGTACTGGCTGGTTTAGATGCTGACAGGCTAAGATACGACGGCGACCGTAAACTACTTCGAAGTGACCATCAACTTCCTCTGAAGGGCGCAGGAGGACCGGAACCTGCTGACCGCCTGCCTCCTTGATGCTTTCGGCCAGCTCAAGAACGGCTGAATCGACGTACGGTTCGGCTTCTGAGTTAACAGGTGTTAACTCGATACCAAGCCTGTCTTTTGGGCCCCAGGGCAAAATAAGCGAGGTATCGATGTCCTGGATGCCTCCGGCTCCAACACGGACTGATGCAATCGTGCCGCGAGGAAGTGCTGCATTTGCACGTTCCGTATTTGCAGGTGGAATAGGCGGGTTTCCGGCTGCCGCAGCAATCGCCGCTGCCATGCTGGTTTTGTTTTGTTTAAGTGCCATTTCAACGGCCCCACGCGGTTTGAATCATGTTTGAAACTTCATGTCCGACGGCATCCATGCTTGATCGGGCACGGTCATAGGTCGATCGCGTCATTTCCGATCGAACAACTTCGTACATTGTCATTTTCAGCATCGCGGCGTCGGCGATAGCCGTGCTTCTCAGCGCAGTCGCGCCAATTACCCGATCCTGAAACAATGCACGCATTAGGCTGACAATCTGTTGGGAAGGTGTATCAGATGGATCGTCTCTGGTTATGAGAAAGCGGAAATTGTCGTGAACAATAGGAATCCCGGAGTTCTCAAATTCTTCCAGGTAAGCCGAAGTCATTTCGAGAAACTGCTGGGTGGAGGCTACATCCAACATGCTTGGCGTTAATGGAACCATCACAGACGTCGCAGCAAACAAACCGGCAAGTGTCAAAAAGCCCAGAGAAGGAGGGCTATCGACGATGATTACATCATAGTTTGCTTCGACAGACTCAATCGCGCTGGCGAGCCGATTGTAGAAAGGAATGCCCTTTCGTGCGTACACAGCGGTTTCTGTCTCGAACTCTGATAGGATTAGTTGGGCGGGGGAGAGATCCAGTCCAGGAAAGTATGTGGTCCGAATGCACTCGCGCATTGAGACTGGATCCTCATAACGCAATGCGTCGTAGATAGAATTGCCGTCGAATTCGATTTCGGGTTGAATGCCGCAGAACCCAGTCAAGCTACCTTGGGGGTCAAGGTCGATTGCTAGAACGCGATAGCCTTGAAGTGCAAGATAATGACATAAGTGAATGGCCGAAGTGGACTTCGCTGAGCCACCTTTGAAGTTCATAAGTTGAATGACCTGAAGCCGGTCGTCGTCGCGACGGCCAGGAAGGTATTTACCAGGTTTTCTGGAGCTGCCCTCAAGGATCTGCCGCATTGCTAAGATTTCGGACCCGGAATAAAAGCGCCGACCGTTTTTGTTTACGCTCGGCTCGGGAAGTGAGCCTTCAGCGTGACCTTTTCTAAGGAACTGACCGGTTGTACCAAATAGGTCTGCCACTTCTGTCGCACTAAAGAGGCGGAGGGTTTTTGACAGCTCGGGAGAATACGCCTGAGTTAAGTGAGTCGTCAGTGCAACTTGTAGACGATCAGAGATTTCACGTGTAACGTGAGACTGCGTCGTCGCAGCAATGGGTGTGGTCTGTAGCATAGTTGCAGTTTTCCTGCTCATTTTTGTTTGGTTGCGCAACTTGGGTATATTTAGGCACTCGTATTCCGATTCATGTCAAGAGAAAAATCAATAACTTGTGGATCGTTTTGCAGCCAACACAAGCGCCCCGAAGTTAACAGCTGTTAACTCAGGTTGCCATCGAGCACTCAAGAGGCGATCGGGGAATGCAAATTACCGCTCAGAATTTGGCCTCGGATCCCGCTCTTTTCCGGGCTGTTTGATTTCGAGAAATTTGTCTTCCGAAACGAATCGACAGTCAATCTCGGGTGTGAATGTGCATTCACGACTTACTCAATTTGAAGTTCGACTGCTTTAGATATAGCGCAATACAGTAAATCGCCGTGGCGTCCGTACGTTGGTTGCGCCTGCTATCAGGCGACAGCTTTACCAGCTAGTTAGGGTCGGGCGGCAGGCATTTGATTGCCGAGTTTCTTGGCTGACGATCGTCGCTGTTGCAACTTTTTGGGCAATGATCTTCAGGGAGAGGGAAGCGGCGGAACAACAAATGGCGGCACTGCGGTTCAATTGAAGCGGTGTCGACTTTACCCCAACAAATCTGTTGCCGGGTTCTCGGCTATATCAACGTCATCGTAATATGTCTGCGCCTGGGCCATGGAGCGATGCAGAGACAGGCGCATGGCGGCCTGGATCGGGGCGCCGTCCAGCGCCGCCTGAGTCAGGAAGCCCGACCGAAGCCCGTGTGGGCTGGCGAAGTCCTCCGGTAGCCCAGAAAGCTTGAGCCGGTGCTTGACGATCTGATAGATCGCATCGGGGGACAGGCGCCGTTTCAGCACACGGTCGGCCTTGGATATCGGGCGAAAGAGGGAACCGTCGCTGATCTTCCCGACTTCAATCCAGTGCACCAGCGCCTGTGCGGCGCGGCCTTTGAGCACCAACCGTGGTGTTTCACCTTTGCGGGTGGTCTTGGTTTCCAGCAGGGACAGCCAGATCAAGCCTTTCTTCTCAACTTTATCGCATGACACGTCCTCGCGCATCAGCCCGGTGATCTCGGAACGACGTCTACCGCCCGAGGCCCAGCCCAGCATCAGGATGGCCCGATCTCGGCAATCGCGGCGGGAACCGCGACAGGTGGCCAGAAGCTGCTCAAGGATGTCACGCGTGATGGGATGGGCCGATTTTGGGGCAGGGGGCCGGGCTGCCGCCCGGCGCGCCTTGGCCCGGGCCTGTTTGACCTGTGGCGCACCAAAGGGGCTGGTGAGGTTCTTCATCCGGTGGAAGGCCAGCCAGGAGGCGATACGGCGGTCCAGTGTCGAGGGAGCCGGGCAGATGAGGGATCTGCGCAACCCTTGTGCGATCAGCGCTTCGGCGGTTTCACGGGCAACATCCGTTTCCAGTGCGTCGCTTAGGTCGCGCGCGTGATCAAGTATGAAGGCGAGGGCGGTGGCCTCGGATTCCGGCCAGTCCAGCGCCGTGCCAAAGCGTGCGGATTTCCAGGCGGTGATATACAACAGATCGCGCTCATAGGCGCGCAGCGTGTTCTCCGGTGTGCCGCGGACATAAAGATCGGTGAGCGCCTTCTGATCAGCAGCGGAGAGGGCAGGGGAGGCGGTGGGGAGATATAGGGCAGGGGGCTTCATGGGCACCAATTTACGCCGGTTTCTGCTGAAAATCAATTAAACATGATAAGGGGAACTTATCGGGTGTGATGGTGATTTGAAAACGCAACAAAAGTAACGAGCAAAAAGCTCGATTTATGAGCGTAAATCAAATTGAGGTTTTACTCTGTAACAGAAATCATGCAGGTGAGGGACACAGATCGAAGCGGAAAATTGAAAATCTCCACCACTAGACCGTCAACCGCCCTTTTTGGTTTGGTTCAGTCAAATATTCAATAATTTGCCAAGGCCCGTCTGCCAATTGCGCTCTGCTAAAAAAGGCTTGGTTCATCGCGCACCCATTTTCTGGCGCAGATGCCGTGCGAGCGCTGCCACTCGGCGAGGTTGGGCTCGGCTGGGCGGAAACATCATTTGCAGCGGCTTGGGTGGCGGGAGGTAGTCGCCCAATAGGGTTACCAGCTTTCCGGTTCTGACATCATCTCCGACATCCAGTTCCGACTTCAACACAATGCCATGGCCTGCCAGAGCCCAACTGCGGATAAGCGAACCATCATTTACAATCCGGTTTCCCTTAACCGGGATAAGCTGACGCTCGCGGCCTGCGCCAAACTCCCAAACGTTGTCGAGCGAACCACCAAAACGCATAATCAGGCAGTTATGATTTGTGAGGTCTTCGGGCAGTTCTGGTGCTCCATATGTCGCCAGATAGCTTGGTGCTGCACAGACGAACCGCTGGTAGCTCCCGAGATTGCGTATTCGGAGCGAGCTGTCGGTGATGTCTCCAAACCGAACAGCCAGGTCAAAACCCTGGCCCACGAGATCGACATAGGCATCGGATAGCGACAGTTCTATTGAAACGGCCGGATTCTCTTCGGTGAATTCAGCGATCACGTCAGAAACAATACCACGACCAAAATCGATAGGCGCACTGACGCGGATTGGGCCAGACAGGGTTTCGGCGCCGTGACGAATGCGAGTGTCGAGGTCTGAAACTTCACTGAGAACGCTCTTGGCGCCATCGAGCAGAACGCGGCCTTCTTCGGTCAGACTGATTGAGCGTGTTGTCCGGTTGAACAAAACCACACCATAGTGCGTTTCCAGCGCAGCGAGCCGTTCGGAGACGGTTGTGCTCGACAAACCAGTCTCTCGGGCTGCTGCAACAAGGCTGCCTTTCTCGGAAATGGTCAGGAAGAGGTGAAGGTTGTCGAGAAGCATTGGTCGGCATTTCCGGATTATGTGTCCGATGAGTGACTGTTTATCCTGTTTCGTCGGCGGCGTAAATCTACGACACCAACGAAACAGCAAAGGAACGACCTGATGGCCAAGCTGACCATTGTCGCCAACATCATAGCCAATCCCGACAAGATCGACCTTGTCAAAGCAGAGCTCACCAAGCTCATCGACATCACCCGGTCTGAAAGAGGTTGCATCAACTACGACCTGCACCAAGACAACGATAACCCGGCTCATTTCGTGTTTTTTGAAAACTGGGAAAGCCGTGAGTTGTGGCAGACCCATATGGGAGCCCCGCATCTGGCTGCATACATGACGGCGACTGATGGAGCCGTCGCCGAATTCACATTGAATGAGATGACCGCCATCGGTTGATGGGGAACCTTAGAGAGGAACACGTTATGAAGGCTGTTGGATATCGTGAGGCAGGATTGATTGATCGGGCGGACGCTTTGATCAATTTCGAGGCAGATAGACCGGAACCGTCCGGCCATGATTTGCTTGTTAAGGTGCAGGCTGTCTCGGTGAACCCGGTCGACACAAAAATTCGGCAGCAGCGTGCTCCTGAAGGCCGTGCTCCCGATGTGCTCGGTTGGGATGCCGTCGGGAATGTTGAAGCCGTCGGCGAAGCGGTTACCGCGTTTAACCCGGGAGATGTCGTTTGGTACGCAGGAGCAATCAATCGTCCAGGGACCAATGCCGAATACCATCTGGTGGATGAGCGCATTGTCGGCGCCGCCCCTAAGTCCATACCAGTTGCATCGGCCGCTGCGATGCCCCTTACGACTCTGACAGCATATGAAATGTTGTTTGACCGCTTGCGTGTAGAAGTGCCCGTGCCTAGCGGAACCAAAACTCTGTTGGTCATTGGGGGCGCGGGCGGTGTGGGATCGATCACCATTCAGTTGGCGAGGGCTTTAACCGACCTCACTGTGATCGCCACTGCGTCGCGACCCGAAACACAAGACTGGGTTCGGGAGTTGGGAGCGCACCATGTGATCAGCCATGCAGATCCGATGGGTCCGCAACTCGAAGCGCTTGGTGTCAAAAGCGTGGATTTTATCTACTCGACCAATCATTCTCATTTATATGCGGCCCAGGCGGGGGAAGTGATGACGCCTCAAGGTCGTTTTGGTCTGATCGATGATCCCGAAACTTTTGACATCATGCCATTCAAACCCAAGTCGATCTCAGTACACTGGGAGTTCATGTATACCCGGTCGCTGTTTGCGACTGGTGATATGCATCGACAGAGCGATATTCTGAATCACGTTGCCAGTTTGATAGATGAGAGAGAGATCAGGTCTACCGCGACTGAGACGCTTGGTTCGATCTGTGCTGCCAACCTGATCAAAGCCCATGCTATCCTCGAAAGCGGCAAGGCAAAGGGCAAGCTCGTCCTTGAAGGATTTTGAAATGGAAATTGAACGGCTCGATCACGTGAACATCGTGACCAACAGACTGCCTGAACTGGTGGCGTGGTATGAAGAGATACTTGGTTTGAAGCCAGGACCACGCCCCGACTTTCCGTTCCCCGGGGCTTGGATGTATGCAGGTGAACATGCTTTGGTTCACCTAGTGGGTCGTGAAGGACAACTCAGTGTTGGCTCAGAAGTGAAGCTGAAACTCGAACATTTCGCATTCTCGGCAAAGGGGATGAGTTCATTCGAGGACAACCTCGCGGAACGCAGACATCCGTTCAGAAGAACAAATGTCCCCCGCACCAATCTAGTCCAGTTTCATCTGGCTGACCCCGACGGCAATCATATCCATATCGACTTTGACGAAAGTGAATAGCTGGAGAAATCCTGGCGATAAGGGTGTCCAATATATCGCTGGCTCCGGTCGTTAAAAATGTGGGCGACGGTTCTGAGATAGTAAGTACTAACTATCGGGAACTTCTCCCGATGTACCTCGAACTTTCAGGGTCGCGGAATACTCGAAATGACGGACTGGTAGTTCGGGTGTTCGCATTCGGTCCAGAAGGATCTCGGCCAACCGCTTGCCTAACATTTTCGGGTCGATCGCCATGGTTGTTAGGCCGGGCGTCGAGACGGCAGCATCCTCGATGTCATCGAAGCCTACTACCGAAAAATCATGTCCGGGTTTCAAACCTGACTGGATCAAGCCGAAGCAGGCACCAAGCGCTACAACATCTCCGTTACAAACAATGCCTGTCACCTCGGGGTGTTTGTGACGGAGCGCTGCGACAGCGTCAAATCCGGCGCGCTTGGTCTCCTCACATGGCCAGATTATTGGGCGCACGCCATCCAGTTTTTCACAAACGCTAAGGTAACCGGCGATGCGCTCCTCGCGCACCGACGTTTGCTCGGTGCCGCCAAAATAGGCGATGTACCTGTGTCCCAAATCAATCAAATGCTGTGTGGCTTGAGCAAGAGCCTCTGTGTTTAGAACACCAACGTGATCAAGGGACTGTGATACCTTGCGCATGAAAGTAACAGCGGGAACACCGTGGGTTTCCAGAAGCTCCATAGCGTCCTCGTTCGTGTCGAGCGCCGGCACCCAAATCAAACCACGGCGACCAAATCTGATGCAGGCTTCCAGGAGGCGGTCCTGACGCTGAAGGTCTCCTTGTGCATCGAGGACCGACACCATGAAACCTTCGGTTTCGAGCAAGTCGACAGCGCCGCTGACAACCTCTGCGTTAAACGGGTTGGCCAATTTGTTAATGATGAAACCGATTTCGCGATTGTCGCCCGATCGCATTGCGGCCGCCGCTTGATTTGGGACGTAGCGCAGACGCTTGGCTGCGCTCAGGACTTTCTGACGGGTCTTCTCTGAAATTCGACCAGTGTCACGCATAACCTGGCTGACGGTTGGAACCGACACACCCGCTTCTTTGGCAACGCTGGATAAGGTGGGTTTTTTCGTCATGGGTCACAGTCTTGGTATAACGTTTGCCTAAAGTCGCAAGCGGTTTTGCAAATGGCAAGCAGTTTATGACGAACGCTTGGGCGCAAGAGGCTTGACTCATGATACAACGATATATCATAGTAACTGCATTCTCCCTCGGACTGATCCAAGGTTGTCGGCGAGGGAGGGAGGTTGCCTGGTTTTGGACAACCTCAGACATAGGGAGGAAAACATGTCTATTCATTCGAAGCTGGCGGGAGCCGTGTCCGGTGTGGCCATGCTTGTTGGCGCTGTCACCGTGCAAGCTGAAACTCTGTTCTGGTCGACCCAGGCCCGGCCAGCCGAAGAAGCGCAGGCGATGCGGACCGAGGTTCTTGGTGGCTTCGATGGTGGAGTGGATTACCAGCCGAACGAAGACGGCCCTTGGCTGACGCGTTTGCAAGCTGAACTACAAGCGGGCTCGGGTAGCATTGACTTGCTGGGTTCTTTGCACGGCAACTTCTCGGCGATGAACCCTGATGACCTAATGGATCTCAGTGATCTTGGCGTCATGTCGGCCTCAGACACTTTCAATGATCTGGCCAAGCTGGGAACTGACGGCCTGCACTACATGCCTTGGATGCAAGCGAGCTACATCATGGCCGCCAATAAGGAAGCGCTGCAATACCTGCCTGAAGGTGCGGACATCAATGCGCTGACCTATGACCAGTTGATCGCATGGGCGGCGAATGTAGAAGAAGCAACTGGCCAGAAGAAATTCGGCTTTCCTGCAGGACCCAAGGGTCTAAAACACCGCTTCTTCCAAGGCTACCTCTACCCGTCCTACACTGATGGTGTCGTGCGGACATTTGCATCGCCCGAGGCTGTGACAGCATGGGAGAAGTTCAAAGAGCTGTGGAGCCATACAAACCCTGCATCGACCAACTTCTCGTTCATGCAGGAACAGCTGTTGAACGGCGATGCCTGGATCGTCTTCGACCACACCTCGCGCCTTGCACAGGCGTTTAATGAGCGTCCTGACGATTTTGTTGCCTTCCCGGCGCCTGCTGGTCCGACCGGCCGTGGCTTCATGCCTGTTCTGGCAGGTGTTGCCATCCCACGCACCGCGCCAGATGCAGAAGGTGCCAAAGCGTTGGTGACCTATTTGATGCAGCCCGAAACACAGATTGCGACCCTAAAGGCCACAAACTTCTTCCCTGTGGTTGAAGTCGAACTGCCAGACGATCTGCCGCCTTCGGTCAAAGCTGCCGGCGAAGCGGTTGCCACGATGAGCGGCTCACCAGATGCTAATCCTGGCCTGCTGCCTGCAGGTCTGGGTAGCATGGGTGGGGATTTCAATCGTGTTTACGTAGATGCGTTCGAGCGCATTGTTCTGGCTGGTCAGCCCATCGAGCGGGTTCTGGAAGATCAAAAGAAACAGCTGGAAAAGATCATGACTGAAACAGGCGCGCCTTGCTGGGCACCAGATGCACCATCGGAAGGTGCTTGCCCGGTCGAATAAGACCTTCCCTGACTGCCGGGCCGCCGAAGCTGTGGCCCGGCTCCCCCAGCAAAATCCCAATTTAAAGGAGTGGTCCGATGGAAGCGCGGCTTTTGCCCTATTTTCTGATCCTCCCGGTGACGCTATTTCTTTGCCTGTTTTTCCTCTATCCGTTTGCGCTGGTTGCGCAGCAGGCTTTTGGAACAGGGAACGGCTTTTCACTGGATAACTTTCGCGAGGTCGTGAGCTACTGGAAGTTCCCGATCTCGATGAAGAACACCTTTCTTCTGGCCGCGGCCGTGGTACCGATCCAGCTGGCGTTGTCACTTCTGATGGCCACGATGGTCACGAAAATGGAAAAGGGCCGTGATCTGGTTCTGTATATTTGGACCATTCCGCTGGGTATTTCTGATCTTGCCGCCGGTATCATCTGGCTGGCGATCTTCGAGCAGTCGGGTTTCCTGAACTCGATGATGGTCGGGCTTGGTGTCACTGACCAACCTGTAAGTTTGCTGAGTTATCAAACACCGTGGGTAGTGTTCCTGGCGATTATGCTTGCTGAGATTTGGCGCGCAACTGCGATCATGCTGGTGATCCTTGTGGCGGGCATCGGCCTGATCCCCAAGGAATACTACGAAGCTGCGGATGTGTTTGGCGCCTCGCGCTGGAAACAGTTCACGCGTATCACCCTGCCGCTATTGCGCCCGTCGCTGCAAACGGCCCTGGTCCTGCGCGTCATCCTGGCCTTCGAGGTCTTCGCCGTGGTTGCAGCTCTTGGGGGCACGATCTTCCCGGTGCTTATGGGCGAGATCTACGCCTATCAGTTTGACCTGCAAAATAGTGGGGCAGCAGCAGCGCTGGCGATCATCGTTCTGATTATCTCTATCGTCTTCACTCTGATCATCATGCGCGCTCTGCGCGTCCCGAAAGGAGCCACGATATGATGGCTGTAGCAGACGTTGTGGCCCCTGACGCCCGCAAGGCGGGTAGGGGGCTCTATCGAGCAGGCGTGATCTTGCTGTGTGCCTGGGTGATCATACCGCTCTACTTACTGTTCGTGAACACAATGTCCTCACCGGATACGGTAAACAGTTTCCCCAAGAGCTTCATCCCGGAGTTCAATATGGGATCCCTGGAATTCTTCATGGGGTTCCAGGGAATGCTGAGGGCGCTGTGGAACTCGGTTGTGGTGGCTTTGATGACGATGGTGATGTCCATCGCCATCGGAGCCCCTGCGGGCTACGCCCTATCGCGGTTCGACTTCCGTGGGAAAGAGCTGTTCCGGCTGCTGATCCTGCTGACCCGGGCCTTTCCGCTGCCCTTGCTGGCGCTGCCCCTTGCGGTTCTCTTTATCCGCACAGGTCTGGATGACACGGCCTTCGGTCTGGCGCTGGTCCACACGACCCTGGCGATCCCATTCGCAGTGCTCATCACCTTTTCGCTCTTCTCGGGTATCCCGCTGGAGCTCGAAGAGGCAGCCTGGACGCTGGGCTGCACGCGGCTGACCGCCTTCACCAAAGTGATCCTGCCTTTGGTTCTGCCAGGGATTACAGCCTCAGCGATCTTTGCATTCGTGATCTCGTGGAACGAAGTGTTCGCAGCCGCTGTGCTGACGATCGAGAACCGGACATTGCCCGCATTCCTGTTGCAAACCCTGGGTGAGGCTCCGTTACACCTGAAGTTTGCAGGCGGATTCATCCTCGTGGTGCCTGCGCTGATCTTCATCTTCGCAGTGCGCAAATATCTCTTTGCCATGTGGGGCATCGCCAACCGCTGAGCGGTGGCTGAAAGGAAACTGAAATGGCTGAAATACAGATCAAAAACGTCGCCAAGAACTTTGGGTCCTACCAAGCTCTGCATGACATCAACCTGACCATCGCAGACCAGGAATTCATGGTCCTTCTGGGGGCATCGGGCTGCGGTAAGTCTACGCTTCTGCGTATCATCGCCGGACTTGAGACGGCTACAACCGGCGAAGTCTGGATCGGAGGGCGTCGTGTGGATCACCTATCGCCCAAGGATCGCGGCATCTCGATGGTGTTCCAGAATTATGCGGTGTTTCCGCACCTAACGGTGTTCGAGAACATTGGCTTTGGTCTGCGGATGCAAAAATTGCCCGATGATGAAGTTAAACGTCGAGTGGAGAGAACTGCTGGGTTAATGCACATCGAGCAGCTCCTTAAGCGCTATTCAGGCGAATTGTCAGGTGGTCAACGCCAACGGGTCGCGGTCGCACGTGCCTTGGCGATGCAGCCGGACGTAATTCTGATGGACGAGCCCCTATCAAACCTTGACGCACTGCTGCGGATGGAGATGCGTGCCGAGCTGAAGGGCGTTCTGGCCGAAAGCAAGACCACCGCAATCTATGTAACCCACGATCAGGTCGAAGCTATGTCCATGGCCGACCGGATCAGCGTTATGCATCTGGGCAAGATTGTTCAGGCAGCCACGCCCATCGAGGTGTACAGGGATCCAGCGGCCGAGTTTGTAGCCAGTTTCATCGGCAATCCGCCAATGAATTTCCTCCCCGCTGAAGCTGCGGGC
This sequence comes from Ruegeria sp. CDSB022, assembly GCF_059611145.1. Lineage (NCBI taxonomy): Bacteria > Pseudomonadati > Pseudomonadota > Alphaproteobacteria > Rhodobacterales > Roseobacteraceae > Ruegeria > Ruegeria sp. CDSB022. The sequence goes on along the minus strand of NZ_JBXWOZ010000023.1, from coordinate 25,716 downwards.
TCTGGTCGCTGGACAGTGGCCGGGCAGAACCTTGACGGTCCGGCAAATGGTAAGGATCTGAAATGGGCCATCCGCCCGGAAGATCTACGCATTGCGGATCAGGGGTTTGGAGCGCGAGCCAAGGTTGTAGAACCTTTGGGCGCACATTTACTTGTGACTTGTGATGTAGACGGGCACCAGTTCCGTGCAGTTCTGGACAGTGAGCTCAGCGTGAAACCTGGTGATGTACTTACCCTGGCACCGCAAGAGGGAAGGGGGCGTTGGTTTGACCCCGAAACCACTCTGGCCGTCGCTTAAGGGGGAAACAGGATGAGCCAAGCTCTGATCGATCAGGCCCGAGGCGTCATGGAAGGAAATGATAGGGGCACCTACACCGTTCCTACCCATGGCCTCTATCCTTTCCAATGGAACTGGGACAGTGCTTTATCCGCGCTTGGCTTTTCGCATTTCGACATGGATCGGGCCTGGGTCGAGGTCGAGACTCTTATGGCCCATCAGTGGGACGACGGTATGGTGCCCCATATCATTTTCCACGAACCTGATGATGGGTATTTCCCGGGTCCTGACGTCTGGCAAACAGGTCGAGATGTGCCCACGACTGGAATTACCCAGCCAGCGGTTGCGGGTTTTGCGTTGCGCAAGCTTTATGATCGGACTGAAGACAAAGCGGTCGCGCGTGAGCGTCTGGCCAAGCTCCTGCCCAAGGTCCATGCATGGCACAAATGGTTCTACCGCGACCGCGATCCCAAAAGCACGGGATTGGTCGCAATCATTCACCCGTGGGAGTCTGGCAGAGACAACTCGGTGGATTGGGATGAAGGGCTGGACGCCGTGCCGATTGAGGGTGTCGCGCCATTTACTCGGCGCGATACGACACACGCCAACCCAGATCACCGCCCGTCGGACGAGCAATACAAGTGCTATATCTGGCTGGTCGAGTACTTCCGAGGGCTTGGATGGGATAATGCGAAGCTCCACGATGCCTCGCCCTTTTGCCTCGTTGATCCGGGCTTTAACGGCATCCTGATACGGTCTTGCGACGATGTTGCGGATTTGGCCGAGTTCTTAGGCGAATCTTCGATGGCTTCGGAGGCGCGTGAGATGGCCGCAAATGGCCGCGCGGCGCTGGAAAGCCTCTGGAACCCGGCGCTGGGGCAATACACGTGTTACAATCGTGCCGCCGGTCACCTGCAAGACACACCCACGATTGGTGGGTTGCTCGCTGCAATTGCCGATGTCCCTCATGTTCGAGCTGATGCGCTCGCACGGAGGATCGCTTTGTTGGCCGAGCAATGCGGCTATCTGGTGCCCAGTCACGACCCAATAGATGGCGCTTTTGACAGCCTGCGCTATTGGCGCGGACCGACATGGTTAATCGTGAACTATTTGATTGCTGAAGGTCTTAGCCGATCTGGGCAGGGGGGAACGGCACAACGCATCCTCGCAGACAGCCTGAAGCTTATTCAGAAAAGTGGCTTTGCGGAATATTATGACCCAAACAGCGGCGAGCCCTGTGGTGGTGGAGATTTCACCTGGACCGCAGCCATGGTGATCGAAATCCTCAAGACCCAAAAAGTGTCAGCATGAAACGTTCGCGCATCAATGAGATCATGGACCAAGCAGCTGAGTTCATTTGCTCTCATGGCTTTGCTTTGCCGCCCTTCGCCAATTGGAGTCCAGAGGAATTCAAGGCTCGTGAAAGTGATGCGCGTCATGTGATTGACGCACGTTGCGGTTGGGACATCACTGATTACGGTGACGGTGATTTTGACAGGATGGGCCTGTTCCTATTCACACTGCGCAACGGGTTGCAGAGTGATTTAGCCAAGGGCGGCGGCATGTGTTACGCCGAGAAACTGTTGATTTCAAGGCAAGACCAACTGTCGCCAATGCACACGCATGTTCTGAAAGCTGAGGATATCATCAACCGCGGTGGCGCAACTCTGATTGTTGAGCTTTTTGGCTCAGACGACGCGGGTGGTTTTGCAGAGGATCGCGGCGGTGAGGTCTGGCTGGACGGCATCCGACATCATTACCAACCGGGCGAGAAGCTGCGCCTGGCACCTGGTGAAAGCGTTACCCTGCGTCCTGGTGATTGGCACGCATTCTGGGGCGAAGGAGGGGATGTGTTGATTGGTGAGGTCTCAACCATCAATGACGACGAGACCGACAATATCTTTCGTGAACCCATCGGCCGCTTTGCCGAGGTTGAGGAGGATGTTGCTCCAACACATCTACTGGTCAGCGACTATTCTAAATGGCTTGGTTGATTGATGAAACTTGCAATGACCAACTGGCGTTGGCGTTGGAACGCAACTTGTTGGACGAGCTGCGTTGCCAACAATCGCAAGGTGATAACAGCACAATTAATTTGGTCTGCCAAACGGATGGCTCCCTGAAGGGCGGGCTTCTGGGCACAACATCTTATGGTTGGTTGTTGCTCAAAGTCTTGTGGGTGGCCCAGCCTTTCCGGCGTCAGGGGTTAGCCCGCGCTTTGTTCGACCGCGCCTGTACCTTGGCCAAGGCGAGTGGCTGTCACAGTGTATGGCTCGATACATCCAATCCCAAGGCGCGCGAGATCTATCTGCGTTGGGGGTTTGTACAGTTTGGCAAGCTAGAAAACGGACCGGATCGTGGGCCGTCAGAACACAGCCGTTGGTTCTTGCAACGGCCCATCACCTGATCCGCAACATAAATCCTATGATTGACCCCGCCAACAACCCTCGAAGCTTTCTGGAACACCTCTTTTCCTCCGCCGTTGCTGTGGCCGACCCCATGCTCGTGGTGCCCCGACACTTGCCAAAGCGCCCAAAGGGGCGGCTGCTGGTGATAGGAGCAGGCAAGGCCAGTGCCCGCATGGCCGAAGCCGTTGAGGCGCATTACGGCCCGTGTGAGGGACTCGTCATCACCCGGTATGGGTTTGCTCGACCCTGCAACGGCATCGAGATTGTCGAGGCGGCGCACCCAGTGCCGGACTCTGCGGGTGAAGCTGCAACGATCCGGATGTTGGAGATGGTTCAGGGTACGACTTCAGAGGATACGGTAATCGCCTTAATCTCGGGTGGGGGGTCAGCGCTGCTTTGTGCCCCGGCAGAGGGTGTAACCCTCGCCGACAAGGTTGCGCTCAACCAAGCGCTCTTGGCCTCTGGCGCACCGATCGGAGACATGAACATCGTCCGAAAACACCTGAGTCGCGTCAAAGGTGGACAACTGGCGGCGGCCTGTGCACCAGCACAGATGCTTAGCTTGCTGATTTCCGATGTGCCGGGTGATGATCCGGCGCTGATCGCCTCGGGCCCAACTGTGGGTGAAAAAAGCAGTGCAAAGGATGCAATCGATATCCTGAAGCACTACGGAATTACTGTATCAGAAGCGATGCTGTCTAATTCCAGCGTCATCCCTCCGGATGATCCCATCTTTTTGCGCGCAGAAACGCGCGTGATCGCTGCCCCGGTGCAATCCCTTGAGGCTGCTGCCGCGGAGGCAGAGGCCCAAGGCTGCAAGGTGCATCTTCTAGGAGATGCATTGGAAGGAGAAGCAAGAGTACTGGCAGCGCATCAGGCGGCGGAGGCCCTGTTGTTGCAGTCAACAATCAAGCGCCCGACCTTGCTGCTATCCGGTGGTGAATGCACCGTTACAAGGCGGGGAAACGGCATTGGAGGTCCCAATGCCGAGTTCACGCTGGCCGCGGCATTGGCTCTGAACGGGGCGGCGGGCATTCACATACTGGCTTGTGACACAGATGGCGTAGACGGTGCGGCAGAAGTGGCCGGTGCTTATGCAGGGCCCGATACGCTAGCACAAGCGTCCGGCAAAGGCGTCTCAGCCCGAGAAGTGCTGGACCGCAATGATGCCCATAGTTTCTTCGGTGCAATCGGAGGTCAAATCGTTCCAGGACCAACCCTCACAAACGTTAACGACTTTAGAGCGATTTTGATCCTTCCCAAGTGATTCAAGCACGAACATCGGGAATTAGAATGGGTCAATAAATCCTGGGCCCTGGGCATGTCTATGTACCGGAATATGTAGAGCGCAGCAGCTGATATCGTAACTTCAACAAAGTAAGCTACGGTATGTATTTTGAGGGTGCCACGATGGAAAGTTTGCGGTTGTTCGAAAACCCTTCTTTGCGCCGATGGGTTAACCCGCCAATCTGAACTATAACTTTGCAACACAACCCGACCCGGGCAACAAAGTCCAATAGATCCACCGAAAAAAGTCTTACAGGACTATCGGAAGCTTCAGCGTAACGCTCGCTCCTCTTTCGACCTGGTTGATTGAAATTTGCCCTCCGTGGCGGTGCGCCACGGCAGAGACGATTGACAAGCCTAATCCGCTGCCTTCGGAGTGTTCCAGTTGCGAAAACCGAGCGAACGCTGCGTCGCTTTGGTCAGGCGAAAGACCCGCTCCGTCATCGGCCACAGTTAAACTGACGGAGCCGCTGTCACACTGCAGCACAACTGAAATTCTGTTCAACTTAGCGCCGCCGTGCTTTACCGCGTTATCCAGCAGGTTCTTTATTGCTTCAATTAGGAATACTCGATCACCTGACACCATGATCGCTGCGCCAGGCATCGTGACATCAAATTCGATACCCTTCGCGAGGATGTGAACACCCATCTCTGCGCAGGCCTCCTCTACAACCGAGCGGAAATCAATCTCATCCATTTGATCTTGGTGCGTTGGTTGCCTGAGCCGCTCAAGCGACAACAGTTGTTCGGCCACAGTCGCAGAGTTTTTTGCTGCAATCACAAGCTCTGAAATACGCTTGCCCCGGTCCTCATCCGTTTTTGCTTCCTGAAGTGCTTCGGCCATGGATTGAACGGCTGCTGCCGGGTTTCGCAACTGATGCGCGGCTTCGGAAATGAAGGTCTGGTGGGCGTTGATACTGTGCTCCACCTGCGCAAAAAGCCGGTTCAGGGTTTTGACGATGCCTCGTACTTCGATCGGGACCGACCGTTTGATTACGCTGAGGTCGTCGGGCGACCTCAGCGCGATCGCTTCCTGTAAATCGAGCAACGGCCGTAGACCGCGGGCGACGCCGAACCACACGACAATGGCAAGCGTCGTCAACAAAATGCCCATCAGAATTGCAGCGCGGATCGACAACTGGTTGGCAAATGCGTTCCTGTCGGCCATGAGCTGCCACACAGTTACGGTCGCGTCTCCCACCAGATTTTCCAACGTGACGCGTTCGGTCATCCTGAGAACCCGGACTGGAACCTCCCGGTGAACAGACTCAAAAAGATAGGGTATGTAAGGGTCTTGCTGGGCGGATGAAGCAGATGTGGGTGGATATGCGTATCCAGTGACATAGCTGCCACCTGGACCAGTCACGTGATAGAATATCTCTCCACCTGATGCTTCGTGGATCATACTGCGCGTAGACGGCAGCAACGCGTCGCCGCCCGAGATTGCCACATCGCGTGAAATAGCGAGTCCCGCTGATAGTAAGCTCTCATCAAAGAGCTCCTGCGCGGTTTTCTGAGCAACGTTGAAACGCCAAAACCCAAGCAGAAACGCAAGCAAAACCAAAGGCGTGAGGATCAGCAGGAATAACCTTAACCTGAGCGACCGCTGCGGTATCACTTCTGCACCTCAAGCAGGTAGCCAAGCCCGCGGGCCGTTTTGATTCTGATGCCCAGATCCTGAAGCCGTTTTCGCAACCGCGACACATGGGGTTCCACGGCGGAATCCTCGATGTCCGCGCCGACACCATAGACATAGTCGGTCAATTGGCTTTTGGGGACAATCCTACCTCGACGTTCAAGCAGGCATTCAAGCACGGCCAATTCCCGGCGTGGCACGTCCATTACCTCTCCGTGAACGGTTACCTGCCGTGCAGAGCGATCGAATTCCAATCCGCCGATGGTTTCGCGCGCGCCATAATCGAGGTCCTTTCTGCGCGAAAGCGCCCGAATGCGGGCTTCCAACTCATCCATCTCGAAGGGTTTGACCAGATAATCGTCAGCGCCCATATCCAGACCCAACACACGGTCGCTTGTCTCTGATCTGGCGGTCAACAGGATTACAGGGGCGCCATCCCCGCGACTGCGCAAGGATTGCAGGATTTCCAAACCGGACCGACCCGGAAGGTTAATATCCAGGACGATCAGGTCTGCACCTTCCTGTTCCAAATAGACGTCAGCCTCGTCGCCATCGGTCAGCACGTCAGCCGCATGACCACGATCACGCAGGCGATAAGCAATTGCGTTGGCAAGTGGCTCATTATCCTCGACGATTACAATCCGCATCGGGTCTCCTGCAAGTTTCGCGCAAGGTTGGCCCTTCATGATTGCTAGATGGGAGGGGGAATCAACCCCACAGTTCTATTTGCGATCATGGTGGTGCCAAGCGTGCCGTCGTGGTTGTCTGGTCAACAGGGAGGAACCAATGACCAATTCCAACTTTACCCGTCGCGCGGTCGTGGGGCTGATCGCTGCCGCCGGAATGGCCGCGCCTGCCGCTGCCGAAGTCGATTTCTCGGGCAAGACCATCGAGTGGGTCATTCCGTTCTCGGAAACAGGTGGTTCGGCCAAATGGGCGAACTTCTTTGCGCCGCTTCTGTCGGAGGCGCTGCCGGGCCAGCCAACCGTTGTGGTAAAATTCATGCCAGGCGCAGGATCAACCAAAGGCGCCAACTGGTTTCAGGAACAAGAGCACGACGAAGGCACGCTTTTGTTCGGCACATCCGGTTCAACCCAGTTTCCGTATCTTCTGAGCGATCCGCGCGTGCGTTATGAATACAACGACTGGATTCCAGTCATGGCGTCGGGCACCGGGGGTGTCGCCTATCTGAACGCGGAAGATGGTGCGAAATTCGACGGATCGGCAAATGCGCTGAAGGACACAAGCTTTATCTATGGCTCGCAAGGCGCAACCCGGCTGGACCTAGTACCGCTACTGGCGTGGCAGATGCTGGGCATGGATGTTGAACCGGTCTTCGGCATTAAGGGTCGCGGTGATGGCCGTCTTATGTTCGAACGTGGTGAGGCCAACATCGACTATCAGACCTCATCGGGTTTTCTGGGCGGCTCGGCCCCATTGGTTGAGGCCGGTCAAGCTGTTCCGATGATGACTTGGGGTGCACTGGATGCCGATGGCAACATCGTGCGCGACCCGACGTTCCCGGATATCCCGACCTTCAAAGAGGTTTGCGAAGCAACCGATGGCTGTGAAACCAGCGGTGAAGCGTGGGATGCGTGGAAAGCCTTCTTTGTTGCGGGATTCCCGGTTCAGAAACTGGCCTTCTTGCCGGGTGATACCCCGCAGGATGTCGTCGACACGTACACAGCAGCCTTCCAAGCTGTCACTGAGCGTGCGGATTTTGCCGATATCTCGTCCAAGCGAGTTGGCAAGTACCCAGTGTTTGTCGGAGACGGCTCCAAAGCCGCCTTGCAAACTGCAACGAGTGTGGATGACAACGCCAAGCAGTATGTCCTGAACTGGCTTAAAGATTCCTACGGCGTGGAGCTGAACTAAGCCAGCCCTTCACGGCGCGTGCCCTCTCACACGAGGGCGGCGCCATCTGAATTTTAAAAAAAATTGAATGAAAGGCGGCCGCTATGGAGGTTTTCGCCACAGCCCTTCCTGCGCTTGGTGATGCGTGGGCTCTGATCCTGCAACCTATCGTTCTGGGCTATCTTGTGCTCGGCGTTGTCATGGGACTGGCCGTGGGAGTATTTCCCGGGCTGGGCGGTATCGCCGGCCTGTCGCTTTTGCTGCCTTTCATGTTCGGCATGGACCCGATCCTGGGTCTGGCGCTGATGATCGGAATGGTCGCCGTCGTGCCGACCTCTGACACGTTTGCTTCTGTCCTGATGGGGATACCAGGCAGTTCGGCCTCGCAGGCAACTGTGCTTGACGGCTTCCCGATGGCAAAAAAGGGAGAGGCCGCGCGGGCGTTGTCTGCTGCCTTTGCCTCATCCCTGTTCGGGGGTTTGGTCGGTGCAACATTCCTGACCATGTTCATTCTGATCGCACGGCCAATCGTTCTGGCCTTCGGCCTTCCCGAGATGCTAATGATCACCATCCTTGGCCTTTCGATGGTGGCTATTTTGGCGGGGCGCATCCCGTTGAAAGGCGTTGCCGCCGCTGGGCTCGGTCTGATGGTTGGTACCATCGGCGAGGCGGACGCGGGTGGCTCGCTGCGTATGGCCACCTATGACATTCCCTATCTGACCGATGGCCTGAAGCTGGTCATTGTCGGCTTGGGCATTTTTGCCGTCCCTGAAATCGTTTCCCTGCTCCGTCAGGATCGGTCGATTGCCAAGGGAGCTTCGTTGGGGGCCGGATGGCTGGATGGCGTCAAGGACTGGTTCGCCAATATCTGGCTTTCGGTTCGATGCTCAATCATCGGTGTGATCGTAGGTGTTATTCCCGGACTTGGGGGCTCGGTTGTTGACTGGATCGCCTACGGCCATTCCGTGCAGACAACCAAAGACAAGAGCAACTTCGGCAAAGGTGAAGTGCGTGGTGTGATCGGGCCGGAAAGCTCGAACAATGCAAAAGAGGGCGGCGGTCTGGTGCCGACGCTACTGTTTGGCATCCCCGGATCCGGGTCGATGGCGATCTTCATCGGAGCCGTAGCTTTGCTGGGTTCAGGTGATATCGAGGTTGGCCCCAGCATGTTGCAAGACAATCTGGATATCACGTATTCGATCGTCTGGTTGCTGGCTCTGGCCAATGTTGTAGGCACCATTCTGTGTATCGCGGCTTCAGGCGGTATCGCTAAGCTGACCACAATCCGATTTACCTACCTGGCACCGTTCCTGTTCATGCTGATCAGCTTTGCGGCGTTCCAGTCGGGTCAGAATTTCGAAGATCTGTTGGCCCTGTTCGTGATCGGCCTGATCGGCATCTTTCTGCGCCGCTTCGACTGGTCGCGCCCGGCGTTTCTAATTGGCTTCGTGCTGTCGAACCCGGTTGAAAAGTTTACCAACCAGGCATTCCAGATTGCTTCGTTCCGTTTCCGCAAAAGCTTTGGCGAGGGTATGGAATATGTTTTCAGCCCCATTGTGATAATTCTGATCGTAGTCACGATTGTCTCAATCATTCTGGGCATCCGTCAGGCCAAGATGATCATGGCCGAGGGAGAGGTTCAATCCGGCAGCAAACGCGCGCCGCTGGTCTTCCTGCTGGCGATCATGGCTTATCTGGCCGTTGCTTTGATCAACGCCAACATGATCCCGGACTACAATATGACCGACAAGATCATCCCTCTGGTGATTGGGTATGTATCGTTATTTTGCTGTGTCGTTCTGCTGATCCAGATGATGCGCCGGCCCGAGGGCGATGCGATCTTTGCCGACAAGGAAGTTGCCGGTGAGGACGCCAGCGCGCCTCACGGCTTGTGGTCCACACTCGCATGGTTCGCAAGCCTGATCGCGGCAACCTGGGTTGTGGGTTTTATCCTCGCGCTGATCGGGTTCCTGATTGCGTTCCTGCGCGTTCGGGCCGGGTCCAGCTGGCAGATGACGCTGATCCTGACAGCCTGTGGCATCGGTTTCATGTGTGTCATGGCAGGCGCGTTGAACCGCGATTTTCCGCCGGGTTTGTTGCAGGACATGGTTGACCTGCCATGGCCGCTGAAATGAGTCCCGCCGTCGCAGGCGTGCGCGATACCCGAAGGGGCGCGACATGACCCAGACCGGAATTCCGTTCATTTTCATGCGGGGTGGCACATCTCGCGGACCCTACTTCCGACGCTCTGACCTGCCGGAGGATCGGGAGACTCTGGCAGAGGTTCTGATCGCTGCGGTTGGCGCTGGACACCCGTTGAATATTGACGGGATAGGCGGCGGCGCGGCGGTCACGACTAAGGTCGCGATGCTGTCGGCTAGTGACGAAAACTGGGCAGATATCGATTACTTCTTCGCCCAGGTTTCGGTTGAGGAAAAGCTGGTCGATTTCAAACCCACCTGCGGGAACATCCTGTCGGGCGTCGGCCCTGCAGCAATCGAAATGGGTTTGGTCGAGCCGCGGGGCGATGAAACCGAAATCCGCATTCGCGCTGTCAACACCGGAGCGCAGGTGGTGGCTAAGGTGCCGACACCTGGCGGTGAGCTGACCTATCAGGGTGATGTGGAGATTGCCGGCGTGCCGGGGCGTGCCGCACCAGTGCACCTAAGTTTCATGGGCGTTGTGGGTTCATCCACCGGCGCATTCCTGCCCACTAGTCATCTGCGCGACACAGTGCAGGGTATCGAGCTAACCTGCATGGACGTCGCGATGCCGATGGCCATTGCGCGCGCCTCTGATTTTGGTCTTACCGGATACGAAAGTGCAGAGGAACTGGACAGCAATCGCGCGTTCTTTGACCGGATGGAGGCCGTTCGGATTGAAGCGGGGTTGTTGATGGGAATGGGCGATGTATCCCAGTCCGTGACCCCAAAATTCGGCATACTTGCCCCTGCTCGGGACGGGGGCACACTTGCAGTCAGGTATTTCATGCCGTGGAATACACACCCGACGATGGCGGTAACAGGGGCACAATGCATGGCCTCCTGTGCGTTGACGCCGGGAACTGTTGCAGATGGGTTATTGGAACGAGCCGCATCTGGGCCTGCCGAAGTCGTTCTTGAGCACGCTTCGGGTAAAATCGATGTTCTTGTGGATTTCTCCAGCGAAGATGGTTTCACTCTCAATGCGGCGGGATTGGTGCGAACGGTGCGCAAGCTGGTAGATGGCAAAATCTATGTACCGCAATCTGTGTGGGATGGGAGTTGAACAGGCATAAGCTAAATAGTATACTACGGTATACATAAGAGGAGATGTCACGATGAACGACTACTCTGAATGCCTCGATATTGCCCGGCAGGAACTTAAATTGGCGCAGGCTGCATTGCGTCTGGATATGGCGAATTATCCGACGCCAATCGCTGGCTGCGATGAGCAATTCAATCATTTGCTGGATCAGAGCCAACGTGTCTGCAATGCGCTCGCGGCGCTTGAGGCACCGAATTTTGTTCCAACACCTAGAAAACTGGAAACCGGGCAAGGTATTGAAAGTCGATGAAAATCCACGTTCTGGATGACTGGTTTAACACGCTACGCGGCCTGCCTTGTTTTGCAAAGCTTGCAGATCATGACGTGACGGTTTGGACAGATCACGTCGAAGACATCGGCGTGTTGGCATCGCGGTTACAGGATGCCAATGCTGTGGTTTTGTTCCGGGAACGCACCAATATTACCCGAGCGTTACTTGAGAAGCTGCCTAACCTGCGGCTGATCAGTCAGCGCAGCGTATATCCCCACGTCGATGTGCAGGCATGTTCTGATCACAATGTACTTTTATGTTCGAACATGCACGGCGGCACGCCGTCTTATGCCGCGGCCGAACTCACATGGGCACTGATCATGGCCGGAATGCGTGATCTGCCTTCGCAGATGACATCGGTCAAGGCAGGGCACTGGCAGGCCGGAGTGGGCAAGACGCTACGTGGTCGCCAATTGGGGCTTTATGGCTATGGCCGCATTGCTCGTGCCGTTGCAGGCTACGCTCAGGCGTTCGGGATGAATGTTGTCTGGTGGTCATCTGAGAATGGCCGGTCACGTGCACAGGCCGACGGAGCTACGGTCGCGCCGAGCCGGGAGGCGTTTTTTGCTGATAGTGATGTGGTGTCGGTCCATGTGCGCCTGAAACCGGACACGCGTGGGATCATCACCGCATCGGATTTTGCACAGATGCAGCCCGGAGCGATGTTCGTGAATACTTCGCGGGCCGGGCTTCTTGCTTCGGGTGCATTGCTCGAGGCGCTTAGTGTCGGTCGCCCCGGCAAAGCCGCAATCGATGTGTTCGATACGGAGCCGTTGACCGACCCAACCGATCCGTTGCTGGCGCATCCCAACCTGATCGCGACGCCGCATATCGGTTTTGTGACCGAGGACGAGTTCGACTTGCAATTTGCCGACATCTTCGATCAGGTAAACGCCTATGCCGATGGCGCTCCGATCCACATGATCAATCCCGAGGTTTGGACCAACGCAAAATAAGACCGGCCGCGATCGGTGCGCCGATGATCACCAGTACGATCCGTGTCAGGTGGTGGGTGATTACAAACCCCAGATCAGCGCCAGAGACTATGGCAAGAACGGTCATCTCAGCCTGACCTCCAGGCGCAAACGCAAGAAACGCCTCGAGCGGTTGACCCAAGCTGAGTGTAGTCAAAACTGCCGTGAAACCGGCAGCCAGAATGGCGAGTATAACAACGTAGGCAACGCCAGCAGCAACAACCCGACGAAGCTCAGCCCATGTCACACCAACGAAATTTACACCTATCCCGCATCCGATGAAGTACTGCGCCGCTAGAATGGCTTCGCGGGGCGGTCGGGCATGGATGAAATCCCCCAGAGACAATGCAGCCGTCAGGATCATCGGCCCAAGGATGGACGCTCCGAACAGGCCAATTCTTTCGCCGCCCTTCCAGCCAACAAAGGCTGCTACCACCATGAGCAGAAGCTCGTTAACCGGTAGTTCACTGGCGGGCTGGCCAATAGGTTTGGTGAGTTCGGCATCGTAGAAAATCGTCAGAAACAGTGGTGCTAGCGTCACGATGATCAACACGCGCGTTCCGTGGATCAGCGACAGTGTTCTCGGATCAGCACCGGCCTCAGTGCCAAATATGATCATGTCTTGAAGGCCACCCGGCATGGCGGCGTAAAACGCTGTCTTGTCGTCGAACCCCCAGACCTTGCGGAAGAACGGCACGCCGACCAATGCGATTAAGAAGATGAAAAAAGGGATCAGCATGATTGACGCTGCCATTTTCGGCAGGTCGGCAAATAGGCTGGGTGTGATCGATGCGCCAACCGCGACGCCCAGAATGGTTCTGGCCGCGACCGAGATCTGGCCGAACCCTGCCATCGGCGCATGGGCAAGAGCTGCAATCAGACATGCTGTCATGGGGCCAAACAGAAACGGCAACGGCAGATTTAACGCCCAGAAGATTAGCGTTCCAAGCGTCGCAAGGCCAAGTGTCATTGACCTTTTCATCAGCATAGCTGGTTGGTTTTCCGAGCTGGGCAAAACTTGGTTTCCGGGGTCATTGACTCGCTTTGTATCCAAGTGTATACATCTGGACTCAGATTGCAAGCGTGAGTGCTATGACCATCCAGGACGATCCAAGACAGCCCGGCCCACAAGGCAATTCCACCTATCAGCGCCTTCTGGACGAGGTTCGCGAAGGAACCCTTCTTCCTGGCGACCGCCTGAGGGAAATTGAATTGTCCGAACGGTTGGGCGTCAGCCGGACGCCGATCCGCGAAGCGATCCGGCAGCTTGAGGCGGACGGGCTGGTTACCCATGTGCCAAGGCTGGGCGCAACGGTTCGCAGCCTCGATTATGCCGAAGTAATGGAGCTTTACGAGATGCGCGCCGTGCTTGAAGGCACAGCCGCCCGATTGGCAGCACGGGCAGCATCAGATGTTGAGCTTGATGAGTTGGAGGTTCTGAATGATCGGCTGGCCGAGGCTGGCACAGGTCTGGACGCAGCCCGGATAAACCGGATTTTTCACGCCACTTTGTTGGATGCGGCCAAGAACCGGTTTCTGGCAAAGTCCATGCTGTCTCTGCAAAAGGCACTGCTGATCCTCGGGCCATCGCAATTGTTGGACAGTGATCGGACAGAAACTGCGGTGGCCGAGCATCGGCACATCATGGCCGCCCTGAAATCGCGCGACGGGGCCGCAGCAGAAACCGAAATGCGCGCGCATATCCAGGCAGCCCAACGAATGCGCATCCGCGCGCTGCAGGAACGAGACCGCACAAGCGATCAAAGCCAGTAGGAATACGGGACATGGCCACCCAAACGGAAGCTTATGATATCGCGGTGATCGGTGGGGGAAACGCGGCCCTATGTGCGGCAATGACCGCGGCCGAAGCAGGCGCGAGGGTCCTGATTCTGGAAACCGCGCCCAAACCGTATCGCGGGGGAAACTCTCGCCACACGCGCAACTTTCGCTGTATGCACACCGGCCCTCTGGGGCCCTTGATCGAGGAATACAGCGAGGATGAATACCTTTCCGACCTGTTGAAAGTCACAGGCGGCAAGACTGACGAACATCTGGCGCGTTTGGCGATCCGAACCTCGGAAGATTGCTTGCCGTGGATGGAAGAGCACGGGGTTCGCTTCCAACCGTCTCTTTCCGGTACGTTGTCCCTTGCCCGGACTAATGCGTTTTTCATGGGGGGCGGCAAATCTCTGGTGAATGCCTACTATCGGACAGCCGCCGGGTTGGGGGTCGACGTCCGGTACGAAGCCGCAGTCACGCATTTGGAGCTGAATGGTGATCAGATCGAATGGGTCGATTTCACCTTTGAAGGTCAAGAACATCGTATCACTCCCAAAGCCGTGATTGTCGCATCAGGCGGGTTTCAGGCCGACACTGATTGGCTCACCCGTGCTTGGGGCGAACCTGCAAAGAACTTCCTGATCCGCGGTACGCCTTACAATCGAGGTGTAGTGCTGGCCGACCTTCTGGATCAAGGCGTCGAGAGCGTTGGCGATCCGACCCAGTGCCACGCCGTTGCCATCGACGGGCGCGCGCCGAAGTTTGACGGCGGTATCGTCACCCGTCTGGACTGCGTTCCATTCTCAATTGTCGTCAACAAGGACGCCGAACGATTCTATGACGAGGGCGAAGACGTCTGGCCGAAGCGCTATGCGATCTGGGGTCGACTTGTGGCTGCGCAACCGGATCAGGTGGGGTACGTCATCATCGACGCAAAGTCGCTGAACCTGTTTATGCCATCCGTGTTTCCACCGCTTAAGGCGGACACGTTGGAAGAACTGGGCGGGATGATGGACCTACCAGCCGACAAGCTGACGGCGACCGTCGCCGAGTTCAATGCTGCGTGCGGGGATACCAGCAGGTTTCATTCGACCGAATTGGATGGCGTAACGACCTCTGGTCTGACGCCGCCCAAGACCAACTGGGCTCGCCCTATTACTGAGCCTCCTTTCTACGGCTATTCGCTGCGCACCGGTGTGACCTTCACCTATCTGGGCCTGAAGGTAGATGAAACCGCGCAATGCTCGACGACAAACGGCAAGATACAGAACCTTTGGGCGGCAGGAGAAACTATGGCCGGGTCAATTTTGGGGCAGGGGTATCTGGCCGGGTTCGGCATGACCATCGGAACCGTTTTCGGACGCATTGCAGGACGAGAGGCCGCTTCTTATGCAAACTGACCTGATTCAGGAAGCCCGCCGTCAGGCCGAGATCTGCAATGCCTGCAGGTATTGCGAAGGCTATTGCTCGGTCTTTCCGTCGCTACATGCCGAAC
Organism: Ruegeria sp. CDSB022; assembly: GCF_059611145.1. NCBI lineage: Bacteria > Pseudomonadati > Pseudomonadota > Alphaproteobacteria > Rhodobacterales > Roseobacteraceae > Ruegeria > Ruegeria sp. CDSB022. Next base: position 10,430 of record NZ_JBXWOZ010000023.1, on the reverse strand, counting down.
GCGCATTCTCGGATGGCGATATCACGCAATTGGCCAATCTGTGTCACAACTGCCGAGGATGTTACTATGCCTGCCAATACACTGCCCCGCATGAGTTCGACCTGAACCTGCCCAAGGCACTGGCCGAGGTCCGACGTGACAGTTGGGAAAGCTTCGCCTGGCCGCAACCCCTAGCGCGCCGCTTCCATACTCATGGTGGAGCTATCGCTCTGGCTCTGGTCGTTGGCTTCGCGCTTTTGTTTTGGGCAATTCGTATGATCGGCTCGGCTGGGGGTGAAGGCTTCTACGCAGTGCTCTCTCACAACGCGATGGTAGCGATCTTTGCTCCGGCTTTCTTGCTGCCACTGTTCAGCATCGGCATCAGCCTTCGGCGCTACTGGTATGTAGTTGGAGGCAAACCTATCCAACTCCGCGACCTGAAAGCCGCGCTAACCCGAGCAGCCAGGATGCAGGACCTGGCTGCGGGCCATGTGGAGGGTTGCAATTTCGAGGACGAAGATCGCTTCAGCCAGGCCCGACGCCACGTGCATCATGCGATCATGTACGGGTTTCTGCTGTGTTTTGCTTCGACCTCGGTGGCTACGATCATGCATTACGGGTTCGACATGCACGCACCTTACGGGTTCTGGTCATTGCCAAAGCTGTTTGGCGTCACAGGGGGCGTTTTGCTCACCGTTGGTTGCTGCGCGATGGTCTTGCTGAAGCAGAAATCAGACCGCAACCTCGGCGACGCATCAGCTTGGGGCGGAGACTTCGGATTCATCTTACTGCTTGGGTTTGTGGCGTTAAGCGGGCTTGTTCTCTACGCTCTCGGTTCATCGGTCCTGATGCCTGCGCTGCTTGCTATACATCTTGGATCGGTCCTGGCGCTCTTCCTCCTTACGCCCTACACAAAAATGGCTCACGGTTTCTATCGGATGGCTGCGTTGGTGCGGGATGAGCAACGTCACAGGAATTGAGGTGCACATGGGGCACTAGGTCTAGTTGACAAAAGGGATTAACATCGTTCGGCGGGCATGAATCAAGCTGGTATCTGCGATGGAGACCAGCTTGGCACGAAACCTAATGTCGGACGAGGAGTGGGCGTTCTTTGAACGGTTCAGTTTTTTGGTCAGTTCCCCGAGCGGGCGCGAACTTACCAACCATCGCCTTGTTCTTGATGGTGTTTTCTGGATTGCACGTACAGGTGCCTCATGGCGAGACCTGTCTGAGGAGTTTGGGAAGTGGTCGAGTGTCTACCGACAGTTCCGCCGATGGACTCTCGCGGGGCTCTGGGAACAGATCCTGGAAGCCTTGAACCAAAGTGGAGCTGTGCCGGATGCCTTCCAAAAGTTTGCGACAAAACTGTATGAAAGCCCGATTTCGAGCTGCGCTTTCAAGTCAATCCGATCTTCATCAACACGTCAGGGTCCCTTCCAGCCGCTATTCATCGTCCAGCTTCGTGGCATTGACTGCCAGTTTGAGAAGTATGTCCGAAAAAGCTTTGCGGTCATCAGCACTGAGCGCCGCCAAAACTCTGTCTTGTCTTGTCTTGAGGTATTGCGCGGCCTTGTCTTGTAGGGCTCGTCCGGCAGGTGTGATCCTGAGCAGGGCCTGCCGTCCATCCTCTGCATCGGGTGAACGTTCTATATATCCTTCCGCCACCATCCGGTGAACAGCCCGGGACACTGTGTTGCGCGGTCTGCGCGATATGTCGGCGATGTCTTGCGCCTTCATTTCATCGAAGTGCGCCAGACAGGCGAGTAGAACGAACTCAGCGCGAATGATTCCAAAGTCGCTCTTGATCGCATCATAGGCTGGACCAGCGATTGAACCGGCCAAATAAGTGATGCGGTAAGCTTCAGGAAAGCCAATCGTTTCAAAAAGCGAGATAAAATCCTCGGCTGGTTTGCCCTGCTTTTCGTGCGTCACGCGTGCTTTCCCTTTCCCGACATCTCCGGGCTTGCCAGAATCGTTGGCTCATTGCAAGTTGTTCCACGTGGAACAACATCGGCATGTGTGAAACCTGATACCGAAGGAGACGGCGATATGTCTGGAGCGCGCAATCGGCTGACCATTCCTGACCTCGCTGCAAAGAAAGCGGCTGGCGAACGTCTGGTCATGGTGGCCGTTGGCGAAGCGCTAACAGCTTCTTGGGCAGAACGCGCGGGTGTAGACATTGTAGGGGTGGGTGACAGTCTGGGTATGACGCTTCACGGGCACGAGAATACGCTCGCGATAACGGTCGACCAGATGATAATGCATACGCAAGCCGTACGGCGGGGTGCGCCGAACACTATGAACATAGTGTCGATGCCCTACGGGTCTTACGCGACGCCGGACATAGCCGTGAAGAATGCTGTGCGGATGATGAAAGAAAGCGGGGCTGATGCGCTTAAGCTGCAACTGGGCCGCGAGGGTGCGCATATCATAAGCGCTGTCGCGGATGCGGGCGTCCCGGTGATGAGCCATGTAGGACTTTTGCCGCACAAAGTGCATTTGTTTGGCGGTTTCAAAATACAGGGGCGGACGGCAGAGGCCGCGATGGAGATCCTGGAAGACGCGCGCGCCATTGAAGCGGCAGGAGCCATTGGTCTTGAGATTGAGGCAATGCCTTATGAAGTCGGAAAAGCCGTAGACGAAGCGGTGTCAATCTTCACTTTTTCAATCGGATCAGGATCGGCTGGCACCTGCCAGTTATTGAATGGCTACGATCTGCTTGGTGCCTTTGACACATTCAAACCAAAATTCGCAAAACGTTATGCAAACCTTGCTGAGATCGCCACTGCGGCCTTCGCTGATTGCGCCGAAGACGTTCGGTCCGGAAACTTTCCTGACGCCGATCACAGCTACCAAATGAAACCCGAAGAAATCGAGCGCTTTGCAGCGCTGTGCGCCACAGGAGGATGACATGGACGGAAACGAACCCATCACCCGGAACGGTCAGCGTATCCCCAACGGGATGCTTCAGGACAACTATCCTCGCAACATGTGGTGGGTCGCTGCACATAGTCGCGAGGTGACGAGCAAACCGCTAGCGCGGTGGATATTAGAGACGCCAGTAGTTCTCTACAGGCTTGAAGACGGTACACCCGCCGCTCTGTATGACCGTTGCCCCCACCGGTGGGCCCCTTTGTCAGAAGGTCACGTCGATGGTGACAAAATCGTCTGCCCTTACCACGGCATGGAATTCAATACGGAGGGGCTTTGCACTAAAGCACCGACCCAGCACATGAAGCCCAAGCGGGCCGAGATTCCCTCGTTTGCTGTGCGCGAAGCAGGTGCTTTCATATGGATATGGATGGGCGATCAGGACAGCATCGACTGCGATCCGCCTGAGGTGGACTATCAAGTCGATCCGAATTGGTCGTTCCTTGACGGTTACTATGAAGTCGCGGCCAACTGGGTGCTGATACGCGAGAACGTGATGGATCTGACGCATATAGCTTTCCTGCACAAGAACACGTTCAAGCAGAATGACTGGGTCACCCCACCGGATCATTACATGGAAGGCGACACTGTCTGCTACGAGCAGGACTTTGACCTTGCGCCGCTCTCACCGCTTTTCTGTGCTGGTATGGGCTTGCCCGAAGACAAGCCAGTCAAGCGCACGCAGAAGGGGCGGATGCCGTCGTTGTCTATCTCTTTTTCGGACTGGGTTGTGCATGATCCAATGCCAGAACCCGACGCACGCGCTGATTTCGTTATGCGGGGCTGCCATATTGTGACCCCTTCAGTCAGAGGCAAAACGCACTACTTTTGGGGCGCGGCCTTTGACGTACCGTCAATAACTGATGATGTGGTTGAAAAGACCAAGGCCAGCATCGTTGCCGCTTTCGACGAGGACAGACATCTGCTGGAAATCATGCAAAAACAGATCAGCAAGGATCCGCGCAGGCTCGATTTTCTTGAAGTCACATTGGGCGCTGATGGCGCTGGCATCTTTGTCCGCCAGATTTTGAATAAGAAACTCAAGGCCGAAGGCCGACCTCTCTGACACGTTAAATGTTGTCTTAGGAGTAAAGTAAACATGCTCAACACGGTAGCCACCAAAACAACATCGCAGATGCCGCTGACTGTGCGTGAGCGGCGCTCGGCTTTCTGGGCCAGCAGCGATGCCCATAATCCCAATGGTTATATGGTTTACAATCACACATTGATCCCTTCGACCTTTGGTGAGGCGGAGCAACAGTACTACCACCTGAAATCGGCTGTGCAGCTGTGGGATGTGGGTTGTGAACGGCAAATCGAGCTGGTCGGTCCGGACGCCGCGAAACTCGTTCAGATGTCGACACCACGAGACATCAGCCAGATGACACATGATAGGTGTTTCTACATTCCCACCGTCGATGGGAAAGGTCATATGACTAACGATCCAGTTCTGCTGCGTCTGGACGAGGACCGGTTTTGGGTCTCAATTTCCAACAGCGATCTAATGCTCTACTACAAGGGAATAGCCGCCGCGTTGAACCTCAAAGTAGAGGTTTTCGAACCGGCGGTCTCGCCATTGGCAATTCAAGGTCCGAAGGCTGACGAATTGGCCGCGCGTGTATGGGGTGGCAAAATCCGCGATCTTAGGTTCTTCCGCCACATGCGCGTGGACGTGAACGGCACGCAAATGATCCTCGCTCGGTCAGGTTTTTCCACACAAGGTGGCTTTGAACTTTATTTCGAAGGCAACGAGGATGGTGATGTGGTCTGGAACCAGCTTATGGAAGCTGGTCGCGATCTGGACGTGCGGGCAAGTGCGCCGCACCAATCCGAGCGTATCGAGTCGGGAATGCTGTCATTCCTAGCAGATATCACTTTCGACATGACGCCATTTGAGGCTGGTCTGGGAAGTCTGTGCGAGACAGAGCGCGACATAGGTTGCCTTGGATGGGCGGCCCTACGCGAAAAGCGCGAGCCGGATCGGCAGCTACGCCCTATCGAGATTGCCGGTGATGGGCTGCCGCCTCAGGGTGAATTCTGGAGTGTTATCGCAGACGGCCGTCCTGTCGGACGGATCTCGTCCTCATGCCGCGCATATAGCTTCGACTGTAACGCGGCAATCGGTTTGATTGATCGTAGTCATTGGAGTCCGGGCACTGCTCTCGAGATACTTACGTCCGATGGTTTGCGCGAAGCGACGGTCAAAGAGAAGTTCTGGGGGAGGTTCTGATGGCCGCACGTATTGCCCGCCCGCGTCGGAGTTTCATTTTTACACCGGGTCTGCGCCCAGACATGTTTCCGAAGGCCCTGGCAAGCGGTGCTGATATCGTCTGTGTCGAGTTGGAGGACGGGATAGCGCCAAAGGACAAAGCTGAAGCGCGAAAAAAAGCACTGGCTCTTTTCGAAACGCCGCAAGCCGACGACGGTGTCGATCGTATTGTACGGATCAATTCAATGCGCGAACGGTTCGGAATCGAGGATGTGAACGCGATCCTTTCTACTAATACTCCGCCACCAGCCCTGATGATGCCAAAAGTCAGGACCCCTGACGAGGTCGTTATTCTGGACCAGCTTTTAAGCGAAGCGGGCCACACCACTCGGCTGCACGTCATCATCGAAACAAATGAAGGGTTAGAGGCGGCGTTTGAGATTGCCCGAAGTTCAGATCGGATCGACGCGATGTTTTTTGGGGGCGTTGACATGGCTGCCGAGCTTAGATGCCAAAACAACTTCCAGTCCCTGATTTACGCCCGATCTCGGGTCGTTCACGCCTCGGCTGCCGCCGGCCTCGATGTGATCGACGTTCCATTTCTCGACCTCGATGATCCGGATGGAATGCGCAAGGAGGCCGAACTGGTACGTGAACTGGGCTTCGCAGGAAAAGGATCCGTGCATCCCAAACAAATTGCGAAGCTGAATGAGATCTTCACGCCGACGGATGCACAGATTTCCACTGCGCGCCGCGTTATCTCCGAGTTTGAGAAAGCCGACACCGGACTTGTTGTGATTGACGGCAAACTGATTGAGAAACCGGTACTGCGTGAAATGCTCCGCATCGTTGCAATAGCTGATCGTTTGGAAGCGTAAGCGAACATTGGTGTACTATACTAAATTCGATCAAGTTGGGCTCGAAGAGACCGTTGGCGGTCCGAAGCAAACATTTGAACAGCTTGTAATAGTGGCGGAACCTAGAAACTCACTGGAACCAGATAATGTTTTTCTGGCGCGCCCAAATCGAGCGGCAACGGAACTAAGATTTTGCCCGCTCGCGATAAAACGCGGTCCTCGGTTGCACGGATCGCCAAGTTCGGGCAAACGACTTCAGTCTTCCGCCCGGTAGAGAATTGTGCCTCTCTGATTGATGAGACGCACTTCGCCGGAGGAAGGATGGAAGTAAGCTTCTACACGCTTGCCATCTGGCATGCTCCCATAAACCTCCCAGCATCCGCCATCCTGCTTCATCCGGTTCACCGTCCAACCTTCCGCGGTGATCTTCTCGGTCAGTTGCTCTTCCGTAAGCCAATCCTCGGCTGCGACGTTCTCGCATTGATACATGCCAGTTGCTTGGGTCATTGTCGGCAATGCAATCGAAATCACCAAAATCCACGTTTTCATTTGTTGTCCTTTCGTTAGGCGGTGCGAGTGCGTTTGCGGTTGAGATTTTTCCAGATCCTGAACGCTTCGAGTCCCGCCAAAGGCACGAAGTGTACAAGAGCAGGTCCAAGGTTGTTGTGGACGAATATCCAATGCATCAGCGTTGCGACTGCCGCCGCATAGACCCAGCGCTGAAGCGACTTCCAAGCCGGGCCCAATGTACGGACTGACCAGTCGTTGGAAGTCAGAGCAAGTGGCACAAAAACGAAGAATGCGAGCCAACCGGTCCAAATTCCCAGTGCCAGTGCTTCTCCGAGGACCGCCTGTAAGCTACCCATGTCAAACAGGTAGAGAACAGTATGAAACGCCGCATAGGCAAAGGCCCCTACACCAAAATATCGGCGTCGCTTCATCATCCACTTCCAGAACCCGGAGGCCGGAAAGAGCATGCGCATCGGAGTGAGCATCATTGTGATGATCAGGAACCGGGCGGAGAATTCACCCGTCGGATGCAATAGCATCTCGGCAACAGGCTCACCTTCACTCCCAGGTTGACCGGAGACCAGGGCAAGAACCATCGGAAACGATGGCAGCGCAATGAGACCCCACACAAGACAACGAGAGTTTAGTATCTGCCTAAGCACTGAGAGCCTCATGGTTTGAGCGCACGCATTCTTCGTTGAACGCGTCAGCGGCAAAGTTCCGTCGAAAATTCGCGCGGCTATGGTTTTCTTTTCAGAATGAAAAGACTGATGATCAACTCAGTTTGCCGAAGAACCCAAGCCTGTCACAAAGCCATAAGATGCTTCGACCAAGTCGAAGACGACATCCAATTCCGCCGTGTTCATTGGCGTGAAGATCATGACGAAACCGCCCCAGCCGGGTCTTTGATCTGCCCAAGGATGGCTGACAGCCCAACCTTTTTCAGTTGCTACTTTCGCGAGCGCTGGCGAAAGCGACGCATGCAAGCTGCCGTCAGGGTGTATGTGGCCAAATTCACGCCCGCCTACAATGACCTCCGGTCGTGCCAGCGCCTGACCTTCGTTGATCCAGAAACCCAAGGCTCCGGGCAGGGATACAATCGTTGGCTTGATCTGAACGCCCGGCAAACCAGAAACTCTTTTCAGAAGCGCTTCTGAAATTCCCGGCACCGGCTCTACCCCGATCTGAATATGCGGCACACCATCCGTTGTAAGAGGGATGGGTGTCTCACGCATTGGCAGGTTTGTAAGGTCAGCAAGTGCGTGGGACGCCCCAAAAGCGCATACAAGGGAAGCTATACAAAGCAGGCGATCTACCTTCATGTTTCTATCTCCCTTTGGCAGGCGTTAGCCATGATAGGCTTGGCTGACCGCGAAACTGTCTTCAAACCAATGCCACAAAACCACCTGACCGTCGCGAACCTTGGCGCGCAGTGCGAACGTAAATTCGCCAATATCCTTGCCGGACTTTGTCGTTTTCCCGTTCATCTTACCGAAGACCGCAACCGTGTCGCCAGACGCGAAAACATCGGTATTCTCCCACATCGTGGTTTCAAAGTTGGACGAGAATACACCGAGGAACTCAAAAATTGCCTCTTTGCCTTCGGCGCCACCCACCCAGGGTAATGTGGTGTCGCCTTCGTTATGCCAGACCATGTCGTCAGCCATCAGATTGGCCATGCTCTCCATGTCGCCGCTGCCCATAGCGCCCATGAACGCCATGACTGTCTCAAGACTTGCCTGCGTGTCTTCACTTCCATCAGCCGCCGACACCTGAGTACCCAGGGCAGCCGCCAAAGCCGAAAGGCCCAGGGCCTTCAGCGCAATTCTTCGTTCCATTTTCGGTTTCCTTTCATAACCTCCAGCCCGGCATTTTTCAGGGGCCAAGCTGTCTGGATTGTCGGATTAGCGACCGGCGAGCTGTTGCAGCGCACCCGCCCAGTCTTCGACGTGGTAAGAGCGGACGATCTTGCCGTCGTCCAGTTCGTGGATATCGATGGTCATGATGTCGAAGCTCCGGCCCTCACCGTCGACACCGAACATCAGACCAACGGGTGTGCCGGTGGCTCGGCTGCGGACGATGACGAAATCACCGGCCTGGTGCATGGCTTGCACCGACCATTCGAGGTCCGGAATGAGCTTTCCGAAACCACCGATTTGGCCAAGAAAGGCGTCGCTGGATTTGTTGGACCCCGAATAGTCGCCGATGCTTTCCCAATCGTCAGAGATTGAAGCTTCAAAGGCCGCCACGTGATCTTGCGACGCAGGGTTACTCAACAGGTCGTAGAAGTTTTGCACGGTCGCGGTGTCGTCCGCCCATGCTCCGCCTGCAACTGAAACAAATGCAAATGAAAGCGCCAGGTTTTTGATCGTCATGTGATGCTCCAGATCAATGATGAGGGGTGGGTTCACTCATGGCACTCTGCGGTGTTTCCGCCGGGTGGTTCCATTCCAATTCCGGGTGTTCGCGGAAGGCGAAACGTTCGAGATAGCTGGTTACGACCTGAACCACCCGATCCAGATCCGCCTGAGACGTCGCACTCATCACCAAGCGCAGACCCGACGCGTCCTGTTTGAGATCACACCGACCAAATGGGAATTTCACCCAAACGGTATCCGCATCGCACCATGCTTCGACCTTGCGACCGAAGTGATGACAAAGGCTGTCAGATATCGCCCGCCTCGTTGGGTTGAAAATGTCGCGTGCAGTTGCATCGGTTGGCTCCGTAAGGCTTGCACCCAAAGTATTTCCGCTGCATTGTTTTGAAAATTGACTGATTGCCGACAATATAATTCCGCAAAGCAGAACAATGATCGATCATCTCAGACATATGGCGATTTTCGCGCGCGTGGTCGACGAAGGATCGTTTCGTGGCGCCGCAAAAAGCATTGGCCTGGCACCGTCACGGATCAGCGAAACGGTGACAGACCTAGAGAACTTTCTCGGCATCACCTTGCTCTATCGCACAACCCGAAAGATCGCGCTGACCAATGAAGGGCGTGTGTTCTATGGCCGTGCGGTGGAAATGATCCGGAGTGCTGAAACCGGCTTGAACGAGTTGAACGCGTTGTCAGTGGAACCTGTCGGAGCGCTACGGGTCTCCGTGCCTGCTTTTATGTCGTCGTCAGCGCTTTTGACGGCAATGGGTGAGTTCGCAAGAACGCATCCGCATGTAGCGTTGTCGCTGTCATTTACCGATCGCCCCGTAGATCTCATCGATGACGGATTTGACCTGAATATCCGAGTGGGATGGCTCGACGACAGCTCGATGATGTCTCGAAAACTTGGTGAAATCGGGCGAACACTTGTCTCTGGCGCCGAATATGCAGCGTGTCGGCCAAAACCAAAACATCCCGATGATTTGGAGGACTGGGACTGGATCAACTATGCCCAGCGATCTGATACCATTAAGTTTATTTCGCGGAACGAAAAGATCGCGAGGGTGGCAGGCAAATCCCAGATTCGAGTGGATAACGTGGATGCATTGCACCACCTTACACAACAGAACCTTGGTATTACTGTGTTGCCTCACTATCTGGCGGAACGCGGCCTCAGATCGGGGAGCTTCGTAGACCTTCTGCCCGATTGGAAACTCCGACCACTCGGAATTTACGCGGTGTGGCCAGATCAATCGCGGCGCGAGAACCTGACTGTGCACTTTGTACGTTTTCTGGCGGAGAACCATCAGAGTTGAGCATTGTGCTTGGCCGGTCAACCCGCTCAGGAAGGTAGTCAATACTTCGGTGACCTGCGTCATTTGGAACCAGCAGCTCGATCCAGGCATTGGCGACGAAGGTACTGCCGAGCTTTCGCCCGGATTGAGCAAGCTATGTCGGTGCCATGTTTATTCCGAGCCACATGTCGCGCCTGAAAGTCTTCCGCTACCCCCGCATTTCCCAATGTTTAACAATCGGACTCAAACAATTTGGCAAAACCAGCCAGAC
>NZ_JBXWOZ010000022.1:0-48666 GCF_059611145.1 Ruegeria sp. CDSB022 | reverse complement strand
GCCTGGAGTAAACTCCATCGTGGGGTAGTTGCTCCGCATCCTACCCAAGCAGATACGTTTGGCCTCCGCCTGCGACAAAGGATGCGAGGGGCGCGCAACCATAAAAAACTGATTTCTATGGCGGACGACCCATTTGCTTATCTCACGGGCAAGGAAGGTAACGTCCTTATCGTCAATGCCGATTGCTTCCTTGCCAGATCCAGATTGAGCCGGTGGGTCCTGCTTATCAACAGCAGAGACGTTTGAGGTCTGCTGTTCTACGCTGCCTTCGACTTCTGCCGTCTTGCTAGCGTTCCGGCGAGCTATTGATATGCGAAGTGGCTGAGTTGGAGTTTCAGGGAAAATTTCACTGGATTGTTTGTTCAATTATCTTCCTTTCAGAACATAAAAAAACCGCCTGCGAAGGCGGTCTTGGGCTACGTTGATGTATGTGGTTTTCTGGGGGTGGTAGTCTGCTCATTACGCAGACCAATAAGAAACAAGACAATGCTTCTTAATGGAGGGATACAGTTAAACGCCCGAGATCTACGTCCCTCATCGTGGCGTTACCGGCGTGGTTACAATCAACCTATACCACCTTTGACCAATCGAACCACGCAACTGACGAAACTCAATCACGTATTCAACCAGTCTCACGGCGGGTCGCGAGCACCAGTTCGTGGGTCAAAAAACAAATAGGTTCTGATTCGAGTCAACACCCCGCCACCCGCGATCAGGTGATCCGGCACCGCTGCCATAACCGTCGCTGCGTGAACCCGCGCCATCTGACCATCGGTGACCGCCGTGATAACCTTGAGGATGAGTGTGACCGGCAGGCGAACGGGGTCGATTGGGGTATGCTATAGACCTGTGGCTATGCAGAAACCTCGACTTCGGAACAGCTAACCCGTTCCTCCCGCAACGTGGGAGGGGCACCCCCGCAGAACCCGCTATGATTGTTAACGGGTGGTTCGGGTGGCTGGGGCATAAACGGAGGCATTTCTCGGAGGGTTTAGCCCCAAGAGCCTGTTGTCGTTCTATGATCTGATGAACTGGCTGGGGTGGTAGGATTCGAACCTACGATACACAGTACCAAAAACTGCTGCCTTACCACTTGGCTACACCCCAACGGTGAGGCGCTATCTACGATTGTTGTTGGTAGGGTTCAAGAGCTTTCAGGCAAAAAAATTAGGCCAGTTATAAAAAAAATTCAGAGCATCTTTCACGGGTCATGTTAGCAGCACCTCTTCCTGCCCGAAGGTGTTGAACATGGTTTGACGGCAACGGCTGTGAATTGGCTCTTCCGCCAAAGAAGCATGACTCTGCGGACAGATGTTGAACGGCTGGGCCGGGCGAGGATTCGTCTGGCAGGCGGACAGGAAGCAGGTTTTCGATTGGTTTAACGAGGGCGAGTGGCAGTCGCGAATGTGGTCTTTCTGGCGCTGCACCCCTTTGTTGCGCCTCCTGCTTACGTAGGGCCGCCCAATGCCGAAGCAGATAACAAGAATAAGCAAGTTCGAGAGTGGCGGATCGGGAACTTCATTGCCGGTTGCTCTGAGATCAGCGCTACTCGCGAATCTCTGAGGGATCGACGCCCCAAAGGTTGGATTTCAGGGCCCAGCCACGATAACCACCTGCAGAGATGCGACACCACTCGATCGTGCAGGTTCCAAGCCGCGCGACAACGCCGGTTTCAAACCGCGCACTGACCTGCGAGTTTGGGTCCGGGTTGGAATAGACCGGCAGCAAGTCGGATTCGATCAGTACTGTGCGCACGCCAGACAACAAGGCGTAATGGACCCAACCCCCTGCGCCATCGCGGTCCTGAACCTTTCTCCAGTTGCCATATTCCGCCGTCACCTGCAAAGGCATCCCGCGCCGTTTGAACACCCAGTCGATTCGATGCGACAGGGATGGTCCTCTGCGCACGTTTCCCTCGGCCGCTTTCATGGAAACATACCGTGGCAAAGGCAGATTCGTGACCTGGCCGCGCTTATCCTGTGCGCTGGCCACAAAGGGACCAAGCACAAGCAAAATTACTGAAAAAAGCGCCAGAATCCGGCGATTTACTGGTAGGAGAACACTCACTGACAGTCTGCTCTTATGCCTGTTAATTTTGCTTCGAAAAAAGGTTGGATCAATGCCCAGGGGTTCTTGTGCCCCGCCTTATCCTGCGCCACGATGCCATGACGCGCGAAAGTTTGCAAAGCAGTGGGAGTACACAGGTGCCTAGAGAACGTCTGAGTGTTGTCGTTACGCGACGGTTGCCCGAGGCTGTTGAAACCCGATTGAGCGAGCTGTTCGATGTCCGGTTGCGTGCGGACGACGCACCCATGACCCGAGAAGAGCTTGTAGCGGCCGTACAAGAAGCGGATGTACTTGTACCAACGGTTACAGACTCGATTGATGGCGGATTGCTGGGGCGGGCGGGTGAAAGGCTGCGACTGATCGCCAACTATGGGGCAGGGGTTGACAATATCGATGTCGCAACCGCCCGTCAGCGCGGCATCCTTGTGTCGAATACGCCCGGTGTGCTGACCGACGATACTGCGGATATGACTATGGCGCTGATATTGGCCGTGACCCGCCGCATCCCCGAGGGGCTGTCCGTCATGCAAAAAGGGGACTGGCAAGGATGGTCACCCAACGCGTTGCTGGGTGGGCGGATCGGTGGGCGGCGTCTTGGCATTTTGGGGATGGGCCGGATTGGTCAGGCGGTTGCCCGTCGTGCCAGTGCCTTCGGAATGCAGATACATTACCACAACCGTCGTAGGTTGAGACCGGAGACAGAGCAAGAGCTTGAGGCGACCTATTGGGAAAGCCTTGATCAGATGGTCGCACGGATGGATGTGATCTCGGTCAACTGCCCGTCTACGCCTTCGACTTTCCACCTGATGAATGCCCGGCGGCTAAAGCTGATGAAGCCGAGTGCAGTGCTAGTCAATACGTCACGTGGCGAAGTAGTCGATGAAAACGCGCTAACCCGCCAAATCCGGTCAGGCGATATCGCAGGTGCAGGTCTTGACGTTTATGAACACGGAACGAAGGTGAACCCTCGCCTACGGCAGTTGCCGAACGTGGTTCTGTTGCCGCATATGGGATCTGCCACGCTTGAGGGGCGGATCGAAATGGGTGAAAAAGTTATCATAAATATCAAGACATTCGAAGACGGCCACCGACCACCGGACCAGGTTGTTCCGTCCATGTTATAGTACGCGGCTTGGTGGCCGGACGATACAAAGTCAATTTTTCAGGAGGATACTATGAAACGAAGTCTGATTTCGGGATTGCTTTTGGCAACCATGACCTTTGCCGGGCCGTTGGCCTCTCAGGAAGCTGCGGATGCAGTTGCACCCGAGGGTGGTACTGACGGGCAGGTTCAAGGCCTGACCGCAGAAGTCATAGCCTCACTCGAAGCGAAATTGGCCGGTGAACCCGTGACGTCGCAGAACTGGATGGTGGCCGCGGCCAACCCTCTGGCGGTTGAGGCTGGGGCCAAGGTGCTGCGGGCAGGCGGTTCGGCGGCTGATGCGATGGTTGCCGTGCAGGTTGTACTTGGTTTGGTCGAGCCGCAATCCTCGGGCCTTGGTGGTGGTGCATTTCTGGTCTGGTATGATGCGGCCTCTGGCAAGCTGACAACACTGGACGGACGTGAATCCGCCCCGCTTGAGGCCACCCATCGTCTGTTTCAGGACGAGAATGGCGAACCGCTGAAATTCTTTGATGCGGTTGTCGGGGGACTTTCTGTCGGCACACCCGGCACCCCGGCTTTGTTGGAAGAGGCGCATCGCCGCTGGGGCCGCAGTCCGTGGCCCGGCCTGTTTTCTGACGGCATTAATTTGGCTGATGAGGGTTTTTTGGTTTCCCCTCGATTGGCCAGCCTTGTTGAGAATGACGCGGAACGCCTGTCGCGATTTCCCGAGACAGCCGCGTATTTCCTGCCGGAAGGACAGCCGCTTGCACAGGGGCAGCGGTTGACGAACCCGGCCTATGCGGAAACGCTGCGCATCATGGCTGCGGAAGGATCAGCTGGATTCTACGGAGGAGAGATTGCCGCCGGGATCGTCAGCACGGTTCGCAACGCGCCTGGGAATCCGGGCGTGCTGTCTGGTACAGATCTGGCGCTTTATCAGGTCATCGAACGTGACCCCGTCTGTGCCACCTACCGCGTTTATGAAGTCTGCGGAATGGGCCCGCCATCCTCAGGGGCGCTGACGGTTGGGCAGATTCTGGGCATGTTGAACGGCTATGATCTGGCAGCGTCAGGCCCCGAAGATATCAGATCCTGGCGGCTGATTGGGGATGCTTCGCGTTTGGCTTTTGCCGACCGTGGGCGCTATATGGCTGACCATGATTTTGTCCCGATGCCGACACAGGGGCTGGTCGATCCTGCCTATTTGTCCGAACGGGGCGCGTTGCTGAGCGGTGAGGCCGCATTGATCGACGCCGTTCCGGGGAATCCCGAATTTGACCATGCCTCGAACTGGGCGGATGATATCTCGCTGGAACTTCCGTCGACCTCGCATATTTCGATCGTGGACCAGTATGGCAATGTGCTGTCCATGACCACGACGATCGAAAACGGCTTTGGATCGCGGCTGATGACCAACGGGTTCCTGTTGAACAATGAGCTGACGGATTTCTCGTTCAAAACCCACAGTGATGGCGTTCCGATTGCCAACCGTCTGGAACCGGGCAAACGCCCGCGCTCATCCATGAGCCCGACCATTGTGATGCAGGACGGTGCACCGGTTCTGGCCATCGGATCGCCGGGCGGAAGCCGGATTATCGGCTATGTTGCCAAGTCGATCATCGCCTGGGCAGATTGGGATATGGATGTGCAACAGGCCTTGGCACTGCCGCATCTGGTCAATCGTTTCGGCACGTTCGACGTGGAACAGGGCACCGGGGCCGAAGGGCTTTCGGATGCGCTGACCGAACTTGGCTATGAGGTCAACGCGCGTGATCTGACATCAGGTCTTCATGCCATCGAGATCGGGGACATGTTGACAGGCGGTGCCGATCCGCGACGTGAGGGCATTGCGCTGGGCGAATAGTCTAGCGCCAGTCAGAAAGGGAAAGCATGGTGCAAGCAAAGTCGCTTCGGCGAAACGAGGCGGGGATTGAAACGGTCGTCGGCATTCTGAAACAGCAATTCGGCGACCGTTTGCAAACGGGTCAGGCAATCCGCGAGCAGCACGGGCATACGACCACATGGATCGAAAACCAGCCCCCTGATGCAGTGGTGTTTCCGCATTCGACCCAGGAAGTCTCGGAAATCGTCAAGGCCTGCGCCACGCATAAGGTCCCTGTGATTGCCTTTGGCACCGGAACCTCGCTGGAAGGGCATGTGAACGCGCCAGCCGGTGGCATTTCGGTTGATCTGTCTCAGATGAACAAGGTACTGGCCGTTCATTCCGGTGATTTGGATTGTGTCGTGCAACCAGGTGTAACGCGAGAAGAGCTGAACACTCATCTGCGTGATCAGGGTCTGTTCTTTCCGATTGATCCCGGTGCGAACGCCTCGCTGGGCGGTATGGCGGCGACCCGTGCCTCGGGAACCAATGCGGTGCGCTATGGTACGATGAAGGACAATATCCTTAGCCTTGAGGCCGTGATGCCGGACGGGCAAATCATCCGGACCGGGCAGCGGGCCAGAAAGTCGTCGGCCGGGTATGACTTGACCCGCCTGATGGTAGGCGCAGAGGGCACGCTGGGCATCATCACAGAACTCACTCTGCGTCTGCAAGGCATCCCCGAAGCGATCACCTCGGCGCGTTGTGTTTTTCCTTCTGTCGACGCGGCATGTCAGGCTGTAATGATGACGATCCAGTACGGCGTTCCCGTGGCCCGGATCGAGTTGTTGGACGAGGTGTCGGTGAAGGCCGCAAACGCCTATTCGGGACTGGCCTTACCGGAAACCTCGCTTTTGCTATTGGAGTTTCATGGATCGACTGGTGGTGCGGTCGAGCAGGCTGAGACATTTGGTCAGATCGCCGAAGAGTTCGGCGGCACAGATTTCGCGGCCACTTCGACAACCGAAGAACGCAACAAACTCTGGCAGGCACGCCATGATATGTATTGGGCCAGCTTGCAGTTGCGCCCCGGTGCGCGGGGCATATCAACCGATGTTTGCGTACCGATCTCGCGACTGGCAGAATGCGTGACTGCGACCCGGAACAAGGCCAAGGAACTTGAGCTTTTGGCGCCGATTGTCGGGCATGTGGGGGACGGTAATTTTCACACCTTGCTGTTGATCGATATGGAAAACGCCGACGAAGTGGCCAAGGCGGACGGGTTTGTTGGGTGGTTGAATGACCTTGCGATCGAGATGGAGGGAACCTGTACCGGGGAACATGGGATCGGGCAAGGAAAGCGGTCATACCTGGCCAAGGAGCTAGGGGCAGCGCTGACCTTTATGGAGGCGGTGAAAAAGGCGCTTGATCCCGACAATATCATGAACCCGGGAAAAATATTTCCGGCTAGGGACGGGTAAAAACCGCGCGGATTATTCCGTATCTAGGCCACAAGGATGCCTCAATTTTCAAAGATTCTGCGCGAAATAAGCAGTGAATGAATATTGAGGTAATTTGATGGACGCGTTGCGGCTGATCGGGTTTGCGCTGATTGTTGGATTGGTTGTCGTCGGGCTGGATTACTACCAGCAGGATAAGAAACACCAAGGTACGCTGTCGGCAAACGGCTATGTGGAAACGCTCAAAACGCGGTTCGCCCTTTATCATGAAGAACTGGATGCCGAAGCGGCAGAACGCGACCGCCAGAAGCGTTGGCGCGCAGGGGGCAAGCCCTATATGCCGGTCCCGGATTCAGAGCTTTCGCGTCGGGCAATAATGGACAGTGACTTCACGCTCGATGCGCGTGAAGGGGGGGGCTTGAAATCAGTCAGTGAGGCCGCGCGCCCGCTTGCCAGTAAGGTGGCGGTTCAAAAAGCTGAAATACAGGCCAAAAAACTGGATAAGGTAAGCTGGGTTTATGAAAAGGCTGGTCACACTTACTGGATTGAGATCAAACTGCGGCAGGAGGCTTCCGCGGATTCACTTGCGGGCAATATCGCAAGATCGATCGACTCGATGGATTTCGGCGCCAGCAATTATGCTCCGTTCGGTGTGATCGGGGGCGTTGCCTATTTTCAGTTTGTCGAAGCTGAGTACAGCCCGATCCATCTCGATGTCCGTAAAGTCTGGTCGATGATCACTGCCAAAGTGACGGATCTGACACAGCCGGTTGGGTTCCAGATCTATACGGGCACCCTGGGTCTGGGTGAGGAAATACGTGTTGAGATGTACACGGATGCCCCTGAGCAGGATGTGCGCATATTCCTCAGCCAGCTTGACTATGATGGGATGAACGCGTTGCTTAGCCGGCCGGTGCCTGGTGTAGGAAACGAGGCGGTTACCGACCCGGATGGCGGCATAGAGCGCGCCTTGCAAATGGCCGAAGTCCGGGCCGAGTTCACCCGGCTGCGCAGCGAGATTGCTCAGTTGCGGATCGAAAACATCAACGGGTTGGCCTTGCTTGCCAATACAATGGCGGCACAACACGGGTTGCCATCTGATGCTTTCGATCTGACCGCAAACAATATCCAATCCCCGGATGATTTGATCCAGATCGGGTATCGCAAAGGGTTGGCTGGCCTGGAAATTGAAAAGGCAGATGCGGATGGTTCTGGCGGCAGTGTTTTTGGGCGACTTTTCGGGAAACTAACGGGTGGGTCGGAAGAAAAAGAGGTCGAACCGAAAAGCTCGGGCGGTTTGTTCGGCGGTTTGAAGTCGTTTTTTAAAGGTTCAGAAACTGCCGATGCTTCTGGGAAACGTGTGAACGAAGCATCCGAGATTCGTGTGAACAAGGGTGGAGCAGGGTCTTCGGGCAAATGCGCCTTCAAAGATGCGCGCAAGACCTGCTCGCTGTCTGGCGGCTGAGAAAGTTCAAAACTTTTAGGAAAAACGACCCCCAGATGTCTGAGGGTCGTTTTTTTTATATCACTGGTCGGATGAATGTCGCGCGGTGGGCGCTGATTGCGCCATATGGTGGCAACAGATTCCAAGGGGAGACACCCGGCTATGAAAACCCAAGTCAAAGCACTGGTCGTTGGCGGCGGCGCCGTCGGCACTTCGATTGCCTATCATCTGGCCAAGGCAGGCTGGGACGATGTCATGCTGATCGAGCGGGACGAACTGACATCAGGCTCGACCTGGCATGCGGCGGGTTTGCTGCCGCTGTTCAACATGTCCTATGCGACGACGCATATCCACAAATACTCGGTCGATTTCTACAAGCAGCTTGAGGATGAGACCGGCCTGAACGCGGGTTTCGCCGTGGTTGGCAACCTGCGCATGGCGCAGACCCAGGAGCGCATGGACGAATACATGCTGTACGCGTCCACCGCCGAAACCTGTGACGTTGCCTATGAATGGCTGACTCCGGACCAGATTAAGGAACGCTGGCCGCTGATCGAGACCTCGGACCTGAAGGGCGCGATCTATCACACCGAGGACGGCTATATTAACCCAGCAGACGTGACACAGGCGATGGCCAAGGGTGCGCGTCAACGCGGTGTTGAGATCGTTCGCAAGCTGCAGGCCGATGCCTTCCATTGGAATGGCACTCATTGGGAAGTCACCTGCACCAAAATGGTCGAGAAGGGCGGTAACCTCATTCCGTCGGATGAGCAGGTGGTTATCACCGCCGAGCATGTCGTGACCGCATCGGGCAACCACGCACAGCGGACCGCGAAAATGCTGGGCATCAAGATGCCCGCGATCCCGGTCGAACACACCTTCATCGTCATGGACAAAGACCCTGAGCTGGTCAAATGGCGTGAAGCGGGCAACCCCGAACACCCTGTTGTCCGCGATGCCGACAACGAATCCTACGCACGCGAGGAACGCGGCGGCTGGATTTTGGGGATCTATGAACATGGTGCGCCGGCGCAGTTCGAACACGGCGTGCCGGACAGCTTCCGTGCTGATCTGTTCCCGCTCGATCTCGACCGGATTGCAGATCAGTATATGGCAATGGCCGAGCGCGTGCCGTCCTGTGCCGAATCCGGCCTGAAAGACGATTTCAACGGCCCGATCTGCTACACGCCCGACGGCAACCCGCTGGTTGGTCCGGCTCCGGGTCTGCGCAACATGTGGCTGGCCGAGGGGTTCTCGTTCGGTATCACCGCCGCAGGCGGCACCGGTTACTATCTGGCCCAGATGATGGTCGATGGAGAAGCCGAGATCGACATGGCCTCGCTGGATCCCAAACGCTATAGCAGCAACTGGATGACCACCGAGTTCGCGGCGCGCAAGAACGAAGAGTGCTATGAGCACGTCTATATCCTGCACCACCCCGATGAAGAACGTGCTGCCTGCCGCCCGCTGCGGACTGTTCCGGCCTATGACCGTCAGAAAGCGCGTGGCGCACAGTTTGGCTGGGTTAACGGCTGGGAGCGCCCGAACTACTTCGGTCCGCTGGATGCACCCGAAAACTTCGACCATGATGCCCGCTCGTTCCGCCGCGGTGGCTGGTGGCAGCATGCCGTTGACGAAGCAAAGGCGATCCGCGAAGGCGTTGGCCTGATCGACGCATCGGCCTTCACCAAACATGTCGTCAAAGGCCCTGGTGCGACCCAGTTCCTGGATTGGTTCACCTGTAACAAGCTGCCCAAGGTCGGTCGTATCAACCTGACCTACGCGCTGACCTCGCACGGTACCACCCGCACCGAATACACCATCGTCCGTAACGGCGAGAACAACTACTACATCGTCTCTGCCGGTGCCTGGACTGAGTACGACGCCGATTACCTGCGCAAGGCGGCCGAGGACAAGATGGAGGAGTTCGGTTACATCGAGATCCAGGATGTGACCACTCAGTGGGGCGTTTTTGCCATCGCCGGACCCAAATCGCGGGACGTTCTGAAAGAGGTCATCAAAGACGCCGATCCGGAAACCGCACTGTCCAACAAGCGCTTCCCATGGTTGTCGGCCCGTCAGATCGAACTGGGCATGTGCCCGGTCAACGCGATCCGTGTGGCCTATACCGGTGAGCTGGGTTGGGAACTGCACCACCCGATTGAAATGCAGAACTACCTGTTCGACCTGCTGGAAAATGCGGGTAAGAAGCATGGCATGAAGCTGGTCGGCGCACGCGCCCAGAACTGGCTGCGTCAGGAGAAATCCTATCGCGCCTTCGGCACCGAACTGGGCCGCGACGCGACTCCGCTGGAAGCCGACCTGCCGCGCTTTGTTGACCTGTCCAAGGACTTCTATGGCAAGGCCAAGCTGGAAGAGACTGGCGTGCGCGTGAAATGCTGCACCCTGCTGATCGACGGACCGGAGGATGCCGATCCGTGGGGCCGTGAAGTGTTGTATACGCCGGAAGGTGAACGCGTCGGTCGTCTGACTTCGGGTGGCTATTCAGTAGCCTTCGAGAAATCCATCGGCATGGGCTATGTGAAGCCCGATCTGGCGGTGGAAGGCACCAAGCTGAAGGTCAAGCTTCAGGACAAATTGTGGGATGCGGTCGTCACCTGCGACAGCCCCTATGATCCGAAAAACGAAACCATCCGCAAGGACGGCTGATCTGGATAAGAACGGCGGCACCTTTTTGGTGCCGCCTTCAAAAGCCCGCAGCACGCGGGCTTTTTTCATGCACTCAGCTCGTCGAAACAGTCCAGCGCCTTAGAGGCGTACATCATCGACGGCCCGCCTCCCATCTGAACCGCCATGGACAGAACGTCCGAAACCTCGTCACGTGACGCGCCGGCTTTGATCAAAGCTTCGGTGTGCAGCATGATACAGGGTTCGCATCGGTCCGCTATGGATATGCCAAGAGCGATGAATTCTTTGGTCTTGTAGTCTAGCGTTCCGCCTTGCTTGACCGCCGCGCCAAGCGCACCGAAGGCGCGGGCGGTATCAGGGATTGCGCCGTTCAAATTGCGAAGACCTTTTCGCGTGTCGTTGATCTTTTCCTGCCAGGGCATGCTACATTCCATTTAACATCGTGTGTTTGGAATATGTTTAGTTGGCTTCGGTCGGGCTTTGATCTGGATCAGGTGTTAGGTTTTTCCACGATGAAGGCCAGGTTATTTGCAGGCATCTCCGCGACTTCCAGGATTTTCAGGTCGTGATTGGCCAAAAGCTCAGAAACGTCTCCGTCGTTTTTATATCCGATTTCAGCATCCTGCTGGACCAGAGCCGTATGAAATCGTTGATCCCCCACGCTGGTCAGGCGATTGTTGCGCATGAAAGGACCATAAAGGATCAACCGGCCATTCGCGTTCAGTGCTTGCGCTGCCTCACCGACAAGCGTTTCCACTTCGGCCCAGCTGATCAGGTGCAAGAGATTGATCAGAACGATCAGATCCCTGCCGCCAAACGGCTGATGCCAACCCTCGATGGTTGCATCCAGAACTTCTGCTTTAGACACATTCGGCAGGCCCGCGGTGTAGGCATTGATGCTGGCCCGCCGTTCGGATTCAACCTCACTGGGTTGCCAATGCATGCCGGGGCGGCACTCGGCAAAGGCTGCGATGTGCTGACCGGTGCCACTTGCCAGTTCTAGCGCTTGTCCGGTCAAAGGGGCGAACTGGTCCAGAAGATCACACAAAGCCCCGACGTTACGGCTGGCTGCCGGAGCGACCAACTGACCGTTCTCTCCTACAGTCGCGACGCTGGCGTTGGAGGGTAACGGGCGCTTGTTCATCTGTGCAACCTGTCTGGTCTCAGAGAGGCGATGGTCGCCGTGTCCAGACTTGATTGGTTGCCGACTGTCAGATCCGCTACCAGTTGGGATGCAGCAGGGGCCGTCTGAAACCCGTAACCACCCTGACCGGCAGACCAGATAAACGTAGGATCGGTCGGATCGGGCCCCAAAACCAGGCTGCCATCCGGTGCGAAACTGCGCAAGCCCGCCCAGTTGGTTTCGACCCGTGTCACAGGCTCGGTGACCATTGCCTCGTACCGGGCCAAGCCCTCGGCCAGAACCATGTCATCGGCAAACGCATCATGGGCGGCGGTCGGATCGGCATCGGCAGGTGAGACCAGCAATTTGCCCGCGTCGGGTTTAGCATACCAGCATTCGCCCGCACCCAACATCATGGGCCAGGCGCGCAAGTCATGCCCGCCGGGGGCCGGGATACGGGCCATTGAGCGGCGGCGCGGCTGGATACCAATCGGCGCGATACCGGCCATCGCCGCGATTTCGTCAACCCAGGCGCCGGCTGCATTGACGATGTGTCGTGCCTCAAAGCTCTCGGTGGCCTCGACGATCCAGTGCCTATGTTTGCGAATTGCCGTGACGCTTTGCCGGGTCAGAACGGATCCACCATTCCCACGGATCGTCCGGGCGAAATCCTGCATCATGCGGTCGGTATCTATATCTTGTTCACTGTCGCTGTGCGCCGCGAACCCGACGGTTTCGGGGTTCAGGATCGGGATAAGGGATTGTGCCGCGTCAAAGGAAATCTGTCGGCCGCCAAGTTGATCGGCATCCCGGTGAAACACATCGTGTTGGTCTTTCCCGCCGATCAGAACCCAGCCGCGTGGCGACAGATAGTCATTCGTCTCAAAATGCGCTGCGCTGGCAAGGTTGAGGGCAATAACAGCAGGCGGACCATAGGCGGGTGCAAACATAGCCGCGGACCGGCCTGATGCGTGATAGCCCAGCGCCTCTTCGCCTTCGAGCACGGTGACCTGGCCGCGCTCTGACAACCGCGCGCCCGCGCTAAGCCCGGCAATACCGCCGCCGATAATCAGGAAATCTATCATGTCGCCCCTTTGCTGGCCGCAGTCGTGATTTTCTGACGTCGAATGCGCCCTGCACGACCGTAGAATTCTAATTGAGACTTTAAGCAGGGTTGAATTTGCGCATCAACCCATCCAAAGAAGTGGAAAGCATTTAGAGGAGGGCAGGGTGAGCACAGCAGATTTACACCCATTGGCCACGGGGCACATTCCGTCTTACGTGACCCAGGCGGATGGCAGCGATTTTCTTTTGACGGTCATGTTCATTTTCACGGTTGTGGTGATCATCCTGATCGGCGTTGGCTATTTCACCCTGCATTCGATCCCCGAAAAGCTCGCGCATGAATCCAACCACCCGCAGTTTCAGCTTGTGGGAATTCTTGCGCTGCTGGCTTTGTTCACTCATAACGGATTGTTCTGGATTGCAGCCATTCTGGTCGCCGGATTCCAGTTTCCCGACATAGGTGCGCCCTTGCGTGCCATTGCCGATGCGATCCGATCTTTAGCGCCGCAACCGCCTGCTGATCCCGATCCCGTTCCATCCCCCGAACCCGTCGCGCAGCAGGAGCAATAGGACATGCTTGAAACACTGATGTGCGCGCTGGTTACAGTGCTGCCTGATTATCTGTTCCGCCGCTTTGTGCAGGGAAAACGTATCGGGCACGAGATCACATTATTCACCATGTGGTACGAGCTGCGCTGGGGTCTGACAACCTGTGCCATTATGGCGCTGACCGTGATCACCACTCTGTTCTATTTTCACCCGGCCAGCAAAACTGCGGCCTCGTATTTCCGCACAGTAACGATCTTGCCGCAACTGGGTGGGCGAGTGTCCGAGGTCTATGTTTCCAACAATCAACAGGTTGTTGCTGGGCAGCCAATCTTCCGGATCGAGGACTTTACTCAAACTGCAATGGTTGAGGCAGCGCATGCGCAGATCGCGCAAGTTCAGGCATCACTGAAAGTTGCGGAGACCGATCTGGCCGAGGCCGCCGCCGGGATCGCGGGCGCAAAAGCGGCGCTGGATCAGGCGCTAGAGGACTTGCAACGCAATACGACCCTGCGGGACGAAGGGTCAAGCGCCGTCCGCCTGGCCGAGATTGACCGGCTGGAAAACCTTGTCGCTGAACGAGAGGCCAAGCTGGTTGCGGCTGAATCGCAACGCGCTGCCGTCGTACAGCAAATCGAAGAGCTGATCCCGGCCCAACTGGCCAGCGCCAATGCGAACCTGGATGCTGCTTTGACCGAGCTGGACAAGACTGTGATCAACGCGGGTGTGACGGGGAGGATCGAACAGTTCGGCCTTCAGGTTGGCGATTACGTCAGTCCTCTGCTGCGTCCAGCAGGTATTCTTGTGCCGTCAAACTCCGGGCATGACCGCTTTCAGGCTGCGTTCAATCAGATGTCGGCGCAGGTTATCAAGCCCGGCATGGTCGGAGAGCTGGGCTGCATGACCAAGCCGTTCACGGTTATTCCGGTTGTGGTGGTCGAAGTTCAGAATGTGATCCCATCGGGACAAATTCGCCCGTCAGACGAGCTGAGAGACGTGCAGTCCAACAAGGTGCCGGGCTCGATCCTGGTTTATTTTGAACCGCTTTATAAGGGCATGGCGGATGATATCCCGCCCGGCAGCAACTGTCTGGCGAATGTCTACACCGATAACCACGAGCGGCTGGAGCATGAAGATTTGGGCTTTTGGCACTCTGCTTTCCTGCATGTGGTCGACACGATCGGCGTGGTTCATGCGGCGGGTCTGCGCCTGCGTTTGATCCTGATGCCGGTGAACACGCTGGTTCTGACTGGGCATTAACGGCCCTTACTTAGATCAGAATTTGCCGTTGTCATTCTTCCACTCGCTACGGGGCGCTATGGTTTCCATAGTGCCCCACTGCTCGACGATCACTCCGTCTGCGACCCGAAACAGATCATAAAAGCTGGTATGTTTTCCGTGACTGGCACCTTCGCTCATGCACAGGACGAAATTCCCTTCTGCCAGCACACGATGGACGCGGTGATACTGAACGATCAACTCCGCGTCTGATCTAGCTTCAAGCACCATGCGATAGGCGTCGATGCCGTCAACACCATCGGGATCGTGTTGTATCAGGTTCGCATCAACAAACGCCTTCATCCGCTCGGTTTTCCGGTCTATCAGGACCGTTTGCGAGAAGTTGTCGACCAATTCCCGGTTCTGTTCGGTTCTGTCAATATCCGTGATTTCAGTTGGCCCATCAAGCATGCCGCGTCCCGAAGCGTTTGGGCCGCGCAGGGGCTGAATGTTATCCCAGTGCTCAACAGCTTTGCTGTCTTCAAACCGAAAGACCTCGAACGCGGCCTTAACTTCGGCAAAATCATATTCGTTATGGGCAAAAGCGAATTCGCCATCTTCAAAAACGCGAACAAATTTAACCTTGGGATTTGTTTTCGACAGGCGGGCAAACAACGTGGCCAGCCCCTCGCTGCCTTCATGGGTCTGGGGATTGTGCTGGATGTATTTTTCTTCGTTGACGACGGCTGCGGCCTCGGCATCCCCGGTTTCGATACCTTTCAACAGTTTCTGCAGCAATTCGCGTTTTGAATTCATCTGGTCCTCGTTGATCGGTAGAGCCGCGGATCAATGTGCTTGGCGCTGGTTTCGGGCTATCGAAGATCAAGAGTGGCATAAAACAGGCGGCAAAATCAAAAAAGGCCCGCACATGGCGGGCCTTTCTGCGTTATCCTGTGCCGCCTTACTGCGGAATCTCACCTTGCAAGCCTTCGACATAGAAGTTCATGCCGGCCAGTGTACCGTCGTCTGCAGTCTCGCCTTCGGCCAGCCAGTCACTCCCGTCCTGCTTTTTCAGCGGTCCGGTGAAGGGGTGGTATTCACCCGCGGCCATGGCCGCTTTCAGCGCCAGTGCCTCTTCTTTGACGTCAGCGGGAACCGCGTCCGAGATTTCGCCGATTGCAACCATGCCTTCGCGGATGCCATCCCATGTATTGGCGCTTTCCCATGTGCCATCCATGACGGCCTGGGTCCGTGCAATATAGTAAGGCGCCCAGTCATCGATGATCGACGAGACGCGCGGGTACGGAGCGTATTCGCTCATGTCCGAGGCCTGGCCGAAAGTGATGACGTTGCCCGCCTCTTGCGCAGCTGCTTGCGGTGCGGTCGAGTCGGTGTGCTGCAGGATAACGTCCGCGCCCTGTTCGATCAGAACAGTGGCGGCATCTGCTTCTTTCGCCGGATCGAACCAAGTGTAGGCCCAGATGATCTTGAACTCGACATCCGGGTTGACCTTCTTGGCGTGGATATAGGCCGAGTTGATTCCGCGGACCACTTCGGGGATCGGATAGGACCCGATATAGCCAACAATGTTCGACTTGGTCATCTTGCCCGCGATATGGCCCTGTACCGCACGACCTTCATAGAAACGTGCCGAATAAACCGAAACGTTGTCGGCTGTTTTATAGCCGGTCGCGTGTTCGAACTTCACGTTCGGGAATTTCTTGGCCACGTTGATGGTCGGATCCATGTATCCGAACGAGGTGGTAAAGATCAGGTCTGCACCTTCCAGCGCCATCTGGGTCATCACCCGCTCTGCATCCGGGCCTTCGGGCACGGATTCAACAAACACGGTTTCGACCTTGTCGCCGAACTCTTCTTCAACCGCCAGACGGCCCTTGTTATGTTCATAGGTCCAGCCGCCGTCGCCCACCGGGCCGACAAATACAAAGCCGACCTTGGTTTTGTCTTCGGCTATGGCAGTAGTTGCCAAACCCAGCGCCATGGCAGCGCTTGCCAGAAATGTAGTAATTTTCATGTGTTACTCCCCAAGTTGGTTCAGTTGTCCCCGTCTAATGCGAGGCATGGAATATCCGGCCGAGTGAGGCAGGTGCGCTGCTTTTGTCGGCGGAAAGGATCACAAGCACAAGGATCGTGATGATGTAGGGCGACATTGCCAGATACTCGACCGGGATGGCAACGCCCGCTGCCTGCAAATTCAGCTGCAACACGGTGATACCGCCGAACAAATAGGCACCCAGCAGGGCGCGCCATGGCTTCCAACTGGCGAAGACGACCAAGGCCAGGGCGATCCAGCCGACACCGGCTGTCATGCCCTCGGTCCACTGTGGCACCCGGATCAAGCTGATATAAGCCCCACCCAGCCCGGCACAGGCACCGCCGAACAGGATCGCCATGATGCGGATCTTGATCACCTTATAGCCAAGCGCATGCGCCGCATCGTGGTTTTCACCTACCGCGCGCAGGATCAGTCCGACGCGAGTGTATTTAAGCGTAGCCCAGACGGCCGCTGTCAAAGCGATGCCGACATAAAGGATCGGGTCATGCTGAAACAGGATCGGGCCAATCACCGGAATATCGCTGATCACCGGGATATGGATATCGCCCATGCTGGGGGGTTTGACCCCCACATAGCTTTGACCGAGCAGGGCGCTGAACCCTAAACCAAACAGAGTCAGCGCCAGGCCGCTGGCAACCTGATTGGCCAGCGCCACCTGCGTCAGCAGCACAAACAGCAGGGACAGTACTGCACCGCCTATGGCCGCGGCGACAAAGCCCAGCCAGGGCGACCCAGTCTCGACCGAGATCGCAAAACCGCTGATCGCGCCAACGATCATCATGCCCTCTACGCCAAGGTTCAGAACTCCTGCTTTTTCGACGACCAATTCACCGATCGCGGCCAGAAGCAGGGGAGTTGCAGCCACCATCAGTGACGCGACCAGAAGTACGGGATTAATCTCACCTAGGTCCATGATTACGCCACCTCGCTACGGGCCGCACGGATGCGGTAGTTGGTCAAAAGGTCGAAGGCCAGCAGGAAGAACAGCAGCATCCCCTGGAATACTTGAATAGCCGCGGCAGGAAGACCCATTTGGGACTGCGCAATTTCACCACCGATATAGGTCAACGCCATTAGACCACCGGCTAGCAGGATGCCCACCGGATGCAGTCGACCCAGAAAGGCCACGATGATCGCGGTAAAGCCATAGCCAACGTTAAAGTCGATGCTGACAACACCCGAGGGGCCCGAGACTTCGAACATCCCCGCCAGCCCGGCCAGTGCGCCTGACAGGCCAAGACAGAACAGGATCAGTCGTGCTGGGTTTACCCCGGCGAATTTGGCTGCGCGCGGGGCCTCACCCGTCAGGCGGATGTGAAAGCCCAGCATGTGCCGGTTCAGCAGGATATAGGAAAAGATCACGGCTATCAGTGCGGTCACAACGCCCCAATGCATCCCCGATCCTGCGATCAGCTCGGCATTATGCGCACTCTCATAGGATTGCAGATTGCGTGAACCCGGAAAACCGAACCCTTCGGGGTTTTTCAGCAGTCCCAGCGAGACCGAGGCCATCATCTGTTCAGCCACATAGACCAGCATCAGCGAGACCAAAATTTCATTGGTGCCAAAGCGCACCTTCAGAAAGGCCGGAATAGAGGCCCAGAGCCAACCGCCAAGCGCACCTGCCATCACCATGATCGGAAAGACATACCAGGCATCCAGCGGGTAAAAGGCCAGCCCGGCCCCCGCACCAAAGATGGCGCCCATGATATACTGACCCTCGGCGCCGATGTTCCAGATACCGGCGCGGAAGCCTAACGACAGGCCAATCGCAATCAGCACCAACGGCGCGCCCTTCACCAGCAGCTGCGGGCGGTAATAAAAGGCGAATTCACCGAACAGAGGCTCCCAGAAAATGGTGCCGATGGCCTGAACCGGGTTTTTACCCAGGACGGCAAACAATATGCCGCCAAACAGCATCGTCGCCAATACCGCCACAAGCGGGGTCGCATAAGACCACGCCTTGGACGGCTGTGGCCGTTTCTCCAATACAATCATCTGCTCACACCCCCGTCGTCATATTTTGTTTTGCATCAGACATGGGCTACCTCCATGCCATGTGCACCGCCCATCATCAGGCCGATCTCATCCACGGTCAGACCCGTGGTTGTGCGTGGCGCGCTGAGCCTGCCTTCGTTCAGGGCGGCAAAGCTGTCCGAGATTTCCATCAATTCGTCCAGATCCTGGCTGATGCAGACCACCGCCGTGCCCTTGGCGGCAAGGTCCAGAATGGCCTGTCGGATCGACGCAGCGGCAGCGGCGTCCACCCCCCATGTGGGTTGGTTCACGACCAGTACATCGGGGTTCTGCAACACTTCGCGTCCGATCACGAATTTCTGTAGGTTGCCGCCTGACAATGACCGGGCCGCATTCTCGGGCCCTGGCGTGCGCACATCAAAGGCGCTGATGATCTTTTCAGCAAAGCTTTTGGTATCTGCCCATTTCAAGAACCCGTTGCTTTCCAACCCTTCGCGGACCGATCCGGTCAGCAGGGCGTTTTCGGTCAGGCTCATGTCTGGGGCGGCTGCATGTCCCAACCGCTCTTCGGGGGCGGTCAGTACGCCCAGCTTGCGCCGTGCGGTTGGGCCCAGTTTGCCAATCGGCTGGCCATCGAACTTGATCGCATCGGCAGCTGTCTGGATTTCGCCAGACAGGACACCCAGCAGTTCGTCCTGTCCGTTGCCGGCAACACCGCCAATTCCCAGCACTTCGCCTTTGCGAACTGTCATGTGGACATTCTTCAGCGCGGTGCCGAATTCAGACGGTGAGGGCACGGAAAGCCCGCTGACATCCAGCGCGACCTCGCCGAACTCGCGGCCTCCGCGCTCAGGTGTTTGCAGGGTTGAACCGACCATCAACTCGGCCATCTCCCGGGCCGAGGTTTCAGACGGAACGCATTCGCCCACATTCTTGCCCAAACGCAAGATCGTAGCGTGGTCGCATAGGGTGCGGATTTCTTCAAGCTTGTGCGAGATATACAGGATCGATGTGCCTTCAGACCGCAATTTATTCAGCGTTTCGAAAAGGATATCGACTTCTTGCGGAGTCAGAACACTGGTTGGTTCGTCCATGATCAAAAGCTTTGGATCCTGCAGAAGGCAGCGAATGATCTCAACCCGTTGGCGTTCCCCCGCGGACAGGTCACCGACTGTACGAAAGGGGTCCAGCGGTAGACCGTAGGTTTCCGAAACTTCCCGAATGCGCGAGGCCAGGTCGCCCATTGGTGGCGGGTTCTCCATCCCCAATGCGATGTTCTCGGCCACGTTTAGCGCGTCGAACAGCGAAAAATGCTGAAATACCATCGCGATTCCGTCAGCACGCGCGGCGCGCGGCTCGGGCGGAGCAAAGGGTTGGCCACGCAACAGCATGGTGCCGCTGTCGGGCTTCACCAAGCCATAGATCATTTTGACCAGCGTGGATTTTCCCGCGCCGTTTTCGCCCAACAGGGCATGAACTTCGCCCTCACCGATGTCAAAGGACACCTGATCATTGGCCACGACGCCGGGATAGGCTTTGGTCAGTCCTTGCAAACTTAGCAGTGGAGTGGTCACGCGCTCAGATCCTTCTTCAAATTGTTTTGCCCGATCGGGCGCAGCAGTTGTGATGCGACGCCCACGGCAATCATCTGCGGGTGCTTGCCCAGGCCCGGGTCGCCAATCGGGCAGGTGATCCGGCTGATCCGCTCGGGCGAGTGCCCCAGCGCCGCCAGCCGAGACCGGAACCGCGCCCATTTCGTAGCCGAGCCGATCAGCCCCGCAAAGCGGAAATCGTGCGAAAGCAGACGGTTGCACAATTCCAAGTCCAGATTGTGTGAATAAGTCAGCACCAGATGTTCAGCATCACGCGGCGCATGCCGAACCAGTTCCGCTGGTTTCGCGGCAGGGACGGCGGTGACTCCGTTCGGTACGGTTTCTGGAAACCGCTTGGATCCTGTATCGACCCAAGTGATTGCGAGATCGGGCAGCGGTGACAGGACATCCACCAGGGCGCGACCGACGTGACCCGCGCCCCAGACCCACAGTGCTCGCGCTGGTTTGTGGACCGACTCGACCATCCAGCCTTCGATCAGCTGTGCCTCTGGTGCAATCCCTTGTCCGCGGGCTTCGGTCAACAGGCGTTTGACCGACAGTGGCATGTCCTGGCCCGATGTTGGGCGCGCAATGATGCTGTCGCCCAGATCGTTGATGTTGTTGCGGTCATAGACCTCGCTTAGCAAGGAAACAGCGCCACCGCAGCACTGGCCCATGTCGGGGCCAAGCGCGTGATGGGTCAGGCGCGATTGGGCGGTTTGTATCCGCGCCGCTTCGGCTGCCTGAAACTCAAGTGTGCCGCCGCCGATCGTGCCGGATTGCCCGTCCTGCCAGACCAGCATTGCGGCACCAACCTCGCGTGGGGACGAGCCCTTGATCCCGGCGATGACTACCCGGATCACGCGCCCATGGGTTTTGACCGCCTCCCTCAAAGTATCAAGGTCAAATCCCATCAGTCGTCCCCCTTCATCCTTTGGACACCATGCCAGACTTCTTCTGCCGTGGCGGGGGCATCCAATGCGGGGTAGCTGTTTCCGCAGGCCGCCACCGCATTCGACAGTGCCAGCCAGGCGGATATCCCAAGCATGAATGGAGGTTCGCCTACCGCTTTCGAGCGATAGATCGTGTCCTCACGGTTTTCAGCCTCCCAAAGAGCAACGTTGAAGATGTCGGGGCGGTCGGAACAAGCCGGGATCTTGTAGGTCGATGGCGCATGGGTGCGCAGATTGCCTGTGCCATCCCAGACGAGTTCTTCGGTCGTCAACCAACCCGCGCCCTGCACATAGCCACCTTCGACCTGACCGATATCCAGCGCAGGGTTCAGCGACGCGCCCGCGTCATGCAAGATATCCGTGCGCAAGATGCGGTTCTCACCGGTTAGTGTGTCCACGGCAACTTCGGTGATCGAGGCGCCATAGGCGAAGTAGAAAAACGGACGACCTTGGCCTTTGATCCGGTCCCATTCGATCTTGGGTGTCTTATAGAAGCCGGTGGCCGAAAGGCTGATGCGGCCCTGATAGGTCAGCGCAGCCGCTTCGGCAAAGGTATAGCGTTCCTCACCAACCGATACATGACCATCCCCGAAGGTGACAGCCGACGGGTCGGCCTGATGTCGCTCGGCCAGATACTCTGCCATCCGGTCGCGGATCGTGTCACAGGCGGCTTTCACCGCCATGCCGTTGAGATCGCTTCCCGAGGATGCCGCCGTTGCCGAGGTGTTCGGCACTTTGGCCGTGTCTGTGGCGGTGATCTTCACCATCTCTAGCGGAATACCAAAGCGTGAGGCGGCAACCTGGGCCACTTTTTGAAACAGGCCTTGGCCCATCTCGGTACCGCCATGGTTCAGGTGCACGGACCCGTCCTGGTACACATGCACCAGCGCGCCGGCCTGATTCAGATGGGTCAGAGTGAAGGAAATGCCGAACTTGACCGGAGAGAAGGCGATGCCCTTTTTGATCACGCTGTTCTCGGCATTCCATTTCTGAATTGCTGCCTTGCGCGCGGCATAGTCGCTGGAATTCAACAAGGCTTCGGTCATGCCGTGAAGTTCGAAATCTTCGACTTCCATGCCATAAGGGGTGGTGTTTGGCGTATCGCCGCCATTGCGATCAGGGGCATGGTCATCGGTACCCGCCGGGGCAGCGTAATAGTTCCTGCGGCGCAGTTCGACCGGATCCAGACCCAGCTCATGCGCGGCGTGGTCCATGACGCGTTCGATTCCAACCATACCCTGAGGGCCTCCAAACCCCCGATAGGCGGTGGCAGATTGGGTGTTGGTTTTCAGCCGGTGACTTTCGATCCGCGCATTGGGCAGCAGATAAGCATTGTCGGAATGCAGCATCGCCCGATCCGCGACGGGCAGCGACAGGTCTTGTGCCCATCCGCATATGGCGTGGTGCAGAAAGGATACCCCCTGAATATGCCCGTCCTGATCGAACCCGGCCCTATAGCCAATGCGAAAGGCATGCCGCTTACCGGTGATGATCATGTCGTCATCGCGGTCATAGCGCATCTTGCAGGCCTTGCCGGTTGCCCGCGCAGCCACTGCGCAGGAAACAGCCAGAGCGTTGCCCTGGCTTTCCTTGCCCCCGAACCCGCCGCCCATGCGCCGGGTTTCAACGCGCACAGCATGCATGGGAACGCCCAGAGCCTCTGCCACTTTGTGCTGAATCTCAGTCGGGTGCTGGGTCGAGCTATGGACCAGCATATCAGCACCCTCAT
The DNA here is from genome assembly GCF_059611145.1 of Ruegeria sp. CDSB022. Classification (NCBI taxonomy): domain Bacteria; kingdom Pseudomonadati; phylum Pseudomonadota; class Alphaproteobacteria; order Rhodobacterales; family Roseobacteraceae; genus Ruegeria; species Ruegeria sp. CDSB022. The sequence continues at coordinate 25,839 of NZ_JBXWOZ010000022.1, read as the reverse complement.
TCGGCACCGCCAGTGCAGCTTGACCTTCCAGATAGAAATGCTCTTGCCCGCCAAGCTCAAAACTGCCTTCGATCACATGCGCCGCGCCTGCGATGGCGGCGTCTGCATCACCTTTGGTGTAGATGCGCGGGCCGTCCTCGAACCGACTGTCGGCGGCCAGAGCCTGCTCAATCGTCAGGATCGCGGTTTCTTCGGCATAGTCGATCTTGCCCAGTCGCGCGGCTTTGCGCGCTGCCAGATGGCTGGTGGCGACAACCAGAAACACGGGCTGGCCGATATAGTGGACGGTGCCGTCTGACAGCAAGGGCTCGTCATGAATGGACGGTGAGACATCATTGGCAAAAGGCAGGTCTTCGGCGGTCATCACCATGACCACGCCGTCGGCCGCCTTGACCGCTGACAGGTCCATCGCGGCAATCCGACCCTTGGCGATGGGGCTGAGGCCAAAGGCCAGATGCAACGTGCCTTTTGGTGTTGGGATATCGTCCACATAGCGGGCCGAACCGGACACATGCAGCGGCGCGGCGTCATGAGGCAGTGGTTTTGTCACGCTCATGCCGACACCTCCAGCACATTGGTTACTTGGCCCTGATCTTCAAGGAAATAACGCTCCAGCATCGCTTTCGCCGTCTCAAGGCGGTAATGAGCCGAGGCGCGCATATCTGACATTGGCGCGTAATCCTCGGCAAACATCGTCAGAGCGGATTGAACCGTAGCAGCTGTCCATGGCTTGCCGGTCAACGTAGTTTCGACTTGAGTGGCGCGTTTCGGAACGCCCGCCATGCCGCCAAATGCGATGCGCGCCTGAGTGACGGTACCTTCTGCAACGGTAATGTTGAAACACCCACAAACGGCCGAAATATCCTGATCAAACCGTTTGCTGAGCTTGTAGCATTTCAACCGATCCGCCTGGCGCGGGAAGCTTACGGCTTCGACGAATTCTCCGGGTACGCGATCCTGTTTTCCATAGTCGATGAAGAACTTTTCCAAGGGCAGCGTTCGCCTTGTGTCGCCTTTGCGCAGGTGCAGGCTGGCGCCCAGGGCAATCAGTGCAGGCGGGTTGTCACCGATTGGTGACCCATTGGCGATATTACCGCCTACGGTTGCGGCGTGCCGCACCTGTACGCTGGCATAGCGGCGGATCATTTCAGCATAAGAGGGGTGCAGATCCCCCAGCGCTTCGCCTATGCGGTTCATATCGACCATGGCACCAAGGCGAATTTCATTGTCAGTAACCGTGATCTGTTTCAGATCATCGCAACCGTTCATGAAGATTACTGTTTTCAGGTCGCGCAACTGTTTGGTGACCCAAAGGCCTACATCGGTCGCGCCAGCGACCAGGGTGGCCTCTGGGTGTTCGGCATAAATGGCGGCAAGCTCGTCCGAGGACCGCGGCAGCATAGGAGACGCGGCGGGTGCTGCGTCAGGCTTGTCCTTGACCCAGACGGGAACAGGGTGCTTTTCGACGGCTTTGGCGGCACGGATAATCGGCGCATAGCCCGTGCATCGGCACAGGTTCCCGGCCAGCTGTGTGTCGTGATCGGTTGCACCATTCGCATGCCCGGCCACCATCGACATTACAAAGCCGGGGGTGCAAAAGCCACATTGCGACCCGTGCAGATCAACCATTGCCTGCTGTACCGGGTGGGCCTTCCCGTCCGGGCTGCTGGCGCCTTCGACGGTGCGCACCGCTTTGCCGTGGAGCTGAGGCAGGAACAGAATGCAGGAGTTCAGAGCTTTGGCTCCTCCCTGATCCGTCACCATGACAGTGCAGGCACCGCAATCACCTTCGTTGCAGCCTTCTTTGGTGCCGGTCAGAGAGCGATCCTCGCGCAGCCAATCCAACAAGGTGACTGTCGGATCGACATTCGCCAACTCCACTGTCTCTCCGTTCAGAAGAAACGTGATATCCATTCGTGAAACCCGTCGCGTTACCGAATTGCGCCTCTGAATGCTCTCCTTCGATGCGACGTAGAAAGAGTGCGGGCGGATAGCTTGCCACTAGATGTTAGAAACAGCGCAGCCAATCTGGCAAGAAAAACCGCGCTTCTGATGTATCATTTCATTGGTCCGATCCTTGTGTTTCATGTGGTTTCGATGTTCATCACATTGAAAATAAAAGGTTTTGTAGCATGTTTCACCCTCAGAGTCCGAAGCACCTTATGGATTTCCCGAACAATCAGCGCCTGTTTTTTTGGCAATCCGAACCTAAGGTTCAGGCTTTTGTACCATCACTGGCTGCGATAGCGTGGGCGGCATGAGCAGCACTCCACGATTCATCCACCTCCGCGTTCACACCGAATATTCCCTGCTGGAAGGCGCCGTGCGGCTGAAAAAGCTGCCTGGTCTGTGTGAAAAGCTTGAGATGCCCGCCGTCGCCGTCACGGACACCAACAGCATGTTCTCTGCGCTGGAGTTTTCGGTCACCGCCAGCGGGGCGGGTGTTCAGCCGATCATGGGGTGCCAGGTCGACCTGACCTACCTGCAGGCGCAACCGGGCGAGAAAGCGAAAGCCCCCGCGCCGCTGGTGCTGCTGGCGCAGTCAGAGGTCGGGTATGAAAACCTAATGAAGCTCAGCTCTTGCCTGTATGTGGACAAGGGCGGGCAGTTGCCGCAGGTGACATTGGATGAACTGACAGAGCGCTCGGATGGTCTGATCTGCCTGTCTGGCGGCCCCGACGGACCGGTGGGTCGCTTGTTGCAGCAAGGGCAGCGCCCAGCGGCCGAGGTCTTGGTGGATCGCCTTGCAACCATGTTCCCGGATCGTCTGTATGTCGAATTACAGCGCCATCCAGGCGAGGGTGGTCAGCCCGAGGCCGAACGTCTGACCGAGCGCGGCCATGTTGAAATGGCCTATGCCAAGAACCTTCCGCTGGTGGCTACCAACGATGTCTACTTCCCGACCACGGACATGTACGAAGCGCATGATGCGTTGATCTGTATTGCCGAGGGCGCTTATGTCGATCAGCAGGATGGCCGCCGCCGTCTGACCGCACAGCATTATTTCAAGTCGCAGCAGGAAATGGCGACCCTGTTCGCCGATCTGCCCGAAGCAATCGAAAACACGGTCGAGATCGCCAGGCGCTGTGCGTTCATGGCCTATCGCCGCGATCCGATCCTGCCGAAATTCGCCGATGACGAGGTGGCCGAGCTGCGCCGCATCGCCAATGAAGGTCTGCAGAAACGTCTGGCCGTGATCCCGCATGCGGTAACCCCTGAAGAGTATCAGAAGCGGCTGGATTTCGAACTGGACATCATCGAGGGCATGGGGTTTCCCGGTTATTTCCTGATCGTTGCCGATTTCATCCAATGGTCAAAGGATCAGGACATCCCGGTTGGGCCGGGGCGGGGCTCGGGCGCGGGGTCGCTGGTGGCCTATGCGCTGACGATCACCGACCTTGATCCGTTGCGTTATTCGCTGCTGTTCGAACGTTTCCTGAACCCTGAACGGGTATCGATGCCTGACTTCGATATCGACTTCTGCATGGACCGCCGCGAAGAGGTGATCCGCTACGTGCAGCAGAAATATGGGCGCGACAAGGTTGGGCAGATCATAACTTTTGGCGCGCTGCTGTCGAAGGCCGCCGTGCGTGACATCGGGCGGGTTTTGCAGATGCCATACGGGCAGGTGGATCGCCTGTCCAAGATGATCCCGGTCGAAGGGGTGAAACCCGTCTCGATTGAAAAGGCGCTTAAAGACGAACCGCGTCTGCGTGAAGAGGCGCGTAATGAAGAGGTTGTGGACCGTCTGCTGACTTATGGCCAGCAGGTCGAGGGGCTGTTGCGAAACGCGTCGACCCACGCGGCTGGTGTGGTGATTGGCGACCGTCCGCTGGATGCGCTGGTGCCGCTGTATCAGGATCCGCGTTCCGACATGCCTGCGACCCAGTTCAACATGAAATGGGTAGAACAGGCCGGGCTGGTTAAATTCGACTTTCTGGGTCTGAAGACACTGACCGTGATCCAGAATGCGATGGATCTGATCTTCAAATCCGGGCGCGACCTGCACATCGCTGCTGACGGAACCGAGCTGTACGAAGCCGCCGAGGGGGCGGCGAACCAGATTAACGCCATCCCGCTGGATGATGAAGCGACTTACAAACTCTACTCAGCGGCCAAGACCGTAGCGGTGTTCCAGGTGGAATCCTCGGGCATGATGGATGCGCTCAAGCGGATGAAACCGGATTGTATCGAGGATATCATCGCCCTCGTCGCGCTATACCGTCCGGGCCCGATGGAGAACATCCCCAAGTTCTGCGAGGTCAAGAACAAGCTGAGCGAACGGGACACGCTGCACCCTTCCATCGACCATATCCTTGACGAAACCCAAGGCATTATCGTCTACCAGGAACAGGTTATGCAGATCGCTCAGGAAATGGCGGGCTATAGCCTTGGCGGAGCGGATTTGCTGCGCCGCGCGATGGGTAAGAAAATTCAGGAGGCGATGGACGCAGAGCGGCCTAAGTTCCTCAAAGGCGCTGCTGAGAATGACGTGGACGAGGCTAAGGCGACCGAGGTCTGGAACCTGTTGGATAAATTCGCCAACTATGGCTTCAACAAATCCCACGCTGCCGCCTATGCCGTGGTCAGCTATCAGACCGGCTGGTTGAAGGCGAACCACCCGGTCGAGTTCATGGCCGGGGTCATGAACTGCGATATCCATCTGACTGACAAGCTGGCGGTTTACTTCGAGGAAGTCCGCAAAGGGTTGGAACTGCCTTACATACCGCCCTGCGTGAACCGCTCGCAATCCACGTTTGACGTGGTGGATCAGCATCTGGTTTACGCGCTGGGCGCGTTGAAAAACGTCGGCGTTGAGGCGATGAATTTGGTAGTAGAAGGACGTGCAGGCAAACCGTTCGTCAACCTCTTCGACGTTGCCCGCCGCGTTGATCTGAAGAAGGTCGGCAAGCGGCCCTTGGAAATGCTGGCGCGTGCTGGCGCGTTTGATGAACTCGACAAGAACCGCCGCCGCGTCTTCGAAAGCCTTGATCCGCTGGTGCAATATTCAGCTGCGATCCACGATCAGAAGAACTCGAACCAGGTATCGCTGTTCGGCGAGGCGGGCGACGACCTGCCCGAGCCACGCCTTTCGCCGACGCCGGACTGGTTGCCTGCCGAGCGTTTGAGCGAAGAGTTCAAGGCCATCGGATTTTACCTGTCCGGCCACCCGCTGGATGATTATATGCCTGCCCTAAAACGCAAGCAGGTACTGACACTGGATGAGGTGATGGAAAAGGCACGCTCGGGTCCGCTGATCGCCAAGATGGCCGGTGTAGTGGCTGGGCGGCAGGAACGGAAATCTGCGCGCGGAAACCGGTTTGCCTTTGCCCAACTTTCTGACCCTACAGGTGCCTATGAGGTCACACTGTTTTCCGAAACGCTGGAGAAATCCCGTGAGTTTCTGGAAACCGGTGCACAGGTGGTGCTGACCGCCGAAGCAACGATGGAGGCCGATCAACTCAAACTGCTAGGCCGGTCCGTCGGGCGGGTAGATGCGGTCGTGGCCGAGGCAGGGGCGACCGGGCTGCGCATTTTTGTTGATCAGTCGCAGGTTCTGCCCACAGTTGCCAAAGTTCTGGAAGATGCCGCTGGCGCAGCCAAGGGGGCTGCGAAAGGGCCTATCCATCTGTGCCTGCTTGATCCTGGCCTGCCGGGAGATGTCGAGATGGACCTTGGCCAGGAATTCCCGATCAACCCGCAGATCAAAGGGGCGATCAAGTCGCTGGACGGCGTGATGTCGGTCGAGGAAATCTGACCGCCCCTGAAAAGTTGCCTGACATTCGCCCGCCGGATAGTCTGAAGACAGAATGAGATTTTCTGGTGATGCCGCAGGAGGGCAACCATATGACGATCCCACATTTCGGTTTTCGAACATTGATATTGGCCGCGTCGATGGCCTTGGTCACCGCCGGGTCGGCGGTGGCGGACGACAAGAAGAAAAAGAACACCATCGAAGGCGCGTTGATCGGGGCGGGCGTCGGCGCTTTGATTGGTGATGGCAAGGGCGCGGCAATCGGCGGCGTGGCCGGGGCCTTTATTGGACATAACTGGAAATGACTGCGATGCGTTTGACCCAAATGAAAACCGCTCTCGCAAGCCTGTGCATGATCGTTCCGGGCATGGCCATCGCCGACGAAGCTGCTGAACAAATGGTTCAGGACGCATTGCCCATCATGTATCATACCTGTGCAACGGTGGTTGAAGAGTCGGACGGTGATGAGGCCTATATCTTTGCGGTTGTCGAGAAGATGACAGCACTGTCGATCTATAACCGCCAGATTGATATCAATGATCACGCGAGCACGGACGAGGACAAAGCGAAACTGCGCGAGACCTTCATAGCCGCATTGAGAGAGGGCTGCGCCGAGGACCAGCATGCCCTGTTGGGTGGGGTTGTCGACAATGCGGTGAAAACGACGCTGGGCTTGTGATCGCTCAATAATGCGGCGGGCGTTCGTCTCCTAGGATGATGCCGCCTGATCCTTCTTGTGCCCGTTCACCTTCGCGGCGCATCAGCACCTCAACCCGGCGGGTCAAGTTGTCGATCTCATCCTGCTGGCGCGTGACGATTGTGTTCAGATCTTCGACCGTACGGGTCAGATGGGCGATCTGCTCTTCCAGATGTTGCATTGGAAACTCCTGTCTCGGGCCGGTCATAACGGCACCGGCTGTGCAAGGCCAGCGAAAGCGCGCCTTGCCCCGAAACGGGCCATGGGATAGACCGCGCGCGGAACACTTAACGCCCAAGGACGCCCCAAATGGCCAAGCCCAAGAAACAGCCCCGCCCCAAGGCCGTAACGCCGAAGGGGTTTCGCGACTATTTTGGCGAGGAAGTCACGCAGCGCACCGAGATGCTGCGGACTATCGCGGGTGTCTATCATCGCTATGGCTTTGATGCTTTGGAGAGCAGCGCGGTCGAAACTGTCGAAGCGCTGGGCAAGTTCCTGCCCGACGTCGACCGCCCGAACGAAGGCGTCTTTGCCTGGCAGGAATTCGATGAGAACGAAAAGGGCGATTGGATGGCCCTGCGCTATGACCTGACCGCGCCTTTGGCCCGTGTCTATGCGCAACACCGCAACGATCTGCCGACACCTTATCGCCGCTATGCGATGGGTCCGGTCTGGCGCAACGAAAAGCCAGGCCCGGGGCGGTATCGCCAGTTTTATCAATGTGATGCGGATACGGTGGGCACGGCCTCGATGGCGGCGGATGCCGAGATTTGCGCCATGTTGTCGGATACGCTGGAAACCGTGGGCATCCCGCGCGGTGACTATCTGGTGCGGGTGAATAATCGCAAGGTACTGAACGGCGTGCTCGAGGCGATGGGTCTGGGCGAAGACGCCGCCGCCCGTGACAGCGTGCTGCGCACCATCGACAAGTTCGATAAGGTGGGCGAAGCAGGCGTGCGCGAATTGCTGACCAAGGGTCGTCTGGACGCGTCAGGTGCCTTCATCGACGGCGTGGGTCTAAGCGATGATCAGGCAGAACCGGTCATCGCCTTCCTGACCTCCAAAGCTGCAGATATCGCAGGAACGCTGGCCAATCTGCGTGCCGCCGTGGGTGACAGCCAAATCGGTGCGGATGGCATTGGCGAACTGGAACAGATCGGGACCTTGCTGGAAGCCGGCGGCTATGGCGCGGATCGGATCGAGATTGACCCATCGGTCGTGCGTGGGTTGGGCTATTACACCGGTCCGGTCTATGAGGCCGAGTTGACCTTTGATATCTTTGACGAGAAAGGCCGCAAGCGGCAGTTCGGCTCTGTCGCAGGCGGCGGGCGCTATGACGATCTGGTCAAGCGTTTCACTGGACAGGAAGTGCCAGCGACTGGTGTCTCCATTGGTGTCGACCGCCTGTTGGCTGCTCTGCGCGAAAAGGGGCGGATCAGCGCACAGGCCAAGGGGCCGGTGGTTGTCACCGTGATGGATCGCGACCGCATGGCGGATTATCAGGCCATGGTGGCCGAGCTGCGCAATGCAGGTTTCCGGGCCGAGGTGTATCTGGGCAACCCCAAGAACTTTGGCAATCAGCTGAAATATGCGGACAAGCGGAACTCACCCATTGCGGTGATCGAAGGCGGCGACGAAAAGGCGAACGGGATCGTGCAGATCAAGGACCTGATCCTTGGTGCCAAGATCGCCGAAAGCGCCACGCTTGAGGAATGGAAAGAACGCCCCAGCCAGTTCGAGGTGCCGCGCGGTGATCTGGTCGCCAAGGTGCGCGAAATTCTGGACAGTCAGGACTGAGCCATGGCCAACCGTACTCAGATACAGGCGCGCGCCGCGATGATGCGCGTGCGTTTCGAGACCGCAGGTGCCCGGGTTGTTGATCCGCCTCTGTTGCAACCGGCTGAAACGTTGCTGGACCTCTATGGGGAAGACATTCGCGCCCGTGCTTACGTGACCTCGGATGCGCTGCATGGTGAACAAATGCTGCGCCCGGATTTCACGCTGCCGGTGGTGCAGATGCACATGTCCGACGGTGCCGAACCGGCGCGCTATACCTACTCGGGTGAGGTGTTTCGAAGGCAGGAACACGATCCGGATCGCGCGAATGAATATATCCAGGTCGGGTATGAGGTGTTTGATCGAACCGATCCGGCCAGTGCCGATGCCGAAGTGTTTTCGCTGTTTGCGCTGCAACTGCGTGGGTTGCCCCTGCGGGCGGCAAGCGGAGATATCGGTATCCTGACCGCTGCTGTCCAGGGGCTGAGGACTTCCGACCGGCGCAAGGCGGCCCTGATGCGCCATCTGTGGCGGCCCCGCCGTTTTCGCGTCTTGCTGGACCGTTTCGCTGGGCGCAAGCCGGGGCCTGAAGGACGCAAGACCTTACTCGAGGCTGCTGACCCTTTGGCAACCGACGCGCCTATGATCGGCAAGCGCCGCGCCTCTGAAATTCAGGCGCGGATCGAAGCCCTGCGTGAGGATCGTGATACCCCACCGATTTCCGACAACGAATTGGCCGGGTTGGAAACCCTGCTGAACGTCCGCGAAACCATGCCCTTTGCGCTTGAACAGCTGCGCGACGTGGCGGTGGACTTGCCGCAGATCACCCCGGCACTGGACCGGCTTGAGGCGCGGATCGCGGCCTTGCAAGCGCGCGGCGTGGATGTGGACAGGTTGGATTTCGAAGCGTCTTATGGCCGGACCTCGATGGAGTATTATGACGGGTTTGTCTTTGGTTTCTACGCCGAGGGCCGGCCGGATTTGCCACCCATTGCCACTGGGGGGCGCTATGATGCACTGACCCGCCACTTGGGCAAAGGGGCAGAAATCCCTGCAGTTGGCGGCGTGCTGCGCCCGGACCTGATGCTGGAGATTGAGGAGGACGCCCAATGAGCCTGAAACTGGGCGTGCCTTCAAAGGGCCGGTTGATGGAAAAGACCTTTTCGTGGTTCGAAAAGCGCGGCATCACCCTGTCTCGCAGTGGGTCGGACCGCGAATATGCCGGTAAGGTGGAAGGGATCGAGGGTGTCTCGCTGATCCTGTTATCGGCGGGGGAAATTCCGCGTGAATTGGCTGCTGGTCGCATTCATCTTGGCGTCACCGGAATTGATCTGGTGCATGAAAAACTGCCGCGCTGGGAACAGCAGGTCGAAGAAGTTTCTCCGCTTGGGTTTGGCAAGGCCGATCTGATCATCGCTACGCCAGCCTGCTGGGTCGACGTGGACACGCTTGATGACCTTGACGCGGCGGCGGCGGCTTTTCGCAAGACCCACGGCCACCGCCTGCGGATTGCCACCAAATACCACCGGTTGGTGCGTGAATTTCTGACAGATGCGGGCGTGGCCGATTATACGCTGGTCGACAGCCAGGGGGCGACCGAAGGCACGGTAGTGAATGAAACCGCCGAAGCGATTGCCGATATCACATCAACGGGGGAAACCCTGCGTGCCAACCACCTGAAAATTCTGACAGACGGGCTGATCCTGCAATCGCAAGCAACCCTATGGCGCAGCCGGGTGGCCAAGTATACGGACGAAGACAAGGATGTTCTGACTGAGGTGCTCGACCGACTGGCCTGATTACAGCACGCCGATATCCGCCAGCGCGCGGTTCAGATCATCGGGCAGGGCATCGTCCTGCGCGCGGGTTTTTGGCAGATCGGCGGGGGTGTCCTCGGGCTTGAGATAACGCCACCCCTGAAAGGGGCGCTTCAGGGCGTTCTGGGTGCGATGAACCTCAGGATCCAGAATAATGGCGCAGCGGCGAATGCCGTCATCCCCGATCACTTCGTCCATTCGTAGGATGCGCTGACGGCATTGCACAACGCCTTTGATCACCCAATAGATTGATCCGCCATTCAGAATCTCTGCCTCGCGTTTGGGCCACATGCGTGTCACGTGGCGCGGCAATCCGTCCTCGTAAAGAGGCATGCGACTCTCCTGCCATGCGATCAGCGTGTCGACGCTTTCTGATCCGACGGACAGTTTTATGAGGTTTACGTACTTATCCACAGCTTTCCCACAGAGTCGTCCCAAGGCTACCTTTATATTGTAGCCTTCTGCACCGCTTCATCAAGGTGTTGTGGTGAAGGTGCGAATTGGGCTAATCTGGATACCTCTTTCAAGACAGGGAATCACCAATGAGCCGCTTTGCCGCCCCCATCGCCGAGCAGATCTGGGACATGAAATACCGCTTTAAACATGCGGATGGAACGCCCATAGACCAAACGGTTGAAGACAGCTGGCGCCGTATCGCTCGCGATCTGGCCCGCGTGGAACAGGACCCTGCTCATTGGGAAGACAAGTTCTTTGAGGCGTTGGAGGATTTCAAATATCTGCCCGCCGGACGCATCACCGCCGGTGCGGGCACTGCACGCCGGGTGACCCTGTTCAACTGTTTTGTCATGGGAACCATACCAGACAGCATGGGCGGTATTTTCGATATGTTGAAAGAGGCCGCCCTGACCATGCAGCAGGGTGGGGGGATCGGCTATGATTTCTCAACCATTCGTCCGCGTGGCGCGGATGTACACGGGGTGGCGGCGGACGCCTCGGGGCCGCTGAGCTTTATGGATGTGTGGGACGCGATGTGCCGCACGATCATGTCTGCGGGGTCGCGCCGCGGGGCGATGATGGCGACCATGCGCTGCGATCATCCCGATATCGAACAGTTCATCACCGCCAAATCCGACCCGGCCCGTCTGCGCATGTTCAACATGTCGGTTCTGGTGACAGATCCGTTCATGGAGGCAGTCAAGGCCGATGGCCCGTGGGAACTGGTGTTTGATGGCAAGGTCTATCACACCATCCAGGCCCGCGATCTATGGAACAAGATCATGCAGGCCACTTACGACTATGCCGAGCCAGGTGTGATCTTCATCGATCGGATCAATGCGGCCAACAACCTCAGCTATGTCGAGACCATCGCGGCGACGAACCCCTGCGGTGAACAGCCCCTGCCGCCGTATGGCGCCTGTCTGTTGGGCTCGATCAACCTGGCGCGTCTGGTGACCGGACCGTTCGAGGATGCCGCACATCTCGATGAGGCCGCGCTGCAAGAGCTGGTCGCCACCGCCGTTCGCATGATGGACAATGTGGTCGACGCCTCGAAATTCCCGCTGGCCGAACAAGAGGCCGAGGCGCAAGATAAACGCCGCATTGGTTTGGGTGTCACCGGGCTGGCCGATGCACTGTTGATGCTGGGTCTACGCTATGGCTCTGACGAGGCGGCGCGTCAGACCGAGCGCTGGTTGCACGCAATCGCCCGCGCCGCGTATCTGGCGTCGGTCGATTTGGCAAAGGAAAAGGGGGCGTTTCCCTTGTTCGAAGCCGAGAAGTACCTGGCCAGCGGCACAATGCTGCAGATGGATGACGACGTACGCGATGCGATCCGCGAACACGGCATCCGCAACGCGCTGCTGACGTCGATTGCCCCGACGGGGACGATTTCCCTGTACGCGGGCAACGTCTCTTCGGGGATCGAACCGGTCTTTGCCTATGCGTATACGCGCAAGGTCCTGCAAAAAGATGGCTCACGCACCGAAGAAGAAGTCGTGGATTACGCCGTTCAGATGTGGCGCGACAAGTTTGGTGATAAGGACCTGCCCGACTATTTCGTCAACGCGCAGACGCTGCCTCCGTCTGATCATGTCAAGATGCAGGCGGCGGCACAGAAATGGATCGACAGCTCGATTTCCAAGACGATCAACTGCCCCGAGGATATCAGCTTTGACGCTTTCAAAGATGTCTACATGCAGGCCTGGGATCAGGGCTGCAAAGGGTGCACGACCTATCGCCCCAACGATGTGACGGGGTCGGTTCTGACCGTATCAGAGAGTGCCGACAAAGCTCCTGGAGAAAGTGCGGATGCGCCGCACGAGGTTGATGGCGGTGATGTCATCTATATGTCCGAACCGCTGGACCGCCCACAATCGCTAGAGGGGTCAACATATAAGTTGAAATGGCCCGACAGCGAGCATGCGATTTACCTGACCATAAATGACATTGTCATTGGCGGCCGCCGTCGTCCGTTCGAGGTATTCATCAACTCCAAGAACATGGAGCATTATGCATGGACGCTTGCGCTGACCCGCATGATCTCGGCCGTGTTCCGTCGGGGCGGCGATGTGTCCTTTGTGGTCGAGGAACTCAAGGCGGTGTTCGACCCGCGTGGCGGGGCCTGGGTGAAAGGCAAATACATCCCCTCGATCCTGGCCGCGATTGGCGGAGTGATCGAGCAGCACCTGATCAATATAGGCTTCCTTGAGGGCGAAGGGATGGGGCTGAAATCCGACCCTCAGGCGCAAGTGGTCAACCTCGACGGCCCCCGCGGCAAAGCCTGCCCGTCCTGCGGTCAGTTCGACATGGTGATGATCGAAGGATGCATGACCTGCCGTAGCTGCGGTCACTCTAAATGCGGGTGAGCTGAAGTAGTGGATTCTGTTGTTGGTACACCAAGCAATTGAGACCCAAATCAGCGATTTTTTCGCCCAAAGACAAGGTCTTTGTCGGCCTAGTATCAAAATCCCCTTGTTATCATAGGGGTGGGAAAGCGTTTATTTTCTTAACAGATGCTTTCTCAGCCAGTATCAATAGTACGAAGGTATTGACGTGCGTCCGGCAATAGGGCTGTTTCATTCTATGACGACATCGCAGCATATCTTTCTCATACGGTTTCTCTGATCTGCCCCTGTTAGGGCCAACCGTTGGCTGCTTCTCAATTCTACTCTTCTTCGCACGTTGTCGGTCGGTTTTTCTCACTGGATAGATGAGGGAACTGCTATGAAGACCATCAAACTCCTACTCGCCACTGATCCCAATTTTGAAAAAGATGCTCTTACGCATCGGTTCACTGAATATTTGAAGAAATTGCGCAAAACGCGGCTAGCCAGAGAATTCATCGGAGACGATGAACATTCGTTCGATCTCGGCGGAAATGATTTCGATAAAGTTGCTCGCGAACTATCGGATGGTGTAGCGCTAACTTGAGATGACAAGCGGCGCATCAAAAATCTAGTTAAGCGCATCCCACAACACAGGGCTGAAGTCTCAGGTCTTGGGCATCTCTCGGAGAAAGAAATCTAACGACTGCGCCCACTAATGAATAAGGTTCGCTTGGTGGAGCCGAGAGACGAGCACTGGGTGGACGAGATAGTATCTTCTTTACATGAAGAAATGCCGTGGATGTCTGCCGCCACCAATGAGGGCTGGCACGCTTTGCGGCGCATCTCTAGTATCAAAGATACAATCTCGTTGCCGAAGGACAGGTCCGTGTACATATAGTCGGTGAGAAAGCTCCATTTCCCGTTACTGGCGGCAAAGGCTCCCATAAAGGCAAAGTCCAGATTCTCAAGCGCGTCGCCAAACATGAGTGCGCCCTTGATCTGCCCTGAGGGTGTATCGATTGCGGTTTTGGTCTCGGGCGCGAACAGGTAGATCGTTGCCTCGTAGTTCCAGTCAGTATTCTGAGCAGACGCGGGCCCGGATGCCGGCAACTGCCGGCACGATTGCGGTCAAGATCGTTTTCATAGGCAGTGCCTTTTGAGCTAACGTTTCATTGTGTGCAGGGTGGCTTCAGGGATAGCAGAAGCTGAGCAGCTCAGCGGTCCGCTCTGAGGTTCCGGATTCTGGCAAGAGCAGTCACTCGCTATCTCCTTGCGGCGCAGGTTTTCCTTCCAGCTCTGCCTGTGCGGCCAGAAGTGCGGGATGTTCCGGATTGGCTGACAGAGCTTCTGCCACAACCGCGGCGGCAGCAACGCGTCCTTGGGTTGCCGCTGTGATCCTGGCCAGTATCATCCATGCATCCAGCCGTTGCGGATCCAGCCGCACCACCTCGCGGAACGCGGATGTGGCCATGCCCATGTTGCGCATGGTCAGTGCCACACCGCCCAGTTGGAGGTGGGTTTCAGGAAAATCGAGCCGGTTTGCCATGGCATCCTGCCATTCAGCCATGGCGGCTTGCAGCTCTCTGGCGGTTCCGTTCTGGAGGCGGTTCTCCGTATCACCCAGCATCGCGCGGGCAGCGGCCATGCGCACATTGCGAGCAGGGTCGGCAAAGACAGCGGCCAGGCGCTTGCCCCTTTCCTGAAGCGGTGCAAGGCGCTGCAGAGAGGCCGCGGCAGCGCGGACAAGCGGATCCGGGTCCCGCAGCAGGTCCGTCAGCCTAGCGGCGAACAGCGGGTCGTTGGACTGCTCCAGAAGCCAGAGCGCAGTGGCCCGCACGATGCCCGGCTGGCTGGTATCCTGCGCGAGCGCGGTCAAGTCGCTGGCCGCCGCTGCCGCATCGGCACGTCCCCGCGCCAGCACCTCCCCGTAATGTCGGCCACGATTTCTGTCGTCCGGATACCAAGCGGAAATCTGTGCAGCTGCCCAGGCTGCGTCCTGGCCGCCGTGGCAGGCGGTGCAGGCATCCGGTGCTCCCGTCACCGGCGAAAGATCCGGCCGGGGAATGCGGAAGGAGTGATCGGCGCGCCAGTCGTTGCCCATGTAGACGCGTTCTGGCATGTGGCAGGACTGGCACTTCGCTCCGGCGCTGTTTTCCGGGTGGAAGTGATGTGCAGGGCTGTCGTAGTCCGCTGCTGTGAGTGTTGGGAAATCCGGATTGCCCGCCGCGCTGTGGCATTGGGTGCAAAGGCCGTTGCCTTCTGCCTTCAGCTCCAGATTGTGCGCGCCGTGGCAATTCAGGCAAGTCACGCCCCGAGCATGCATCTTAGATTGCAGAAAGGAGCCGTAGACATAGACCTCGTCCTGGATCTGCCCGTCCGCGTGGTAAAGTCCTGGGCGCAAAAGTGCGAGCGTGTAGGCATCATGAAAACGCGTGCCTGGCACCGGGTTGCCGTCCAAGTTGGCCTCGCGTCTGGAATGGCACGTCGCACATTGTTCAACTGCCTGCCGAGGATCGGCGAAATCCACAGGAAATCCATGGTTTGCGGGCGGCGGTGTCCTTGTCGTTTCCCATGTATCAGCCCAATCAACGTGGTCCTTTCCCGGTCCGTGGCAGGCCTCGCAGCCAACGCCTATTTCTACCTGGGTTGATGCATAGCTTAAACGGCTTGCGTCGTAGTTTTTGAGGAACCCGGTGGCGTGGCACTCTGCACAGCGCGCATTCCAGGTCTTGTAGGGACCTGTCCAATGCAGACCATCCAACGGAGGCAGGGTCTGGTCCGGATAAAGGTGGAACCACTTCTCCTCTTCGGTGTCCCAGGCCACGTCAAAACTCTGCAGTTGCCCCGGTTCGGTCTCGAGAAGATATTGCTGCAGCGGTTCGATCCCCGCAACCGAATGCACTTGGTATTCCGCCTGCGATCCATCCTTTTCGATCACCTCGACGTAGTATTCGCCCTCCGCTCCTGTCTGAAACCGGGCAGTCATACCGTCATGGTGAAAGGCCGTTCCGCCGAAGTCACCTGCGACCGTCTCCCGCGACGGCGTTGTCCAGGCCTGAGCGTGATGCGATCCTGCCCAGCCTGCGGCACTGTCCTTATGGCAACCGGTGCAACGATCCGACCCCAAGTAGCCGTCAAGGCTCTGGGCCATCGCTGGCAGACCCAGCAGCAAGAGAAGGATCAAGACTACAATCTGCATTTTCAGAGGGCCATCCGATTTTCTGGGGCGTTCATGCACAGGGATGGTGCAGGGCTTCATTCGCGGCTCGGCCAGATCCGCTCCCAATCACGGGCCATGTCGATTACCAGCCAACTGCGGCTGGCTGCTTCATCAAGTCCGCGTGCAAGCTGCCCGATATGGCTTTCACGGCCGTAAGCGTATTCGCGTTCGCTGTCAGTATGGTGCAGCAGGATGCCCAGCCGCGCACCATCGCCCGCAGTAGTCCACTCAAGCATCTGGAAATCTCCATCGGAATTTCCCACTGCGATCACCGGACGGCGCCCGATGCGGGCCTCGATAGCAACGGGCTTACCTGCCTTGTCGTCGATGAAGAATAAACCGGGGTCCTTCATCACCCGCGGCGGTCCGTCCCCGGCGGAATAACTGCCATTTCCGATGGACCCGATGACCTGCTCGGGCGGAATGTTATAGGCGCTTTCAGAGAACACCCGGATGAAATGCAGGCCGCCGCCTGAGGCGATGTAAGTACGGAAGCCTTCATCTCGCAGATAGGTCAAGAGCTCTAGCATGGGTTGATAAACCATTTGGTCATAGGCCAGGCCTGTGCCGGAATGCCTGGCCGTGTCCAGCCAGCTGCGCACGGCGGCTTGGAACTCGTCCACCGTCAGGCCGGAGTGGGTGGTGGAGACGATTTCCAACAGTCCCTCAGTGCCCGAGGCGGCCACTGTCTCCATGTCGCCTTCGACTGCGGCCCGCAGCACGTCAGACGTGAGCACCCCGGGATCAGCAGCGGCCATTTCTTTCAATCGGTCGATGGCAAATAGCAGTTGAAAGTAGACCGGCTGTTCTGCCCAGAGCGTGCCGTCATTGTCGAAGGTCGCAATACGCGCGGCCGGGGTGACATAATCAGGTGAATCCGGGTCCGTTATGCCTTCGACAAACGCAATGATCCGATCCTTGGTGGCCGTGCCCGTCCAAGACGGCAAAGGGTCTGCGAGCGGAGCTGATGCAAACAGAATTGTCAAAGGAATTGAAATTAGCAGAGCACGCATGGGGACAACCTCCGCAAGTGCAGGTAAAGGGATGCCGAGGCAACCGGAAAATTACGCGCCCCGACGGAATACTCCGTCGGGGCGAACTGGAATGAGTCTACTGCGAGCCGCCCGGCTGCGACAGCTTCTCCATTACCTTGTCGAGGCTGAACGAAGCCGCCTCCTGCCGTGGCGGGTATTCTTCGAAGGTTGCCAGGAACTGCCCTACATAAGCCTGGGCCGGCACCAGCATGAAGGCATGGTCGAGCAGCCAGTCGTAATAGGTGTTCGACGTCCGGTAACCACGTTCATAAGGGTCGCGGCGCAGATTGAAGATCAGCGGCACGCGCAGCGGCGTCAGCGGCTCCATCCAGGCCCGGAGAGTTCCCCAGGCCTTCTGCTCGAGGAAGGTGATCTTCCAGTTGTTGAGCCGGATCGCCGCGAGGTCGCCGTCGTCAGTGAAGTAGAAGATCTCATTACGCGGGCTCTTGTCCGTGTCACCCTTGAGCATTGGCAATAGGTTGTAGCCGTCGAGATGGACGCGATACTCGCGGCCTGCCATTTCCGGAACGGTGATGCCTTCAAGCAAATCTTCCTTGATGGTTTCATTGCCTGCAGCGGCCAGGAATGTTGGCAGCCAATCCATGTGATGCACGATCTCGTTCGAGATCGTTCCGGGCGCGATATTACTGGGCCAGCGGACCATAGCAGGCACCCGCCAGGCGCCTTCCCACTGGGTGTTCTTCTCGCCCCAGAACGGGGTCATTCCGGCATCCGGCCATGTGTTCATATGGACGCCGTTATCAGTGGAATAGAACACGATGGTGTTATCGGCGATGCCGAGCTCGTCAAGCTTTTCGAGGAACTTGCCGATATCCATGTCGTGTTCGATCATGCCGGCAGTGTATTCATCAGCTTTTTCCCCATTGTATAACTCATCCGCGAGCGCGCGGTTCTCTTCGCTGACGTGGGTACGGAAATGCATCCGTGTGCCGCTCCACCACAGGAACCACGGGGTGCCGGCGTTGGTCTGTTCCTCCATCCAGGCAATTGCAGCATCTGATGTCTCGTCGTCCACAATCTCCATCCGCTTCCGGGTCAGAGCCCCGGTATCCTCGATATTCTGGGTGATTTCATTTTCGCCGTAGGTCGCGGTCACGTTCAAAACACCACGCGGACCGAACCGTTCAAGGAACGTCGTGCCGTCTGCCAACACCATATCCTTCGGGTAGTCCTCGTTTTCCGGCTCTTCTTCGGCGTTCAGATGGTAGAGATTTCCGAAAAACACATCGAAACCGTGGTTCGTCGGAAGGTGTTCATCCCGGTCTCCCAGATGGTTCTTGCCGAATTGACCGGTGGCATAGCCTTCGGCTTTGAGGAGGCCGGCAATGGTGGGATCTTCGATCTGCATACCTTCCTTGGCACCGGGCAGGCCGACCTTGGAAAGGCCGGTGCGGAAGACCGACTGGCCCATGATAAAGGATGACCGGCCAGCGGTGCAGGATTGTTCACCGTAGTAGTCGGTGAAGATCATACCTTCTCTGGCAACCCGGTCGATATTCGGCGTTTGATAACCCATCAACCCCATTGTGTATGCGGAGATATTGGACTGGCCGATGTCGTCGCCCCAAATGACGAGAACGTTCGGCTTGCCGCCCGCGCTGCCTTCCTGGGCAAGCGCCGGCGCAATCCCAATGCTTAAAATCAGGAACCCGGCCGCGACGGCCCTGTTCAAATACGAAACTGGCATAATCGGTCACTCCCTCACATTCGCTAACAGTGAAACTTGAGTTGGTCGCAGACAAGCACCAAGCGAGAGACTTTGTCCGCCCGTAGAACATTTCGAGTGGGATCAACTATCCATAAGTTGAATGTATGGCGCAACACTTTCTTTTTTTTGGGCAATCTTTCGGTTGTCGGCCATTGTGTCTAGGCCGTTGCGGACCGGCACGTCATCAGGAACTGCCATGGCCTGCAAGCGGAGTCCTTGGCGCACGAGCCGGAGGCCCACGCGCACTGCAGGCTTTCCGGTCATCTTTGTCGATGAAGGTCAGGACACAGACCCGGCCTTTGTGGATGCGCTCCGCGAAGTGGCGCAGGCGGTTTCACTAGGCTTCTGTCTCGGCTTCTTCGGCGATCCGGAGCAGAAAATTTACATGCAAGGTGCCGGACAAATTCCGCCTGAAGAGGGATGGGAGATGTCTGACGTCAGCGCCAACCTGACGTTGACGTATTACAATATCATCGAATGCTGCGTTTGCTTCGATGGCCGCTATGAGCCGATTGTGTTGAAAAACTCGAGTATCTGACGGCTGCATTTGCGTCGCCGCTGGCGACATACACGCCTCCCAAAGCAATGTGCCCCCACGCAAAATCCCGGTCGAGCGTCATCCGAATGCCGTGACGGGGGACTAAACTTCTGAAAGTGGCGCATCCTTCCAGTCGCCCGAATGGCAGATTTCGGGATCAGCCGAGAAGATCGAACCTTTGGCTCAACTGCAGCTTTGGGCGGCACTTTGACGATGGAACCATCCAAAGAACGATGCAATGTCTGGCTGCGTGTCCGGCTAACCAACTTTTACGACCATCTTTCCAAAGTTTCCGCCGGCCAGCAGTTGATTGAATGCTTCCGGAGCATTTTCCAGCCCCTCAACCACATGTTCCTTGTAGCTTATTGAACCGTTTTTGAGCCAAGCCGTCATATCGCGGACAAACTCCTGATACACGTCGGCACCAAAGTTGTCGAAGATTATGAAACCCTGCATTCTGACTTTCATCCGCAGGATCGTGCCCATGATCGCAGGGCCCATATCCGGGCCGTCCGGTAGGCCGGGCAGGTTGTACCAGGATACAATCCCGCAGACGGGCATCCGTGCAAACGGGTTCAAGAGCGGCAATACGGCATAGAGAACTTTGCCGCCAACGTTTTCGAAATACACGTCAATTCCACTTGGACAAGCTTCGCGCAGTTGCGCCGCCAGATCATCAGATCGATGGTCCAAACACGCGTCAAATCCAAGGTTTTCGACTACATGAGCACATTTTTCAGAACCGCCTGCGATGCCCACTACGCGACATCCTTTTAGCTTTGCGATCTGACCGACTGTTGCGCCTACCGGGCCGGCTGCGGCAGCCACAACAACTGTTTCACCGGCTTTTGGCTCCCCGATTTTCAGAAGCCCGGCATAAGCCGTGTAGCCTGGCATTCCGAGAATTCCGAGCGACCAAGACGGGTTGTCCGGGGATTTCCCCAACTTAACGACCTGCGTTCCGTCTGAGACAGCAAAATCCTGCCACCCGCTTGTATTGAGCACATACTCACCGACTTCGTATCCTTCGATGTTGGATTTGACCACCTGCCCGACGACCTGCGCCGTCATAACACCGCCAATCGGAACGGGTTCGGCATAGGATTTTGCGTCATTCATTCGGCCGCGCATGTAAGGATCCAACGACAGATACACCGTACGTACCAGCATTTCGTCTGGTCCAGGTTCAGGAACGCTCGTGGTTTCCAGGCGCAGTGTATTCTCGTCCGGTTGTCCGGTTGGGCGATTGGCGAGAACAATACGACGATTGGTGGCGGATGCTTGGGGCATTGTGACCTCTCATAAGACGGCTTTCTTGCAACAGAGACCAAATTCCGCTGCAGAGCAACACGACAGCACCAACGAGTTCGAAAAACCTATAGACTTGGCCCAATCACGCACGATCTGCGCATTGAAATGCCCAAACGCTCATGGAAACGCCCTGCTAAAAAGTAATCAAACCCGACCCTAGTTTTGTCTTCCATTCACCTCTCGACTGAGTTCTGGTTCCTTCAAGAATCTCGAAGTGGAGGGGTCTCCGAGTCTTGCTTTGCAGGTCTGAAGCTTGCTCATGGATCTGACCAGAAGCCATGACATCATAGACTTCAATCGTGACCAAGCCATAGCCGCACAATTTACTGTCGATGGCCATATCGAAGAGAGCGAGATCGCGATGGTTAGCTGCGAGCGGACGCAGTGTCTCAAATGCAGTGCGAGAGGAGAATCTGGTGTTGCTGTTCAGCGGAAGGGGTAACCATTCATGCAGACCGTAGCGGCGATTAGTGGTCGAATTTACAGATCGCAGGACAAAGCCAACTGTTGTCTCTATTGACCAAATGACTGGTTTTGGCCCAAGCAGTTAGGTCAGACCTGTGGGCTTTTCCGAATGCCATTATCCGTTGCTTTGTATCAAAAGCAATTCTCGCAATAGCGATGGCTGGCCAATAATCACCAAGTAATCCGTATTGGCGACATCGCCCAGACCATTGTGGCCTCATTGTCAGTCCGGTTGCGGAACCGATGCGCGATCATTGAAGGGTAGGAAAAGCTGTCGCCTTTGCGAAGAACTATGATTTCTTCACCAAGGCGCAGCTCCACTTCGCCACTCAAGACGATCGCATGTTGCTCGCCCTCGAAGGAATAGCCTTCCTGGGGTTCGGGCGGTGTACCGGCCCCTGGGCGGAACCGGGACAGGATCAGATAGCATTGTCCGGATAGTGTGCTGGATAGCAGTTCGTCTTCGAATCCCAACTCCTGGGTTGTTCGCGTGTACATGTTGGAAAGCGCCCTGCGATTTTCTTTGCGTACGACGTGTTTGCGCTCCAATGGTCCGGCACCCGATTGCTTGGGAAAGAACCAGTTGGGATCGACCGAGAGCGCTTCACTGATCTCTCGCAGAAGCTCCGCCGATGTTTTTGCTGATCCCAGCTCGATCCGGCTCAGATACGCCGTCGAGCAGGATACCGTTTCCGAAAGGTCTTGTAACGTCAGGCCACGCGCCTTGCGCACTTCGCGGATTTCGCTGCCAAGCCGTTGAGTGTCAGTATCAGTAACGTTGCTATTCATGCATTCGGGATAAGAGATTTTTGTTGATTTTTCGAGTAAAATTCAACTTAGTTGAAAATTGGGTAATAATTCAACTTACCACATCTGTCCGGGAGATCGCTATGCGCTTTGATTTGATTGCCAATTTCAGTCCTGGTGAGACGATTCCCTGGACCCGGACATTGGAGATGATCCTCGAACAATGTTCGCTGGCAGAGCAGGCTGGATTCACGACCGCCTGGTTCACAGAACATCACTTTGCCCATAACGGCTATATGAACGCGCCGCCCAACCCGATCCAGATGGGTACGCATGTGGCTGCTCATTGCACAAAACTGCGGGTTGGAACGGCGCCCATCATCTTGCCGGACTGGCACCCATTGCGCGTGGCCGAAGACGCGGCGATGCTGGATAACATGTCGCTGGGCCGGTTCGATTTTGGTGTCGCCAAGGGTATCAATGAGCGCTCGACTATCCAGTTCAATTCGGACGCGGATCGGCGCGACAACGGCAAGGTGATGCGCCTCTATCAAGAGAGCCTGGATATAATTCTGAAGGCGTGGACCAACGACGCCTTCACCCATCAAGGTGAGTTCTATGAGTTCCCAGTTCCAGGCTGGAAAGAAACCAACCGTTTTTTTGAACCGCTGGACCCGCGCTATCACGACGAGAATGGCGAGTACAAAGCGATATACGTGCATCCACGCCCGTATTCTGATCCGCACCCACCGGTCTGGCTCATGTCGAATGCGCCTCCTACATTCAAGCTTGCTGGTGAAAAAGGGTGGGGTGTGATCTCGATGGCCGCTGGACCCAAGGCGACACTGGCCTGCTGGGAACCCTACCGCGAGGCGCTTTCCAAACGTGAAGGGCGCAATGTGAAACCAGGGGAAGGCGTTGGCGTCTGCACGGCCTTCTATGTTGGTGCAAGCATGGAGGAGGCTGTGACCACTATTCGTGGCCCGATCAATGCCTATTACGAATTCCTCGGCGGGTCGCGCCCCAAGGGCGAGTGGACAAAACATGGCTATCTTGATGTCGGCGAAGAGATGACTTCTGAGGACGAAGAGATGGATTGGTTCGATTTCCTCAATAAACGCGGGATCATTGTGGTTGGTGACGCCGAATATGTAGCGGATCGTTTTGCCGAGCGGCAGGAAACCATCGGCCTCGACCACCTCATGTTGATGCAGCAATACACTGGCGTTCCCTATGAGAAAATCCTGTCCAGTTGGCATCGACTGTTTGAGCATGTCGTTCCAAAATTCGGGACACAATCCATCGCGCAGAAAAGGATGTTGGAACATGCTTGAAATTTGGGGGCGGCCCTATTCATCAAACGTTATTCCGGTGATTTGGACAGCCAATGAGTTGGGATTGGACTATACGCTGCAACTGGCCGGGGGCAGCTTTGGCAAGCTCGACACTGATATGTACGCGCAGATCAATCCCAACAAAATGATCCCGGCGATCCGCGATGGGGATTTCGCGCTTTGGGAAAGCCTCGCCATTGTGCGGTATCTCTGCGACCGGTACGGCGCGGGAACGTTTAGCCCCTCTGACCTACAGACCCGCGCCATCGCGGATCAATGGATGGAGTGGTCCGCCAGCCGTGCCTTCGGGCCGGTGATTTACCTGTTTTTTGCAACTGTGCGCACCCAATCCGACCAACGGGACCCGGAACAGATCGCCAAACTTCGCGATGAGGCGCATGAAGCACTGACCATTCTGGATCAGCACCTTGCGGATAAGGCCTATGTCTGTGGCGACAGCTTTACCATGGCGGATATTCCGCTGGGTTGCGTGGCGTATCGCTATTTCAATGTCGAGGTCGACCGCCCACCGTTGCCCAATGTCGAAGCGTGGTACGAACGATTGGCGGAACGCCCCGCATACCGGGGTCACGTCATGCGTCATTTCGGCACAAACCCGGATGAGTGGGCCGCCCTTGAAAAGGCCTGTGTCAGTGAAGGAGTTCTGTGATGGACTTGCGTGACTTTCGCCGTGCGCTTGGCGCTTTTCCGACAGGGGTCACAATCGTGGCCACTTATGACCCCGAGGGCATGCCATGGGGCCTGACCGCCAACTCCTTCACCTCGGTCTCACTCGAACCGCCTGTGATCTCTGTCTGTGTCGCAAAATCGGGTCGCGTGTTCCCGACGCTGTCCAGGTCTGATCATTTCGCGGTCAACATCCTGTCCGCGGATCAGAAAGCTCTGGCGTTGCATTTTGCCAGCAATGTGGAAAACCGGTTTGCCGATACGGAATGGACTCCTGGGGCCAAGACGCCTTTGGTCCCCGGTGCATCTGCGCATCTGGAATGCACCGTGCACAACCGGGTTGATGCAGGTGATCATGAAATCCTCTTGGGACGTGTCGTGAACTATGCCCATGCACCCGTTCCTCCGCTGGTCTTTTGTCGCGGCGCGTTCTTTTCCGCGCCCCAATCGGAGGCAGTATCATGAGTGATCACCTGACTTTCCACACCCGGTTCAGCCCTGACGAATTCGACGCGCAGTACAATTTGCGGGCTGGGCGGCCGGACTATGAAGTGACCGTCATTCCCGGGTGGAGCCGCGACAGCGCCCACGCGCGTGCAACATCCGATTGCAGCCTGGATATCCGCTATGGAGAAGGTGAAAAACAAAAGCTGGATGTCTTCCGCTGCGCGGACACCGCCGCACCGACATTGGTCTATTTCCACGGCGGCTATTGGCAGCGTGGCGACAAATCGATCTACGGCTTCATTGCGCCGCCGTTTGTTGAGGCGGGGTTCAATGTTGTTGTCATCGGATACGATCTTTGCCCGTCTGTGACCATCACGAGAATTTCAGAAGAAGCGCGTGAGGCCATGTCCTTTGTCTGGCGCAATGCGGGCGCATTGGGCATCAATCCAGACCGTCTCTGCGTTATGGGCCATTCCGCTGGCGGCCATATTACCCAGATGATGATGGCGACCGATTGGCCGGCATTTGACGATGACTTGCCCGCAGACCTGATTAAATCTGGCATTCCGGTCTCACCGCTCAGCTATCTTGAGCCGGTCCGCCTGACCGAGGCTTTGAATGCGGGCATCCAAATGGATCCGGCAGAAGCCCAGGCCGAAAGCCCGATGACCAAGCACCCACCGGGTACCAATGCCCCTCAGCTGGTCGTCGTCGGCGGCGCAGAAACCGACGAGTTCCACAGGCAGGCACAAATGTATGTCGAAAAATACGAAACAGCAGACCGCAAGATGGGTCTCTATTTCGTGCCCGATGTGGATCACTTTGACGAACTGAATGTGCTGGTCGACCCGGCGAGCCCCTTCTTCAAACACACTTGCGATATGCTTCAAGGAAAAGGACCGAAATCATGACCGCTTTGACCCGAGACCTAGTCGACTCTGTCGGTGACGCGTTTAACGCCAATGACATCGATGCCGTAATGAGACACTTCGCAACCGACGCTACATTTGATCACGCTGTTGGCCCCGAAGAACATGGCGTGCGTCTGGAAGGAGCCGAAACCATTCGTGGTGCTTTTGCAGCCCTGTTCGAAAAGGTCGCGAACGTGCATTGGGAAACGCTCGACTGCGCTATTTCCGGCAACAAGGCTTATTGCGAATATCGCCGTACAGCCGTGCACAAGGATGGTTCAAAAGAAGAGTTTCTAAGCGTTGACATCCTGACCTACCGAGACGGGCTGATTGTCCATAAAGACACGTATTACAAGCAACGTACAAGCTGACCCGACAGCCTTTGATGCAGCCAAGCACGCAGCAGTTTTGTAAGAGGGAACCTATCTCGCTTTGACAAACCGCTGCGTCGGCAATCAAGTTCCGTTTCGCGCAATCCGTTATTGGGTAATGAAAAGATGCGAAAACATCTAGGGTCAGGACCCATTGATTTCCGTTTTGCGGCGTGATTCACGGTTCAAAAACGAGCGGTGAACATGTCTGATC
>NZ_JBXWOZ010000021.1:0-56162 GCF_059611145.1 Ruegeria sp. CDSB022 | reverse complement strand
TATACCCCTGAAACTCACGGGTATGAATCACGCAGGCGGGATGACGGCAACCAAATTAATAGGTCCAGAACCTAAGCTGGCGAATGCCACAAATTCGCGAGGCTGGCCCCGTCACAGAGCAAGAATGGACAATATCCGGTCGACTTTCGGACCAGTAATTTGTTTTGCCGCACTCGCCCCAAAAGAAATTCATTCTCGGCGATGGATATTTTGATTGGCTCATCCGAACCAATTTTTAGTCATGTGTCACCTTTCGAAGCGAGTGAATTGTCTAAAGTATGGAAAATAAATGATTTCATTAGATATCTTGGCGACCCCGGCAGGATTCGAACCTGCAACCTGCCCCTTAGGAGGGATGCGTTCATAGCGCTATTCCTTTTGTGATTTCTTGCTGTTGGGTGTTTGTACGGCGTCATCCTGTACATGGTTTGTACGAAAACGGACTCTGATGTCGGCCTCATCGGTCTCCGCGTGGGCATAGATGCGCATCGGCAAATTGGGGTCTGACCAGCGTCCAGCCTTGGCTGCCGTGACGGGATCGACGCCCTGACGGACAACAAGCTCCGTGAAGAAGCCGTGCCGTCCTGCTGGGTGAGCAGAAAGGTACGGGATGCCCGCGCGCTTGCAGATAGTCTTCCAGCGTGTGTTGTAGCCAGTTGAACTGCCATAGCCGAAAACGCGCGCCTTCATCAGCTTGCCGGTCTTGCGGTTCTTTGGCCGTTTGGGTGGTAGTGCGAGAAGCTCGTCCATCATCTGCGGTGAGACAGTGATCCAACTCTCTGGATGC
Source organism: Ruegeria sp. CDSB022 (assembly GCF_059611145.1). Classification (NCBI taxonomy): domain Bacteria; kingdom Pseudomonadati; phylum Pseudomonadota; class Alphaproteobacteria; order Rhodobacterales; family Roseobacteraceae; genus Ruegeria; species Ruegeria sp. CDSB022. The sequence goes on along the minus strand of NZ_JBXWOZ010000021.1, from coordinate 55,375 downwards.
CCCTTCTGCGCTTTCACTCGGACTTTGTTCTCATGCGGCCGTAGGTCATCCGGCTCCAATGACACGGCCTGATCAATCCGTGCGGCCGTCTCGAACATGAAGCGGACCAGAGCGGCGTTATATGGATCGGCGGCACGGCAAAATGCCTCGATCCATTCCTTGTCAGCTGGCGTGCGTTCGACCCGGCTAAGCTTGCCGCGCCGCTTGTCCTGCGCGATCCGTTCGAACTTATCGTAGGGCTTCACGCGGATCAGCGGCGTCCCCTCCAGCTCGTGGGCATTGTTGATCACAGCACTCGCTGGCGTCACAATTTCACGCCACCAGGTATCGGTCGACGCCTTGGGTTTCAGCTTCGGCCCAAGGCTTTTCAGTAGCGCGCCAGATATCGCACCTAACGACAGGTCACCGATTGCTTCGACTATCGGGATCAACTGCTTCGCTGCCTTAGGCGATGCGTTGTAGAGCATAATTGCATCGGAGAACGTCTTACTCGGTTCGTCGCCCACGACATAACGGCGGATTTGCCGTTCGGTCTCATGGTTTATCCAGTCCCGTGCGCCCTCTTCTGTAGATGCCTTAGTGCTTCGCCGGTATGGGCCGGCGATTGGCCTGCCGTTGTATTCAATCCACCCCTTGGCCCAGTAGACACGGCCCCTCTTGTAAATTTGGAGCGGCATGACTGGCCTCCTTCAAAAATCGTGTCGATCTGCGCGGGGGTGATCAGCATGGTTCGCCCAAGGCGATAGAATGCGCCCGTCTCATTGGCGCGTTCGCGTAACGTCCGCTCTGAAATATCGATCCCCATCCCGGCCATAACTTCGACCCACTGCGCGGGCGTTTTTCCTAGCCCCAGGATCTGAGAGCTGTCTGAATAGTTGGTCTCTGCCATTTCAGTCGTCCTTGTCCGCTTAAGTTGAATCGGCGACACGCATGGAATCGCTTGTTCTGCACCTTCTGACGTGGTCAGATGGGATTAATTGGAATTTTATGTCATATTGTGCAGTTTCGCGCAATTTGACAGTCACGTCAATGGGAACCTTGCATGGCGCGGGATTTGAAGGCTGTCTTCTCGGCAATGGGTGCGCGTCTTGCGATCGCGCGCAACGAAGTCGGCTTGACGCAAACCGCTATGGCGGACGCCATCGGCGTCTCACACCGCGCATATCACAGCTACGAAAAAGGCCAGCGCGGCCTTCCTGTTGAGGCCTTGGTCGCGATTGCCGACAAGTTCGAAGTAGACGCAGCATGGATACTCTTGGGCACAAAGTCCGTCAGAGCTGCGCATGATTTCGAGGCGCTAAAGCGGATCGAGATTTCGCTGGATCAACACCTCACTGAAGAAAACATCAAAATTAAGAGCGAGAAACGCGGAGCAATCGTAGCTCGTTGGTATCAGTCACACGTCGAAGGCCGTGAAGTCAGTGACGATGATGTGCACACGTGGATTGAATTGGTAAGGGATTAAGATTGTGAAGCATGCGAGCAAAAATTGGCGCCAAGTCAGACGTGCTACGTTGGAACGGACGCAAAGAAGCATTGTCCACCCTTTGCTGTCTATCCAGACCGCCTTTTTGGTTGCTATCTCAATTTATTTCGGCGGGCTTCTTCGCTTCTCAATCTTTTACACTGGCCCTTCCGAGTTTTTCTTGTTCGATGTTTTTCAGGCTGTCACTTTGGTGGCTGCTTCGATCGCAATCATGCTTTTGCTCGGTCCCGTCGTTATTCTAGGTATGCTTTCTCGACGCTTTGAGCGCCTTCTCGGGGAACAGTAGGATCCGTAAAAAGCACGTCTCAGATGCCATTCTCAAAAGAGCGTACAGAACTCATACTGTCCCGCATTAGGGGCAAGCTAGACTCAGATTCAGTAAATGATTGGGAACAATCATTCCTTCAAAACATGGAGGCGCTGTTCTTGCGGCATGGGCCCAAGACCAGTCTGAGCAAGGCGCAATACTCGAAGCTCCACAAAATTCTGAAGCTGGAACGCCCAAAGAGCGACGACAAATCCACTGCTGCAACGCCTCAACAGGTTGGGAAACCAAACGACCCTTCGGCGCAAATGCCAGCCGTTAGGACCGTACAACAACGATCTCGGCCTCGGAAACGGACTGAGTCACCGGCCCAAATCATCTATGCGCCCAAACGGGCAATTCGTAGAGCCCAACGAAAGCTGTTTTTCCCCGTCATCCTCGTTATGGGGATTTTGGGCCTGCTAAGCGCATTGTTTGATAGTGGGTCATCCAGCGTTCAAACTCGCCCAGCCGATAGTTCGACATACGCGATTGTAACCGGGAGCAGCGTCAATCAACGTGAAGGCCCTTCAACCAACAATCGGGTGATGGGCCAGCTGGCAGAGGGCGCAAGAGTACGTGTTCTCACCGATCAGAACGGCTGGTCGCAGATCACCTCTCCACTCGGGACGGGCTGGATGTCATCCAACTACCTAGCTGCATCAGGAAGACGCGTTCCCGCGCCAACAAATAATCCAAGCAGCAGAACGGTCAGCGCATCTGAAGTTCGCGTCATTGACGGCGATACCGTAGCAATAAGAGGTCAGCAGGCAAACGTTCGGTTGGTTGGGTTTAATGCCCCAGAAACCGGCTCTCCTGCATGCAACGCTGAGCTCCAGCGCGGGCGGCAGGCGACAAATCGTTTGCGAATCCTATTACAGGAAGCTGGATCTATTCAATTCCAAAGGGTGGCTTGTGCTTGCCGCCCCGGGACTGAAGGAACTCGTGATTGCAACTATGGAAGGCAATGTGGTTTGCTTTCCGTTGATGGGATGGATGTGGGAAGAATTCTGATTGGTGAAGGCCTAGCTGTCCCTTACCGTTGCGGCGCTACAAGCTGCCCGCCGCGGCCAGGAAATTGGTGTAGATAATCGGCATAAGGATAGAAATTGAAGAATTTTCAGTGGGAATACCTGCAGTGGGCGTGAAGAAAGACCGGAAAATGGAAAGTGATATTGGTATCGGGATTGCCCCCACAAAAAAGGCAAAAAACTTACTTCGGGGTCTTTTGGATCGAAAGATACAAGAGGATCGCCCAGGCGTTTTCCCTTCAGTGATTTCAAAGATCTACAAATCTAAGGATACGGAAGCCATACGCTGGTCCGATTTTCAACTTCGATACAACAACCAGTACTCACATGTGCAAATACCTAGAGATTTTCCGCACTCACCAGACCCGTTCCGTGAGACAATTCTACTTAAAATGACGAACCCAACAGTTCGTGCACGTACAATAGTTGACCGTGGAAATCGAAACGCATCAAAAGTTGTTCGATCCTTTAAGAAGCTAAAAGATATCAATCGCGCAATCGCCGACCACAACCACACCCAAATACTAGCCAATATGACGGAGTACCTAGATGAGTTTGGGTTCTCCCATATTTTGCTGCGGAAAGCGGCATTTATCGCGTCCACGACCAATGAGAAGGATCGATCCGAAGAGTTCAAATCACTGATTGATAGACTCGAATTTTCAAAGCGCGATGTGATCAGACCAAGCCTTCTAGATGCCTACAACCGAAAAAGGCAGTATTTGGGTGTGGTTTCGAACATCATGAATATTTCAGGTCAAAGTGAGCGGAGCAGTTTTAGAAAGGCTATTTCAAAATTCACTGTTAGACCAATTTGCTACAGCGAAAGAGAATTTAGCGAAACCTTAGAGGCTTTTTCAAACTATTCGCTTGTAGACGCTCTTCACTTTCTCTCACTTCACATCGAAACACAGACCGATCTCAAAATTTGGCCTGAGCTATCAAGGATTTGGTCGGATCTTGATGATGAAGTTCGGGACGTAATGTTTTGCGACTTGGTCAATCAAGAAACTTTGCAACCCTTTTACGCCGACACGGACGAAGAAGGGGAAAAAACTGATATATCAAGCTATCGCCACCTTTCAGCGTTTCTTGAGTGTCAAAGTCACGTCAAATTGCGCGCTGTCGGAGACTTCTATTTCGCATACAAACCGGAAACATCTAGTGAACCCTCGTTTGTTGGTATGCTGAGAGAAGAACGTTACGGGCAGGCAATTTCGTGGCAAGGCTTAACTTGTAAGGAAACGACTAAAGGGACACTACTAGTAGGCCAGGCGTCAGGCAGCCTGAGCACGCTCGAACGAACGCTAGCGATGGCGATATTCTTCGCTAGGCAACCCCTGCCAGAAAGTACTGGCGCAGACGAAATACTATGTTTGATGAACGAAACTACATTTGCGGATCGAGTAATTTCCAAGAGAGTGTTGAACCAACTTTACGATCAAGCTCGAGCTTCCGGCGACCAATTGTTTCAGATAATTCCTCTTTGCCTACTTGCTGTCGATCCACAAAACACTCGGGATGAGTTTCGATTGAGGCGTGTTTTGCAAGACTATGTGCGTGAAAACTTTGCTTCTGACTATGTCAGCTTCATTGAAGACGTACATGAGCAAGCGCCTCAGGTTGGTATCTATCTATATCAAGTCTCAACAGATGAGTTTTTATTACAATTTTATCATTTGTTCGACGAGTCCTCCCAGGCAGTTGAATGCCGTGCGAAACTTCACGAACTAATGTACAAACACTACGGAGACCGGCGGTTCCAAGATCTCGCCGATAGCCTAAGGTTGTCTGCAAAAATTTCTAAAGCACGAGAAGAGCTTGATGACTCGCGTATATATGTCGACTTAACCAGGTTTGGAAATTGGCTTAAGGACCATCAACTCGAACGGATGTTGACACTAATTCGTTCTGGCGCCCTGCAGAAAGATACTCTTGAGAGCCTCAATATTTCAACGATTAACAGCTCCCAGGGCAATGAGTCCGAATTCATGAAAATACTTGGGGAATGCTATAGGGAGTTTTGTGAAAATCGCATCTTTGGGATTGCGTCCTTTCTTGGGCGGCGCATCCGGCATGGAACACTTAGAGGGACGCTATTGCAAGACTTTGAACGTTCAGTCGATGAGCGCTTTCCACAATTCTTTCGCACCGAACCATGCAGGGAGTATTTCGACCAATGGAAAGACGACTTCGAAAGATACATCAAAAAAATTGGATCAGATTACTTTCATATTAGGTCTCAGCAAAAAACTAAGGGAATGATAAACCCAGAGATTACTGAGGGGCGAAAATTCGGATACCTAAAAGCAGGCGCCAATTCGATCCTGGATGCCTTTGAAGACTACGAAGACCCAGAGTATTTTATACGTATAATAAGCGAAACCTGCTGGCAAATAGCCACTACGGACCTGCAAAATGCGCAACAAGTTATTGCGTCTTGCAAGGCAACCAGGCGGATTGTGTCTATACCTGAGCCCGCGAAGGCTGGACTCGGCCCCAACCATGTTGAGTTTATTAAGCATATGAACGCAAAACTCGACGAGAAGTTTGGTCTTATTGCATCATGGTTCAACCGGCCGCGAATTACTGTTCCTAGTGTGGATTTACCCACGCTTCTTCGAGTGGTTCAAAGCGAAGTAAGTGAAGAGTTTAACAGCTACGAAGGTGCAACTACTGATGAGAGCCAAACAAGAATAGAGTTGACCGGATCCTCCTACCACATAGTGTACGACTTCCTGTTTGTGACCCTAAAGAATGCAGCAGAACATGGGAAGCCCGGAGGAAACGTAAGCATCGACGTTAGTGCTGCTTTTCAGGATGCCATGGTCACGCAACTCGTGCTGAAAATTTCTTCCGAGTACAAAGAACAAGAGGACGCATCGACAGTGAATGAGCAGGTAAATCTCTGCCGCTTGGATGCTTTGGACCTCGCTTACGTCGAGGAGGGCAAGAGTGGGTTGCGTAAGATAAAACGACTAGAGAGGGATTGGAATGAAGTATCTGAAGTGTCCATAGATGCCGCCGAGGATGGGTTTCATGTGACGATGACGCTGGATTTGATACGTTGAATATACTGATAGTTGAAGACGATGAGTTCAAGTTGAACGCACTACAACGGCTTGTAACTGACGTACGCGATGACATAAAAATCGAGATCTGCAAAAGTGTAAAAGCAGCCGTCAAAGCCGTTTCAGAGCGAGATCACGACCTCCTAGTCTTAGATATGTCGCTCCCCTCTCATGACTTGGAACTAGCTGAAGGCTTGGGCATACCTCGATTGTCTGGGGGCATCGAAGTTCTCTTTGAGGTGCAGTATCAGGCAAAGAAAATGCCGACCATTATTGTTACTCAATATCCTGAGATTGAGCTGGAAAACCGGATGGTGCCGATTTCTGAAGTAAGAAAATACTTGATTGACGCATTCGAAATTGAAGTCGACACATGTCTATTTTTTGACCTGGAAGACATGACTTGGTCAGAAGAACTTAGAAGGGTTTTAGCCGCCAGATGAAGATACTTATTGTCGAAGATTCGATTGAAAAATTTGAAGAAATTCGCTCGGTTATCACCGATAACTTTGACTGGTGTTCAATTGAGTTTCACTGTGCTGGAAGTGTTCATGAGTATTGCAAGGTGATCAATTCTCAAAAGTTTGATCTGATTATCTTGGACATCCTTCTACCCCGGTGGTCCGGTGAGGACGCGATTGATGTTTCCAACGAACTTATGCAAGAGCGCTTGGGTACACTCAATCAAGAGTCCTTTGCTGTAGCCTTAACGGCAATGACATCACCAGAGTATGATACGCTGCTGTGCTTCAATGAGTGCTCAGTACCTGTCCTGATGCATGGACACTCAGATTCCGCATGGAAACCCCAGCTCTTAAAAATCGTAAACGGCCTATCCGATGTCTCGATGCTCGATTTTGCAATTTGTTGTGCTCTCGAAAAAGAAGCCGACGCTTTCGAAGCAACTGATGCCACGCTTAAACCATGGAAATCTGATTTAGGTGCCCTGAGGTGGCGGCCAATTCAAGTCGGGGATCAGAAGGGGGCGATTTTTGTCTTTCCACAGATGGGTGTTACACAGTCCGCCCTGTACACATCCAGAGTGCTAGAGGCATTTCAGCCAAAAGTAGTCGCTATGTCTGGAATATGTGCCGGCCTTAAAGATGAATGCAATTTGGCGGACATCGTCGTCGCCACCATGGCGTGGGACCATCAGGTAGGCAAGATGACTGACGAAGGCTTCAAGCAAGAGATTAATTTGGAAAATGTGGATCCGGATGTAATTGGTCGACTAAAGCACGTACAGAAGACGCGCCCAACGACTTTCAATCTCCTCGCCAATGGAGAGAATTCGACCCAGAACTACTCTCCAAAAATCGTTTTCGGACCGGTCGCATCTGGCTCTGTGGTAGTTGCAAGCACAAAGGAAATTGCGCGTATTGAGGCGCAGCAGCGCAAGGTAGTCGGAGTCGAAATGGAAATAGCAGCCTTCCTTGCTGCATGCAGCTACAGCCGTGTTAAACCCAAAGCCTTTGCTGCGAAATCAGTTGTCGATTTCGCCGACGCAGATAAAGATGATGACGTTCATAGCATTGCATCAATAGCATCTGCTCAATATGTGGTAAGCGTGTTGCCGGATATCTGCACAATGTCGTCTGGCAATACGATACACATCGGGTGCCTTTGGAATTCCTAGAACAATCAGAAACAGAGCGCGCCTTGGAAAAAGCTTACTACCAAGAAAAATTTGCAGCGTTCTGCTGTGAAAATGGTTCCTCAGTTCTGGGAATCTTGACTGCTCACAATCGGCATGACCTAGAACATTTGCAACGCAATGCCTGGATCGAGCAAATCCAATATCTCAAGGGCTCTCTGCCTCCTACTTCGCCAGGAATGTTGTTCTTCGAGTTCATCATACCTCGCATGGGCAAGCGCGCCGATTGCATTCTCGTTACAGGAGGTATCGTCTTTGTTATTGAATTCAAAGTTGGCTCGTCGACCTTCGATCGGCATGCCATCGAACAAGTTCATGACTATGCCTTGGACCTAAAGAACTTTCATGAAGGTAGCCACGCCTCCACAATCATTCCTGTTTTGATTGCCACGAAATCTGACAAAAGCGAATTCGTTCTGGACCTTGGCCTAGATGGGGTAGCAGCTCCAATCTGCATAGGACGGTCAGGCCTCGACGACCTTCTCGCTCAAGCTTCTGGCATACCGCGTGAGCAATCTGTTTCATCACCCAGTTGGGAGGCATCCGGATACAAACCGACACCGACCATAATCGAGGCCGCACAGGCTCTCTACAAATCGCACGATGTCACCGAAATTTCCCGTTCAGATGCGAGCGCTAAGAACCTGAAGGCGACCTCTGACCGCATCGCGGAAATCGTCGAAACTTCCAAACGAGAACACAAGAAATCAATTTGCTTCGTAACTGGTGTACCGGGCGCCGGCAAAACGCTCGCAGGGCTCAACATCGCGGCAAGTCGTGCTGAAAGGCATGAGAACGAAAACGCAGTTTTCCTATCTGGCAACGGTCCTTTAGTCACCGTTCTCCGAGAAGCATTGGCTCGGGACAAGGTAGAGCAAGGAAAGGTCAGCGGTGAAAAAATCTCAAAGAAGGATGCTGAGCGGGAAGTAAGCCTTTTTGTTCAGAATATTCACCACTTCAGAGACCACTACCTAAACGATCCAGGCGAACCGTTTGAGCATGTGGTCGTCTTTGACGAGGCCCAACGCGCATGGACAACAGATCAAGCCTCAAAATTCATGCAGCAAAAGCGGGGGTTGGCAAACTTCGATCTATCTGAGCCGGAATTCTTGATTGGAGTCATGGATCGTCACTCCGAATGGTGCACGATTGTTTGCCTTATCGGTGGTGGCCAGGAGATCAATACTGGCGAAGCGGGGCTTGGAGAATGGTTGCGAGCGGTCGAGAACCGCTTCTCTGATTGGGAAGTGCACGCGTCGACCCTCTTGGACGATCCACACTATACGGTTTCTCAGGATGCTGTAGAGCTTCTGCGCTCGCCGAAGATTTCAAAGCACGAAGATCTCCATTTGTCGGTTTCGATGCGATCATTTCGCGCGGAAAAACTTTCTTCTTTTGTGTCATCTGTATTGGATGGCGATGTATCGTCGGCCTCTGAGGCTCTGGCTAGCTTGGGCGACAGGTACCCGATACTCCTTACGCGTGACCTTGCCTCTGCCAAGAATTGGTTGAACGGCATGGCGCGCGGGAGTGAGCGGACAGGCCTGGTGGCATCTTCAGGCGCCCATCGTCTGCGCCCCGAAGGGATACATATCAAGTCTGCGATTGATCCCAAAAGCTGGTTCCTGAACGACAGCCAAGACGTGAGATCCTCTTACTATTTGGAAGATGTCGCAACAGAATTTGACATCCAAGGCCTTGAGCTGGATTGGGCAGGCATGTGCTGGGATGCAGATCTCAGAATGGTGGATGGCTCCTGGCAATTCAATGCATTCAAAGGAAGCAAGTGGCAGTCTGTAAAGTCTTCTACGCGGCAGGTGTATTTGCTCAATGCCTACCGGGTTCTTCTGACAAGAGCCCGCCAAGGCATGATCATTTTTGTCCCGAATGGCGATGCTAAGGATCCAACTCGCCCACCGGCTTTTTATGATCAAACCTATGATTTCTTGCGTGGGTGTGGAATTCCTGAACTCAAGTAGAACGACAGTCTTTAAGTACGACAAGCACCTGCCCGACCTGTAACTCCTTTGCGTTCAAATCTAGCTCACGGATCACGTACCGGCCGGCACGGCCTGAAATGTGGCGGCGGTAGGTTTGACCATCCGGATCAATGAACAGACAGCGTATGTCGCTGTAGTCGCCCCAGACACCTGCGATGGCCATTAGCGGGATGCCTTCGGGCAAGCGATCGACTTTTTGATAGTCGCGATAGTCGATGCCGTGATCTAAGGCTTGGCGGAAACCGAGCGTGAATTGAATGTGTTCGAACTGCATGTGTTGCCTTTCTGCGGCTTGGAAACTCGTCAAAGCGAGTGACCGGAGCTGCGGTGACTGTCTCTCCCGTCTAGCTCTCGTTCAGCCGTTTCTCGGCGTCTTTCGCTAGTTTCCAGCTGGTCTCTAATCCCGCCTGAAGCGTGTCGTAATTCTGCTCCTCGCGCAGCAAGGCGGCCAATGTGGTGACGGACGTGAGATGTGATTTCATCAATAGCGCCACGCAATGCGCCAAGCCATTCACCTTGAATTCGATCCTGCTGGTCGAGCGTTTCTCCAAGGCGTGCAATTCCTTGGCTGAGCTCTCGCAGGCCGTCACCAACCGTTCGACGGATGCGAGCAATTCGCGCTCCAATGCTGTCAGGGGTGTTGTCGGTGGAATGGTCATCTAAGGCTCCTTGATCTCGATGCAGCTGATGGGCGTACCCGCCATCGTGCAGGTCTTCAACTCGGTCCGGTCGGGGTCCAGCGTCACCCATATCTGACCGCCCTGTTCGATCCGCGTCAGACCCAGCTCCTTCAATTCCGAGCGCGTGATCAAACCCATCCAGAACCAACTCGCCAGCAGCACCGTCACGACCCAGGCTGAGATCATTCCCACGATCACCCAGGGCGAGATCGTCAGCCAACGCCTGATCGTCTCGCTGCGCCTCTCCAACTCGCTCTTGCTGTCGCTCAGAAAGAACCTGATATCTGTCTCGATTGTATGCAGCGCGCTGGTCGCAATTTTGCTGAAATCGCTCCTGAAGCTCTCCAGTTGAGATGCCATCAAGGCGGCGTGGTCGCTCCGGATCGCCTCCAGGTCCGCGTTCAATTTCTCGGCGAGGCGGTTCGGCTTGCCAGTCGTCATGGAAAATCTCTCCTTTCAATCGCCAGCGCTCGCCGGTGTCGGGGTCTTGGGCAGTGATGTAATTCTTGCTGGCACGGGGGATCTCGAATCCCGCGTCAGTCAGTGCGTGGCTCATGCTGGCACGGTCAGTGATGATGCCGATGCTGATCTGATCCAGGATCCAGTCGTGAAGCGCTTCGCGACCTTGCGCCCGCGTCGGCGCTTCAATCGTCGCCCTCACTTCGCGGGCGCGTTCTGGATCTAAAGGGTCTGCCCAACCGTGCGTCTTGTTCAAAAGATCGCGCAGGCTGGCAAAGGCGTTCTCATGCCCTGGCGGTGCGATGTTCAACGCCTTGCCCGTGCTCAGCTCAAGGCGTGGCGCGCAGAAGTGCAGTTCGACGTTGCCCTCGTGCGTATGGCGCACCCAAAGGCAGTCGTATTGATCCCTGTCCAGCCCAGCAAAGGCCAGAGCCTCAAATAGCTCAATGGCCTCTTGCTGTGCGTCGGGACTGGGATCATCGCTGTCGGCAAAGCTGATGACGCCTGCCGTGTAGCTCCACTTGTTGGGGCTTGCATCGATCAGGTCGCGGGTCTGGTTTGGGTTTCCGTGCAGCACCTCGGGCAGCGGGTCGCGGATCTTGGTTTGCGGCTGGCCGTTGTCGTCGCGGATCAGATTACGGTTCTCGTCATAGGCCAGAACTTCGCGCGCGGTCAGGTAGTCAACGGGGGCCGTACCGCCGCCGGTGCCAGTGGAGAAGAACGAGATGATCAAGCGTCACCGCCTGCGTGTGCCGCCACGATCTGCGCTAACTGCCGTTCGATGACCACTAGCTGCGTCGCGACCTTGAGCGCATCGATCTGGCTTGCACGACCAGATTTGACCGCGCCGTTGATCCAGCGGGAGAGCTGGTTGAGGTTGCCGCCGACACGGGCAATCGCAAAGGTCAGCTTCGGGTCAACTCGGGGGACGGGCTTGCGCCGACGTGCCTCAGTCAGCCCCAAGGCCTCGCGCATCAACGTGGCATTGGGCAGACCAGCGGCGTGCGCTTTGGCCACAAGCGCGGCCTTTTCCGACGGGCTGCATCGAAAGATCACGCTCTCGGAAAGGCCCTCTTTGACGCCGCTTGCGTGCGTCTGGTTGGGGTTTGAAGGGGAGGCTGGCCGCCCCTCACAAGTCCCGCCGATGTAATCGGTGGGTAACCTTGCTCTCTGCTCTTTGGCGGGACCAGTTGCATTCATGATCGGAGCCCCGCCGCCTCGATTTCAGCAGGGCTGACCAGGTTTGCGGCCAGCAAAGCGGTTACTTGGCCGGGCGTGATATGGCGGCATAATGGATGGCGGTTCGTGACCCAGTCGGCCAAACCTTTCAGCAATTCAGCCTCTTTGGCTCTGCCCGCTTCTCGCGCCTCCTCAACCTCCTGAAGGTATTTCAACCAACGGCCAGAGGAGAACCAATTGTCGGAGAAGCACACCTTGGAGCGGGTGAAACCTTCACTCTCGGTCGCATAGGCCCGCACGGCGTCCTCAAGGTCTTTGGCATCCACTCCGTTGGCCAGCGCTTGGCGGATTTGCGAGAGACAAACCGCTTTGCTGCGAATCCGATCCTCCGGATAAGCGGACAAAATCTTTTTAGAAACTTCATCCTCCACCGCCGCCTTCGCGTGCGAAGGATTTGGTTTTTGATATGGTTTATATCTGTTCTTATAGGATTTGCCCTCTGGGGCAGATGGCTTGCCCTCAGGGGCAAATGCATCATCTTCCCTTTCGGTCGGATCGATTTGCCCATTTGGGCAAATGGAGTTGCCCAAGGCATACCAACAGGTCCGATCATAACGATCATCGCTGAAATTGCCCTTGATGATCAGCTCCGCGCTGACCAGTTTTTCAAGCGCTGTGCGGATCTGCTTTTCGCTCAGATAGGGGAACAACTCACCAAAGGCCGAGATCGAATTGTAGGTCCAATACCGCCCGTCTCGAAGGTTGCGGCGATTGGCTTGGTTCTTCTCGATCCAGAAGGTGATGTTCTGAAAAATCACCGCTGCATTGAGACCGACACGCCCGGCGATTTCGGGGTCAAAGCTATGGCGGCTCATGATTGCCCCCCGAAATACGCACAAACGTGCGAATTTTGTACAGGTTTTGTACGAGAAATTGGCCGTTTCAGCTGATTTCGGCCTGAAAGCTCACGGGCCTTTCTGCAAGCTTCCGCACAACGTACTGAAAATAAGCCATATTTTTCAGGTGTTTTTGGCGACCCCGGCAGGATTCGAACCTGCAACCTGCCCCTTAGGAGGGGGCTGCTCTATCCAGTTGAGCCACGGGGCCGCGCAAAACTCTCTGTAGCGTGGTTTTTTCGGGTTGTCATCGGCTTTGAAGGGCAGTTGTAAAATGCGTCCTGTTCACGCTACCATCGGACAAAACAACAACGCAGGTGCACCCCGTGACCACAGAAAACAAACGCCCACTCACCCTTCGTGATGTTTCTGAAGCGTCCGGAGTGTCTGAGATGACGGTCAGCCGGGTTCTGCGCAATCGGGGTGACGTGTCGGATGCGACCCGCACACGCGTTCTGGCCGCAGCAAAAGAGCTGGGATACGTGCCGAACAAAATCGCTGGTGCACTTGCCTCAAGCCGGGTGAACCTTGTGGCAGTGATCATCCCGTCGCTGTCGAACATGGTGTTCCCCGAGGTGCTGACCGGCATCAATCAGATTCTTGAGGATACCGAGCTACAGCCAGTGGTCGGCGTCACCGATTATTTGCCCGAAAAAGAGGAAAAAGTCCTGTACGAGATGCTCTCGTGGCGGCCTTCGGGCGTGATCATCGCCGGATTGGAACATACCGATGCCGCACGCGCCATGCTGGATTCGGCGGGGATTCCGGTGGTCGAGATCATGGACACCGATGGTAAGCCGGTGGACGCGATGGTCGGGATTTCCCATCGCCGCGCTGGACGTGAGATGGCACAGGCGATCCTGAAAGCGGGCTATGAACATATCGGCTTTATGGGCACCAAAATGCCCCTGGATCACCGCGCTCGGAAACGGTTCGAAGGCTTTACCGAAGTGCTGGGCAAGCATGGGATCGAGATCGAAGACCGCGAGTTTTATTCCGGGGGCTCGGCCTTGGCCAAAGGCCGCGAGATGACTCAAGCCATGTTGGAACGCTCACCGGATCTGGATTTCCTGTATTATTCCAACGACATGATTGGTGCTGGCGGGTTGCTGTATCTGTTGGACCAGGGGATAGACATTCCAGGCCAGATCGGTTTGGCAGGGTTCAACAATGTCGAACTGTTACAGGGTCTGCCGCGCAAGCTGGCCACAATGGATGCATGTCGACACGAGATTGGGCGCAAGGCAGCCGAGATAATCGCCGTTCAGCTTTCCGATCCCACTTCCGAGGTCGAAAACCGCATAACTCTGACCCCCAAGATCAGTTATGGCGATACGCTGAAACGCCGCTGACCCATGGCGATGCAAAGGCTGAACAATCGGGCGGCCCGCGCCCTGTTCATGGACCGGCACGCGCTGGCAGAACAGCCGTCCGGGGCTGCGAAAGGGCCTGACCTGCTTGAATTGATCAGGCGTCTGGGATTTGTTCAGCTGGACAGTATCAACACGGTCGCCCGCGCCCATGACATGATCCTGTTTTCGCGCAGGCCCGCGTATCGCGCCAAAAACCTCAAGCATGTGTATGAACGTGACCGTGGGCTGTTCGAACACTGGACCCATGATGCCGCAGTCATTCCGATGGAGTTCTACCCCCATTGGCACTTGCGGTTTCAGCGCGACGCTGACCTGCTGAAATCGCGCTGGAAAAACTGGCGTCGCGATGGGTTCGAGCAGCAATTTGAAACCGTATTGCAGCATATACGCGATCATGGGCCAGTTTCCTCGTCGGATGTGGGAAAAGACGAAAAGAAAGGCTCCGGCGGATGGTGGGATTGGCACCCGTCGAAAACCGCGCTGGAGTTCCTGTGGCGCTCGGGCGCGCTGACCGTGATCGGCAGGCAAGGGTTCCAGAAACGCTATGACCTGACCGAGCGGGTGATCGAGACGCATCTTTGCCCCGGCAACATGCCGTGTGACGCCGAACATACCTTGGATTGGCTGTGCCATGCGGCACTTGACCGGCTGGGGTTTGCGACCTCGGGCGAATTGGCGGCGTTTTGGGATACGGTCAGCACCGCAGAAGCCCGAAGCTGGTGCAAAACCGCCTTGACCGAGGGCCATGTCGAAGAGATCGAGATCGAATGTGCCAATGGTCAGGTCAGGAAACTGTTTGCACGCCCGGATGTTGCTGAACAAGCCGCGCAGATCCCCCCAGCGCCGGGTCGGATCAGAGTGCTGAGCCCGTTTGACCCCATGCTGCGGGACCGTGATCGCGCGCAGCGGCTGTTTGGGTTTCACTACCGGATCGAGGTTTTTGTTCCTGCCCCTAAACGCACCTATGGCTATTATGTTTTCCCGCTTCTCGAAGGCGACCGGCTGATTGGCCGGATCGACATGAAGGCCCATCGCGATCAGTCGGTGCTGCGGGTCAGCGCCCTGTGGCCAGAACGTACAGTACGGTGGTCAGATGCCCGCACGCGCCGCCTACAGGCCGAACTGGACCGGGTTCGTCGCTTTGCCGGGTTGGATGACATAGAATTTGCCGAGAATTGGCAAAAAGACCCTATTTAGGGTCTGATATAATCAATTTGACCGGCTGCAACCCGTCAATCTCACCCTCGAGTGAATCTCCGGGATGAACCGGCCCTACACCGGCCGGCGTTCCGGTCAGGATCAAATCCCCTGGTCGCAGATGATAATAGCCGGACAAGTGACTTATGATCTCGTCAATCGACCAGATCAGCTCATCCAAGGTTGCGTCCTGCCGGGTTTCGCCATTAACGCGCAAAATGATGCGTTTTTGCGGGTCGGGTTGCCAATCGCTCACGCGGGTCAGAGGGGCAAATACGGCTGCATTCTCGAAATCTTTTCCAAGATCCCAAGGGCGCTGTTTGTTGCGCTCGCGAATTTGCAGATCACGTCGGGTCATGTCCAGGGCGCAGCCAAAGCCAAACACCGCTTCCTGCACCTGAGAAGTATCAGCCTGAAAAACCGGCTTTCCGATTGCAACAGCCAGCTCCATCTCATGGTGGAAATTTTCGGTCCCCGGAGGATAAGCCGTCGTCACCCCAGACAGGACCGCGTTTGCAGCGGCCTTGGTGAAATAGAAAGGGGCCTCACGGTCGACCTCATGTCCCATTTCAGCCGCATGTGCGGCATAGTTCCTGCCCACACAAAAGATTCGCCCAACCGGGTATGTGTCGTCCTCGCCGGTAACCGGCAAAGCGATCGGATCAGGAATAGAGAACAGGCTACCCATCATCATGCCGCCATAACACAGGTTAGTTAAAGTGGATATTAAAGGGCATAAACCAGAGCAAGTCGCAATCCTTGGAAACCCGCACGCCGGTTTTTGCCGACAATTCGGGGATGATTCGGCACAGGCTTGCCCAAATCGAACCGGTAAGCCTGCGCGTGTTTCAAAATTCGCAGACATGGCTACTTATGGCGCTGGGCTTACTTTCAACATGCGGCTGAAAACACTGCGACAGCTCATTCAGTTTTTAGCCGTTAAACCTTGGAAAACCGCTGTATCGCGCTAGCTTGTTGCTAACAGAAAGCGTTCAGCACTGAGACGTCACCACTCACAAAGGCGGCGGACCACCAATCCTTCGCCTTCTTGCGAAGACACCCGCGTGGACGGCAGAAATCGCTAAAATCCGGGTGCGAGTATTCAGAGGACCACGGCTAAACACCCATCCCCCTGGGTAAGTTTGCGCCTGAGAAACCCCGATTTTCGGGGTCTGATGTTCTCTGAAACGTTGCCGGATCGTTTGAACACCCCTCGTATCCGGCTGTAGGCCAGGCACATGGTCCACTCGGGCCTGGCCACTCCGCCAGAGAGGTCACAAAGGCCCTCTGGCGGGGCCCACACACTGTTAGTCCCGAGAATCTGATTGTAATTTCAACTGGTGCAGATCGTTGAGAAGATCCAGCAACGCCTCATGCCGCTCTGGTCCCAGCGTGTTGCGGATTTCTTCAGCCAAAAGCAACGTATAGTCGATGTTATCCCGGATAATCCCTGCCCCTTTGACCGTGATCTCAACTATCTGCCTGCGCTTGTCGACCGGATGGCTTTTCCGCACGACAAGGCCCTTGGCCTCAAGCTTTTGCAGAATGCGGGTCAGGCTGGGCAAAAGCAGACAGGCACGGTCAGCAATATGGGTGGGCTCTTGCGGGCCTTCCTCTTCCAGCACCCGCAGAACCCGCCATTGCTGCTCGGTTACGCCCGCCTCTACAAGCATTCTACGGATAGGCCCCATAACCCGTTCCCTCGCGCGCAGCAGCGCAATAGGCAAAGACCGGGACGTCAATGGAATTTCATGAGCCATGTTAAATTCTGGCCGAATTCGGTTCATTCTTCAACTGACCTTTCCGTGTTTGGAATTCCAGGCATTTATCGCTTATTAGAGCCTAAATTATTCCATTTCTCTCTGCGGAAACATGTTCAGAAAAATCTCAGACCACTGGATTCCTGCAAAGGGCGTTGACGTTTCAACCCGGATATTCATCACTGGCACAGGATCGAAAGCGGTGTTCAGAGAAGATTGGAAGATAAAATGAACTGGGATGAATTCTCGGATTGGGGCGCCAAGATTGCTGAGTGGGCACAGGATTACCATCTGACTGTCGGCGACAATCCGGTTCGGGCCAGAACGGAACCCGGTGATATTCTTAACGCCTTACCCGCGCGCCCTCCCGAGCGCTCCCAGGCGATGGAGGAAATCTTTCACGATTTCGAACAGATCGTGATGCCTGGGATTACCCATTGGCAACATCCTCGCTTTTTTGCCTATTTTAATGCAAACGCCTCGGCCCCGTCGGTTCTGGCCGAGTTTCTAACCAGCGCCATCGCTCCGCAATGCATGTTGTGGCAGACATCCCCCGCCGCGACCGAGATGGAGACGCGGATGATGGATTGGTTGCGGCAGGCCCTGGATCTGCCCACGGGCTTTGCAGGTGTCATTCAGGATTCCGCCTCGTCCGCGACCCTGGCCGCTGTGCTGACCATGCGGGAAAAGGCGCTGAATTGGCAGGGCAACCAACAAGGGTTGTTCGGACAGAAACCGCTGCGCGTATATTGCTCGGCCGAGGTCCATACCTCGGTTGATCGTGCCATATGGGTTGCGGGGATCGGGCAGGAAAATCTGGTGCGGGTGCCCATACAAGGCGACTGGCGCGGGATGGACCCACAGGCGCTGGAAACAGCAATCCAAGCCGATTTAGACTCTGGTTATCAACCAACCGGCGTGATCCTCTGCGTCGGCGGCACCGGAACCGGCGCGGCCGATCCGGTAGAGGAATGTCTGAAGATTGCGCAAAAATACGGGCTATATTCGCATGTCGATGCAGCTTGGGCTGGCTCGGCCATGATATGCCCCGAATACCGCCATTACTGGGAGGGAGTCGAGCAAGCCGACAGCATCGTGTTCAACCCGCATAAATGGCTGGGTGTTCAGTTCGATTGCTGCGCCCATTTTCTGAAGGACCCCGATGATCTGGTACGGACACTCGCGATCAGCCCGGAATTCCTGAAGACCCACGGCAAGGACGGGATCATAAATTATTCTGAATGGTCGGTACCGCTGGGCCGCAGGTTCCGAGCCCTGAAACTGTGGTTCGTCATCCGCGCCTATGGTCTGGAAGGGCTACGTGAAAGGTTGCGCAATCATATAACATGGTCAGTGGCTCTGCATGACCGGCTGAAAGCTGAATCCGATTTCGAAATCACCACTAACCCTATGTGGTCATTGTGGACATTCCGCTATGCCCCCCCTGGATCAACCGATCTGGACGATCTGAACCTACGGCTGGTCAATGCGATCAATGATGATGGCCGCATTTACTTGACTCAAACCCGCGTTGATGGCGACTTGGTGATCCGCTTTCAGGCCGGTCAGTTTGAAACCACGCATGCAGACGTCCAAATGGCATTTGACGTGATCACTGAAATCGCCCGCTCGCTAAACTAGAGGTTCCACATGTCCGCATCCGTCAACACGTTCAAACAAGCCCTGAAAAACGGCGACCATCTGATTGGGTGTTGGTCCAGCTTTGCTGAGGCGGTAACAGCCGAGATCATGGGCACTGCCGGATTCGACTGGCTGGTGATCGACGGTGAGCACGCGCCGAATGATATCCGGTCCATCCGGGATCAGCTGATCGCGCTGGCCGCCAGTCCGACACATCCCGTCGTGCGAATCCCGGTGGGCGACACCGCATTGATCAAGATGGTACTGGACGCAGGTGCTCAGACAATCCTGGTACCGATGGTGGAAAGTGCCGAACAGGCGCGCGATCTGGTACGTGCCTGCCACTATCCGCCCCAAGGTGTGCGAGGCGTCGGCGCGATGGCCTCACGCGCAACGCAATATGGAACGGTTCAGGACTACATTCAGACCGCAGACGATCAGATATGTCTGCTGTTACAGGTGGAAAACCGCGCCGGTATCGCCGCATTGGATGCCATTGCACAGGTAGAAGGCGTGGATGGCGTGTTTATCGGTCCGTCTGACCTGTCCACTGACATGGGTTTTCAGGGAAACAGCGCCGCGCCCGAAGTCCAGGCGGTGATCGCCGACGCGATGAAGCGCATCGTTGCAGCAGGCAAAGCCCCGGGCATTCTTGGTGTCACGGATGAGGCATCGCAGGCCTATAAGGACATGGGCGCCCAGTTCCAAGCGGTGGGGATCGACGTGATGCTGCTGACACAGGCGGCGCGTGCCCTGGCCACAAGGTGGAAGGCCTAAGCCCGCATCGCCGAGGCCGCCTGAGCATACCCGCCCGAGGCACCATCGACGAAATGGACGTGATCGTCACGGGTGGCTGAGGGGACAAAGCAGGTCATCATCGCCTCATCCTGCGCGTGCAGCCCGTATCGGATCCTGCCCTGTTTCCGGGCCTGTTCAAGAACGGTCTGAATCTGGTTCAGGGTGGCCGGGTCACAATCCAGGGTCATTTTCAGCCCGTCATCGAATTTGCGGAAATCCGCATTGCGGCTGACCGTGCGCTTATAGTGTTCCGGCTCAAAATTCCCCAATCGCTTGCCGGATTTGAACAGCAGCCCGATCATCAAATTCTGCGCCAACAGCTTGATTTTCTGCAGCAAAAGATTGCGACCCGCACGGGACACATGGGCGTCCAGCGCCAAACCAGGCGGAGGCCAGCGGATCGGAGGGCCGCTTTCCGGCATCGGGTGGCCGGACCGGTCCAATCCTTCAGCGGCCACTAGAACAGCCCTTGACAGGTCGGCGAAATCGGTCTCGGTAGCGCGGGCAGTTGGCTGAACCACCACCGAGACAATCTGACCATTCTGCGCCTTGCTGTTGGACCAGCGGCAGGACAGCCCGGTCAAATCCGGCAGCGCACCAGGGGCTGCGTACGGAACCTCAAACCGGCCTGCTTTCATCTCGGCCTCGGCCCAGGCCAGACCACCGCCCGAGAACATTGCATAATCCACCCCCTCGGATGGCGCGTAACGCGCAACCCGAAGATCCTTGCCCGCCTGCCGGATTTCGGCGACGGGCACGACGGCCCCACGCAACGCGATCGAGAACTCTTCTTCTGCCCAGCGCCGCAAATCGGCCAGAACGCTACGTGCTGCCTCTGCCGCGCTTGCCGGTACGGCGAACCCGGCACCATCACCCCCAAAGACATAGGGAAATTCTTGCCCGCGAAGCGCATTGATCATGGCCGAGATCACCGCGGCCCCAACCATGTTCACGGCCTTGTATCGTCCCCGCTCTATCTGACCGGAGGAATCCACGACATCTGCGACACCAAGAACCCATTCCGTCGGCACCGCGGTAAAGCGTTCAGGATCGGTCAGATTGTTAAAATCCCGCAACAGCGGAAGGCTGTCATAAAATGCGGCCTGTGCATCTTTCATTGGTTCCTCGACAATATGAATAGACCTTCAGATAGCCCAAATTTGTTCGATGTCCGCTGAAAACATCATAGCACACGCGCTTGTACATATCACGGGGACATGCCAAGCATTTGCTGGCGGGTTGGGCGAAAGAGGCGTCTCATGAAAACCGGACTGGTGGTTCTGTGTCTGGGCTATGTGCTCAGCCAATTTTTTCGCGCCTTTCTTGCCGTTCTCAGCGTCGATCTGGGGCGTGACATCGGGGCAAGGCCCGAAGATCTGGCCTTTGCCTCGGGGCTTTGGTTTCTGGTTTTTGCCGCCATGCAACTGCCAGTGGGTTGGGCGCTGGACCGGATCGGGCCGCGTTTGACGGCTGCGGTTTTGTTGCTGGCAGGTGGCGCGGGCGGCGCTGCGTTGTTTGCAGTGGCCAGCACCCCGTTTCATATCGCAATCGCGATGGGGCTGATCGGAGTCGGGTGCTCGCCCGTTCTGATGGCATCCTATTACATCTTTGCCCGCGAATACCCGCCCGCCCGCTTTGCCACGCTAGCAGCCATCATGCTGGGCGTTGGGTCGGTCGGCAATCTTGTGGCCTCCTACCCCACAGCACTTGCGGTCGAACTGATGGGCTGGCGCGCCACAATGGCTACACTGGCCATCGTCTCGGCCATTATCGCAACGGGCATCTGGATCAGCGTTCACGACCCCAAACCGGTTGAGACCGAGCATCGCGGGTCAGTGCTGGACCTGCTGAAAGAACCTGCCCTGTGGGCCATCCTGCCGCTGATGCTGGTGGCCTACGCCCCCGCGGCTGCGACACGAGGCCTGTGGGCGGGTCCATATCTGAACGACGTTTTCGCCCTCAGCACTACGCAGATCGGAACCGCGACGCTGGTCATGGGGGCGGCTATGATTGCCGGCACCTTTGCCTATGGGCCACTGGACCGGCTGCTGGGAACACGGAAATGGGTGATCTTTGGCGGCAATGCCTTGGGCGCGGCGGCGCTGGGGCTGTTGTGCCTGTGGATCGACATGGCGGTCTGGGTGTCAGTAAGTCTGATGGCGGTGATCGGATTCATGGGCGCCAGCTTTCCGGTCATCATGGCCCATGGCCGCGCCTTCGTGCCGCCGCATCTGGTCGGGCGTGGCATGACCCTGTTGAATCTGTTCGGCATCGGCGGAGTGGGACTGGCGCAATTTGTCACCGGCCGCGTCCATGCCGCGACAGTGGACATCAGTCCAACCGCGCCCTACACAGCGATATTCGGCTTTTTTGCAGTCACGCTTGCCATTGGATGCGTGATTTACCTATTCAGCCGCGACAGCGTTGACTGACGCTGGAACCATCGGGAGAGCCCATGTCCGACCCTGTTGTCATCGCACCCAACCTCAAACGCAGGCTGTCCGGCGTGACCGCGACGATTGCGCGGCTGGTGCCTTTGCAGGTGCAATGGATCGACATCGCCGCCACCGGACCGGGCCTTCCAGCCGACCTGCCCCATATCCCGCTGGGCCGCCTGCCCTTTCTGTCGCGCAAGACCACGCGCGTCTGGCATGCGCGCCGCAATACCGAGATGCTGTTGGGCCTGTTCCTGCGCAATGTCTTTCGTCTGCGCCTGAAACTGCTATTCACCAGCGCCTCGCAGCGGTCGCATACGGGCTATACCAAATGGCTGATCGACCAGATGGACGCGGTGGTTGCCACCTCGCGCAAAACCGCCGGATATCTTGAGCGGGACGCGCAGGTCATCATGCATGGCATCAACCTGCAGAATTTCACCCCGCCCGCGGACAAAGCCGCCCTGCGGGGCAAACTTGGCCTGCCCAGTGGTCTGCTGCTTGGGTGCTATGGCCGTATCCGGCACCAGAAAGGCACCGATGCTTTCGTCGATGCGATGATCGACCTTTGTGGCCGTTTCGAAGACGTCCATGGCATCGTCATGGGCCGCGCGACCGAAAAACACACCGGCTTTCTGGCCGAGTTGAAAGACAAGGTCGCCAAGGCGGGCCTGTCTGACCGCATCCTATTCAAACCCGAGGTCACTGTGGATCAGATCGCCGAGTGGTACCAGGTGCTGGACTTGTTCATCGCGCCGCAACGCTGGGAAGGCTTTGGTCTGACCCCGCTCGAGGCGATGGCCTGCGGCGTGCCTGTGGTGGCAACCGATGTTGGTGCCTTTGCAGAGATCGTGACCGACCCCTCACTGGGCCATGTGGTCGAACCGGGGAAGATTCCCGCCCTGGCTGATGCCGCCGCTGAAATGCTGTCGAACTCCGAGTCGCTGGCGCTATCCGGCAGCGCCGCCCGCGTCCATGTGGAACAGAATTTCGACATCTACGGCGAGGCAAAGACCTTGGTGGCGCTCTATGAACGGCTTCTAACCGACGCCTGAGGCGATGCACCGCGTAAAATCGGTGTCATTGGGGGAAATATCCCGTGAAACCTCTTTTTTCTTTGCTGCAACGCGGCTATGAACGCGCGTCCTTAACTTTGGAGACATGAAATGGGCTATCGCGTCGTAGTCGTCGGCGCCACAGGTAATGTGGGCCGCGAAATGCTGAACATTCTGGCAGAACGCCAGTTCCCCATCGATGAACTTGCCGTGCTGGCAAGCCGTCGGTCGCTGGGAACCGAAGTAAGCTTTGGCGACAAGACACTCACGACCAAAGACCTGGACACGTTTGATTTCACCGGCTGGGACATGGCGCTGTTTGCCGTGGGATCCGAGGCGACCAAGGTCTACGCCCCCAAGGCGGCGGCGGCTGGCTGCGTGGTGATCGACAACTCGTCCCTGTATCGCTATGACCCTGCAATTCCGCTGATCGTGCCGGAATGTAACCCCGAGGCGATCCACGACTATAAGAACAAGAACATCATCGCCAACCCCAACTGCTCGACCGCGCAGATGGTTGTCGCGCTGAAACCGCTGCATGACCGCGCCAAGATCAAGCGCGTCGTCGTGTCGACCTATCAGTCGGTTTCCGGCGCGGGCAAAGAAGGGATGGATGAGCTGTGGGATCAGACCAAAGCCATCTACAACCCCACCACCGAAGTTCCGCCGAACAAGTTCCAGAAGCAGATCGCCTTCAACGTCATTCCGCAGATCGACGTCTTCATGGAAGACGGCTCGACTAAAGAAGAGTGGAAGATGGTTGTCGAAACCAAGAAGATCGTCGATCCCTCGATCAAGGTTACAGCCACTTGCGTCCGCGTTCCGGTCTTTGTCGGCCATTCAGAGGCCGTGAATATCGAGTTCGAGGAATTCTTGGACGAAGACGAAGCCCGTGACATCCTGCGCGAAGCACCAGGTATCATGGTGATCGATAAGCGCGAACCGGGCGGCTACGTCTCGCCGATCGAATGCGCAGGTGATTTCGCCACCTTCATCAGCCGCATCCGTCAGGATTCAACCATCGAGAACGGCCTGAACCTGTGGTGCGTCAGTGACAACCTGCGCAAGGGCGCAGCGCTGAACGCGGTACAAATCGCCGAATTGCTGGGCCGTGAGGTCCTGAAGAAGGGGTGAGCGATACGCACAACCCTTAGCATTGATTAAGTAAACCCCGCTGCATGGTCAGCGGGGGGTTTTTTTTATTGAACGTCGGCTAGGCGGACAAAGCCGACCTTGGAGAAAAGCGAGGTAATGCTTGAAAAATCTTGCTTCCGCTGGGATGGTTTATCCGACAGAATTTTCTGAGGAATTTCGAATGCATTTTCCCAAACTTGCCGCAGTTTCGTCGATTGCTCTTGCAATAACCAGTTCGCAAGCGCTCTCCCAGGATGGGGGACCGATACTGTTCACAAACGTCAACGTGTTTGATGGTGTGAATGAGGAAATGATTGCAAATGCCAATGTCGTTGTAACCGACAATCTGATCACAGATGTGTCCTCAGAACCCCTCGCCGTCGCCAATGGTATCGTCATCGACGGTGGCGGGCGCACGTTGATGCCGGGCCTGATCGACGTGCACTGGCACACGCTTTACTGTTGCAATCCGCAGAGTGTGGTTGTGACCGGCGATATTCTTGAGGTCGCGGTGCGGGGTGCCATCGGGTCCGAAGGCACGTTAATGCGCGGCTTTACAACGGTGCGCGACGTTGGCGGCAATTCATTTGCCATAAAACGGATGATTGACGCAGGCGAGATCGAAGGCCCCCGTATTCTGCCGTCCGGCCCACCCGTGACACAAACCGGCGGCCACTTTGACTATCGCCCCTACCAAGCGGTTCCGACGAACGGCGCGGATTCGCAATGGTACTGGTACAGCGTTGGTTTGATGGCGCAGGCTGATGGTGTTCCGGAAGTGGTCAAACGCGCGCGTGAAATCATGCGCATGGGCGCAAGCCAGCTTAAGATTTCCACCGGTGGCGGGGTGTCATCTACCTATGACCCTCTGGATGTACGCCAATACACCAAGGCCGAAATCGAGGCATTCGTAGAGGTGGCTGACACCTACAACACCTATGTTGCATCTCATGTCTTCACGGACGAGGCAGTGGAGATAGCCGTTGCCGCTGGCGTTAAGTCCATCGAGCATGGCTTCTTGATGAGCCGCGAAACGATGGAACTGATGCGCGACAACGACGTGTGGTTGTCAGTGCAGCCTCTTCTGGATGACGAGGATGGCTTTTCTTTCGACGACCCTGTTAGCCAGCAGAAATGGATCGACGTCACCAACGGTACAGATTTCACCTACAAAACGGCGAAAGAAGTTGGCGTGAAAGTCGCTTTCGGCACCGACATCCTGTTCGATCCCAAACTGGCCGAACGTCAAGGCGCGTTCCTTGCCAAGTTGCAGCGCTGGTACACGCCATACGAGGTGCTGAAAATGGCGACTTCAACCAATGCTGAACTGCTCAAACTCTCAGGCCCGCGCCACCCCTATCAACAAGGCGATTTGGGTGTAATCGCAAAGGGCGCTTATGCCGACTTAATCCTTGTGGACGGCAATCCGCTGCAAGATATCGACCTGATCGCAGACCCGCATGAGAATTTCGATCTGATCATGAAAGACGGCAAAGTCTACAAGAACACGCTGGACTGAGTTCCAGATGAAGTCCTTTGCTCAAAGCCAGCTTTGTAACGACTGCTCGGGGCTCAAAGCCGCCATCCGAATACACCTCGGGGTCCTCTAAATCACCCCTGCCCCTCGACCAGCGTTTTCAGATTATCCAACCCGCGCTGGTAATCTCCGCCAACCCATTTATCCATCATCAGCCCCATCCAGCGGGACATGGGATTCATACCCAATTCGGATTCAAACCCCCAGGTCACTTTGGTGCCGCTGCCCTCCGGCTGCAGTTCAAACATGGCAATGGCAGTGCCCATTGGACCAAAATCCAAGGCGGTTCTGACCATCTGGTTTTCAACGCTTTCGGTGATCTCTTGCGAACCGGTGCCGACCTGCGAGTGATCCGACGACCAGTTCAGCACATTCCCGACCCCGGAATCAGGCCCGCCATAGGTCAGCTTCGTCTCGGGATCACGAGATAACCATGGCGACCATTTCTCGGTTTCCTGCATGGAGTTGACATAAGGAAAGATGACCTCGGGCGAGGCATCAATCGTGATGCTACGCGAAACATCTGCTTTGCCTGGCAATATAAAGGACACCCCTACCAGAACCGGAATCAAGACTAGCAAGGTGACAAGAACACGTTTGATCAATCGCATGGAATGCTCCGAATCCCTAAAATGACATCCCAAACTTATCAAAAAAACAGCGCGGAATCAGTAGTCTGATCCG
The DNA here is from genome assembly GCF_059611145.1 of Ruegeria sp. CDSB022. Taxonomy (NCBI): domain Bacteria; kingdom Pseudomonadati; phylum Pseudomonadota; class Alphaproteobacteria; order Rhodobacterales; family Roseobacteraceae; genus Ruegeria; species Ruegeria sp. CDSB022. The sequence continues at coordinate 29,001 of NZ_JBXWOZ010000021.1, read as the reverse complement.
CGCTGCCTGAAATTGTCGAAAATCCGCCGGGTCAGACGACCACGAATTTCTTTTCGCCGGGATCATAACACTGAAGGCCACCTTCACCGATATCTGTCCACAAACCGTGCAGGCTGAGCGAGCCGCTCTCTACCGCCGCGGAGATGAAGGGGAAGGTCATCAGGTTTTCGAGCGAAGCAACAACCGCCTGCCGTTCAAACTGGCGCGCTTGGTCGGTGCTGTCTTCGATATCGGCAACCAGATCATATTTTGGTTTGAGGATATCCATCCAGCGACCAACAAAGCTTTCTTTGGCTTCCAGCAGTGGTGCCTGGCCCTTGCACATGTCGATACAGCCCTGCACACCACCGCATTGGGAATGGCCCAGCACGATCAGATGCGCCACTTTCAGCGCGGTCACCGCGTATTCGATGGCAGCACTGGTGCCGTGATGATCACCGTCGGGCGCATAAGGCGGCACCAGATTGGCAATGTTGCGGTGAATAAAGAACTCACCCTGATCCGCCCCAAAAATCGAGGTGACATGAACCCGGCTGTCGCAACAGGAAATCACCATGGCCCGCGGACGCTGCCCTTCGGTGGCCAGACGGCGATACCAGACCTGGTTTTCCGAATATGTGGTGGCTTTCCAGCCATGATACCGATTGACCAGATAGTTTGGCAGAGGTTTGGCGAATTCCATTCTTGTGTCCCTGTTCATGTCTCGGTGGACTGCTGTAACCTGAATTCGAAGAAAATTCGAGCCATTATCCTGCCCCATGGCAAGGTTTTGCAAAGGAATTGCGCACCACATTCGGGCTATGCCGTGGGGGCGTATAGAATTGGGGTGAATGTGGTGGAAAAGATCGTCACGCTTGAACACAAAGAAACAGTGCGGCTGGATTCGGATCGTCTGAATGGGCTGTATCGACAACTGGGTGAGAAAAACGCGTTGGACGTGCTGTGTCGCACGGTCGAGGAATTGGCGGTGCGCCTGTCGAATTGCGAGCGGTTCTGGAGACAGCGTGACTGGGCCGGGCTGCGCAAATGTGCGCGATCCATTGTGGCCATTGCCGAACAGATCGGAATGATGGCGCTGGCCCGTGTGGCCAATGATGTGGCGCAGAATGTGGATGCGGGCGACTCGGTCGCCGCCGGGGCCACCCTGTCGCGGTTGATCAGAGTGGGTGAGAAATCGCTGACCGTGATCTGGGATCAGCAAGATCTTTCGGTCTGACAGGACTTGCGGACGGTCCATGGACGGCTAGGTTGGGCATAAGCCACAACAGTCGAGATTTCCATGACCCTATCTTTCGCTCCATCGTCGGACGCATCTGTCTCCCTTCACGTCATTGCCCAGCCGGATCTGGACGATTGGCTGGCGGGCCAGCCCGAAGCCGTGACGACCTGGGCCAAGATCAGTGGATTTACCGGTGCACTGGGTCAGGTCTTACTGATTCCCGGCGCTGACGGTGCGGTACAGTCTGCTTTGGCGGGGTATGGCACAACCACAGGCCGGGCCCGCAAGCGGTTTCCGCTGGCCGCCGCCGCCGAAGCCCTGCCCGAAGGCACATATCACATCGCATCGGGCATAGACCAAGCGGATCTCGAAATCGAATGCCTGGGGTGGTTGCTGACCGGTTATGCCTTTGACCGCTATGCCAGCCAATCCCCGGCCAAGGCTCGTTTGGTTGCCCCCGACGGCATCGACACCGCCCGGCTTGAAATTCTGGCCTGGGCCGAGGCCTTGACCCGCGATCTGGTCAATACACCGGCCTCTGATATGGGGCCGGAACAGCTTCATAGCGCAGCCGAAGCCCTGGCACAGGAATTCGGCGCCTCTTTCGAGGTTGTTCTGGGCGACGCCCTGCTAGAGCAGAACTTCCCCATGATCCACACGGTTGGCCGCGCCGCCGCACAAGCGCCCCGTCTGATTGAGATGAACTGGGGCGTGACAGGCCCAAAGCTGACCCTTGTCGGCAAGGGCGTCTGCTTTGACACTGGCGGGCTAAACCTGAAACCCGGCGCCTCGATGGGGCTGATGAAGAAAGATATGGGCGGGGCCGCAAATGTATTGGGGCTGGCCCGGATGATCATGGCCCTAGAGCTGCCCGTGCAGCTGCGCGTGCTGATCCCGGCAGTAGAGAATTCCGTTGCGGGCAACGCCTTCCGGCCCGGCGACATCCTGACCTCGCGCAAGGGGCTGACCGTTGAGATCAACAATACCGATGCCGAAGGGCGCTTGGTTCTGGCCGATGCATTGGCGCTGGCGGATGAGGGCGAACCGGATCTGGTGATCTCGATGGCGACGCTGACCGGGGCGGCACGTGTGGCAGTGGGCGCCGATCTGGCGCCGTTCTATACCGACAACGATGCCGCGGCTGATGCCTTGACCCACGCTGCAGGCAGAGCAGCCGATCCTGTCTGGCGCATGCCTTTCCATGACCCCTATGAGGGCCTGATCGAACCCGGCATTGCCGATCTGGATAACGCTCCGGCAGGTGGTTTTGCCGGTTCGATCACCGCCGCGCTGTTCCTGCGCAGGTTTGTCGGTGACAGCCCCTATATGCATTTCGACATCTTCTCGTGGCAGCGCAGCAAGGAACCCGGACGCAGCAAGGGCGGGTTCGGTCAGGGGCCCCGCGCCCTTCTGACGGCCCTGCCTGAGATTTTGGGCATATGACCCGGCACCGCATCATACAACCGGTCATCGACCTGTTGCGCGCCCCGGACGGGCCGCGAGATCGCCAGCTTTTGTATGGGGATGGTGTTTGCACGCATGAAGAGAACAAGGGCTGGAGCCGGATCACCTCGGACAAGGACGGCTATGCGGGCTGGGTCCGGTCAGACTGTCTGGCTCCCGAATTGCCTGCCACCCATTGGATCACCGCGCCCTCAACCCATGCTTATGAGCAGCCCGCGATGAAATCCCGGGACCGAACCTCGTTAAGCTTTGGCAGCAAGGTTCAGGCCCTGTCCGAACAGAATGGATTTCTTGAGACGGAACTAGGCTTTATCCCGGCCATACACGCCAAACAGATCAACGTAACCCTGACCGATCCGGTCGCCGTGGCCGAGCTGTTTCTGGGAACGCCCTATCTTTGGGGCGGCAACAGCCGGTTCGGACTTGATTGTTCAGGTCTGGTTCAGGCCGGAATGCTGGCTTGTGGGCTGCCCTGCCCCGGTGATAGTGGCGACCAGGAGCGTGATCTGGGTCAGGCGCTGACCCCTGGCACACCCGCTCAGCGCGGTGATCTGTTGTTCTGGAAAGGGCATGTGGCCTGGGTCTACGGCGACAATATGCTGCTGCACGCAAATGCGTTCCACATGGACGTGACCTTTGAGCCGATGGATGTTGCAATCACGCGCATTCTGGAACAGGGCGATGGGCCCGTGACCGCCCATAAAAGGCTCTAATCCAAGTCGACCGACCGTATCAGCTTGCGTTCCAATACCCGCAGAACCGTGCGCAGATCATGACCGCGTTTCAGGATGCGACCATCCATACCGACCACCGAATACATCCCTTGTCGTGCCCGCAGACGCGGGTCCTTTTCAACCCGATAGATCGGATGTTCTGCTGTGCGCCTGAAAATGGAAAACACCGCCATATCACACAGGTTCGAAATCCCGTAGTCGCGCCATTCTCCGGCGGCGACCATCCGGCCATAGACAGAAAGGATTTGGGACATCTCGTGCCGATCGAACGCGACGGGCATCTGGGTCGAGTTTGCAGAATACCGGCTGGGAGGCTGCATGTTCATGGTTCAAGCCTTGCCGGAAAACGCGTTCGAATCAAGCCCATCCGCAAATAGGTGTGGTTTTTTGGTCAAGTCTAACGCTGTCGCCCGACTTGCCGACAGATCAGGATCACCGGCAGCAACCCCACTGCCAATATGACCAGCGAGGGCACAGCAGCGCCCTCTAACCGCTCGTCTGATGCCAGCCTATAGGCCTGCACCGCCAGCGTATCGAAATTGAAAGGCCGCATGATCAGGGTCGCGGGAAGCTCTTTCATCACGTCCACAAAGACGATCAACAAAGCTGTCAGCAAGGAGGGTGTCAGAATCGGCAAATGCACCCGGCGCAACGTCCCTAGCGGCGTCTGCCCCAAAGACCGCGAGGCCGCATCCATATTGGCATGCACCGTGCTCTGCCCTCCCTCATATGCGCTGAGCGCGGCGGCCAGAAACCGCACCATATAAGCGGCTACCAACAGCCAGATCGAACCGGTAACAAGCAACCCGGTCGACAGGTCGAAATTCTGCCGCATCCATGCATCCAGTGCGTTATCGAAACTGGCAAAAGGCACCATCAGCCCGACGGCAATCACACCGCCTGGAACCGCATAGCCCAGCCGCGCCATGTACCCGGCACCAGAGGACACCCTCCCCGGCCGCAATCGCTGGAAGAACCCAACGCTGATGGCCGCAAAGACCGTAACAAACGCCGCCACACCGGCCAGCGTCAGCGAATTCTGAATGAACCCGAGATAGCGCCGTGACAGAAGGTTCTGTTCGGACTCCATCCCCATCTGAACCAGAATGAACACCGGCAACAGAAATCCGAACAGCACCGGTATGGCACACAGGGCAAAAGCCGCGCCCGCTTGCCAGCCCTTCAGCCGGGCGGATGGCAGCGAGGCGTGGCTTTTGCCTGCCTGATAGTACTTGGCCTTCCCGCGCTGCATCCGTTCTGCCACGGCCATGACCAGCGCAAAGCCCAGAAGGCAGAGCGCCAGCTGCGCCGCACCCACCCGATCACCGATCGAAAACCAACTGGTATAGATGCCCGTGGCAAATGTCTGCACCCCGAAATAGGCCACGGTGCCGAAATCGGCGATGGTTTCCATGATGGCAAGCAGCACGCCACCCGCAATCGCCGGGCGCGCCATTGGCAGCGAAACGTGCCAAAAGGCCAGCCACGGACTTTTGCCCAACGCGCGCGCTGCCAGAAAGGCCGTTGCACTCTGCTGCAGAAAAGCGGCCCGGGCCAACAGGTAGACGTAAGGATACAAGACCAAGATCAACATCACCGCCGCACCCTCGGTCGACCGAATCTCGGGGAACCAATAGTCGCGCGGGCCCCAGCCCGTTACCTGACGCAGGGTGGTCTGGACAATGCCCGGGTGATCAAGAATGAATGTATAGGCATAGGCCAGCACATAGGCCGGAAAGGCCAGCGGCAGCACCAACGCAATTTCCAGAATGCGCACGCCAGGGAACCGCGTCATCGTCACGAGCCAAGCTGCGCCCACGCCGATGGAAAACGTGCCCGTGGCCACCAGCACGACCAGTATCAGCGTCGTCATAGCATAGCCGGGCAGAACAGTTTCCAGGAGATGCGAAACCGTATCCGTGCCGCCCGTCGTAGCGGCCAGAACAACCGCAAGCATCGGCAACAGACAGGCTGCCGCCACAAGGCAGGCCACTACGCCGACGAGGCGTGTACCTACAGCGCCGCGGTTGCGCCGTCCGTGCTCAGAGATTTCGATATCGGCCATGATCCCGGCTTTAACTGGCTAAGGCGCAGAGTCCGTCTTTAATCGACCAAAACGCTCGGAAACACCAGTGGGCAGCGAAACAAATCTGCGACACATACTGCCGCAGAGTTGCACAGCCTTCATTCGTAGACGCGCTGATCCTCGATCACCAAACCATCTTTCGGCAGCGATCCCGGCGCCACGACTTCGATCGCGCCTTTCAGCTTCAGCACCTCGACGACGGATTTCGCATAAACCAAGTCATTTCCGCCGGCGCTTTCGATCTGAACCGTCATCGTGTCCATCTCACCCTGGCGGGCGGCAATGACGCGCGCCTTGACGATTTCATCATGCTTGTCGACCAGCGCCGCGACCTGTTCAGGGCGCACGAACATACCCTTGATCTTGGTTGTCTGATCCGCGCGTCCCATCCAGCCCTTGATGCGCATGTTGGTACGACCGCAAGGTGACTGACCAGGTTGAACCGCCGACAGATCACCGGTGGCAAACCGGATCAGCGGATAATCGGGGTTCAGTGAGGTCACGACAACCTCACCCACTTCACCCGGCGCGACCGGGTTTCCGGTTCCGGGGGTGACGATCTCGACGATGACATGCTCATCAATGATCATCCCGTCCATCGCCGGGCTTTCATAAGCGATGCTGCCCAGATCGGCGGTGGCATAGCATTGCAGACAGGCGATACCGCGATTGGCGTATTCCTGACGCAAAGACGGGAACAAAGCACCGCCACCAACAACGGCAGTCACGAAATCCAGTGCCACGCCCATCTCATCGGCCTTGTCCAAGATGACCTTGAGGTAATCCGGTGTGCCCGCATAAGCGGTGCAGCCGACATCGCGCGCGGCTGTTACCTGCAGTTCGGTTTGGCCGGTGCCGGCAGGCAGCACCGCAGCACCCACCGCCCGCGCGCCGCTTTCGAAGATCATGCCCGCCGGGGTCAGGTGATAGCCAAAGCAATTCTGAACGATGTCTCCGGGCCCGACACCTGCTGCGTGCAGGAACCGCCCCATCCGCCACCAGTCGTGATCGGTGCTGCCGGGCTCATAGATCGGGCCGGGCGACTGGAAAACATGATGGAAATGCCGGGCCGGTTTGACGGTAAACCCGCCAAAGGGCGGGCGCGACGCCTGCGCCTTAGCCATATCTGACTTGCGCAGAACTGGCAGCTTCACAAGGTCGTCCAGCGACTTTACAGCTGCCGTATCAACATCCGCCATATGCGCTGCAAACCCCGGAGCCGAGTTCGCGCGCCTGATCTGTACCTGCAACGCCTCAGCCTGTTCAGAAGCGCGCTGGTCGGCCGAGCGGGTTTCTAGCGCATCGTAGAATTTCGTCATCGCCAAATCCTCCATCCGCCTACAGCCACCTCTTGCGGCGGCGGTATGAGCGCACATCGCGGAAGCTTTTGCGGCCGTCATCCGACATGCCCAGATAGAATTCCTTAACATCGGGGTTTTCGCGCAGCTCGGCAGCTGGGCCATCCATCACCACGCGGCCGGATTCAAGAATATAGCCGTAATGTGCGAACCTGAGCGCCACATTGGTGTTCTGCTCGGCCAGCAGAAACGAGACGCCCTCTTTTTCGTTCAGATCTTGAACGATGCCGAAAATCTCTTCGACAAGCTGCGGGGCCAGCCCCATGGACGGCTCATCCAGCAGGATCGTCTCGGGCCGCGACATCAGCGCCCGACCCATCGCAACCATCTGTTGCTCTCCGCCCGACGTGTAACCCGCCTGGCTGCGGCGGCGTTCCTTCAGACGTGGGAAATAGGTGTAAACAAGGTCCAGATCCTGTTGGATCGCGGCCTTACCATCTTTGCGGGTATAGGCGCCGGTCAGCAGGTTTTCCTCGACCGTCAAATGTTCGAAACAATGGCGGCCCTCCATCACCTGGATGACGCCTTTTTCCACCAGATCTGCAGGATCGCTTTCATGCACGCTGGTCCCGCGATACTTGATTGATCCCTTGGTGACTTCGCCCCGTTCCGAATGCAGCAGGTTCGACACAGCCTTGAGTGTGGTGGTCTTGCCTGCCCCGTTGCCGCCCAGCAGGGCCGTAATGCCCCCTTTGGGCACCGTTAGGCTGACGCCTTTCAGCACAAGGATCACATGATTGTAGATCACCTCGATATTGTTGACCTCAAGCAGGGTTTCCGCCTGCACGTCAGTGGTTTGTGCCGCATCCAGCATCAGCGCGTGTCCTCATGCCTGTCCCGAGAGGGACCGTTGGGATAGAGCGGCGGCTGCCCGCCGCTCTGGTCAGTTTCGCGGCCCCGGATCAAGACCGGGGCCAGCCATTTATTCACACCCAGGTGTGATGTTGTTTTCCGCTGCATAGGCTGCAGAATCTTCTTCGATCAACGTGTTGATCACATCTGCATCGGTCGGCTGGAAGTCCTGAACCGGGTTCCAGGTTCCGGCCGCAGCATCCCACTGCACAACGCCGACAAGGCCGGGTCCGCCGTGATTTTCGCACGAGACCGAGAATTCAGGCCCGAAACCGGTCATGCCCAGCGCTTCCATCTTGGCGTTGGTCATTTCCAGCGCCTCCATACCATCGCGCATCATGGATGCGTCGATATCAGCGGTATTATGGATTCCCTGCGCAGTCTTCACAGCTTCAGCGGCCAGCATGGCGGCATAGAGACCGCGGTTATACTGAACCGAGCCAAGCTGATCGCCCGCACCCGCCGCTTTGCCTGCATCCACCACGTATTTCTGCAGATCTTCATAGACCGGATAGTCCATGCCCAGCCCGGTAAAGGTCAGTGCCTTATAGCCGTTTGCCTTGTCGCCCGCGGGCTGCACGTCAAATTCAGCGCCAGACCACCAGACACCGATGAAGTTTTCCATCGGGAAGCGGATGTTCGCAGCTTCCTGCACCGCGACCTGGTTCATCACGCCCCAGCCCCACATGATTACATAATCAGGCTTTTCGCGGCGAATTTGCAGCCACTGCGATTTCTGTTCCTGACCGGGGTGGTCAACAGGCAGCAGCGTCAGGTCGTACCCGTGCTTTTCAGCCAGGGTCTCCAGCGTGCGGATCGGTTCCTTGCCATAGGCCGAGTTGTGATAGACCAGTGCGATTTTCTTACCGTTCAGGTCACCATCGTTTTCGCTCAGCAGATAGTTGATCGCGCCCGACGCTCCGTTCCAGTAGTTGGCCGGATAGTTGAACACGTGGCTGAATACCTTGCCGTTCGCAGCAGAGGTCCGGCCATAGCCCATCGTGTGCAGCGGAATGCCATCTGCGGTCACTTTTGGGATCAGCTGGTATGTAATGCCGGTCGACAATGGCTGATATACCAAGGCGCCTTCGCCCTTTGTGGATTCATAGCATTCCACGCCTTTTTCGGTGTTATAGCCGGTTTCGCATTCGATCACATTGGCCGAAACACCTCCGATGCCGCCATCACGCTCGTTGAGCAGTGTGAAATAATCGGCATAGCCGTCAGCAAACGGGATACCGCCTGCCGCATATGGTCCCGTCCGATAGCTGAGCGACGGGAACACAAGGTCGGCCATGGCCGGACCTGCGGCCATCATGGCGCCCAGCGCCAGGGTTGCCAGTTTCGTCTTCATCGGGTGTCTCCTCCCTTGATTGGTCCGATGTTGAATTCGGGCTTTGCACCCGTCTTGTCTTTGGGCCTGCCCGTCAGTGCGGAAACGGCCAGAGTCTGAGTTTCTCTTTCGCCACACGCCAAAGCTGCGCCAGCCCATGCGGTTCCAGAATCAAGAACATGATGATGAGTGCGCCGACGATCACCAGATTGAGATGCGCAACGATATCAGTGGGCCAGCCCAGTAGATCGACACCGACCACCTTCAAAACAACCGGCAGCAATACCAAGAAAGCTGCCCCGGCGAAGGAGCCGAAGATAGACCCTAATCCACCGATAATGACCATGAATAGGACCAGGAACGATTTCTGGATGCCAAAGACTTCGCCAACCTCAACCGCGCCCAGATAGACCGCAAAGAATAGCGCCCCCGCGATACCCACAAAAAATGAGCTGACAGCAAAGGCGGTCAGTTTTGCCTTGAGCGGGTTTACCCCGATGATCTCGGCCGCGATATCCATGTCGCGGATCGCCATCCATGTCCTGCCGGTCGTTCCCCGAGTCAGGTTCCGTGCAATGATGGCGCAGAAGGTCAGGAAGATCAGGCAGAACAGATAGGTTGCCCAGGCCGGAGCATTCGGGCCTGTGATGATGATGCCGAACACATCCCGCTCGGGCGCGTTGATCTGCCCAGATGCCGAGTAGTTGTAGAACCACGGCACACGGTTGAACAGCCACACCAGAAAGAACTGCGCCGCAAGCGTGGCCACGGCCAAATAGAACCCTTTGATCCGAAGCGAAGGCAATCCGAACAGAACACCGACAATGGCGGTGATCCCGCCCGCAAGGATGACATGGATGAACATGCTGACTTCGGGAAAGGCCGTCATCAGCTTGTAGCAGGCATAGGCCCCCACAGCCATGAACCCACCGGTACCCAGCGACACCTGCCCGCAATAGCCAACCAATACATTCAAACCGATGGCGGCGATCGCATAGATCAGAAACGGAAGCAGCAGCGCGTTCGCCCAGTAGTCATTGATGATGAATGGAATGATCCCAAATGCCACTGCCAGCACCACATAGTACCGATACCGGTCAAATTTGATCGGAAAGGTCTGGCTGTCTTCCACGTAAGAGGTTTTGAAATCTCCGGCCTCGCGATAAAACATGTCTTACTTTCCCCATTCTTCCTGCGCCCGGTCGCGGGCAGCAGTGTTCAGTTGGCTGGAGCCTTTGGCATATCCGCTCGCCTCTGAGGCGCGCACAAGTTTCATGTAGGCCATGACACCCGTGACCAACCCGGCAAAAGCCAGGATCGCGGCGATCGTCAGTTGGCTGTCGGTCAGATCGTCCGAGGTCAGGGCGATATACCCAAACGCCCAGAACCCGGCCCATGCGATCACGTTGAGAATGGCGATGAGCTTGGTCATGACTACACCCTTTCGATGATCTTCTCGCCGAACAGGCCCTGCGGCCGGAACACAAGGAAGATCAGCGCAAGCACGTAGGCAAACCAGTTCTCGGTCGCACCGCCAACCATCGGGCCAATGGCGAACTCGAACAGTTTCTCACCCACACCGATGATCAACCCTCCGACGATGGCTCCGGGGATCGAGGTAAACCCGCCCAGCATCAGCACCGGCAACGCTTTGAGCGCGATCAGCGACAGTGAGAACTGCACGCCAGACTTGGTGCCCCACATGATGCCCGCGACCAGCGCTACAAACCCGGCCACAGACCAGACCATGATCCAGATGAAGTTCAACGAAATCCCCACCGACAGCGCCGCCTGATGGTCATCCGCCACAGCGCGCATCGCCCGGCCCTGCTTGGTATATTGGCTGAACACAACCAGCGCCGCCACCAGCAGCGCCGCAATTACCGTTGCCACAATGTCCAGATTGTCGATGAAGAACCCATAGCCGAAGACGTTAAAGGTCGCCTCATCGAGCCAGAGGTTGATGCCCTGCGGCAGGCCTACATCCAGCGTCTTGATCTCGGACCCCCACATCAGGTCGGCCACGCCCTCAAGGAAATAGGCCAGCCCGATGGTGGCCATGAACAGGATGATCGGCTCTTGGCCAACCAGATGGCGCATCACGAACCGCTGCACCGCCCAAGCCAGCAGAACCATCACCGCCATAGTCAGAATAATCGCCAGCAGCGCAGGGACACTCCAGCCAAAGTAATGGATATGCGTCCCGAAAGTCGCATTGATCAGATGTGCAAACGGCACCTGCCCGTTCATGATCCCGACCAGAGTCATCGCGGCAAACAGGGCCATAACCCCTTGCGCATAATTGAAAATCCCTGACGCCTTGTAGATCAGCACAAAGCCCAGCGCGACCAGCGCATAGAGCACCCCGGCCATAAGACCGTTGAGGATGACTTCCATCGCAAATACGAGTTGTTCAGGCATCCTATGTCCTCCGAACAGATTTCATCTGGCGCGTCATCCCGGAAAATTCGTCGAATTTTCTCAGCCCGTTCCGTAGATCAGTCATGGCTCACCCCCAGATAGGCATCGATGACTTCCTGATTGTTGCGCACCTCATCAGGCGTGCCGTCGCCGATCTTCTTGCCGTAATCCATCACGACCACCCGATCGCTCAGATCCATCACCACGCCCATGTCATGTTCGATCAGGGCGATGGTGGTGCCGAATTCATCATTCACGTCGAGGATAAAGCGGCTCATGTCTTCTTTCTCTTCAACATTCATCCCGGCCATCGGCTCATCCAGCAGCAACAGCTTGGGTTCAGCGGCCAGCGCCCGGGCCAGTTCGACCCGCTTTTTCAAGCCGTAGGGCAGGCGTGAAACGGGCGTCTTGCGGATATGCTGGATTTCGAGAAAGTCGATGATCCGCTCGACCGCCTCGCGGTTTTCGGTCTCTTCGGCCTCGGCCTTACCCTTCCACCAAGCCTGCTGCAGGATATTGGTCTTCATATAGTTCAGGCGCCCGGTCATGACGTTGTCCAAAACGCTCATCCCTTCGAACAGGGCGATGTTCTGGAATGTTCGTGCAATCCCCTGCCGCGCGACCTCATAGGGTCGCATTGGAGGGCGCTTGGCCCCGTGAAACCAGACCTCGCCCTCTTGCGGGACATAGAACCCCGAGATTACGTTCAGCATCGAGGACTTACCCGCCCCGTTCGGACCGATAATGGCGCGGATCTCACCCTCACGGATGTCGAACGAGATATCCTTGATCGCCACCACACCGCCAAAGCGCAGAGTGATGTTCTTCATCTCCATCACGACGCCGCCGATCTTGCGGCCGTCTTCGGTGACATATCCTTCGGAACTATCCAACATCAGCCCCTCCTTGACTTACGCAATACACGGAATGGCGGGCGGGCGATGACCATAGGTCGAGCGGCGCAGGACCGGACTTCATTCCGCCGCTACCTTGTGTTGCGCGACCGTTACAACCGGCGCATCGACGATCTCAAGTGTGGCACTGATCGAACCCTTGCGGCCGTCCTCATAGGTCACCTCGGTCGTGGTCGAAACGCTTGAAGACCCGTCATAAAGCGCGGTGATGATGTCGTGGAATTTCTCTTCGACAAAGCCCCGGCGCACCTTGCGGGTTCGGGTCATCTCGCCGTCATCCGCATCCAGTTCCTTGTGCAGCACCACAAAGCGATGCACCTGGCAGCCCGACAGCATTTCATCGGCGGCGACCGATTTGTTGACCGCTTCCACATGGGACTTGATTGTCTCTAACACTTGCGGATGTGCCGTCAGTTCCTGATAGGACCCATAGGCGACGTTGTTGCGTTCGGCCCAGTTCCCCACGGCGGTAAGGTCGATATTTATGAACGCCACGCAGCGATCCTTGCCATTGCCGAACAGCACGACCTCAAGAATATCGGGATAGAACTTCAGCTTGTTCTCAACATATTTCGGCGCAAACATCGAGCCATCGACCATTTTTCCGACGTCCTTGGCGCGGTCGATGATCCGCAGATGACCGCTGCTTTCCTCAATGAACCCGGCATCACCCGTGGCCACCCAACCCTCGGCATCCTTGGTCGAGGCGGTCGAGTCCGGGTTGTTGTAATATTCGACAAACACACCTGGCGAGCGATAGTAGATCTCGCCCGTTTCGGCGATCTTCAGCTCGACATCTGGCGCGGGCACACCAACCGTATCGGCGCGCACCTCGCCATCGGGCTGCACGGTGATGAAGACCGTCGCCTCGGTCTGCCCATAAAGTTGCTTCAGGTTAATCCCCAGCGAGCGGTAGAAATCGAAAATCTCAGGCCCGATCGCCTCGCCTGCCGTATAACCGACCCGGAACCGGCCATACCCCAGCGTATCCTTCAGCGGCCCATAGACCAGCAGATTGCCCAGCGCGTATTTGATCCGATCACCAAACCCAACCGCTTTGCCATCCAGCAGTAACCCACCCATCTTTTTGGCATGGGCCATAAAATGGTGGAACATACGCTGCTTCAGCTTGCCCGCATCTTCCATCCGGATCATGACGTTGGTCAGCTGCGTTTCAAATACCCGCGGCGGGGCAAAGAAATAGGTCGGACCGATCTCGCGCAGGTCGGTTATCATCGTGTCAGCGCTTTCGGGGCAGTTTACACAGAACCCGCACCAATAGGCCTGACCAATGGAAAAGATGAAATCACCCACCCAAGCCATCGGCAGATAGGACAGGATGTCCTCATTCCGGGTCAGGTGGTCAAACTCTGCAGAATTCTTGGCGCTTTCGATCACATTGCGGTTCGACAGCACCACGCCTTTCGGCTTGCCTGTGGTGCCCGAGGTATACAGCATCACACAAGTGTCATCATAGGTGATCGCAGCGATACGCGCGTCCAGCTCGGCATCAAAGCGAGCATGACCTGCGCTGCCTTCGGCCTTGATGTCGTCCAGCGCGTTCATCTGGGAATGATCATATTTCCGCATCCCACGCTTGTCAGTGTAGAGGATGTGTTTGATCTGGTGAACTTTTTCCTGAATCTCGATGACCTTATCGACCTGTTCCTGGTCACCGCAGACGACATATTTCGCCCCGCAATGTTCCATCACATATGTCATCTCTTCGGCGACCGCGTCCTGATAGAGCGGCACCGGAATCGCACCCACCATTTGGGCCGCAACCATCGACCAGTAATGCGCCGGGCGGTTCCGGCCTATGACGGCGATATGGTCGCCCTTCTCAACGCCAATCTCAAGAAACCCCAGCGCAATGGCGCGGATTTCCTTGGCCGCCTCGGCCCAGGTCCAGCATTGCCAGATCCCGAATTCCTTTTCGCGATAGGCCGGGGCATCCCCGAACTGAACCACATTGCGGTGTAGCAGCGCCGGAAGAGACTGCATCCCTTCAGCGCCTGACTGCGTCTGAGTCAATCTTTTTCTCCTCCCCACCCGGCCCCTCCCCGGGCCGGAAATGGCGGGTCCGGGTCTGGCCCGGACGCCAACGCCCCGATTAAGGGACGTCGACACGATCAGCGTCAAGTTTTGCCTGATGTTTTCTCAATTCTTACGAAATGTAACAAGTTGGGCCGTGCCGCCCGGGTCATACACCTCGTCAGAGACCCGACCCGAGATGACCACAAACTGTTCCGCGAACTGCAAATTTGCTGCAGGTAAGCGCATTCATCCACGTATACCGGTATTGGCTTGGGGTTTTGTATGTTTACCGCGCCTGGAATTCACCGTATGCATCCCGCAACTGAGTAGGATATTCAGAGCGGTTTTTCATGCCGATTTGCTATGCATGTGTATCGACCGAAGGCATCGGTTATGCGGAATGATCCAGATCGCATGACCAAAACCGCTCGAATTGTGCGATCAGAGGCGTGCGCATTTGAAATCAACCGTTTTCTTGGACGGTCGGGCAGCACGAATTCCGACCCCTTTCCCACCCCAATACGCAAGGCAGGACTGCCGAGATGAATGTCACTCACCAGAGCATCACCAATGTGCTTTCTCAGCATTATGACCTGACACCTTCGACCGAATTGGTTGAGGAAATGCAGGAGACCTATGCCCGGATGGACCGGGTGGTGACGCCGCCGGATTTCGCGATCTATGCGCCCTATATCAAGGCGATCAATGCGCTTAAAAAAGAGCGGAACGCGGTCATTCTGGGCCATAACTACATGACGCCTGAAATTTTCCATGGCGTGTCGGATTTTGTGGGTGACAGTCTGCAACTGGCGATGAAGGCCAGCGACGTCGAAGCCGACGTGATCGTACAGGCGGGCGTGCATTTCATGGCCGAAACCTCGAAAATCCTGAGCCCCGAGAAAATCGTGCTGATGCCGGACATGGCCGCAGGCTGTTCGCTGGCCGAAAGCATCACCGCCGAGGGAATCGACGAGATGCGCGCCAAATACCCCGGCGCGCCGGTCGTCTCCTATGTGAACACCACCGCCGAGGTGAAAGCCGCGTCCGATATCTGCTGTACATCGTCCAACGCCGTTCAGATCGTCGATGCGATGGAATCCGACACCGTCATCATGACGCCGGATCAATATCTGGCGCAGAACGTGGCAAATGAAAGCCGCAAGAACATCGTGTACTGGCTGGGCTCGTGCATCGTGCATGAACAATACACCGCCCAGGACCTGCGCGATTTTCGCAAATGGAATCCGGGCACACGGTTGATTGCCCACCCGGAATGCCCGCCCGAAGTGGTGGCCGAGGCCGATTTCTCTGGCTCGACCAGCGGGATCATTAAGTATGTCAGCACCGAAAAGCCCGAAAAGGCGATGCTGATCACCGAATGCTCGATGGCCTCGAACATCGCCGATGAACTGCCCGAGGTCGACTTTGTCGGCCCCTGCAACATGTGCCCCTACATGAAGAAGATCACGCTGCAAAAAATCCTCTATGTGCTGCACACGATGGAAGGTCAGGTCGAGGTTGACGCCGAGATCGCGGAAAAAGCGCGCCATTCGGTGCAGGCGATGATCGACCTGTCGCGAAAGCTGGGTCTCTGATCCGAGATGGAAACCCTCACCACCGACCGCGTTATCATCGTGGGCGCCGGGCTGGGCGCGCTCTATGCTGCGCTGAAACTGGCCCCGCATCCGGTGGTGATGATCTCTCCTGAAGCGTTGGGCGAGGGTGCTAGTTCTGCCTGGGCGCAGGGGGGAGTGGCTGCGGCGATGGACGCCGATGACAGCCCGGAAAGCCACGCGGACGACACCGTGAATGCCGGTGCGGGCACCGTTGATCCGCAGGTGGCTGAGTTGGTGACGCGTCAGGCGCGCGACTATATTCTGGACCTGACCACGCTGGGCACGCCTTTCGACCGGACCGCGGACGGCGATTACGTGCTGTCGCGCGAGGCCGCGCACAGCTTTGCCCGTGTCGTCCGGGTCAAGGGCGATCAGGCAGGCGCGCAGATCATGGCCGCCCTGATCGAACAGGTGCACGAAACCCCGTCGATCCAGGTTCTGGAGGGCACCATGGCCCTTGGGCTGGACGTCGAAGACGGGCGCGTTACCGGCGTCAGCATTCAGCGTGCGGATAATGGCGGGTCAGCCCCGGTGATGCTGCGCGGGGCTGCGGTTTTGCTGGCCGGGGGCGGGTCAGGCGGGCTCTATGCGCTGACAACCAACCCGCCGCGTATTCGCGGGCAGGTGATTGGCATGGCGGCACGCGCGGGGGCGCTGATTGCGGATGCCGAATTTGTCCAGTTCCACCCCACCGCGATGGATGTAGGTGAAGACCCCGCGCCGCTGGCGACCGAAGCGCTGCGCGGTGAAGGGGCCATTTTGATCAACCGTCATGGCGCGCGGTTCATGCAGGCCATCCACCCGGATGCCGAGCTTGCCCCGCGCGACGTCGTCGCCCGCGCCATCTATGCGCAGGTTCAGGCGGGCAACCGTCCCATGCTGGACACGCGCGAGGTTCTGGGCGAGGCGATCAAGGCACAGTTCCCCTCGGTCGCCGAATATTGCGCCCGCAATGGCATCGACCCGGCGCAGGAACCCATCCCCGTTGCCCCCGCTGCGCATTACCACATGGGTGGCATCGCGACCGAAACCAGCGGATGCGCCAGTATCGACGGCTTATGGGTCTGCGGTGAGGCATCCTCGACCGGGTTGCACGGTGCCAACCGTCTGGCCTCGAACGGTCTGCTTGAGGCGCTGGTCTACGCCCGCATCTGCGCGGAAGGCATCGCCCGGACCCTGCCAACACCTAGCGCGACGCCGCCGCTGGAAATCACCTTTCAGGACGGCGGCACCCCATCTGACCCTGCCGCCGTGACAGAGCTGCGCCAGACCATGACCCGCTATGTTGGCGTTATCCGTGATCGCAAGGGCCTGATCAAAGCGCTTGGCATCATCGCGAGGCTAGAGGCAGCAAACAGCGACAACCCGTCTTTCCTGAACATGTGCGCCACCGCCACTTTAATCGCGGCGGGCGCTTTGGCGCGCGAAGAAAGCCGCGGCGCGCATGAACGATCCGATTTCCCCGACCCCTCGGCCGGACCCGGCAAACGATCCGAAATGTACCTTTCCCAAGCACTCGCCATCCGCGCGCAGGCCTGCAAGGAGCAATCATGAGCTTCTCTACCGTTCCCGATCTTGTCCTTGAACCGATGATCCGCATTGCCCTGATGGAAGATCTTGGCAGCTATGGCGACGTCACCACCCGCGCGGTGATCCCGGCGGATACCACCTATGATGCTTGCCTGAACGCGCGCGAGGATGCGGTCGTGTCCGGCATGCAAGTCGCGGCGCTGGCGTTTCGCCTGATCGACCCCTCATTGGACATCACCACGCATATTGCCGATGGCCAACCCTGTAAGGCAGGCGATACGCTGATGACCATCAAGGGATCGGCCGCCTCAATCCTGTCGGGCGAACGGGTGGCCCTGAACTTTGCCGGTCGCCTGACCGGGATCGCCACAAAGACCGCCGGCTTCGTGGCTGAAACTAAAGGCACAAATGCCCGCGTCACCTGCACCCGCAAAACAACCCCCGGCCTGCGTCTGGTTGAAAAACTGGCCGTGCTGCATGGCGGCGGGTTCAACCACCGATACTCTCTGTCAGATGCGATCCTGATCAAGGACAACCACATCGCAGCCGCTGGCGGGGTGCGTCAGGTGCTGGAGGCCACCAAGGCCCATGCCAGCCACATGATGGCCGTCGAGATCGAGGTCGACCGTCTGGACCAACTGGCCCAAGTGCTTGAGGTCGGAGGCGCCTCGGTCGTCCTGTTAGACAATATGGACAATGACATGCTGCGCGAGGCGGTGGCGATGGTGGATGGCAGGCTCAAGACCGAAGCCTCGGGCAATGTGAAGCTGGATCGCATCGCCTCAATCGCGGCAACGGGTGTTGACTATATCTCTTCAGGTGCATTGACCCATTCGGCGCGCACCGTGGATTTGGGATTGGACTTTCCGGTCTAGACCACGGTCGCGCGTCAGCACTGGCACATGGGCTACAGCTGCTAACCCTGTGCAGAAAGCTCCACCATTTCCCTGTGCCGGTCCCGCGCCTGCCCCTGTACACGCTTGACGAAGGGCTGAGGCAGCTCCGGGCCAAGGCGCGTCCCATATTTTTCGCAGGATTTATCACCGATCAGCTCAGCGAACCTGACCCATGTCCGAAAGGCAAAAACGTCCCGCAAGCTGAGGATCGGTTTGGAATTGCTTGGTCTTTCCGGGGCAGGCATCGGAATGTCCGTGAAATACGCCTCTTCGATCCCGCTCCAATCGGATGGTGTTTCAAAGTCGTCCCCCGCACCCTCGGAATACTTAAACGCGGGGTATTCCATACTGTATTCAGAACATCCGTGGGATATTTTTGAGTGAACCCCAGTGATCTCAAATTCCGCCTGTGCGGCACGGAAAATCGCAAGACACTCTTTCGCCTCTGCGATCGACTCACAATAGATATACGCCTTATAGGGAAACTTGACCGCTTCGCGCAGCTCGATCATGCTTTTTCTGGCATTGTCCCTGGGCAGCTGCAGGTTGAGCAGCAAGAAATAGACCTGAAACATCCCCTCAAGGTTCTCAGGCAGGATCTGCACCTTGTAGCACTCGTGGCACAGTCCACAAATCACCTTGGTTTCTTCAAAGAAATTCAGGCGTTGGCCGCAATTCCCATGCTCGCCATTGATGGTGATGGTTTGACCCACATAGATCTGGGCGATGGGCACGGCCAACTGGATTTTCTGTGTGTCCAGGGCTTTCATCCAACCAGAATAGGCGGCGGTCTGCCGTCCGGTGTCGACCAGGGCTGCCTGCCAGCCCTTTTTCAACCCGCCCGTCACCTCAAGCTGCGCTTTGCTGTAGGCGCCCAGATGCTCTTTCGGTAGGTTGGAGTATTCCAGCATCGTCACAAGCTGCCGGATGGCCTGTCGGTCATTGGGCTTGAGTGAAACCCGCTTCTCAAGACGTTCCAGCTGCGCGTAATCCATCACTCTGGCCTCCTGCTTCGGGTTTGGCCCGCCAGTTTTTCTTGTGATTGCGCCGAATGAGGTCGCCGTCAACTGAAATGCGCGAAACTGGCTAGCTGCCGGATTGTTCTGAGACGATCTCTCCGAGCCGGGTAAAGAATTTCCCCGACAGTTTCTTGGCAGTCCCGGCAATCAAACGGCTGCCAAGCTGGGCGATCTTGCCGCCGACATCCACCTTAGCAGTATAGGCAAGAACCGTCTCGGACCCGTCTTCGGTCAGGGTCACATCGGCACCGCCCTTGGCAAACCCCGCAGCCCCGCCCTTGCCCTCGCCCTGCAGCGAAAATCCGTCCGGTGCCTTGGATTTATCCAGCGTGACCTGACCCGCGAACCGCGCTTTCACCGGACCGATTTTCAGAACCACCTTTGCCTCAAGGTCTTGCGGCGAAGATTGGGTCAGCTCTTCGCAGCCGGGGATACATTCCTGCAGGATATCGGGGTTGTTCAGCGCCTCATACACCACGTCCCGCGGGGCAGCGATGCGGATTTCGTCACTGAGTTCCATTCTGGCATCCTTCGCACAACAGCTTTGTGCCTATCAATACCGCGGTTTTTGCCAAATGTTTCAATTTTTTGTTTCAGATCAGGATACGCGACCCCAAATCTTACCTAATCGGGCGCCACCGGTTTGCGGTGACGCCCAATGCGGTCAGTCGCTGATCGCGCCCTCTTCGTCGCGGCGCTGATGCATCTTGGCTTTGACACGCGCGCCTACAATCAGAGGCAGAACAAATCCGATCAGGGCAATGGACCACAAGCCGATGGCCAGCGGGCTGTCAACCAGCGTCCACCAGTTGCCATTGTCGATGGTGACCGCACGGCGCAGGTTATTCTCCATCGAGTTGCCCAGCAGCGTGCCCAGAATGATCGGCACCAGCGGCACGTCCAGCTTGCGCAGAACCCAGCCCATGACACCGAACCCGATCATCACCAGCAGATCAAAGCTGGACCCCGAGATGCCGTAAATACCCACAAAGCTGACCATCGCCACGACGGGCATCAGGATACGCGAGGGCACCATCAGGACGCGGGTGAACAGGCCCACCATCGGGATATTCATCGCGAGCAACATAAAGTTGGCAATGAACAGTGCCGCAATCAGGCCCCAGACCACATCCGGGTTCTGGGTGAACAGCAGCGGTCCGGGCGTGATATTCAGCGCCAACAGAACCGCCAGCAGCACGGCGGTGGTCCCTGACCCCGGCACGCCCAGCGCCAGCATCGGCACCAAGGCCCCCCCGGCGGCGGCGTTGTTGCCGGCCTCGGGCGCGGCGACGCCACGCGGATCACCGGTGCCAAATGTGTTGTCCTTGTCGACCAACCGTTTCTCCATCGAATAGGAAATAAACGAGCCCAAAGACGCCCCGGCCCCCGGCAGAACCCCCGCCAGAAAGCCCAAGAATGAGGTGCGCAGCATGGTCGGCATGCATTGCTTGATCATAGACATCGGCGGGTAAAGCCGCCCGATATTCAACTTGCGCCCAGCGGCATCCGATCCGCCATGACGGTTCTCCAGAAAGATGAACACTTCGGACAGGGCAAACAGGCCGACAATGGCGACAAGGAAATCCAGCCCATCATACAGGTGCACCTCACCAAAGGTGAACCGCGGCACGCCGGTCTGGGTATCGACACCAATGGTTGCCAGCCCTAGGCCCAGCGCAGCGGCAAAGGCCGATTTCGCCTGATTGGTCGAGGACACGCCGCCCAGCGTCATGAAGGCCAGCGCGAACAGGGCGAAATATTCAGCCGGTCCAAACAGCAGCGCGATCTTGACCAGCTGCGGCGCCAGAAAGATCAGGCCCCATGTGGCCAGAAACGCACCAATGAATGAGGCGATACCGGACAGCGAGAGCGCCTCGCCCGCAAGACCTTTTTTGGCCATCGGATGCCCGTCCAAGCAGGTCATCATCGCAGGCTCGTCCCCAGGGATGTTCAGCAGGATCGATGAGATTCTCCCGCCATACATTGCCCCATAATAAACACTGGTCAGCAGGATCAGAGACGGCGTCGCGCCCAGCCCCAGCGTGAACGCAAGGGGGATCAGAATGGCCACGCCGTTCGACGGGCCCAGACCGGGCAACGCGCCCATGATCGTGCCCAGAAAACAGCCCAACAGGGCCAGCAACAGGTTTTGCCATGTCAGCGCGATAGCGAATCCATCGCCAAGGGATGCAAGAGTTTCCATGACGTTCCCCTTAGAAACCCAATGGTCCGCGGGCCAGCGACAGGCCCAGTACCAGATGGAAGATGACGTAGATACCGACCGAGGTTCCAACCCCAACCACAACGGCCTCGATCGGGCCGGACCCCAGTCGCCAGGCCAGATAGGCGGCGGCAAAGGCGGTAGAGATGACAAATCCCAGAACCGGCAACAGCTCGGCATAGAAGATCATCACGACTACAGCGGCGCCGACTTCGACCAGCCGGCCCAGCGCGGGCCACTCGGGCTCGGCATCCGGGCGCAACGCGATGACCGCGCTGGACAGGCCAAGGATGGCGGCGACAATCAGTGGAAAGGCCTTGGGGCCAACCGCGTCTGACAGAAAGCTCTCTTCAATCGCCAGCGCTGACAGGGCAAAGCCGATGGCAAGAAGAATGCCGAAGACCCCGAATATGCGATCACTCATGGGTATCTCCTATGTAAGGGAAGTATGGGTCTGGTCGGGGTGCCGCGCGCCCGGCGCGACACCCCGCTCTCAGGTGAGTGCTGGTCTTATTTGATGATCCCGATCTCTTTCGAGATGGTCTGGATCTGACCCACGGATTGCGCAACAAAATCCTGGAAAGCTGCGCCTTGCAGGTCCAGCGGGGCCAGACCATTGGCGGCCATGACCTCTTTCCATTCATCCGAGGCGTAAAGATCACCGATCTTACCGACCCAATCGCCATAGGCCTCATCGCTCATTCCGCCAGGGGCGTAAAACCCGCGCCAGTTTGCGCCGATGGCATCAATGCCCTGCTCCTTGGCCGTCGGAAAATCGGCGAATTCGCCGGGCAGACGTTCAGGCGCTAATACGGCGATGACTTTGATATCGCCCGAGTCGACAAAACCCTTGGCTTCCGAGATGTCACCGGTAAAGGCTTGAACCGAACCAGCCAACAGCTGGGTCACAGCTTCGCCGCCGCCATCAAAGGCGATGTATTTGACCGACCGTACGTCCTCGATGCCATAGGCATTGGCCGCGATCAGAACCTTCAGGTGATCCCAACCGCCCACGGCGGAACCGCCCGCCACGGACACAGACGTCGGATCGGATTTGATCTGATCCAACAGGTCGGGCAGCGTGTTAACCGCGCTATCGGCAGCAACGGCGATCACGCCATAATCCGCACCGATGGCCGCTAGCCAACGCACCTGATCCATGGTGTTGCCTGGATAGGCGCCCTGCGCCAGGCGGGTCGCCGTGGCTGCGCTGGCCGCTACGATCAGCTCATTATCCTCGCCGCGCTTGTTGACGACCTCGGCAAAGGCAACACCGCCACCGCCGCCGGCCAGGTTCACAACCTGCATGGTCTGGTCGATCAGACCCAGATCCTGCAGAGATTTACCGACCTGACGGCAGGTGAAATCCCAACCGCCGCCGGGGTTGGCCGGGGCAATACATTCCTGTGCGCTGGCGCTCACGCCGGACAGGGCAAAAACAGCAGCCGCAATCGCGCCGCTTGTTCCAAACAGTTTCATTCGTGTCTCCTCCTCTGGTCTTTTTGGGCTGCGTTCCCGCAACCGAAACCTGTTCCCGCAAGGGACTGTCCTTGCGGGCTGGTACTGTTTACAGAATAATGCTGTCACGAACCTGTCACATAGATTCAGGGCAGGGCGCGGGGGGACAATGCGCGTATTGATGATCGAGGATGCGGTAGATCTGGCCGAAGGCGTAATAGCTCATCTGGCGCGGTCGGGCGTTGTCTGTGATCTGGCGACCACTGTCGAATCCGCACGTGATTTCCGCGCAGTTCAAACCTATGACGCGATGCTTCTGGATATAAACCTGCCTGACGGGTCCGGCCTGAACTTTCTGGGCAAAATCCGAGACAGCGGCGACCGCACCCCAGTGCTAATGCTGACGGCACTGACTTCGGTCGAAGATCGTGTCGCGGCTTTGGACAAAGGTGCCGACGATTATTTGGGCAAGCCTTTTGACCAGCGCGAGCTTGAGGCGCGGTTGCGCGCCCTTGTCCGGCGCGATGCCGATCGCAAAAGCGAACAGATCACGCTGGGTCCGCTGATCTATGCCGCCAAGGATCGCAGCGCCACGCTGAACGGTAAACGCCTGAACCTAACCGCGCGCGAGGCGGCAGTCCTGGACGCCCTGATCCGGCACGAAGGTCAGTATCTGTCGAAATCACGGCTGTATAACTCGCTTTACGGGTTCGAAGACGCCGATGTGGGGGAAAACGCGGTCGAGCTGTATATCGCGCGGCTACGCAAGAGATTCACCGGCAGCGCCATCAGCATAACCACCCAGCGTGGGGTGGGGTATCGGATCGGTCTGAATGACTAGGCTGCGCCTGCCCCACAGCCTGACGGCCCGCGTTCTGAGTGCGGTGGTTCTGATCCTGGTTCTGGGCGGGTTTCTGGTTGGCCTGTCGATCTGGGCCAATGGTCGGCTGGCGGCGCGGCAGGCCTATGACCGGCTGCTGCTGGGCGCGGCCAGTGACATCGCCGAATCCGTTCGCATTCAGGACGGCCAACCCTTTGTCGACCTTCCGGTTTCAGCTTTTCAGCTGTTGGCGCAGGCGCCGGATGACCGGATTTTCTATGCGGTACAGGTGCCTGATGGCCCGTTCATAACCGGGCTGGACCGGGACACCGCGATCGAGGTGCCGCCACAGACTGGCACTGCGCCGGTCTATTTCGCCTCTGATCTGAACGGGGAACCCGCCCGTTTCGTCCGCGTTACCCGCCTGTTTGCCGAGCGCGATTTCTCGGGCGAGGTGGAAATTCTGGTCGGCCAAACCCTGCGCGCGCGCCAATCCATGACCGTGGGCCTGATGCGCGATGCCTTGCTGCCCATGGCGGTGGCCGGGATGTTGCTGCTGATCATGTCGTGGTTTGTCACCCGCTCGGCCCTGCGCCCGCTTGAGGCGCTGTCCGATGACCTGACCCGTCGCGATCCTTATGACCTGACACCGATGGCCAGCGACGGGTTGCCACGCGAATTGCAGGTGATGCTAAGCGCAATGAACCGGTTCATGGGGCGGCTGGACCGGCAGGTAGACACGATGCGCAACCTGATTGCCGACACCGCTCATCAGCTGCGCACACCCGTGGCCGCCATCCGGGTCCAGGCCGAGATTGCGCAGGACGATCCCGACCTTCCAGCCCGCACGCGCGCGCTGGATCGGTTGTTGGGGCGCACCCGGTCACTGGGCACGCTGCTGGATCAGTTGCTGTCGCGCGCCATGGTGATCCACCGTATCGACAGCGCCCCGCGGCTGCCCGTCGACCTGCGCGAAGTGGCGCTGGACGTGCTGGAACACAGCGATCATGAATTGATGGCCCCCACCATCGAGGTGCGTCTGGAAATCGGCGATACGCCAGTTCTTGTGAATGGCGATGCCTTTTCGATCGGCGAAGCCGCCAAGAACCTGCTTGGCAACGCTCTGCGTCATGGTTTGCCACCCGTCCGTATTGGCGCCGCGCAAGAGGGCGCGCGCGCTGTTCTGTGGGTGCGCGATCAGGGGCCCGGACCTGCGACCATAATCGCCGATCAGCTGGGGGACCGGTTCAATCGCAGCACCGGTTCGGGCGAGGACAGCACCGGCCTGGGCCTGTCCATCGTGAAATCCACCGCTGAGGCCTTTGACGGCCGAGTTGAGATGGGGCGGGATGAAACCGGGTTTCGCGCTGCGCTGAGTTTCCCGGCCAGAACAGATGAGAGCAGCACATGATCCGAGCCCTAGCCCTTGTCGTGCTGAGTTTGATTCCTTCGCTTTCGCGCGCCCAAGAAGCCATCGCAGAATTCGGCGCAGGTCAGGATCCGATGTTGATCCGGTCAACCACCGACATTGCGATCATCGCCCCCGTGCTCGAACGATTTACGGCGCTGAACCCCAATCTGCAGGTCACTTATGAACAATGGGGATCTAACGCTCTGTTCCAACACAGCCGCACGGTCTGTAAATCGGGTGAGAATCCTGCAGACATCGTGTTCTCATCCGCGATTCAACAGATGGTCTGGCTGGTGAATTCGGCCTGCGGACACCGGTTTCAATCCGACCTTACCAATGCCCTGCCCGCCGCGCGACGCTGGCGGGATGAGCTGTGGGGGATCACCACCGAACCCGCCGTCATCGTCTACAACAAGACCTTGTTACAGGATCAGAACGTCCCACGCAGCCGGTTCGCCCTGCTGGACATGATGCGAACCCAGCCGGATCTACTGCGTGGGCGCGTGGCAACCTATGACATCGCGGCCTCGGGTCTGGGTTATCTGTTTGCCTATGGAGACAGCCTTGAGGCCACGACTTTCGGCTCTTTGATCGAAGGTTTTGCACGTATCGACGCGGTGGCCACTTGCTGTTCTGCGGAAATCATCCGCGATGTGGCCAATGGGCGCTTTTTGATCGCCTATAACGTTTTGGGGTCTTATGTGGCCAATGCCAAGGCCCCGGGCATTGGGGTGATCCTGCCAGAAGACTATACTCTGGTCCTGTCACGTGCCCTGATGATCCCGCGCCAGGCGCGGAACAAACAAGCCGCCACGGAATTCTTGGATTTTCTCCTGTCGCCACAGGCGCAAACCCTGCTGGCAACTTCGGGTCTCGTCGCCCAGATGGACACCGCCGATACGGGGTTAACGCCCAGCGCCCGAAGGTTCATCGCCCTATCGCCGGCCCTATTGGTAGCCAGAGATCAGAACCGACGGGCCGAGCTGTTCAAGCTGTGGAACGACGCCTTCGACGTGGAAAGTGCGCGCTAGGTCTTTTCGTCGATGGCAGGTTCGATATCAGGCCGAACCGGTTCGATCTCTGCCTCGATAACCTCAGGCTCATCGGCCTCGTCGACCTCATCCATATCGGTGTCGGCCTTGTCCTCAAGCGCGCCAACAATCAATGGCAGCATGTGAACACCAGTGGCCGAGGCGATCTCTGGCGTTTGCGGCGTTTGCCAGCTGAGCGTGTCAAAGCTGTGGCAGTTCTGACAGACCGGACCCCATTCTGGCTGAATGTCATGGCAGTTGTCGCAGACCCATTGCGGCCCGCGCGGCGCGTTCAGCGCCTTTGCCAGCCAGCCCTGCACAACCACATCCGAGGCCCCTTCGCCGCGTTCAATCGCTGCCATCAGCGTATAGGCGCGGGCATCAGCCTGTTTTTCAACCACATCCCCCAGCGCGCGGCGGGCTTCGGGGAAATCTTCGGCGACGATGTTCAACTCGGCCAGAATCAGACAGGTTTCCGGATTCTGCGAGTGTATGCTGGTCAACGTCGCAAAGCGTTTGATGCGCTCGGCCGGTGATTCATCCGGTGCAATATCGGCAAAGGCATGGGCCAGATCGGGATGTGGCTGTGCCTCCCATGCCTTTTTCAGAATCTTCGTTGCGGCACGCGGCTTGCCTTTTTCGATATAGGCACGGGCAGCCATCGCTGCGGCAGGCACCAAATCAGGGGAAAGGCGGTTGGCCTCGATTGCCTGTTCCTGCTGTTCTACGGTCGAGCTTTCGTCCAGAATGCCCTTTGCCTCGGACAAGGCGAGCACCGCATCGCGGCGCTTGAACACATCGCGGGGCAAATGCCCGGATTTCAGCTTGGCGGTCAGCGTTGATCGCGCCCCAGCCCAATCCTGCGACTTGGTCTGCAGGCCCAGCAGGATATCTTGCGTTTCTTGATGGCGTGGTTTGATGGCCAATGCCTTTTCGGCCAGCTTCCGGGCGGTGTCATCATCGCCTTCGGCCAGCTTCTGCTTCATAATACCGCGCACCCCCACAAAACGCGTGGCATTATTCGTCACCAGTTTCTTATAGGTTTCAGATGCCTTTTGGGTATCGCCATTCATCTCGGCGGCCTGGGCCACCAGCAGGTTGGTCAGCTCGGGTTTGTTCAGCAGCTTTTCGGCCTTGGCCGCCTTGTTCATCGCGATCCGCCCCTCACCCGAGGCAAGCGCCATGATCCCATCGGTTAATGCCTGATATCCGCGCTGTTCCCGGCTGCGGTCGAAATAACGCGACAGGGCTGTTTCATCCCCATTGAGGAATTTCAGCGTGGCGATCAGCAGGGTCAGCAGCTTGAAGAACAGCCAGATCGCAATGATCATCACGCCCAGCGCAATGACCGATTGAAGCGGACCAAGCGTGTATTCCGTGCCACCCGCTGTGATCTGCACCCCGCCTTTGGTTTCCATAAGGAACCCGGCGCCAAGAGCCAACAAGCCGACAATCGCAACAAAAACAAGGATCTTAAACAGTGACCACAGCATAGCAGGCCCCTCAGTTCGAGTTCGCGCTTGAGGCAAGCGCATTTGCAGAATCCACAGCAGAAACCCGCGTCTGGGCCGCCTGTTCCCACCCTTCAAATGCAGCTTTGGCTGCATCGGGCAGGGATTTCAGCTCATCCAGGGCAGCAGAGACATCTCCGCCCGATAAAGCGGCTTGAGCCCGCGACAGGACCGCATCGGGGCTGTCACCTTCTTGCGGGGTAACCGAACGTGCACCTGTCTGGCGCTGCAAAAACGCGACAATTCCGGTGCCCTTGTCCGCGTCCCGCGCATCGGCCAGCGCCGTGCGCGCAGCGGGCGCAAAGCTGTCCTGAAGTGCTGCAATCGTCGCGACACCTTCGGTTGCCGGTGCTGCCAGCGCCTCGGGAACGGTTACGCCCGCGGCCTTCAGTTCTGCAATCAGGTCGCCATAAGGTTGACCCGTATTCAACTGTTCATGCACCCGTGACAGAAGGGCTGCATTGGTCGCCGCCAGTGATTTTGCTGCGGCCTCGGCCTCGAGCGTCTGAGCGTCGGACACCATCTTTTCCACCTCGGCCCGTTGCGCGGCCAAAGAGTCTTGGAGTTTTTTCAGCTCGGCCTCGATGGCCGCGCCGGTTTCAGGTGAAGCGCCCTGCGTCAGCGCGCCACTTTCCAACTCGGCCAAACGGCTGGCAAGCGGATCAACCTTGTTGGTCAGATCGGATATGCTGGACTTCACCCCATCCAGATCAGCGGTGATTGGCGCGATTTGGCTGGTCAGCGCGTCAATCTTCTGGGACAGGTCCGACCCGTTGGTCAGAGACTTCGACAGTGTTGATATCTGATCGGATTGTGCGGTCAGCTTCGCCTCAAGTGCGGCGATTGCGTCGGACTCACCCGAGGAGAACGCGCCGCTTTGACCCAGAGCGAACCCGGCCGCCGCAGCAATCGCACCGCCAATAAGCGCCGGGATAAAGCCGCCGCGTTTTTCGACCGGCGGTTCTGCGACGGTCTGATCAGGCGACGTAAGAGCGGCTTCGGCTTCGGCTTCGGCTTCGGCTTCGGCTTCGGCTTCGGCTTCGGCTTCGGCTTCGGCTTCGGCTTCGGCT
>NZ_JBXWOZ010000020.1:0-61232 GCF_059611145.1 Ruegeria sp. CDSB022 | reverse complement strand
ACAGGTGCCCGAAGGTCTTCCTCTCAGCAATCGCCATCGCAGCTCTCGTCATCTATTGGCTATGAGTCCTGACCCTAAGGTCCAAACTTGGCATTACCAATGGTAATAAGGATCGGTTCGAGGAGGGGCCGGGTTTAACTCCTGCTTTCCGTATCCCAAGGAATTCCGCTAGTGTCGGCACCGACCTGATATGAGTGATGCCGCCACATGATCGAAATCCGCGACCTGCAACTGCTCAGCGCTTTGGCGCGGCACCGGCATTTTGCAAAGGCAGCCGAGGAATGCGGGATTTCCCAGCCTGCGTTTTCTATGCGTATTCGCAACCTAGAGGATCGGTTGGGCGTGTCCATCGTCCGCCGCGCCAACCGGTTTCAGGGCCTGACCGAAGAGGGCGAGATGATCGTCCAGCGGGCGCGGCGCATTCTGGACGACACCAAGGCCTTGGAACAGCAGGTGCAGGCGGCAAAGGGGGAAATCACGGGGACTCTGATACTGGGCGTGATCCCGACTGCAATCGCCTTTACGGGCCGGTTGATCAAGCGTCTACAGCAGGCGCATCCGCGCATCATCACTCGGATCGAAACGATGTCGGCTACGGCCATTCAACATCGGCTGGACGAAGGCAGTCTGGATGCGGGCATCACATATGGCGACAGTATCGGCACCGATTTGCGGCAGGTACAGTCGCTGTATGAAGAAACCTATGTCCTGTTGATCCCGTCTCACATGACAGACGAAACGGGGCCAATTCCCTGGGCGCGGGTCGCCGAATTTCCGGTCAGCCTGCTTGAACCGCAGATGCAGAACCGCCGCATATTAGACCGGATTTTCGCAGAACAGGGCCTGCATCCTCATGTGGTCGCGGAAACCAGCGGGTTCACTGCCTCAATGGTCATGGCGCGTGAGGGATTGGCGGCCACCGTGGTGCCACGCGTGTTAGTACGGGCGTTGGGGGATCTGAAGGGAACAAAGGTTCTGCCTTTGGTCGATCCGGTGGTCAGCAAACCTATCTGTCTGGCGACCCTGACACGCGATCCGGAACTGCCAACGGTTGGAGCGTTGCGCGCGGTGGTGACGTCTTTGCGGTGATAAGGTGTCGTTATCGTGCGATTGAAATATGCGATTTGACGATATGCTAGTCTGATGAGACACGGGGCCTGAATCGGAGGGCATCATGGCACCATTAGATACCAAGCCATCAGGCGCGCCAAAGGGCGTCTGGAAGTCAGGTAAAGGCAAGGGGCGGCACACACCCAAAGGCCGTCAGTTCACGGATGAGGCACAGGCCGAGATCACGCGCCTGCTGGGCGATCGTCCCCGCCGTCGCGACCTTTTGATCGAATTTCTGCATCTAATTCAGGACGAACACGGCCATATCAGCGCCGATCATATTGCTGCGCTGGCCGTCGAGATGCGGATTGGTCAGGCCGAGATATATGAGACCGCCACCTTCTATGCCCATTTCGATGTGGTGAAAGAGGATGAAACCCCGCCGCCCGCGCTGACCATCCGCGTCTGCGATTCCCTGTCCTGCGAAATGGCCGGTGCCCAGCAGTTGCAAAAGGCGTTGGAAGACGGTCTTGATCCTTCCAACGTCCGTGTCCTGCGTGCGCCTTGCATGGGTCGTTGCGATACTGCGCCTGTGCTGGAGATCGGGCATAACCATATCGACCATGCCACCCCTGAAAAGGTGCAGGCGGCGATTGCTGCGGATGATACCCACGCCCATCTGCCCGCCTATGAAACCTTTGCGGCATATGAAGCAAACGGCGGCTATGCAAAGCTGAAAGAGCTGCGCGAGAGCGGTGATTGGGAGAAAGTACAGGAAGACATCCTGTCCTCGGGCTTGCGCGGTCTGGGTGGAGCTGGCTTCCCGTCCGGCAAGAAATGGGGCTTCGTTCGCATGAACGAAGGCACCCGTTATCTGGCCGTGAATGGCGATGAAGGCGAGCCTGGCACGTTCAAAGATCGCTACTACCTTGAACGCACGCCGCATGTCTTCCTTGAAGGCATGCTGATAGCCGCATGGGCGGTCGAGGCCGAGACCTGCTTTATCTATATGCGCGATGAATATCCGGCGGTGCTGGAAATTCTACGCCGCGAGATTGCCGAGCTGGAACAAGCTGGCCTGGTTGAAAAGGGATATATCGATCTGCGCCGGGGCGCCGGTGCCTATATATGCGGCGAAGAATCCGCGATGATCGAGTCGATCGAAGGCAAGAAAGGCTTGCCGCGTCACCGGCCTCCGTTTGTGGCGCAGGTTGGGGTCTTTAACCGTCCGACCTTGGTGCACAATGTCGAGACGCTCTATTGGGTGTCGAAAATCTGCCGCGAGGGGCCGGAATGCCTCAACAGCACGGAAAAGAATGGGCGCACGGGTCTGCGCAGCTATTCGGTCTCGGGCCGGGTGGCGCAGCCGGGCGTCTATCTACTGCCCGCAGGGTCGACCATTGTGGATGTGATTGAGGCCGCTGGCGGCATGGCCGAGGGTCAGACTTTCAAGGCGTATCAGCCGGGTGGGCCGTCTTCGGGTCTGCTGCCTGCGTCGATGGATGATATCCCTCTGGACTTCGACACCTTGCAACCACACGGGACGTTTATCGGTTCCGCTGCTGTGGTGGTTCTGTCCGATCAGGATACGGCCCGCGATGCTGCGCTGAACATGTTGCGCTTCTTCGAGGATGAAAGCTGTGGCCAGTGCACGCCCTGCCGGGCGGGCTGTGAAAAGGCGGTCAAGCTGATGCAGGCTGACAAGTGGGATCAGGATCTGCTGGAAGATCTGTGCCAGGTCATGGGCGATGCCTCGATCTGCGGTCTGGGGCAGGCGGCCCCGAACCCGATCCGTCTGGTCATGAAACACTTCGCTGACGAAATCTGAGGGAGACAGAGCCATGCTTGATGCAAGCCCAACCAAGACCGTCACCTTCAACCTGAACGGCGATGATGTCACCGTGCCCGAGGGCTGGACCATCTGGGAAGCCGCCAAGGGGCAGGGGTTCACCATTCCGCACCTGTGTCATAAGCCGCAGCCGGGTTACAAACCCGACGGCAACTGCCGCGCCTGCATGGTCGAGGTGGAAGGCGAGCGCACTCTTGTCGCTTCGTGCATTCGCCCTGCGGCGGACGGCATGGTGGTGAAAACCGACAGCGACCGTGCCGAGAAATCGCGCGCAATGGTCATGGAATTGCTGGTCGCCGATCAGCCCGAGGTGGCCCACGACAAATCCAGCCATTTCTGGGACATGGCCGAACTGAACGATGTCAGCGACAGCCGGTTCCCGGCCAAAGAGGTCGAGAAAATCCCGTTGCTGGATGACAGCCATATCGCGATGCGGGTTAATCTGGATGCTTGCATCAACTGCAACCTCTGCGTCCGGGCCTGCCGGGATGTGCAGGTCAATGATGTGATCGGGATGGCCGGGCGCGGTCACACCGCGCAGGTGGTGTTCGATCAGAACGACCCGATGGGCGATTCAACCTGTGTGGCCTGCGGCGAATGCGTTCAGGCCTGTCCGACCGGTGCTCTGATGCCAGCCACGGTGCTGGACGATCAGCAGGTTGGAGACAGCAAGGACTATGATTCCGAGACCGAAAGTGTCTGCCCGTTCTGCGGCGTGGGCTGTAAGGTCTCGCTCAAGGTCAAAGACGGCAAGGTGAAATATGTCGAGGGGATCAACGGCCCCGCCAATGAAGGCCGCCTGTGTGTTAAAGGCCGGTTTGGGTTCGACTATATCCACCATCCCCACCGCCTGACCAAGCCGCTGATCCGGCGCGAGGATGCGCCTGCCAAGGGGTTGAACGTCGATCCGTCAGACCTGTCGACCCATTTCCGCGAAGCGAGCTGGGAAGAGGCGATGGAACTGGCGGCAACCAAGCTGAAAGCGCTGCGTGATGAAGATCCGCGCAACGTCGCGGGCTTTGGCTCGGCCAAGTGTACCAACGAAGAAGCATATCTGTTCCAGAAGTTCATTCGTCAGGGATTTGGGCACAACAATGTCGACCACTGCACGCGTCTGTGCCATGCCTCATCGGTGGCGGCGCTGATTGAAAACGTCGGTTCGGGTGCTGTGACCGCAACCTTTAACGAGATCGAAAACGCGGATGTGGCTATCATCATCGGGGCCAACCCGATTGAGAATCACCCCGTTGCGGCGACCTATTTCAAGCAGTTCACCAAGCGCGGCGGCAAGCTGATCGTGATGGACCCACGTGGTGTCGGCATGCGTAAATTTGCTGATGAGATGCTGCAATTCCGCCCCGGTGCCGATGTCTCGATGCTGAACGCGATCATGAACGTGATCGTCGAAGAGGAACTGTACGACAGCCAGTACATCCACCGCTGGACCGAGAACTGGGAAGCCGAAAAAGAGCATCTGCGCGCCTACACGCCCGAGGCAATGGCGCCCATTTGTGGCATTGAGCCAGATCAGCTGCGTCGTGTCGCGCGTACCTTCGCGCAGGCCAAGGCTGGTCTGATCTTCTGGGGTATGGGCGTCAGTCAGCACATCCACGGCACGGATAACTCACGATGCCTGATCTCGCTGGCATTGATGACCGGCAATGTTGGTAAACCCGGCGCGGGTCTGCACCCGCTGCGTGGCCAGAACAACGTGCAGGGCGCGTCTGACGCGGGTCTGATCCCGATGTTCCTGCCGGATTATCAGTCGGTTATGGATGACGGCATTCGGGCACAGTTCAGCTCGGTCTGGGGATCTGAGGATTTCTCGAACGAAAAAGGCCTGACCGTCACTGAAATCATCGATCAAGCATATGCGGGTAATATCAAGGGCATGTATATTCAGGGTGAAAACCCAGCCATGTCCGACCCCGATGTAGGCCACGCGCGGGACGCACTGGCCAAGCTGGAGTTGATGATCGTGCAGGACATCTTCCTGACCGAAACGGCGAACTACGCCGACATCATCCTGCCTGCCTCGGCGCTGTATGAAAAGAACGGCACCGTGTCGAACACCAACCGTCAGGTTCAGCGTGTGCGTCCGGCTGTGGCACCTCCGGGTGAGGCGCGTGAGGACTGGAAAATCACCGTTGAGCTTGCGCAACGCATCGGGCTGAACTGGGATTACACCGATGTTAGCCAGGTGTTTGATGAGATGAAGCTGACCATGGCGTCGCTCGACAACATCACCTGGGAGCGGCTGGAGACCGAAACAATCACCTACCCGTCGCTGTCTGAGACCGATCCGGGCCAAGCGATTGTGTTTGGTGATGGCTTCCCTCGTGCCGATGGGCGGGCCAAGTTCACTCCTGCCAGTGTGATCCAGCCGGATGAAGCGCCGGATGAGGAGTATCCGATGATCGCCACCACGGGTCGTCAGCTTGAACATTGGCACACAGGGTCAATGACCCGCCGGGCCACGGTGCTGGATGCGGTTGAACCAGAGGCCAACTGTTCGATGAACCCACGTCAGCTAAAGCTGATGGGAATCGAACCGGGCGAGACCATTCGCCTGACCACCCGTCGCGGCTCGATCGAGATCATGGTGCGTGCCGACCGGGCGATTGCAGAGGACATGGTGTTCATCCCCTTTGCCTATGTTGAGGCGGCAGCGAATATCCTGACCAACTCGGCCATCGACCCTTATGGTAAAATCCCTGAGTTCAAATTCTCGGCCATTCGCGTTGAAAAGATCGAAGGCGTAATCGCGGCTGAGTAAGAGTGTCGGAGTAGAGTTTTTGAGGGCGGCCTTGCGAGGCCGCCCTTATAGGTTTCCGCGACGTCAACGGGAAAATAGGCATTTCCCACTCAGCTTTGCGCCATTTGCGCCATTTGCGCCATATTTCTCTGGTTTCAGCAATTTTAAACCTAAGAAAACGCCACCAAAGCGCCCATTTTGCGGTCGTGAGGTTAGGTCTTGATTGGGTTTGGAAACGAAATTGGGGAACCGATTGCGCAGGGCCCGAACCTGTGGGCAGTCGGGCCTAGGCGCCGAAGCCGAAATAGATGGTAGTAGTGCGATCAGAGCAACAAGGGCTGAATGAAACCGCAAGACGTGTATAACGATTTGAAACAGGCTGAGCTTTCGTTTGTCGTATTGCCGGGTATGTCGGTTGATGCGATCCTGAGCGAAGTCCTTAGTTTTTTCCTGTCCAGAAACTTCCTGATGTTTCTGCCCGCTTTGATGCTGTTGCTCCTTGGTGCGACGCCGTCATTGTTTGCTGAACCGCTAAACGGGCTGGGGCGATCGATCTATTGGATGTTCGGATTGCTGGGGTATATGGGTTCGGTGGTTCTGATGTTGCTTTTTGAGGCAGTCTGCAGCCGATATCTGGGCATCAAACGGTTTTTCACCCCGCTGACATGTTTTCCCGTTGCGTATGGGGCGATGAAGTTTGCCCAATTCGCAACGACAATGGTTTTCAGTACGTTTCTGTCTTTCAGCTTTGAAAACTCGCCGCTTTTGCTGCCTCAGTACTTTCTCGTCGTTGGAATTGAAGTGATCGTAATCGTTTGGGTTTTTCCACCTTATCTGGCCCGCCTGCGCGCCGGCGATCCGCAACCCGAGGACGAGCCGGATAGCAGAGTGGAATCCCGTGTTCCTGTGGCCAATGGTTTAGTGTCCGCCAATGGGCAAAATTTTTTGGCCAAGGATATCTTGTTCGTTCAGGCTCAGCAGCACTATGTCACCCTGCGTGTAGATGAAAAAGAAGTGCTGGTGCGTTCAACGTTCAAAGGCATCCTATCGCAAATGCCAGAATGCTATGGCCTACAGGTGCATCGGTCCTTTTGGGTTGCTAATCGGTGTGTGGATATTGCTAAAAGCCTGAATGAAGTCGGATATCTGGTTCTGGGCTGCGGCAAAAAGATCGCGATCGCCCGTAGCCGGCACGGCGCCGTGCGTGATTGGCTGTCCGAGATGGCGTCAGCGGAAAGCCCTCAACAGTTAAAGCTTCACAACAACAAACCTGACATCGTTCGGCGGAAACATCCGGCTTATCGGTTCGTTTAGATAATCCACCTTCCCATCGCTGCTGGGTACAGAATACGCAGTGGATGGGAAGGTGGGCAGTTCAATATTTTTAGTAATGAAAAGATTTGAATTTTGATCTTTTGCTTTCCCCGATTTTGAGTTTTTCCCCCTCTATAATCAGGTCGTACTGGTCAACAAGTCACTCGATAAAGACGCCGAAAACCAGGCGCTGCCTTCTTTTCCTGCATGGGCACGGATCTGGCAATGAAATTGGTACGAAACGTCAAAAATTCGAAACGAACGGCAATGAAAATTCGTGTCGCACGAAATGAATAGAGCGACTTGTGCATTCGCTGTCATGTTAAGAAATTGATAGTAAAGGGGTTAATGAAATTCCCTGCCTTCCTGTGATTTGGCCCGAAACTGTTGTCACAGATGCAGAGTTTCGCGCAGGATTAGTAGTCGCGCTCGAAAAAGACACCCAATCCCGTTTCCCCCCGCCCGTCAACGGTTCCGCGCATTGTGATATTATCGGTGACGTCCAGATTGAGGTTCACTTCGGTATTTCCTTCGGTGTTCACGTTGAAATCGGTATAGAGATTGTCACCCAGATACGCCCCGGCGCCCAAAATTCCGCCGCTTGACGTTGCTCCGATATCGACTGTGTCGACACCGGTCGACTCCCTCAGACCCTTGGTCGCATCCCCTCCTGCACCGCTGAGCTGCGCCAGCGAAGCCGCCATCTGGGCAATGACAAAGGGCGACAGCTCAGAGAAACGGTTGCCAAACAACAGCATGGCCAGCGCCTCTTCTGCTGGCCGTTCCGGATCCGAGAACACGTTGACCTCGGGGGCGTCCAGCGGCCCGGCGATTTCGATTGTAGCGGTCCCGTCCGAGGTGCTGTTTGATGATTCAAATTCGATATAGGGTGTCAAGTCGCCTTGTAGGGTCACGATCCCTTTTGTCAGGGCCAGCCTGCGGCCCAGAATGTCGAAATTGCCTCGGATTAGAGCGATCTGGCCCGAAGGAATGATCGAGGTTGTTGTTCCGCCTATGTACAGCTGTCCGCCGAGTTCGGCATTCACGCCTCGACCTCGGACAAACACGGCCTTGGGGGCGAGCAGAGCGATGTCCAGCGCAATACGGGAATCGCTTTGGGTGGCATCGTCCTGTTTTACCAAACGGGCACGTTCCCGAGTCCGATAGCTGGTCGCGTTTTCGTTGATATGTTCGATCTCTGGTATGGGTGCAGCGCCGACCGCACCCGAGGCGGCGGCGAGGTTAATATTGGTTTCCTCGAATGTAATTTGCCCGACTATTGTGCTGTTGCCGGCCAAAGCTCCGGTCATTGCGATTTGCCCGTTCAGGATCGTCTCGTACAAAAGCTGATCCGTCAGCACGAGACGATTGAGCGTGGTCGTAATTTGCGCATTGAACGGAGGCGTCAGGTCAATCGGGCCCGCGACGGTGAAATTACCCCCGGCGCGGGTTCCACCATTTAGGGAGATGTTGGCGCGGTTGTTGGCCAACTCGACCGCGCCGCTGATGCCGGTAATGGTCTGACCGGCACCCGGTATCGCCAACGAGGTTCCAGAGGTCGTGATCGACCCGCTGAGCGCCTCAAGCGAGGGTTGGCCATTCAAGCTAAGGTCGTACCGCGCAGTCCCGTCGATTTGGTTGGGGGTGATGAACAGGTTTGCGATACCGATATTAACCCCGCCTTGCGCCTGCAGATCGGCGTTTCCTGTGGTTTCATCGAACGTGCCCGAGATTTCGCCGGTGATCTGTGCCGGACCCTGCGCCGAAGAGTTGATGGTCCAGACGCCTGCCTTGCGCTTTGCGGTCCCATTGGCGGTGATTGTACCTGGAAAGTCTGGGGCGAAACGCTCGACCTTGTTTAGCTCGGCGTCAAAGTCCAAGTCTGCCGATCCGTCAGAGCCGACCGACCCCGTCAGCGACGCGTATGAACTGTCCGGCCCACGCAAGCTGACTCTTCCTTCAAGGCCCGAAGCTGTTGGCGCGGCGTTGCCTTCCAGCGTCAGTGGTCCTGACAACGTCTTGGAAATCCGCGCCAGATCGTCCAGCTCTACCGAATAGCTCAGCCCTCCGGTCTCTTTGCTGACCTGACCCGAAGCGTCTGCGGTCAAGGCCGTGCCCCGCAGTTTGAAGTTTTGGACATTCAGACCCTGATCACTGTTCTCGGCATCGACACGCAGCGTCGTTCGACCTTCGATCAGTTTGTCGACGAGACTGATGCCAATCTGGACGTCCTGCGCATCGACATCGCCGGCTATGTCGAAGGTTTGGCTGGACAAAGCTCCGTTGCCATTGATATCCGCGGTAACCGACCCGGCAAGATCCCGGCCCGCGAGATCCGAAAATAGCGAAAGATCAGGGACAGTCACCTGTGCCTGACCATCAAGAACTAGATTGCCGGTTGGGTCATTGATCGACGCGCTTACTTGTGCTGTCACGGCCCGTCCGTTGATGGTGGCTTTGCGTATGTCGATAAGGTCTCCCGTTTTCGCACCATCCCAGGTGATCACGGTTTTGCCTGCAAGCAGAGGATCGACTTCTGACATACCTGTCTGCAGATCCTGCGTCGTAATGCTGGCCGTGCCATCAAACTCTTGCGTCTGCAGGGTGCCTTTGCCGTCCATTTGTGCGCTGAGCGACCCGCCAAGCTGCCGCTGGGCCAGCCCGGAAAAGACCGAGAGGTCGGGCGCGTTGAGGCTGGCCTGACCGTCGATTGTCAGATTGCCATCAGGCGTGGTCACTTCGCCACTGGCCTGTGCCTGCGCGGCCTGACCGTTCAGTTTGAACTCGCGTATGGATATTCCATCCGCGCCACGACGAGCATCCAGAGCGATGGTGGTCTGGCCGGTGATTACGGGGTCGATATCGTCGCGACCGGTCGATAGGTTGTTGCCCTGAACAACCACTTTGCCATCAAAGCTGCCCTCAAGCGGAGAGCCCTTGCCCTGAACCTCTGCCGACGCCGACCCTGCCAGTTCCAACTGGGCAAGGCCAGAGAACCGGGACAGGTCGGTAGCGTCCAGCGTAGCCTTGCCATCAACAGCCAATCCGCTGGTCAATCCACTGATCAGCGTGTCCAGCGCCAGAGTGTAATCCGACCCGACCAGTTCGAAACCGGACAATGTCAGCGACTGGTCATCACCATACTCAAACTGCCCGTCCAGCGTGATGCGATCTCCGACGGCTGTATTCTGGTTCGGATCGGTCAGATCAATGCCCGTGACGCTGGCTTGCAGATCGCCGTTTACTGTAAATCCAAGGGTCTGATCGAGCACGCCTTGCGCGATAATTTGCATGCTCTCAAGTTCGGCTTGGGGGGATTTGAACTTATCTGCTGTCAGGCTAAGATCCCAGAGATTGCCGTTTTTCTGATCAAACAAGGTCGAGATATGCGCGGACTTGATTGTTTTGTCACCACCGCCAACCGGAAGCGTGACCGCCTGTCCCTGCGGCGGGGTAATGCGTCCCTGCAAGGCGGCAAACTGCAATGTGCCACCTTCGGCAAGGGCCAACTTCCCTTCAAGGTTCAGGGCTTGCGTTGCAAGCTGAAGATCGGACAGGTCCAGCGCCCCTTCGGGCAGGGTCTGGCCCTGCACGAACAGCCGCGAGTCCGTCCCGAAAAACGGGTCGATTGCAGGGCCGACGAAGGGTGTCAGGTCTCCGTTCAGATCGGCGGTAAATGCTATGCCTTCCGCAGTGTCGTCAGGGGCCGAACCAAGCCGAACCTGCCCGGCCAGACGCTGCTGCCCGTCACTGCTCAGCCCGATATCGGCGGTGAAATCCGTCAGCGGTCCGGCACCTTTTGCCGTCAGCTCGATCGTTGGGCTGTCGGGAATGTTCAAAGCGGTCGAAATAAGCCCGCCGGATGCCTCGGCCACGTTCAGGTCCAGATTGATCTCGCTTGTCGAGTTGTCGAACCCGGCGGTCAGTGTGATCTCATCTCCGGCACGATCCAGCCGCACCACGTCGAGATTGGTGTCCAGCGTTCCATCAGCAAGCGACAGATTGCCGGTGACGGATAAGTCGGCGGCTACCCCAATCAGCGGCTGCCCCAGCGACAGCTGATCCACGCGGATTTCGCCGATTTCAACTGCGACAGGCAGCTCGGGCAGCTGGAATGTCTGGGTTTCCGCAGAGGGAGGAGGGGCATCTTTGGTTGTGGTGCCCGGCGCACGGGCTACGTCGATCTCTTGCGCTGTCAGCGCATTGACCGAGAACCGCCCACGTATCAGGGCCAGTCTGTTCCAATCCAGTTCGGCATCTTTGATGGTCAGCCAGACGCCCTCATCATCCGATACCGTGATCTCTGCGATTGTGGCCCGTGCGCTGAGGGCGCCTTGCAAGCCTTTGACGGTTACGTTCTGATCATCACCGGACAGGGTATCCTGCAGAAACTGCTCTAGCATACTGCCGCCTTCGTCCTGCGCCAGAACGGGGTAGGGCACCCACAGCAGAACAGCCGCCAAAACTGGATATGAGAAACGATGTGTCAAAATGCCTGACCAATTCCGATGTAAAACTGCAATCCGTCCCCGGTGCCGCCCTGAACGGGAAGGGCGAGATCAAGACGCAGGGGGCCAAAACCACCGAGGTCATATCTGATACCAAGCCCGGCGCCGGAATGGCTCTCTGCAGCGCTGCTGACAAAAGAGGACGTGTCGACAACACCATAATCATAAAACCCGACCAGCGATATTGTCTCGGTGATTTTGCCGCGAACTTCGCCAGATAGACCGAGGAAAGACTTGCCGCCAGCAACCTCATTGCCAACAGGAATGCCGAGGCTTTCATAGGGCTGACCGCGCACAGTGCCCGCACCGCCCGAAAAGAACAGGAAATCGGGTGTGACCCCGTCCAAGGCGGGTCCTACAATCGACCCAATCTGGACCCGTCCGGCCAGCACGAGACGACCTTGCGTCCGCAGACTGGTATAGGCACGCGCGTCCGCAAACATCCTGAGGCCTGTTTCTGTGTCGGACAGGCCGACAAATGGCATCACACGGGCATCCAGGTAATAGCCATTGGCGGCGCTGACCTTGCTGTCCCTTTCATCCCATTCGGAGCGGAACGGCAGGATGAAATAGCGGAACTTACGCCCGTCGCCATAGGCGTCATCTGCATCCGACCACTGAAACCCGGCGGATGCCTCGGCGTATAGGCGGTCTGAAAATGTGCGTCTTGCACCATAGGCCATAGACGTCACCGTCACGTTGTAATTGTCGGTGTTGCGACGTTCCAGAAGGGCGCTCCAGAACGTACTGTCATCGGGGCCCAGCCGGTCGGGCTGATCCAGCCGCAGCCCGATGCGCCCGTCCAGATCCTCGGCCCCGCCAATATTGCGCAACGATGCCTCAAACCGCAGGCGTTGGGCGCGGCGGAACACGTTGCGATGCGTCCAGGTCGTCGACAGCTCCATCCCATCGCGCGAGGCCACTTCCAAACCGAAGGTCAGGCGGCGTTTGGGCATGTCTTCAAGATAGACATCGAAATCCAGGGAGCCATCAGGGTTGGGAGTGTCGTGCTCTTCGATCGAGACAATATTAAACGTGCCGGTGCGGCGAAGCCGGGTTCCGACCTTTTGCACCTGCTGGGGGGAATACACCTCTCCGGTTGGGAAGCCGGCGATTTGTTCGACGGACCTGTGGCGAACATCGCTGTCGCCTTTGATGTACATTTTTCCAAAGCTCAGACGCGGTCCCGGGGCGAGGTCAATGCGGGAATCCAGCTTTGCCTGGGCGTGGCGGGCAATGACTTTCTGGCCGCTGACCTCGGCCTTGGCATGACCAGCGTCACGCCATCCCTGCACGCCTGCTGACGCGGCTTGCTGAATGGCGCCGGTGGTGGCCAGTTTGCCCGACGCATAGTCTTCGGGAAGAACCGTTTCGGTCGCGATTGGCCGGACCACCGCCTGGCCAAATGTGAAGGTTGGGCCGGTTTTAACAGCAATC
This sequence comes from Ruegeria sp. CDSB022, assembly GCF_059611145.1. Lineage (NCBI taxonomy): Bacteria > Pseudomonadati > Pseudomonadota > Alphaproteobacteria > Rhodobacterales > Roseobacteraceae > Ruegeria > Ruegeria sp. CDSB022. The sequence goes on along the minus strand of NZ_JBXWOZ010000020.1, from coordinate 48,319 downwards.
ACGATTTTGTTGATCTGATTGGGCACGTTGAGTGAACTGAGTTCCGCCGCCTCTTTCCCGTCCAGTTTAATGCTGACGACGGGACTGAAATAGCCTTCGTCATAAAGGATCTGAACAATGGTGGTATAGTCCGACAGGGCCGCTGACAAAAGTTCAAGCGGCGTGTCCAGCCCGCGGGATTCTGCGGTTGTCACCGATGCGGTATCTTCGATCCGTTCAACCAGCGCTTTCGGAGCGCCCGGTGCCGTGAGGACGGTTTCCAATGCGGCCAGCGATGTGGGCAATGTGGCGACGACTATTCCGAACAGACAATTTCTCACAAAGCTGCATTGTCTTATTCGCTGCATCTATTGGCTCCAGCTGCCCCAACTAGAAATTAATTTCGGCGCCTTTTCGGATGTGGCGGCCCCTTAAGGATAGTTAGAACATCTGTAATCGTGTAGGGGAAGCGTTTATCGTTTGGCCAAGAAAATTAACGGAACAAGTGATGGCTCAGTGCCAGTTCAAAGGCCAGCATTGCGGAACCAGCGAATGATCGCCGCGCGATCTTCCGGTTCCATATAGGTGACATTTGCGGGTGGCATGGCGTGACTGACACCGGCCTGCAGGTAAATCTGTTTCGCATTGCGGGCGATGTCACCTTGGGTTTCCAGAAGAATGCCCTTTGGCGCCCACAGGATGCCGTCCCAAACCGGTTCGCGCGCATGGCACATGGAACAGCGCCCCAGAACGACATCATGTGCCTGTTCGAACCCGTCTGCTTCAGCGTATTTCTGCTCAAAAGCGGTGAGCGGCTGCGCCTCGGCCTCCTCCAGAGGTTTGTACATAGGCGCGGTGGACAGCCACATGATGGCGATGAATAGCAGAGCGGTCACCAGCCACGTCCAGGTCGGATCACCGGCGCGGGCGTGGCGTGTATTGAAGTAGTGACGGATTGTGACACCCATCAGAAATACCAGCGCCGCAATGATCCAGTTGTATTGGGTGGCAAAGGCCAGCGGGTAGTGGTTCGAAAGCATCAGGAAAACCACAGGCAAGGTCAGATAGTTGTTATGAGTCGAACGCAACTTGGCGATCTTGCCGTATTTCGGGTCCGGGGTGCGGCCATTCTTAAGGTCGTCTACGACGATGCGCTGGTTCGGCATGATGATGAAGAATACATTCGCTGTCATGATCGTGGCGGTGAATGCGCCCAGATGCAGCATCATCGCGCGCCCGGTGAATATCTGGTTGTACCCCCAGCCCATCACCACCAGCAGGACAAACAGCAGCACCATCAGTAATGTTGGGCGCTCACCCAGACCGGATTTGCACAGGAAGTCGTAGATAAGCCAGCCCATAGTCAACGAGGCAGCCGAGATCAGAATGCCCTGCCACAGCGCCAGATCGGCCTTTTGGGCATCAATCAGATAAAGCTCTCCACCAACCCAGTAGACGATCATCAACAGCGCAGCTCCGCTAAGCCAGGTGGCATAGCTTTCCCATTTGAACCAGGTCAGATGATCCGGCATCCGCTCGGGTGCGACGAGGTATTTCTGAATATGGTAAAAGCCGCCGCCATGTACCTGCCATTCTTCCCCGTCGGCGGGGCCGGGGATATCCCGGTTCAGGCCAAGGTCCAGAGCGATGAAGTAAAAGGATGATCCGATCCAGGCGATAGCAGTGATTACGTGCAGCCAGCGCACAGCAAATGCCATCCAATCCCAGAACACGGCGAATTCAAACATGAGAGTTCTCTCCAGTAGGTTATAGTCACCCTAGGCAAACTGGCTTTTCTTCGGTATTCCCGTATATTGTCAAACTGTATCAAAAAAAACGATAAGATGTCCTATCTCGACAATATTCGCACCTTCGTTCGTGTCTATGATCTGGGCAGCATGTCTGCTGCCGGGAGGGATTTGCGTGTTTCACCGGCGGTGACTTCGGCGCGAATATCGCAGCTTGAGGATCATTTGGGCGTGCGTCTGTTTCAGCGGACTACACGTAACCTCAGCCCGACCGAGCAGGGACGTGCGTTTTACCCCGGAGCGGTTGCGGTCCTGGATGCCGTAGATGAAGCCGAGGCGCAGGTTGTTCACCTGACCGAAGCCCCCCGCGGGTCACTGTTCGTAGCCGCGCCTTTGGGCGTCGGGCGCAGGTTATTAGCCCCACATGTGCCGGATTTTCTCTCGGAATACCCCGAAATTGATGTGCGATTGCGCCTGACCGACAGGTCAGTGGACCTGACGACCGAAGGATTGGATCTGGCCTTTTTCATTGGTCAGCCCGAGGACAGCACCCTGCGTATTCGCAAGATCGCGGATTGCGCGCGGGTTCTGTGTGCCGCACCGGACTATGTAAAACGCAGGGGGATGCCGCAAAACGGAGCCGATCTTGTGTCCGACAAGCACGAGTGTCTTAACCTGCGGTATCCCGGCGCTGCGGAGTTTCAGTGGATGCTGGAAACTCCAGACGGGCCAAAACGTTATGCCGTGTCGGGCCGGTTTGAATGCGATGACGGAGATGTTTTGACCGATTGGGCGTTGTCAGGGCAGGGGATCGCGATGAAACCTGTGTTTGAGGCAGCGGAACATCTCAAGGCAGGACGTCTGGTGGTGGTTGCGAAGGAGACACCTCCTGTCTCTGTTCAGATGGCGTGTCTCTATACCCATCGACGTCACCAGGATCCCAAGGCGCGTTTGTTCATGGATTTCATGATCGCGCGAATTGGCAAGGTTGTGCAAAACTCGGACATCAACGGTTAGCAAAGGCTCCCGGCCGCGCGTAAATTTTCTCGAAGAGCTGTAACCGTCACTATCCGCGCCGCGCCCAACAGGTGCGGCGCCCGGCTCAACAGGAGGAGGCCCGGCAGGGGCGATCGACGGGTGGGAGGTTCGCCCGGTCAGTTAGCTGCCACGATACGTGGAGTAGCTGTATGGCGAAAGCAAGAGCGGCACATGATAGTGGGCGTCTGCTTCAGACATACCAAACCTGATTGGAATCTCATCCAGGAACAGCGGTTCGTCATCCGCCTGGCCAGAGGCGCGCAGATAGTCACCCGCGCTGAAAACAAGTTCATATTCCCCGGTTTCAAAGTTTGCTTGCGGTAGTATTGGGCTGTCTGTTCGCCCGTCTGCATTGGTCAGCATCTCAGCCAGTTTGTGGCGTCCGTCCTGGGTAATCGCGTACAGAGCAATTTTCAGCCCCTCTGCGGGACAGCCTTTGGCGGTGTCCAGAACATGGGTTGTCAGGTATCCTGCCACGCGTTTCTCCTCATATTCCGATCACCGCAACGAGTGGTTGTTGAAAACCGCAAACTGCAATCGAGTATTGTTTGACGCAGTCTGGGGTGAAACCCGAGACTTTGGGAATGCCGAAAGAAAAGGAAACAGCGTTCGGATTGATTTGATAATACTGCTTCCAATTCTGCGGTAAAGCGTAGGTAGTGTAACACAACTGAGACGGAACATTCATGCAGCCCCCTCGCTATCCCCGTGACATGATCGGATACGGAGCCAACCCGCCAAACGCCCAGTGGCCTGGCGGAGCAAATCTGGCCGTTCAGATTGTGCTGAACTACGAAGAGGGTGGCGAGAACTGCGTGCTTCACGGTGATGCCGCGTCCGAGGCCTTTCTGTCCGAGATTGTCGGCGCAGCGCAATGGCCAGACCAGCGTCATTGGAACATGGAATCGATCTATGAATATGGGTCGCGGGCAGGGTTCTGGCGTCTGCACCGCTTGATGAAGGACTTGCCCATAACCGTTTACGGTGTTGCGTCGGCGCTGGCACGGTCGCCCGATCAGGTTGCCGCCATGAAAGACGCAGGTTGGGAGATCGCAAGTCACGGCCTGAAATGGGTCGAACACAAGGATATGTCTGAGGCGGAAGAGCGCGCTCAAATAGAAGAGGCCATCCGCCTGCATACCGAGGTCGTGGGGGAACGTCCCTATGGTTGGTATACCGGCCGGTGTTCCGAGAACACCGTGCGTCTGGTGGCCGAAGAGGGGGGCTTTGCCTATGTGGCGGACACCTATGCGGATGATCTGCCCTATTGGATGCAGGTCTCTGGCCGGGACCAGTTGATCGTACCATATACGCTCGATTGTAACGATATGCGCTTTGCAACGCCGCAAGGTTTCAATTCGGGCGATCAGTTCTATTCCTATCTCAAAGACAGTTTCGACGCGCTTTATTCCGAGGGTGAAGCCGGTGCGCCCAAGATGTTGTCGATTGGTCTGCATTGCCGCCTGATCGGTCGTCCAGGTCGGGTCATGGCGCTGAAACGGTTTCTGGATTATGCGCGTGGGCACGCGGATGTCTGGTTCGCGACCCGTCTGCAGATCGCCCAGCATTGGGCAGCGCAGCACCCGCCTGTTTCAGGTCCAAAGCCGTCAGAAATGGCGCGGGACGCTTTCGTAGCCGCTTATGGCGGGATCTTCGAACATTCGGCGTGGATTGCAGAGCGCGCCCATGGGCTGGAACTCGGCGCGGCTCACGATACTGCCGGCGGGTTGCACAACGCATTGACGCGCATGTTCCGTTCGGCCTCGGATGAGGAGCGGTTGGGCGTGCTGACCGCGCACCCGGATCTGGCAGGCAAGCTGGCACAGGCCAAGCGACTGACGCAGGAAAGCACGGCGGAACAATCCTCGGCGGGGCTGGATGCGTTGACGGATGCCGAACGCGATGCCTTCACCGATCTGAATAGGCGCTATACCGACAAGTTCGGATTTCCCTTCATTATTGCTGTGCGTGATCATGACAAAGCCTCTATCCAGCAGGCGTTTCAGCGGCGGATAGATCAGGACCGGGAAACCGAATTCGCCGAGGCCTGCCGACAGGTCGAGCGTATTGCCGAATTCCGCCTGAGGGATGTGCTGCCTTCATGAAACAGATCCGGACTGTTCCTTTAACGCCTGACGCTTTTGCCCCGTTCGGAGATGTGATCGAGGCATCGGGCGACCCGGACAAGATCATCAACCAGGGCCAGTGCGGGCGTTTTCATGACCGGGCGGCCCTTGATTTCGCGGGCGGCCGCGCCGGGATCAGCCTGTTCAACGCCAACCCCCGAACCCTGCCGTACCAGTTGGATATGGTTGAACGGCATCCTGATGGCAGTCAGGCCTTTGTTCCCATGACCCATCAACCCTTTCTGGTCGTTGTAGCACCAGATGTTGACGGGCAGCCGGGCGAGCCGTGTGCCTTTGTCACCCGGCCCGGTCAGGCGGTGAATTATCATCGTGGGACGTGGCACGGCGTTTTGACACCATTGCATGGCCCTGGATTGTTCGCCGTTGTTGATCGGATCGGCGATGGGCCCAACCTGGAAGAATACTGGTTCGATACCCCTTTTCAGGTGGTGTCGTAGCCAAATGAAGCCGCAGCATAAGCGGTAAGACCCCCGTGAATCTGACAGAGAGGACAGTAACTCATGGCTGACACTTCAATAGGGACACCCGAACAGCTTCGGGATCCAAATTATACCCCGGCGCTGCACAAGGCAGTTCCGCTGGGCATTCAACATGTTCTGGCGATGTTCGTTTCGAACGTGACGCCTGCGATCATCGTTGCAGGGGCCGCCGGGTTCGGGTTCGGTTCGAACTCCCCCGATTTTCCCGAACTGCTGTACCTGATCCAGATGTCGATGCTGTTTGCCGGCGTCGCGACCTTGCTGCAAACGGTGACGATTGGCCCGGTAGGAGCGGCTTTGCCTATTGTTCAGGGCACCAGCTTTGCGTTTCTGCCGATCATGATCCCGCTGGTTGCTGGCAAAGGCGTCGATGGTCTGGCCGCATTATTTGGCGGTGTCATTATCGGTGGGGTGTTCCATGCCCTGCTGGGCACGGTGATTGGCAAGATCCGTTTTGCCTTGCCACCTCTGGTCACAGGTCTTGTGGTGACAATGATTGGTCTGGCGTTGGTCAAGGTCGGCATTCAATACGCCGCCGGAGGGGTTCCGGCCATTGGAACGCCTGAATACGGCTCGGCGCTGAACTGGTCGGCTGCTTTGGTCGTGGTTGTGGTAACGCTGGGGCTGAAGTTCTTTACCCGCGGAATGCTTTCGGTTTCCGCCGTTCTGATTGGTCTTGCGGTTGGGTATGTCTATGCCCTGATGGTTGGCATGATCACGTTTGAGGCAATCGGAACAAGCTGGAGCCGCGCTGCAACTTTCGCCCTGCCTGTGCCCTTCAAGTATGGGTTCGAGTTCTCATTCGCCGCCATAATCGGGTTCTGTCTAATGGCCTTTGTTTCGGCAGTTGAGACGGTGGGGGATGTGTCGGGTGTGACCAAAGGCGGAGCCGGGCGCGAAGCCACGGACAAGGAAATCACCGGTGCAACCTATGCTGACGGCTTCGGCTCGGCCCTGGCGGGCGTGTTCGGCGGCTTACCCAACACGTCGTTCAGCCAGAATGTCGGGCTGATCGCAATGACCGGCGTCATGAGCCGAAATGTCGTCACCATCGGCGCCTTGTTTCTGATCCTGTGCGGCCTGGTGCCCAAGGTTGGCGCGATCATCCGCACCGTTCCGATCGAAGTACTGGGCGGTGGCGTCATCGTCATGTTCGGGATGGTTGTCGCCGCGGGTGTTTCGATGTTGTCCGATGTGGATTGGAATCGGCGCAACATGGTGATCTTTGCCATCGCGCTGTCAATCGGGTTCGGCCTCCAGCTCGAGCCGGGTGCGGTGCAACACTTGCCCGATACTCTGGGCATCCTGATGAAAAGCGGGCTGCTGCCTGCGGCTCTGATCGCCATCGTGCTGAATCTGATCCTGCCGGATGAGTTGGCCGATGAGGCAACCGAAGAAGTTTCGGGCGGCATGTCGGGGCACGGGTCGGGCAGCCTTCCCGGCAAGTAACCAAATGAAAATCGGCGGATCGCGTTAGGTCGCGGTCCGCCTATGTGTCGGCCATCATACGAGCGACATCCAGCATGCGGGCTGAAAACCCCCATTCATTGTCATACCAGCCAAAAACACGAACCTGAGTTTCGCCGATCTGCCGGGTTTCTGGCCCTGCGATGATCAGAGATTCCGGCCGCGTCCGCAAATCGGACGACACCAGCGGCTCATCCGTCCAACCCAGAACGGGAGACTCTGCAACGGCTGCGCGTAGGGCGGCTTCAAAATCGCAGGCGCTCAGGCCGCGCTTCAGCGTCACAATCAGATCAACCGCGGAAACGCTTGCCGTAGGCACCCTGACCGCCGCGCCCGAGATGCGCCCGGCCAGATGGGGCAGGACTTCGTCTATCAAGTGCATAGCGCTGGTGGTGGTCGGGACCATCGACAGCGCTCCGGCGCGTGACCGTGCCAGATCACCACGCGGAGCGTCGATCATCGGCTGGCTGTTGGTGTAGCAGTGGATGGTGGTCATATGGCCCGACGCAACACCAGCGATCCCGTCCAGAACCTTGACCAGCGGAGCCAGCCCGTTGGTGGTGCAAGAGGCATTTGACACGATCCGCGCATTGCCCAGCAGATCCTCATTTGCACCCAGAACGATTGTGGCCTCGGTCGCAGGCGATGGGCCGGAAATCAGTACTTTCCTTGCCCCTGCGGTCAGGCCCTGACTGGCAACATCCGATGTCCGGGCAACGCCGGTGCAGTCCATCAGGACATCTACACCGGACAGATCAACCCGGCTTAGGTTGGGGCTGTGTGTAACAGAAATAGCGTGCCCATCGACAACCAGTTGTGCAGTTCCCTGTTCCACTTTGCCCGGATAAGGCCCAAAAGTGCTGTCGTACTTGAACAGATAGGCGCAGGTCTCTAGCGGTGCGATATCGTTGATCAGCACCAGTTCGATGTCGTGACCGAGCGGCATCGCCAGAAGCTGCCGCAAAATCGTGCGGCCGATGCGGCCGAATCCGTTAATTGCGAGTTTCATGCGCAAGCTATGGCAGTGGCTTGGATCAACCTCAATGCCAGTTTCCTGTCCGGGTCAGTTACAGCTGACCTGTGAAAAGAACTGGCCCGAGATGTTCTGGTACATGCTGGCCACAATCGGCTTGCACCCGGTTGCCTGCTGAATAGCCGCGATGGCCTGAATAGTGCGCAGCCGGGGCGGGGGGCCGAATGGGTTGAGATTGTTGTTATCACGTGTGGCACGGTATACGACCGGAGCTTCCGAAACCTGGGTAATGGCCCAGGTGCGGCTCATGACGTTGACGGTATTTGTCTCTTTGGCGGTTGCAGGGGTCACATCCAGGGCCGTCAGGCCGATTGCAGCCGCCAGTGCCAGCGTTACATTGCGCAGTGCCATCGTACAATCTCCTGAACTAAAACCGTTTGTTATTCCACCAGATTACCGCGCTTGCCCAGTCCCGCCAAGGCCGAATTTATCCTAGCGCCCGCCTGGTGAAAGAGGCATCTGGCGGTTCACATCTTTGTATAGCAGATATCGGAACCGCCCGGGACCGCCCGCATAACAGGCCTGAGGGCAAAAGGCCCGCAGCCACATAAAGTCTCCGGCTTCGACCTCGACCCAGTCCTGATTCAGCCGGTAGACGGCTTTTCCTTCCAGCACGTACAGCCCGTGCTCCATCACATGCGTTTCGGCAAATGGGATCACGCCACCGGGTTCAAAAGTCACGATGTTGACATGCATATCGTGGCGCAGGTCTTGCGGATCCGCGAAACGTGTTGTGGCCCAGCGACCCTCGGTGCCCGGCATTTCGATCGGGGCGACCTCTTGTTCATTGGTGATGATCGGGTCCGGCTTGGGCAGGCCGGGCACTGCCTCATAAGCCTTTCGAACCCAATGAAACCGCGCTGGCTGCTCCGTATGGTTGCGCAACGCCCATTTGGAACCAGCGGGGATATAGGCATATCCACCAGTTTCCAAAACGTGAATACTTCCCTCAAGCGTCAATGTGACCGCCCCTTCGACAACGAACAACACCGCCTGCGCTGCGGGGTCCGTTTCGGGCGTATCGCTACCGCCACCGGGCTGGACCTCCATGATGTATTGCGAAAAGGTTTCGGCGAACCCGCTAAGGGGACGTGCCAGAACCCACAGGCGGGTGTCTTCCCAGAAGGGCAGATAGCTGGTGACGATGTCGCGCATCGTACCCTTGGGTATAACGGCATAGGCCTCGGTGAACATGGCGCGATCAGTTAACAGGGTGTCCTGTCCGGGGTGTCCGCCATGGGGCGCATAATAAGTCGGGTGTGCCATCAAATGCCTCTGGTTCGTGTTTCGTGCACTATGCGAGGGACGCTCGGCATGGCCTAGCGTCAGAGTTGCAATAGGTTTCTTCGGGATAATTTGAAGGTTGCAGACTAGGGCTTGGCCCTGTGCCTTCCCGGGTATATCCTTGAATGTAAATTGGTTGCAGAATTGCGAGGCGGTATGAGAATTTGGGGATCACTATTAGTTGCAGGTGTTCTGGTACTGAGCATTGGTGTTGCCGGCAGCGCGAAACCGCTGTCTCGCATCATCGCAGAGTCGGGGTTGAGCCCGGATGATTTCACATTGCTGAGTGCAACCACAGACACCATGCTGGGCAGTGGTTTGCCGCAGGTTGGTGCCGAAAGTGAATGGATCAGCACCAAGACCGGGGCCAAGGGCACCGTCCGTGTGCGCGAGGTCCGCGATAATTGCGTGCATCTGCAGCATTTTATCCGACCTCCGAGTTCCGAGCAGACCCGTGAGATCAGAACCCGCAGGTGCCAGGATGCCAATGGTAACTGGATTTTCACACCCTAATTGGGTTGCTACACCCGCGCGCGACGCAGGTTATTGACGGCTCTACGGTCGCCAGTCTCCGGTTACTGCACCCGTTTAATCTCATATGGGGTGGGTGACGTCTCGTCACCCAACTGGACATCATGACGGTGGCTAAGTCATTCTCGGCCCAAAGGTAATGCCCGCGTGTCGGGGCGGAGGAGAAAACTCATGAACATGTCATTCGGCCTGCGCGAGGAAAACCGCGAACTGCTGACCCGCGTAACAGAGATGATCCGAAATGAAGTCATGCCGCTGGAAGAAGAGTTCCATGCTGAAATCAACAAAGGTGACCGCTGGCAATATACCCACCGGCAGGCGGATATCCTTGAAGGGTTGAAAGCCAAGGCCAAGGCGGCGGGATTGTGGAACTTCTGGCTGACTGACAGTGAAAAAGGGCTGGGTTTGACAACTGTGGAATACGCCTTTTTTGCTGAAGAAATGGGAAAGACCCCGCTGGGTGCCGAAATCTTCAACTGTTCGGCCCCAGATACGGGCAACATGGAAGTATTCGAGCGGTACGGGTCCGAAAAGATGAAGCAAGAGTGGCTCAAGCCGCTGCTCGATGGGCAAATCCGTTCGGCCTATCTGATGACCGAACCGGATGTCGCCTCTTCCGATGCCACCAATGTTTCGATGTCCTGTGTGCCGGACGGCGAATCCTACGTTCTGAATGGCGAGAAATGGTGGGCCTCAGGCGCCGGTGATCCGCGGTGCAAGGTCTATATCGTCATGGTCCGGACTGGCGGTGATGACCTGCCTGTTCACAAACGGCAGTCGATGATCGTGGTGCCAGCGGGAACGCCGGGGATCGAAGTGCTGCGCCCGATGGAAGTCTACGGCCATGATGATGCGCCGCACGGGCATATGCATATTCGCTTTACCAATGTCCGGGTGCCTGCCGAGAATATCCTGCTGGGCGAAGGGCGTGGGTTCGAGATCGCTCAGGGTCGATTGGGGCCGGGACGTATTCACCACTGTATGCGCGCTATTGGGCAAGCAGAGATGGCCCTGGAGCAGATGTGCAAACGGTCGCTGCAACGCGAAGCATTTGGCAAGAAGCTGGCGCAGCTTGGGGCGAATTTCGATATCATAGCCGAATGCCGGATGGAGATCGAAATGGCCCGGCTACTTTGCCTCAAGGCTGCTTGGTACATGGATCAGGGCGATGCGCGCGCGGCGGCCCCGTGGATCAGCCAGATCAAGGTCGTGGCACCTCGGGTCGCATTGAAGGTGATTGATGAGGCGGTTCAGATGTATGGCGGGCAAGGGGTAAGTCAGGACACGCCGCTGGCGACCGCATGGACGCATGTACGGACCCTGCGGCTGGCCGATGGGCCGGACGCGGTGCATCGTCGTCAGGTCGCACGGACCGAGCTGAAAAAGCATACACAGGAAAAGGTCTGAGGTCCCAAGTGGTCTTGAAATCTGACATGTCCAGGTTGCCTTATTTCAGACTTCGCGCGGATGGGGTTTTTGTCGGCAATGACCCGGCGCGGGGTCCGTGGTCTGCCGAACATTGCCATGCTGGTCCGGTCAGCGGTCTGATCGTGCGCGCGGCGGAATCTGAAATTGGTCCGGACAAGATGCTGACCCGGCTGACGGTCGATCTGCTGCGCCCGCTGCCCCTGTCCGGGTTGCGGGTTGCGGCCGAGACGACGCGGCACACCAGAACGCTGGCGACCACTCGGGTTACTGTGCACGATCTGGACAACACTTTATGTGCCGTAGCCACAACTATGCACCTTGCCCGCCGCGACCTTGGCCCGGTTCCCAATGTCGCTCTCTCATCTCCGCAACTGGCGGACTCGGTGGACGGCCCATTTCCCATCGGCGAAATTCGGCACGATCTTCCTGGGTTCGCGACCTATTCCGATGTCCTCTATCCCAAGGGTGGAAATCAGGGCGTCGGTCCCAAAACGATCTGGATGCGCACGCCTCCGCTGCTTGGGGACGAGGTGCAATCTCCGATTCAGGCGCTGTGTCCACTGGCTGATTGCGGCAATGGCATTTCGTGGAATGCCCCCACAACCGAGATGGGGTTCATGAATACCGATCTGACGGTTCAAGTGCACCGCGAGCCGGTCTCGGATTGGCTGGCCTCCGAGTCTGTCTGCCATTGGCAACCCTCGGGTATCGGCATGTCGCAATCGGTTTTGTATGACACCCAAGGGCCGGTTGGAACAGCCCTGCAGACCCTTGTGTTGTTCCCACCTGCCTGAGCCATCGGCCAGCTTCTGCGCGCCCGGCCCAAATGGGATTGCCGGGCGCAGGCCGACACCCTATCTTTCGCCCATGCGCTGGCTTGTGACCCTAGTGACCTGCTGTTTGCCGATCCCGGCGATGACGCACCCGCATGTCTTTATCGACACGGGGCTGGAATTCGTCGTGGACGCTTCGGGGCAGCTGACCCATGTCCGTGTGACCTGGGCCTATGACGAGTTTTACTCTTTGCTTGTCCTCGAGGACATGAAGCTGGATCAGGATGGCGACGGTATCCTCAGCAAAAGTGAACAGGATCATCTGTCCGGGTTCGATGCACAGTGGGATCAAGGCTATAACGGTGATCTGGTCGTCTGGTCCGAGTCTGAGGTATTGCCGCTTTCTGGCCCACTGGAGCCGAAAGCATTGATGGAGGACGGGCGCATCGTGACCTCGCATCTGCGCAGTGTCGAAGGTGGGCCTGTACCGGCCACCGCCTTATCGGCGAAGGCGTTTGATGAGACATATTATACCGCATATGACCTGACGCGCCCGGTGACGGTTTCGGGGAGTAAGACCTGCCAGATTGACCGCGTCGAGCCGGATGTCGACGGACAGCTTGCCCAAATGCAGGCGTTTCTGCTGACGCTGGATGCCAATTACGACCTTGAGGAAAATGACATCCCGATGGTGGGCGAAAACTTTGCAACCGAGATCCGAATTTCATGTCCAAATACCTGATTGTCCCGTTTGTTCTGGCGGTCGGAGTTCTGCTCTGGTTCTGGTTCAGCGGCGGGTTTGACCAACTTGCGGCATGGGCTGCCGGTGAACAGCGTGCATTTCAGAACCAGATTGCGCGGTCTCTGCGCGCTGCCCGCGCCGAACAACCTCAGGCGGTCATGACTTTGTTGACGGTGTGCTTCGCTTACGGGTTCTTCCACGCCATCGGTCCTGGGCATGGCAAAGTCCTGATCGGTGGCTATGGGCTTGGCCGGCGTGTGGCGTTCTGGCGGCTTTCAGCGATCAGTGTGTTGTCCAGCCTTGGACAGGCCGTAACCGCGATTGTTCTGGTCTATGCCGGTGTGCTGGTGTTCCAGATGTCTCGGGAAAGACTGGTCGACACAACGGAGCAAATCATGGCCCCAGTCAGCTATGGGGCGATCACTGCGATCGGGCTTTGGCTAGTGTTTCGCGCCTTGCGCAGCTTTGCCAAACGCAGCCGGGATCACGGTGCAAATCATCATCACCACGACCACGAAACCTGTTCGGATTGCGGCCACCGGCATGGTCCGTCCGCGGATGAGGTGGCGCAGGTCGGTAGCCTGCGCGAGGCGGCGTTGCTGATCGCTGGAATCGCCGCACGCCCCTGTACCGGGGCGCTGTTTGTGTTGATCCTGACCTGGCAGATGGGCATCGCCATCGTTGGCATCGCCGGGGCGTTCTGCATGGCGCTGGGCACTGCGACTGTCACCACTCTGGTCGGGTGGACCTCATTCGGTCTGCGCGGGGGGATGCTGGCCTCGGCCTCAGCGACGCGGTTTGCACAGGTGCTGGCCCCAACCATCGAACTGGTCGCCGGGTTGCTGATTGCGGTGATAGCTGGTGGCCTTTTACTGCGCGCGCTTTAGTCGAACACCGGGTTCGGATAGCCGACCCGCGCAAGATACAGCCCCTGTGGCGGGCAAACCGGCCCGCAGGCGGCGCGATTCTCAGCGTGCAGCGCTTCGCGCACATCTTCGGGCGTCCAGGACCCGGCGCCGACACGTTCCAGCGTGCCGACAAAGCTGCGCACCTGATTGTGCAGGAACGACCGTGCCCGGACGTGGAAATGAACCTCGGGGCCTGAAAAGCCCTGCACCTGTTCCACCCGCAACTCATCCAGCGTCTTGACCGGGCTGGCCGCCTGACAGATCGTGGACCGGAACGTGGTGAAATCATGCCGTCCGATCAGCATGTCCGCCGCGGCCTGCATCGCATCAATATCCAACGGGTGACTGACTTGCCAAACCTGCCCCGCGTCATGGGTTGCAGGCGCGCGGCGCATCAGGATGCGAAACAGATATTGCCGTTCAAGCGCCGAGAACCGTGCATGCCAGTCATCGTCCACCCGTGCGGCTTTCACGATGGCCACTGGTTGCGGCTTGAGGTGATAGTTCAACGCTTCGGACAGTCGGAAAGGGTCCCATTCCTTGATCAGGTCGCAATGGGCGACCTGTCCTAGCGCGTGGACACCGGCATCGGTGCGACCCGCCGCAGCGATCGTGTGGTCCCCGGGTTGTATCCGCGACAATGCCTCTTCGATCGCCCCCTGAACCGAGGGCTGATCTTTCTGCCTTTGCCACCCGGCAAACGGCTTTCCGTGATATTCGACTTTCAACGCGTATCTGGGCATGGGCTGCTGGTACCGTGCTGCGCGGCGGCGGGCAAGGGGCCGGAAAGCGCTGGCATGTCGGACGGTGGCTACCTATCTTGAGCGAAACGATAAAAGCGGGGCGACGGCTTGGTCATCTCATCTATGGCAGACAGTCTTGTGCGCGGCATGGAATCCGTGGGCGACAGCGTTTCCGAAGCTCTGTTCGAGCCGGTCATCCGCCTTGGTGTCACCGGGTTGGCGCGTTCGGGCAAAACGGTGTTCATCACCTCGCTTGTTGCAAATCTGCTGGACCGTGGGCGAATGCCGGGCCTTGTTGCGCAGCATGAGGGACGGATCAACGCAGCTTACCTTCAGCCGCAGCCGGATGATACCGTGCCCCGGTTCGACTATGAAAACCATCTTGCTGCGCTGACCGGGCCAAACCCGCATTGGCCCGAAAGCACCCGCGCCGTGTCCGAGTTGCGCCTGTCGTTCAAGGTTCGCCCTGCCGGTCTGCTGTCTGGCCTGAAGGGGCCGCGAACCGTGCATCTGGATATTGTAGATTATCCGGGCGAATGGTTGCTGGACTTGGCCCTGCTGGACAAATCATATGACGACTGGTCAACCGAAACGCTGAACCGCATCACAGAGCGGGCCGAGGCACAAGAGTTTCTGGCGCAGGCCAAAGCGGTCGCGCCAGAGGCAAAACATGATGAGCCGGTGGCGCAATCTTTGGCGCAGGCGTTCTCGGGCTATCTGAACACGGCGCGCGATGCCGGGTTTTACGATTGTACGCCGGGGCGGTTCCTGTTGCCGGGTGATCTGGCGGGATCACCGGTTCTGACCTTCGCGCCGCTGCCAGTCGAAGGGGTCGCCACCCGTAACAGCCTGCACCGCGAAATGGCGCGGCGCTACGAAGCCTATAAATTGCGCGTGGTCAAACCGTTCTTTCGCGAACATTTTGCCCGGATCGATCGACAGGTTGTTCTGGTCGACGCGCTGGGTGCGATTCACAAAGGGCCGAAAGCGGTTGAGGATATGCGCCTGGCGATGGGAGATATCCTGTCGGCCTTCCGTCCGGGGCGCAACGCGTGGCTCAGCCAGTATCTTCTGGGCAAACGGGTCGAGCGCATTTTGTTTGCCGCCACCAAGGCCGATCATTTGCACCACCTGCAGCATCCACGTCTGACCAGCATCATGGAGGCGTTGACACGCGACGCCCGTGACCGCGCCAGTTTTGCCGGGGCCGAGACCTCGGCTGTGTCACTGGCGGCTTTGCGGGCAACAACCGAAGAGATGCGAACCCATGAAGGAGTGCCGCTTGCCTGCGTGCGGGGCACTTTGCTTGATGGCAAGCAGGCGGCCTTCTACCCCGGTGAGTTGCCCGAAGACCCGGCTCATTTGTTGGGGGCAGCCCGCAGCGGAGCAGAAAGCTGGCTGGGCGAAGACTATGGGTTCATGAGTTTTGCGCCTGCGAACCTGACTCTGCGATCGGGTGACGGCCCGCCCCATATCCGGCTTGATCGCGCGGCCCAGTTCCTGATCGGAGACCGGCTATGACCGTAACGCTCCGCCCTGCGCGCAGCACGGATGCTGGCGCGACGGGGAAAATCCTGCATGGTTTTGCTTGTGAAAATGAGTGGATGCCAGAGCTGCATTCCTGTGCCGAAACCATCGCCTTTTGCGGCGTGATGATTGATCGCGACTGGATCACCGTTGCTGAAAACGAGGATGGTGTAGTTGGTTTTCTGGCATTGAATGGTTCAGAGGTCCATTCGCTTTACCTGCGTCCGTCAGCGCGCAATCAGGGCATCGGGCAGCGCCTGTTGGATCAGGCGAAATCTGGCCGACAAAAGCTGTCCCTGTTCGCCTTTCAGGCCAACCATGGCGCGCGAAGATTCTACGAGCGCAACGGATTTGCAGAGATTGCCCGCGGTGACGGGGCCGATAATGACGAAAACCTGCCGGACATCAAATTTGTCTGGAACAGAGAAAGGGCTTCTGATGGCTAAGGGTCCAGTTCTGATCGATCTTGATCCCGAGGAACCTGTTGCGGATGTCGCTTTGGCACCGCCCGTTCCGGATGCGGGCGAACCACAGGGGAAGGCGATGCAGGCCGCCGCGCGTCTGGCTGCACGGAAACCGTCGGCCCTGTCACGCTGGTTCTGGGGACTGGCGGCGGCGGTCATCGGCGCGGTTGTCTCGGTGGCGGCATGGGATTTTGTGACCGCTTTGCTGTTGCGCGCGCCGGTTTTGGGATGGGTCGTAACTGGCCTGATTGGCGCGTTGCTGCTGGTTGCCCTGATCATCGCTTTGCGAGAACTTGCCGCGATCGGGCGGCTTTCGCGTGTTGATGGAATCCGTCGCGCCGCAGACACCGCGTTGGCAGAGGCGGATCTGACGCAAGCCCGCGCCGTAACCAACCGGTTGTTGGCATTTTACAACGGGCGCGAGGACGTTCGATGGGGCCGCGATAGGCTGGCCGAACGTATCGCCGAGCCTTTCGATGCCTCGGATCTGATGGCTCTGGCCGAGGACGAGCTGCTGGCCCCTCTGGATGCCGCGGCCAGTCGAGAAGTCGAGGCCGCAGCGCGTCAGGTCGCGACGGTGACCGCTCTGGTTCCTTTGGCTCTTGCGGATGTGGCGACGGCTTTGGCAGCCTCGTTGCGAATGATCCGGCGCATAGCTGAGATCTATGGTGGAAGGGCCGGTTTTCTGGGCAGCTGGCGCCTGACCCGGGCGGTCTTTGTGCATCTGGTCGCAACCGGCGCGGTGGCAATGGGCGACGACTTGCTTGAACCGGTGCTGGGTGGGTCTGTCCTGAGCAAACTGTCGCGGCGGTTTGGCGAAGGCCTGGTTAACGGGGCGCTTAGCGCGCGCGTCGGCGTGGCCGCGATGGAGGTCTGCCGTCCTTTACCGTTCTCGGACCGTCACAAGCCCTCGACCCGGTCGATGATCAAGCGTGCGCTGGCGGGGCTGTTTTTGAAAACTTGACCTGAGACAAAGCGTTCCTGCCAGCCGCGCATCATAACAAAGCAGGAGGCACGTATGACAGACCATGGACACAGCCAGCAAGAAATCGCGGCACGTATCAACGCGCCGCCGGGGCGTGGCGTTTTGCGTGATGTGGTTTACGGCGGGATCGATGGATCAGTCACCACTTTTGCCATCGTTGCGGGCGTCGCCGGGGCGGGGCTGTCACCGTTCATCATCATAGCGCTGGGGCTGGCCAATGTGCTGGCTGACGGGTTTTCGATGGCGGCGGGGAATTACTCGGGCACCAAGGCTGAACTGGATAACATCCGGCGCATTCGCGCGATCGAGGAGCGTCATATACATCTTTACCCCGATGGTGAACGGAACGAGGTGCGCGAGATTTTAGCCCAGAAAGGACTGTCGGGCCGTGTGCTGGACGAAGCCACCGATGCGATCACGGAAAACCATGACAACTGGATCGACCTGATGATCGAGGGAGAATATGGCCTGGGCAGCGTCGATCCGCATCCGCGCAAAGCTGCGGTGGCGACGTTTTTTGCCTTTCTTGTGGCCGGCATGGTTCCGCTTTTGCCGTTTCTGTTTTCGGTGGACCGGGCATTTGCTGCTTCGGCCTGGATGACGATGGGTGTTTTCTTTGCCATTGGTGCCCTCAAAAGCCGCTGGTCGCTGGCTCCGTGGTGGCGGTCAGGGATCGAAACGCTGCTGATTGGTGGGGCCGCTGCCGCAATCGCCTATTTCGTCGGTTCACTGTTTCACCCCTAGCGGTCGGAATTGTCGCAGTTTGCCCGGTGCCGCAGACGGCTGCCGCTCGACCCGCTAGGTTGGGGCGCAACTTCAGCAGGTTAGGTGCCCGATGCAAGGTTCTGGGAAAAATATACTTGTTCTAGGCGCTTATGGGTTTATCGGCGCGGCGATGATGCGGTCTCTTTCGGATCGAGGTGCCAATGTATGCGGCCTTGTGCGCGATACAAACCTGGGTGAGAAAATCCTGCCAGGGATGTCTTTGGCTCAGGGAGATTTGCGCCAGCTCACGAACCCACACGATTGGCGGGAAATTCTGTCAGGTTTTGATTGTATCGTGAACTGCGCCGGGGCGTTGCAGGACGGACCAAAGGACGATCTTGAGGCGGTGCATCACACTGCGATTGCCGCCCTCGGGCAGGCCTGCGCCGCGCGCGAGATTGCTTTGGTTCAGATTTCTGCAACCGGAAGCAGCCCAGAGGCAGACACGGAATTCATGCGCACTAAAGCCTCCGGGGATGCCGCCTTGCAGGCCAGTGGTGTGCCGCTGTGGATTCTAAGGCCGGGCCTTGTGATCGGACAGACTGACTATGGTGGAACGACCTTGTTGCGCATGCTGGCCGCAATTCCGCTTGTGCAACCGATCGCCTATCCGCAGACGCTGGTTCAATGTGTTGGAATGGCCGATTTGTGCAGCGCCGTGGCGGCGGCCATTGATGAGACGTTGCCACAGGGTACCTATGATCTGGTCGAGGATCAGGCTCATTCGCTGTCCGAGGTTCTGGACGAAACCCGCCATTGGATGGGGTTCTCTAAGGCACGTGTTCGGATAACGGCACCGGCTGTGGTTGCTAAGTTCGCCGCCGGTTGCGCCGATCAACTTGGGCGCTTGGGGTGGCGTTCGCCCCTTCGCAGCAACGCAATGACGGTCATGGCTACCGGAGTTCTTGGCGACCCGGCCCCTTTTCGCAGGGTGACAGGCGAATCCATGGGTTCGATGCCCGAGATTTATCGCAGCATGGCCTGTTCCCGCGAACACAGGTTGGCTGCACGGATGTCGTTGCTGATGCCGTTGACGGTTGCGGTGCTCAGCCTTTTCTGGGTTCTCTCAGGTGTTTTCGGATTGCTGAGCCTGCCGCAAGCCACACAAGTCCTAACCGTCGCAGGCTGGACCAGTGGTGCCGCTGTGGCCAGCGTGCTGTTCTGGTCATGTGTCGATATCTTTCTGGGGCTTGCGATCCTTTGGCGACCATGGGCAGAACGCGCCTGCATCGCTCAACTTTGTGTGGCGGTTTTCTACCTATTGGCGGCCTCAATTACGGCTCCTGCCTTGTGGCTCGACCCGCTTGGACCGCTTGTTAAGGTCATGCCCGCGATCATGTTGTCTCTGGTCGCACTGCCAATGGTGAAAAGCCGATGATGGACCCGGATCTGATCTTGCGCTGGTTTCATGTGATCGGGGCCTGCGTCTTGTTGGGAACCGGGGCCGGAATCGCATTCTTCATGCTGATAGCCCATCGGTCACGCGACCCGCGTTTCATCGCCCAGACGGCGGCAATCGTGGTGCTGGCCGATATGCTGTTCACCACAACCGCCGTTGTTTTGCAGCCAATTTCAGGTGGCTTGCTGGCCTTCAGATTGGGCTGGTCACTGGTCGAAGGGTGGGTGCTGCTGTCACTATTGCTGTATGTCCTGACCGGTGTCTTCTGGCTGCCGGTCGTCTGGATGCAGATAAAGATGCGGAACTTCGCGCAAGAGGCGGCAGATCGCGATGCTGCTTTGCCGCGTTCGTATTTCATATTGTTCCGGCTTTGGTTTGCATGTGGGATCCCCGCATTTCTGGCCGTTTTGGCCATAGTCTGGCTGATGGTTTCCCGCCCTTCAATAGACCTGTTTTGATTTCAGGCCGTGTCGCGGTATGCAGGACGGTATTCCGGACTGTTTCTACCTGATGCATCAGGTTAGCCTGCAGAGAACTTGATAGGAGAAACAGGTTGGAATCCCTTCTGGTCCTTCTTGCGTTGGTTGCGCTGGCTATTCCTTTGACCATTGTGCTGCTGCTTGTCAGTCAGGTTCGGTTGCGGCGGCGGGTCGTCCAGTTAGAGGCGGACATCCTGTCACTGAAACATGGCACCAATACTGAACCAGAACTCGCGACAGAGCCCGAGTCCAAGGCGCAGACTATTCCGGCCAAAGCGCCTCCAGTGTGGCCGATAGCCGACCAACCTGAGACCGAACAGCCAATCCCCCCGCAATCTCCTCAAGAAGCACTGGTTTTCAGCTCTGACCGTTTCGCGTTGCTGCAGGAATGGCTGCAGGAAAACTGGTTCTATGTCGTTTCGGCACTGTCGCTGGCACTGGCGGGAATTTTTTTGGTGCAATACGGCGTCGAGAACGGGTTACTGCCGCCGTCGGCACGTGTCGTTGCCGCATTGCTGTTTGGCGCGGCGCTGATTGTCAGCGGAGAGGTCATTCGCAGGCGCTATGGCGATGGCGTGGACTCCGCGAGCGCCTATTTGCCCTCGGTGTTCTCAGGCGCGGGGCTGGTCACACTGTTTGGCGGCGTTCTGGCGGCGCGGCAACTATATGGCTTGATCGGCCCTGAATTTGCGCTTGTCGCCATGATTGGCGTTGCATCTGTCGGGTTGGTTTTGGGCTGGTTCCATGGTCCGCTATTGGCAGCTGTCGGACTGACAGGTGCCTTTGCCTCCCCATTCTTGGTCGGTGGCTCTTCGGATGATCCGAACTGGTTATATGGCTACTTCCTGACCATAACGGTTCTGGGCCTGGGCATAGACACCGTCCGCCGATGGGCGTGGATTTCGGTTCTGACACTGGTCGGAGGTTATTCTTCGTGTCTGCTGCTGGTCCTGTCGGAACCGATGACAGAGCCGGGCTATCTGACCTGCATCACCGCCTTTGCGCTCATCACTATTGCGATTCCGGTCCGGCGAATTTGGCCTGATCACACCGGCCCGATGGTCAGCGAAATGACCCGACGCCAAAGCGGCGAGGCATGGCCCGAGTTTCCGACGCGTCTGGCATTTGGTGCAGTTGCGGTCAGCTCGGCCATCCTGGCGCTGCACTGGCCGGATTCCGCCGGTGAGTTCTGGTTGAGCCTGACGCTTTTGGCTGGTCTGGCCTTTGCGATGATCGTTTGGACAAGCGGGGCGAGGGCACTTCAGGACATCAGTGTTTTCCCGATTGTTGGCCTTGTCTGGCTCGTATTTCTCCAGGGGTGGGATCGGGGCAAAGTCGCACAGCGTTTTGCTGAGACCTATGCCGAAACCCCCGAGGCGGATTTTCCCTTTGTCGTGACATTGCTTGTGGCACTGAGTGCAGCCCTTTCGGTTGCGGCGGCGTGGCGGTCGATGCAGCAGGGGCGCCATGGCGTGGTCTGGGCGGCTGGGGCGGTAATAACCGCACCTATACTTGCCATCGCTCTTGAGATCGCTTGGCGCCCGGCCGAGGTTTTGGGCGCGTATTTCTGGGGGCTGCACGCAATGGCTCTGGGTGCCTTGATGGTGGTCTTTGCCGAACGCTATGCGCGCATGGATGGTGAACAACGTATACGTCCTGCGCTGGCCACGTTATCCGCGCTGTCCTGTCTTGCATTTGCCTGTGTCATCGTGCTGAGTTCTGGCGCCTTGACGATTGCGTTGGTTGTGACCGTTGTAGCCGCTGCCGCGCTGGATCGTCGGTTCAACCTGCCTCAGCTCAGTTGGTTTATCTGGGCCGGGGTCTTCACGGTGACTGTGCGGCTGATCCTGAACCCGGGCCTGTACTGGGCCAATACGGTGCCGGTCGGTGAAATGACGTTGGTCTATGGCGCCGCCACCCTTGGATATGTTCTCGCCTGGGGCCTGATCCGGGGATTGAACCGCCCCGTTGCAATCTTGCTGCTGGAAAGCGCAGCCTGGGCAACCGCGGGGATATTGCTGTCATTGCTGCTGCTGCGATGGCTGGAAGGGTTCGGTCAAGGCGGGATGGAGGATAGCCATTGGGGGTTGGGCCTGATGGCAGTGATCTGGCTGCTGTTGGCGGCGGCACAGATACGGCGGTTCGATTTGGGCGGGCCGTTGAACTATGTCCGCTATGGGCTGGCGGCGTTCTTTGCCGCCCATGCCCTGTTCCGACTTGCGCAAGCGCTGACCGAGGCGAATCCCGTTCTTTATGTGCACAGTGATCCCGTGTTGGGGCCTGCGCTGATGAACACGCTTGCCATAGCCTACCTTCTTCCTGCCGGGGTCCTTGCCATGTCAGCCTGGCGCATTGAACAGATGCCGGTTTGGTTGCGGCAGGGCTGTTTCGGTCTTGCGGGTGCGCTTGCAGCATATTGGCTGGGTGCTTCTATTCGTCATTTCTGGCAGGGTCCCGGTGGCATGTATGTCGGGGCTGGGGTCAGCCAACCAGAGCTTTACACCTATACCTTGGCCCTTTTGATTGCAGGCGCGGCGCTGTTTTATCAATCTTTGGCCCGTCGGTCCGACCTGTTGCGCAAAGCGGGGCTGGCTGTGATCGGACTGGCCGTGGCTAAGGTATTTCTGATCGACATCGCCGGGCTGGGCGGCCTAATCCGGGTCTTTTCGCTGCTGGCGCTGGGGCTTGCACTGGCCGGTTTGGCGTGGCTGAATCGCTGGGCAAAGCTGCGCCAATCGCCACAAGAGGCGGAACCTCTGGACCATTAGCTGTGAGCGTCCTATAAGCGCGGCCATGTATGCCCGTCTGGCCATCATTATTCGAATTATTTCCCCGGCGCTCTAACCACTGAGACGCCGGGCAAAGGTGTTTGAGAACTCGCACCGACCTCTTCGATCCCAATACGACCAGATCATCCAAAGGACGCCCCCAATGTGCGCCGACACGACCCAAACACCTGATTACAAAGACACGCTGAACCTGCCGAAAACCGATTTCCCCATGCGCGCAGGCCTGCCCAAGCGCGAACCCGCATGGCTGGAACGCTGGGAAGAGATCGGTGTCTATGACCGCCTGCGTGAAAAACAGGGCCGCACGCCCTTTACCCTGCACGATGGCCCTCCGTATGCGAACGGTCACCTTCATATTGGTCACGCGCTGAACAAGACGATCAAAGACATGATCGTGCGCAGCCATCAGATGATGGGCCACGACGCGCGCTATGTGCCAGGATGGGATTGTCACGGTCTGCCGATCGAATGGAAGATCGAGGAACAGTATCGCAAGAAGGGCAAGAACAAGGACGAGGTGAACGTTGTCGACTTCCGTCAGGAATGCCGCAAGTTCGCCGAGGGCTGGATCGACATCCAGCGTGAAGAGTTCAAGCGTCTGGGCATCACCGGCAACTGGGCCGATCCCTACATCACCATGGACTATCACGCCGAGGCTGTGATCGCGGATGAATTCATGAAGTTCCTGATGAACGGAACGCTCTATCAGGGGTCCAAGCCAGTCATGTGGTCGCCGGTTGAAAAAACCGCACTGGCCGAAGCCGAGGTCGAGTATCACGACAAGGAAAGCTTCACCATCTGGGTGAAGTTCAAGGTTGTAAATGCGGGCAATCTGGATGACGCGTTTGTTGTGATCTGGACGACGACACCTTGGACCATGCCCTCGAACAAGGCTGTGGTCTATGGCAAGGACATCTCCTACGGGCTGTACGAAGTCACTGATGCGCCAGAGGAATGCTGGGCTGCTGTTGGCGACAAGTTCCTGCTGGCGGACAATCTGGCCGCTGACGTGCTGGGCCGCGCCCGGCTGAATGACGACCAGTGGACCCGCGTCCGTGATGTCACAGCAGATGAGCTGTCATCTGTCCAACTGGCCCACCCGCTGGCCGGGGCCGAGGGCGGTAATGGCGAATGGGATGACATCCGCGACTTCCGCGCGGCTGAGTTCGTGACCGACACAGAAGGAACGGGGTTTGTTCACTGCGCGCCGTCGCACGGGATGGAGGAATTTGAGCTCTACCGTGATCTTGGCATGCTGGAGCAGGTCATCACCTATAACGTGATGGACGATGGTTCGTTCCGCGCTGATCTGCCGTTCTTTGGCGGCAAATACATCCTGTCCCGCAAGGGCGGTGAGGGTGATGCCAACAAGTCCGTGATCGATAAGCTGGTTGAGGTTGGCGGGTTGCTGGCGCGCGGAAAGATCAAGCACAGCTATCCGCATTCCTGGCGCTCGAAGGCTCCGATCATTTATCGCAACACGCCGCAATGGTTTGCCTCGGTCGATCGCAAACTGGACGACGGCATGGGCGAAATGGGCGATAGCATCCGCGAACGCGCCCTGCGTTCGATCGACGAGCTGGTGAAATGGACCCCGCAGACCGGCCGCAATCGTCTGTATTCGATGATCGAGGCCCGGCCAGACTGGGTTCTGTCGCGCCAGCGTGCCTGGGGCGTACCGTTGACCTGCTTTACCAAGAAGGGCGCTTTGCCGACCGATCCCGATTTTCTGCTGCGCGACCCTGGCGTGAATGCGCGCGTCAAAGAAGCGTTTGAACAGGACGGGGCCGATTGCTGGTATCTTGACGGCGCGAAAGAGCGCTTCCTGGGTAATGACTATAACCCGGATGACTGGGATCAGGTGTTCGACGTTCTGGATGTTTGGTTCGATTCGGGCTCGACCCATGCCTTTGTGCTGCGCGACCGTGAGGACGGCACCGAGGACGGCATCGCCGATGTATATATGGAAGGCACCGACCAGCATCGTGGGTGGTTCCATTCGTCCATGCTGCAGGCCTGCGGCACCAAGGGCCGCGCGCCCTATCGCAACGTGGTGACCCATGGCTTTACGCTCGATGCCAAGGGCAACAAGATGTCCAAATCGCTGGGAAACACGATCGTGCCCGAAGAGGTCATCAAGCAATACGGTGCCGATATCCTGCGCCTGTGGGTGGCTCAGACCGATTACACCGCTGACCAGCGGATCGGACCTGAAATCCTGAAGGGCACCGCCGACAGCTATCGTCGGTTGCGCAACACCATGCGGTTCATGCTGGGCTCGCTGGCTGATTTTTCTGAGGCCGACCGGGTGGACCCTGCGGATATGCCGCGCCTGGAACGCTGGGTGCTCAGCCGTCTGGCCGATTTGGATGAACAGGTGCGAAAAGGATATGCGTCTTTCGACTTCCAGGGCGTGTTCAGTGCGGTGTTCACCTTTGCAACCGTTGATCTGTCGTCCTTCTATTTCGACGTCCGCAAGGATGCGCTGTATTGCGACGGCGACAATCTGCGCCGTCGTGCCGCGCGCACCGTGCTGGATATACTGTTCCACCGTCTGACCACATGGCTGGCCCCAGTTCTGGTCTTCACTATGGAAGAGGTCTGGCTGGAGCGTTTCCCGGGTGACGACAGCTCGGTCCATCTGGTGGACTTCCCGGATACGCCCGCCGACTGGCGCAATACCGAGCTTGAGGCTGGCATGGCCAAGATCCGCCGGGTCCGCCGCGCTGTGACTGCCGCGCTCGAAGTTCAGAGACAGGATAAGGTCATCGGTTCCAGCCTTGAGGCCGCACCGATCGTGCATGTCGAAGATGGTGAAACCCGCGATCTTCTGGCAACGTTTGACGTCGATGACATGTGCATCACGTCCGGTTTGACCGTCACCGGAGATCCGGCCCCGGCCGAGGCGTTCCGCCTGCCGGAAATCGAGGGCGTGGCCGTGGTGTTCGAAAAGGCTGAGGGCGAGAAATGTCAGCGCTGCTGGAAAATCCTGCCTGATGTGGGGCGCCATGCACATGACGGCGTGTGCGGGCGCTGTAACGACGCGCTGAGCTAATCAGTGTTCTGCGGCTGAGGCGGAGTCTTTTGCGAGGCTCTGCCTCGCGCTCCGAGGTATTTTTGGCCAGATGAAGATCCGGATTCGCAGAATTCGGGTTGTGATGCGCGCGGTTTCTGTCAGCCTGTTCGCATGGGAATGATTGCGGTTGAGACCCGTTTCGGGACTTTGGGTGTTGAAGAAACAGATGGCGCGGTGACGCGCCTGATCTGGAATGGCGGCAATCAGGGCGAAGTCACGCCCCTGTTGCAGGAGGCCGCCGCGCAGCTGCGCGCCTATGATCAGGGGCGGTTGGACAGGTTCGATCTGCCTTACCGTATCGAGGGGTCGGAATTCCTGCGTCAGGTTTGCGACCTGATGTTTGCCATTCCGCTGGGCGAAATCAGAACTTATGGTGATCTCGCGAAGGAACTCGGTCAGCCCCCGCAACCGGTGGGGCAGGCCTGTGGCGCCAATCCTATTCCGGTGATAATTCCATGCCATCGGGTGCTGGCTGCAAACGGGCTGGGCGGGTTTTCAGGTGATGGTGGGATTGAGACCAAGGTCGCCCTGCTGCGCCATGAACGCGCCGCCGGTCTGCTGATCTAGAAAGCGGAATTCTGTTGCAATCCCGCTGGTTGATGCCCAATTTGTTTCAAATAGAGATTTCAAAGGATCGCATGGTATGACCGATCAACCAGACCTGGCAGCTCGTAAAAAGGCCATCATCGACCGCCTTATGTCGCTTGAGGAGCAAGAGCTTGCGACCGCGCAGGCGCATTACGACGCTTTCCTGAAAGATTCGCAGCTTGATGACCGGGAAGGGCATGACAAGGACGATATCGCAGCCTCGCGCGAGAATGCCGATCTGGCAGCAGCCTTCGATGCGCCGGTTCATGCGCATCATGCCAAGATCGATGTGATCGAGAATACGGATTTTGGTCTGACCGACAGGGTGCAACCGGGTGCGGTGGTCAAGTTCAACAACCGGCGCTTTGTGGTCTGCGTCTCGACCACGCGGTTCGAAGTGGACGGCAAAACCTATATGGGCATCTCAACCCAAAGCCCGATTTACCTGGCGATGGCAGGCCTGCAACAGGGTGATGTGTTCGCCCATAACGGAACCGAGTTCGAGGTGCAGGAGGTCCTGTGACCTTAAGCTTTGCGCGGCGGGATCACCTGCTGGGCAATTCCCGCGAACACCAGATACAAGCTGGTGATCACCAGACCCCAATGGGCCCAGCTTTCGGGATGGAAATCGACCCAGGCCGCCCATCCGGCGAAGAAGGTCCAGGCAAAGGCCATCGGCAATGACACATTGCGCCAACGTTCCGTGCGCACCGGGTGGATGAACTTCAATGGCAGGAACATTGCCAGCGAAAGCAGCATCACCAGCAGCAGGATAGCCCAGAAATTGGGCTCGAGCGCGAAGATCACGATGACGAACATATTCCAGCAGCCCGGAAAGCCGGAAAAGGAATTGTCCTTCGTTTTCATCCGCGTGTCGGCGAAATACATGGCGCTGGCAAAGGTGATGACAATGATGGCGAACCAGCCGGTCCAGCCGTCCATCAAGCCCGATTTGAACAGGGCAAAGGCCGGGATGAACACATAGGTCAGGTAATCAATGATCAGATCCAGAAGCACGCCGTCAAATTCCGGGGCGTTCTTTTTGACGTGATAGTGCCGCGCCAAGGGGCCGTCGATACCGTCCACAACAAACGAGACGACCAGCCACAGATACATCAGGCTCCACTTCTCTTCGACGGCGGCCAGCATGGCGAGCATTGCAAATACGGCGCCGGTCGCGGTGAATAGATGTACGGAAAGAGCTTTGAATCTGTGTGTCATGGTGTCTCTTGAATGATGCGCGGGCCAGATGCAAACCAAAAGCCCGGTCAATTTGGATAGTGTTTGCTTAGGCTTTTGGGTGGGTGCGGTTGTAAACTTCCATCAGGCGCGCCGTGTCGACCGCAGTATATGCTTGGGTGGTGGACAGCGATGCGTGGCCCAGCAATTCCTGAATGGTGCGTAGATCACCGCCCGCAGACAGCAGGTGAGTCGCGAAACTGTGGCGCATGGCATGGGGTGTTACAGTGGAGGGCAGCCCAAGCTGCTGGCGCGCTTTGGCCATCACCCCCTGAATGGCTCGGGGGTTCAGGGGGCCTCCGCGAACCCCGCGAAACAGTGCCTTCTCCCTGGATTGGGGGTGGGGGCACAGCTTTACATATTGATCTACAGCTGTTTGCGCGACTGGCAGGACCGGAACGATCCTTTCTTTGTTGCCCTTGCCGGTGATCCGCAGCGAGTTGGGCAAAGGGGTATCCGCTCCGGTCAGTGAGAGAGCCTCGGAAATACGCAAGCCGCAGCCATATAAAAGAGTAACGACCGCAACGTCGCGGGCAGAAACCCAGTCGCTGGCTGATTGCATCTCGACCGTTTCAATCATCGCACGTGCGGCATCCTCGGCCATGGGTCGAGGGAGTTTTTGGGTAAATTTGGGGGCGCGGGTCGACAGAACTGCGGTCGGCTCAAACCCTTCACGCTCCGAAAGCCAACGGTAGAAGGTTTTTACGGCGGAGAGTTTGCGCGCAAGCGAGCGCGAGCCAACGCCGGATGCGCGCTGATCGGCCATCCATGCCCGCATGTCCGAGATCGTAATCCGTGCAATCGCCGCCATCCCCTGGCTTTCGCTATGGTGCAGTGTCATGAAGGACAGAAATTCGGACACATCCCCCCGATAGGCGGTCAGCGTGTTTTCGGACCGGCCTGACAAGGCCCCCAGGCCATCAAGCCAGTTTTGCAGTGCGTCACGACAAGCCGGAGAAATAAGGCTCACGACAGCCAATGGCGCATCGACCGTTCGAAGACACCAGCAAAGAAAGTCAGAAGATCCGTGCCCAGCTTTGGCGTAAAGTGCCTGGGGTCTTTTGCGCTCATGATGATCATGCCAGGCAGGCGGCCTTCGCCCAAATCCAGCCTCAGACAAGCTTCGGAGCGCAGGTGATCCGCATCACTGCCGAATATCCTGTGCGCGGGATGGATGATTTCACGCAAGACGACCTCGCGTGCTGGGCCGCTGTGGTCAAAGGTCAGATAGTTGTCGACGAAACCGGGTTCGACGATGGCCAGCACGCCTGCCAGTCTTGAGATTGCCGGGTCTTTCTGGACTGCCGTCGTTTCAAGAACCAGCGTAATGCGTTCGACACGCAGTATGTCAGCCACATCTGCACCAAGTATTTGCAGGAATTCCTCAAATCCGACCGGTTCAAGTAGCCGAAGAATGGCCCGATGAACCTGATTTGTGCCTGCCAGATTTTCATAGGCTGCCGCAATGACCGAGCGGTGCGTATCCTCCAGCCGGTCCAGCCGGGCCTCGAGCCGTTGCATGGCTATGCCGCGCAGGTCGATGACGTTATTCCCGCGCGCCTGCTCATTTGCGGTGACGAGGGCCTGCATCAGGTCCTTGTCATCCAGAATGGCATCTGGTTCGGCCAGAATCGCCTCGCGCAAGGTGTCCTTGAGTATGGTGTTGCTGCTCATGTCCTGTCCGGTCTTTTTTATTTTTCGGCCTTATAGCACGGCTTGCCGGATCTGCCTCGGGAAAAATGAGCGTCAATTTGAATTTCGCGGGGAATGTGGTCGGGAAAACTCCGGTCTGCAGAGATCTGATCCGAGATCAGATTCAAAGCAGCTGGGCCGAGCGCGGCGCCAGGGGCGCCGCGCGGGTTCGCGCAGAATCAGAGGATTTTCTGACCCGTTTTGGCCCAATCGGACAGGAAGGTTTCAAGGCCTTTATCGGTCAGCGGATGATCGGCCAGCTTTTTGATCACGGCGGGTGGTGCGGTGATCACGTCAGCACCGATGCGGGCGCTGTCGGTCACGTGGTTCACGGTGCGGATCGAGGCTGCGAGGATTTCGGTCTCATATCCGTAATTGTCATAGACCTGACGGATATCAGCGATCAGGTCCATGCCATCTAGGTTGATGTCATCCAGACGTCCGATGAAGGGCGAGATGAAAGTTGCGCCGGCTTTGGCGGCCAGAATCGCCTGATTGGTCGAGAAACAGAGGGTCACATTGACCATCTGGCCTTCGTCACTAAGCGTTTTGCAGGTTTTCAGGCCCGCCCATGTCAGCGGGACTTTGACAGCGATATTCGGGGCGATCTTGGCCAGCTTGCGACCTTCGGCGATCATGTCGTCGGCTTCGGTTGCCACGACCTCGGCCGAGACCGGTCCGTCGACCAGATCGCAGATTTCCTTGGTCACTTCCAGAATATCGCGGCCTGACTTCAGGATCAGCGAAGGGTTGGTGGTGACACCGTCCACCATGCCCAGATCGTTCAGTTCGGCGATTGCGTCGATCTCGGCTGTGTCTACGAAGAATTTCATGCGGGCAGTCCTTTGATGGGTTGGCCTTGGTCGCGGATGGCTTTACCTCAAAGAGACCCATGCTGGAACCCCTTGCCAAGGATATGCATTGAGCACTCAGGAGTTTTTCGACCAAGGTGAGCTGGTGGCGGTGCTGACCGCCCAACCGCTGGACCGGACGCTTGACTATAAGGCGCCCGAGGGCGGGTGCTTTCTGGGCGCTTTTGTCGAGGTGCCGCTGGGCCCGCGCAAGGTCTTGGGCGTGGTCTGGGGGCCGGGGCAGGGTGGCTTTGACCTTGCCAAGGCCCGCTCGGTGATCCGGGTGCTTGAAGTCGCGCCGATGCGCGAAGAGATGCGCCTGTTTCTGGGGCGCGTCGCCGATTACACGCTGACCCCGATGCCTGCGATGTTGCGATTGGCCACGCGCGCGCCCGGATTGGGCGATCCGCCTTCGATGCGCAAGGTCTATCGGCTTGGCGACAGGGACCCTGACAGGGTGACCGACGCGCGGACCCGTGTGTTGGAGGTGCTGCGCGACTACGGCGGGTTGGCCTTTACGCTGAAGGAACTGGCCGAACAGGCGGGTGTGACCTCTTCAGTCGTGAAGGGGTTGGTCAAACTCGGTGCGGTTCGCGAAGAAGACAGCCCGCGCGATCTGCCCTATCCACGTCTGGATCCGGATCTGCCGGGCAAGGCGTTGACCGATGATCAGGCCTCTGCAGTGGAAACCCTGCAATCTGGCCTGCGAACGGGTGATTATGGCACGACCTTGCTGAAAGGCGTCACCGGGTCGGGCAAGACCGAGGTTTATCTTGAGGCCGTCGCCGAAGCGTTGCGCCAGGGGCGGCAGGCGCTGGTTCTGCTGCCCGAGATTGCCCTGACCGCCGAATTCCTGACGCGCGTTGAGGCACGATTCGGCGCGCGCCCGGCAGAGTGGCATTCGGGCGCGACGATGACCGAACGCCGCCGAGTCTGGCGCATGGTGGGGCAGGGCGATGCACAGCTGGTTGTCGGCGCGCGCTCGGCCCTGTTTCTGCCGTTTCGCAATCTTGGGTTGGTCGTGGTCGATGAAGAACATGACACCTCGTACAAACAGGAAGACGGCGTGCATTACAGCGCCCGTGACATGGCTGTGCTGCGGTCCGCCATATGCGGCGCGCGCGTTATTCTGGCAAGTGCGACGCCGTCACTGGAAAGCTGGGCCAATGCCGAGGCAGGCAAGTATGAGCGGCTCGATTTGACTTCGCGCTTTGGCGATGCGGTGTTGCCCGAGATGAAGCCCATCGACATGCGGGCCGAGAAGATGCAGCCGGGGACGTGGATTTCTCCATCGCTGCGGCAGGCCGTCCATCAGCGGATCGAGCGGGGTGAACAATCCCTTCTGTTTATTAACCGCCGGGGATATGCGCCGGTCACCCTGTGCCGGGCTTGTGGCGAGCAGATTGCCTGTGATCACTGCGATGCACGCATGGTTGAACACCGGTTTCTCAAGCGTCTGATGTGCCATCAATGCGGTGAGACCAAACCCATGCCCGAGGTCTGCCCCTCCTGTCAGGTCGAGGGCAAGCTGGCCCCGGTCGGGCCAGGGATCGAACGGCTGGCTGAAGAGGCTGAGGCAACATTTCCCGAGGCAATTATTGCCATGCTGTCATCCGATCTGTTTGGATCGGCGCGCGCATTGAAAGCAAAGATCGAAGAGATTGCTGCCGGTGACGCCGATATCGTCATTGGTACGCAGCTGGTGGCCAAGGGGCACAATTTTCCGAAACTGACATTGGTGGGTGTCATTGACGCGGATCTCAGCCTGCATGGGGCGGACTTGCGCGCGGCCGAACGCACATTCCAGCTGATGCGGCAGGTGGCTGGCCGCGCTGGGCGGGCGGATAAGCCCGGACAGGCGCTGTTGCAGACGTTCCAGCCGGAACATCCCGTCATTCGCGCCATCCTGTCGGGCGATGAAGAGGGGTTCTGGAAAGCCGAAGCGGCCGGGCGGTTGGCAGCCGGAGTTCCCCCCTATGGACGCATGGCCGGAATCGTTCTGTCTGGCCCCGAGGTCGGTCCCGTTTTTGACATCGGCAACGCCATGGCCCGCAACGACGCCCCGTTGCGGCAGATCGGTGCGCAGGTCTTTGGTCCAGCGCCTGCGCCCATTGCGCGTATCCGCGGGCGACACAGGGTGCGGCTGCTGGTCAAAGCCCCCAAAGGGGCGCCAATTCAGGATGCCATCGCCCGTTGGATAGCACCGCTGCGGCTGAAGGGTGACATCAGGCTGACCGTTGATATTGACCCGCAAAATTTCTACTGACCTCTGCATTCATGCAGAGCCAATGTGCATGCCCTTCTTCCCACTCGCCAAAACCAGAAAATGGGCGTAGAGGGACTCTCATGCTGAAACCCATGCCACTTTCCGAGGCGCAAAGCCTTCCGTTCTGGCGCCGTCCCATCACGCTTTTATTCGTGATGGCACTGACCATGCCCATTGCTTTCAACGCATGGAGCGCGTTGTTGAACAATTTCGTTATTGAAGTGGCGAATTTCGACGGTGCCGACATCGGCCTGCTGCATACCGTGCGCGAGATCCCAGGCTTTCTGGCTGTAGGCGTAATTGCCGTGATCTTGTTTGTTCGGGAGCAGGTGCTGGCGATGATCTCGCTGATCATGCTGGGTGTTGCGACTGCGGTGACAGCGTGGTTCCCAAGCCTTGGTGGCTTGTTGTTCGTCACACTGCTGAGCTCGATCGGGTTCCACTATTATGAAACCGTGAACCAATCCCTTCAGCTGCAGTGGTTGCCCAAGGACCGAGCGCCGCAATTTCTGGGCTGGATGGTCGCCATGGGATCAGCTTCGACATTGGTTATCTATGGGCTGATTGTCCTGACGTGGGATCGGTTCGATCTGTCCTATAACACTGTATTCATGGCTGCGGGTGGGCTGACGGCTTTGCTGGCGTTGTTCTGTCTGGTCGCCTATCCGCAGTTCGACGCGCCGACTCCGCAAACCAAAAAAATTGTGCTGCGCCGCCGATACTGGCTGTACTATGCGCTTCAGTTCATGGCGGGCGCGCGTCGTCAGATCTTTGTCGTTTTCGCCGGTTTCATGATGGTCGAGAAATTCGGGTTTGA
The DNA here is from genome assembly GCF_059611145.1 of Ruegeria sp. CDSB022. Classification (NCBI taxonomy): domain Bacteria; kingdom Pseudomonadati; phylum Pseudomonadota; class Alphaproteobacteria; order Rhodobacterales; family Roseobacteraceae; genus Ruegeria; species Ruegeria sp. CDSB022. Next base: position 15,082 of record NZ_JBXWOZ010000020.1, on the reverse strand, counting down.
GGTCCACGAACTCACCGGTCTTTTCTTGATCAACCTGGTTATCAACATTTCGGTTGCGCCGATGCTAGGCAAAGCTGTGTCCGTATTCGGTGAACGTCGCACTTTGATTTTCGAATATGCAGGCCTGGCAGTTGTATTTGCAGCCTATGGCGGCATTTATTGGTTCGGTTGGGGCGTTGTTCTGGCGGCTACTCTCTATGTGATTGACCATGTGCTTTTCGCGCTGGCTCTGGCGCTTAAAACCTATTTCCAGAAAATTGCCGATCCGGCAGATATTGCGCCAACTGCAGCGGTTGCCTTTACGATCAACCATATCGCCGCGGTATTCCTACCAGCGCTTCTGGGCCTGCTCTGGGTGTACTCGCCCGGAGCGGTCTTTGCGGTGGCTGCAGCGATGGCGTTGATTTCGTTATCGCTGTCGCTGCTGATCCCGCGCCACCCAGAGCTTGGGAATGAGACGATACTGTCGAAATACGCGCCCGCTCCGGCGGAATAGCTGCCAATGCTTGACCTTCGCGGGCTCGCACCCTAGGCGCTGTGTCAGCTGACACAGGAGGCTCCCATGCCCACATTCACCGCGCTTACCACCCTGACCGGCAAAAAGTCCGCCGATGGTCTGGGCGAAGCCATGGAGCGTCTTGATCCCGAACCCACGGGCGTGGGCGTATTCGAAGTCGAAGATGGCTCGGGCCTGTGGGAGATTGGCGGTTACTTCACCGAAGCGCCGGATGAAACGGCACTGGCGGTTCTGTCGGCTGCGTTCGGATCCAAACCCTTTGTAATCTCGGAACTGCCCGAAACCGACTGGGTCGCCCATGTCCGCCGTGAATTGGCGCCTGTCGAGGCTGGCCGCTTTTTCGTCTATGGCTGTCACGATGCCGACAAGCTGCCCGAAGGCCGTATCCCTTTGTTGATTGAGGCTGCAATGGCTTTCGGTACCGGGCATCACGGCACCACCCTTGGGTGTCTCAAGGCTCTGGATTTTCTGCTCGATCAGGGTTTTACCGCGACAAAAGTTGCAGATATCGGCTGCGGCACCGCCGTTCTTGCGATGGCTGCAGCCCGCGTTTGGGATGGCGACATTATCGCCAGCGACATTGATGAGGTCGCCGTCGAAGTTGCTGAAGCCAACCTGAAGGCAAACGGCATGTCAGGGAAGGTTCAATGTGTCGAGGCTGCGGGGTTTGATCATCCGGAGCTGAAATCTCTTGCGCCCTATGACCTGATATTCGCCAACATCCTCAAGGGCCCATTGGTGGCCCTGGCGCCCGAAATTTCAGCGAATCTGCGAGTCGGGGGTAAGGCGATTCTATCGGGAATCCTTAACGAGCAAGCCGAGGACGTTGTTTCCGTTTATCTCCAAAATGGCTTCAATGCCTCTAGAAATGACCAAATTGGTGAATGGACGTCGCTAGTCTTAACCAAACAGGGCTAAAATCGGGCCATTTGCAGGAGTTTTGTGGGGTTTCGCCTCTTTTTTGTCGCAATCTGTTTTTACCGTCAATGACGTGGAATTGGGGGGCGGTTGATTTGGAGGCTGCCATGACTGGAAAACAAATTGAATTTGATCAGCGCGTTCATCGGCTGAACAAGAAACATTCGAAGATGACCCGTGGTTATCGTGCGACTATGCGCAAAGATGGCCTGGTTGTTATGAAACCACAGCGGGTTCAGTCCGCGGTGCCTGCAAAGGCTCTGCTGATCTGCTTGGCTGGGCTGTTCGCCTTCAAAACGCTTTTGCTGACCAGCTTGGGGTCGTCGGCCTACCAGTATCGTGTCGATAGCCTTGCGCAAGGGACCGAAGTGGAGAAGGCGGGGGCATGGATCATGCAGATCGACCCGGTATCACAGGCCCTCTCGTCTCAACTCAGCAAAGTTCTCCGCTAAGTTTCTTCCGTTTTGAATAGAAACGCCGCGTATCCGGGGATACGCGGCGTTCTTCTTTGCCCCGAGGGAGAAGGGGAAAATCAACGGTAGGTTTGCTTTGCCTTAACGACGGCCTTCAACGACGATTTCAATGTCGCCACGGCACAGGCCGATATCTTCCAGCTCGCGGTCCGACAGACCGCTCAGCGCGTTGCGTGTAACGCGGGCATCATTCCATTCGACAACGGCGTTTACGACCATTGCGAAAGTCGCGCCGATACGGCCGACGAGGCCAAATGAGCCAGTGGTGGTGCGGGTTGTGTCCAGTGCAGCCATATCCTGTTTCCTTCCGGTTTGTGTTAAACTCTGATCTTGCGATCTGACGGGCATTTAGGGATGGTTTTCTGACTGCACAAGCATAGAAATTGCATGTGTCCTATGCGTTTTTTGCAATGCTCGAAAAACATGGAAACGCCTTAATTTATTGGCAATTTTGCCTTCATCAAACTGGTCGAAACCCGACCTTTTCCGGTCGTAATCAGCCCATTCTGTCGGAGACAGGACGACCGTGTCGCAATCTGACCATCAGTCAATTCGCTTGGAAAATGTTCTTGTTTCGTGCTAGTCGGTAAAAAAGAACACACAAACCCGAGCAGGCCGAGGCTATATATGCGAATTCTGGGCATTGATCCGGGGCTACGGACCCTGGGATGGGGCGTCATCGAATCACATGGCAGCCGTCTCAGTCATGTTGCCAATGGGTTATGTAAATCGGACGGGGATGATCTGGGAGAGCGGTTGCTATCGCTCCACAATCAGATCGTCGAAGTGATTGCCGAGCATCAGCCCGATCAGGCCGCCATCGAACAGACCTTTGTGAACAAGGACGGGGCCGGTACGCTTAAGCTGGGTCAGGCGCGGGGTGTGGCGTTGTTGACGCTGGCGCAGGCCGGATTGCCAGTGGGAGAATATGCGCCCAATCGAGTCAAGAAAACGGTTGTGGGCGTGGGCCATGCCGAAAAGGAACAGGTTCTTCATATGGTCAAGTTGCAACTGCCGGGCTGTCAGCCCAAGGGCGCGGATGCCGCGGATGCGCTGGCGATAGCGATCTGTCATTCCTTTTACGGGGCAACGCCACAGTCGCGGATGAAACAGGTGCGGGCATGATTGGCAAGCTGACAGGCCGGTTGGATTACCGCGCGCCGGATCACGTGCTGATCGACGTGCGTGGGGTCGGCTATCTGGTCTATTGCTCGGACCGTACGATGGCTGCGCTGCCGGGCGTGGGTGAGGCGATCTCGATCTACACCGACATGGTGGTGCGCGAGGATTTGATGCAGCTTTACGGGTTCCTTTCGCTGGTCGAGAAGGAGTGGCATCGCCTGCTGTGCTCGGTGCAAGGGGTCGGGGCCAAAGTTTCGCTAGCAATCCTCAGCGCCTTGGGCCCCGATGGTGTTAGCCGGGCGATTGCTCTGGGCGATTGGGGGGCGGTCAAGGCAGCCAAGGGCGTGGGCCCAAAAACCGCGCAGCGGATCGTGCTGGACCTCAAAGACAAGGCGCCCGGCGTTATGGCCATGGGCGGCACGGTGACCGAGGCAATGGATGGCCCCGCGCTGGATGTGGTGGAACTGACTGAACCGACACCTGTACCAAAGCGGCCCACCATAAGCGCATCAGGTAATGCAGCAGCATCTGCCGGGGCATTGTCGGCACTCTCCAATCTGGGCTATGGCCCGTCCGAGGCCGCGTCAGCCGTGGCCGAAGCCGCGGCAAGCTTGCCCGAAGCGGGTGAGGCGGACCTGATCCGCGCTGCGTTGAAACTACTGGCTCCGAAAGGGTGATTGTATGGTAGATGCCGATCCCACCCTGCGCCCCGAGCCGTTGCCGGAAGACAATGACCGCGCCTTGCGCCCGCAGGGACTGGACGAATTCATCGGTCAAGCCGAGGCGCGCGCCAATCTGCGTATCTTTATCCAATCCGCTCGCCAAAGGGGTGAGGCAATGGATCATACGCTGTTCCATGGCCCTCCGGGTCTGGGCAAAACCACGCTGGCGCAGATTATCGCGCGTGAGTTGGGGGTGAATTTTCGGATGACATCTGGCCCGGTTCTGGCAAAGGCGGGCGATCTGGCGGCGATCCTGACCAATCTGGAAGCGCGCGATGTGCTGTTCATTGACGAAATCCATCGATTGAATCCAGCGGTCGAAGAGGTCCTGTACCCGGCGATGGAGGATTTCGAGCTGGATCTGGTGATTGGTGAAGGCCCGGCCGCGCGCACGGTGAGGATCGAGTTGCAGCCGTTTACTCTGGTCGGGGCCACCACCCGGATGGGACTGCTGACCACGCCGCTGCGCGACCGCTTTGGCATCCCGACACGCCTGCAGTTCTATACCGTTGATGAATTGCACGAGATTGTCACCCGCAACGCGCGCAAGCTTGGGGCACCGGCTGATGACAGCGGCGCCCGAGAGATCGCGCGCCGGTCACGCGGAACGCCTCGGATCGCCGGGCGCCTGCTGCGGCGGGTGGTGGATTTCGCAATCGTCGAAGGCGATGGACGGATCACCCGCGATTTGGCTGATGGGGCGTTGACGCGGCTGGGGGTCGATCATCTGGGGCTGGACGGCGCGGACCGCCGGTATCTGAAGCTGATCGCCGAGAATTACGCGGGCGGGCCGGTAGGTATCGAAACCTTGTCGGCAGCTTTGTCGGAAAGCCGGGACTCGCTGGAGGAGGTGATCGAACCCTTCCTCTTGCAGCAAGGCCTGATCCAACGCACACCGCGTGGCCGGATGCTGGCGCAGAAGGCGTGGACGCATCTGGGCATGGCCGCACCCAAGGGGCAAAACGATCTGTTTGGTTGAAGCCGAGCCTGCGAGCTTTTAAGGGTTCCGCCAAACAATGTCCGATTGCCGAGGATTGCGCGTGACACCCGAAGACATTCAAGCCTTGTTCACCCGCGAAAGCGGAGAGTTCCTGTTTGCGCGCTGGGGCCGCCCCATCGTGCCGATCGTCTTTGGGGTCGAAGATGAAAGTTTGGCCACGGTCAAAGGCGCGTTCGAGGCAGTGGTAGCACTGGCAGGGCATCAGATGGCAGAAACCGACCCCGAGCTTGGCGCCAACTGCATGGTCTTTTTCTTCCGCGACTGGAAAGAACTGACAGAAGTGCCCGATCTGGACCGTTTGGTCCCTGATCTGGGACCGTTGGTTGATCGGTTGATCGCGGCCGATGCCAACCAGTACCGGATATTCCGTTTTGAAGAAGAAGGCGCCATTCGTGCGGCCTTTGTGTTTTTGCGGATGGACAATGAATTGTCGCAAATCCCCGCTGAAACGCTTGCGCTCAGCCAGGTGGTGCAAACGGTGCTGCTCTGGTCCGATACCGCTTTTCGCAACCAGTCGCCCTTGGCAGTGGCGGGTGACGCGACGATATTGCGACCAGACATTGCCGGGTTGATCCGGGCGGCATACGATCCTGTCCTGCCGGGCGCGGCGCAGGATGCCTCTCATGCGCTGAGATTGTTTGCCAGATTGGATCAACCGCAATGAAGCACGTCTATTCCGTTAAAGTTTATTACGAAGACACCGATATGGGCGGCGTGGTCTATCACGCTAACTATTTGAAATACATCGAACGCGCCCGGTCGGACTATGTGCGGCGCCTGGGCAATGACCAGAATGCCATGCGTGACGCAGGTATCGTTTGGGTCGTGCGCCGGATCGAGGCGGAATACCTAGCCCCGGCCAAATTTGACGACGATCTGGAGATCGAGACCGAAATCAAGTCTCTGTCCGGTGTCCGTCTGATCATGGCGCAAGTGGTCAAACGGGGCGAAGAGGAGATTTTTCGCGCCATCGTTACCGCCGTCTGTATGAATGCGCAGGGCAAGCCGGTACGCCTTCCGGCAGAGATTCGCGCATTGTTGTAACAATTTGCAGGGCCCGGGTGGTTCTGTTGGCAATTCGCCCCCATCTGCGTTAGCGTTTGACAAAACAAGGCCGTAAGGCTGTCAGGCAAAACAAAGAGCAGGTTCATGGAAGCTGAAACGCTGGCGCTGGCGCAGGAGATCGATTTCTCCATGTGGGGGCTTTTTGCCCGCGCGACTTTTATCGTTAAACTGGTAATGCTGATGCTGATTGGCGCATCAGTCTGGTCCTGGGGGATCATCATCCAGAAACTGATCAATTACCGTGCTGCAAGGCGTGAAGCTCAGGTTTTTGATGAGGCTTTCTGGTCCGGGAACCCCTTGGATGAACTGTTCGAGCAGATCGGTACCCAACCCGATGGCAGTTCGGAGAAGATATTTGCCTCGGGCATGATCGAATGGCGCCGCTCGCACCGCACTGATGGCGGGCTGATAGCTGGTGCCACCGCACGCATTGATCGGTCGATGGATGTGGCCATCGCGAAAGAGGCCGAGGCGCTGCAAAAGGGCCTGCCCATTCTGGCCACTGTCGGCTCAACTGCACCCTTCATTGGTCTGTTCGGAACGGTTTGGGGTATCATGAATGCGTTCATCGAGATTGCCGAGCAGCAGAACACCAACCTGGCTGTTGTCGCCCCCGGTATTGCCGAGGCGTTGCTGGCCACCGGCCTGGGCCTGTTGGCCGCGATTCCGGCGGTGATTTTCTATAACAAACTCAGCGCAGATAGTGACCGGATCGTTGGAGGCTATGAAGCCTTTGCCGATGAGTTCGCCACCATTCTGTCGCGCCAACTGGACAGCTGAGATGGGGGCTGCGGTTCAGCAATCCTCGGGCGGGAATGGACGCCGGCGGGGTCGGCGTCGCGGTCGCGCGCAGCCGATGGCTGAGATCAACGTCACACCCTTTGTGGACGTTATGCTGGTGCTGCTGATCATCTTCATGGTGGCCGCGCCCTTGCTGACTGTTGGTGTGCCTGTTGATCTGCCCAAAACGGCGGCCAGTGCGCTGCCCGGCGATAACGAGGAACCTTTGACCGTCACGCTGACCGCGGATGGCAGGGTGCAAATCCAAACCACGGATATTCTGCGCGAAGAGCTGATTGGCAAACTACGCGCCATCGCAGCAGAACGCAGTAGCGACCGAGTGTTTTTGCGCGCGGATGGTGCGATCCCTTATGCGCAGGTGATGCAGGTAATGGGCGCGCTTAATGCGGGTGGGTTCTCCAATGTGGGGCTGGTGACCGATACGGGCGGCCCGACACTGGACGACGGTGGAGAGTGAGGCCGCACGGTGGATACCGGCACCAAGATCTCGGCGATTGCCCATGTCAGTCTGATTGGTTGGGCATTTTTCGGCGGCACCTTCCGGTCCGAACCATTACCTATGGCCGTGCAGGATGTCTCGGTCATTTCGGCTGAGCAATTTGCGGCAATGACCGCTCAGCGGGATGCGCCCGAAGTGCCGACGCCAACAGCGCTACAGCCGCCTGAGGCCCCAACAGAAGAGGATCCAGCGTCGGAACCGGTAGTGGAGGAGCAGCCTTCGTTGCAAGAGGCGGAACCTGCTGAACCCGACCCGGACCCGGATCCTGAGCCGGAACCCGTTGAGCCGCCGCCAGAACCGGTGGTGATTGAACAACCTCCGCTGTTGGACACGCCTGACCCCGAGATTGTCGATCTTACGGTGCCTTCCGGGCCTGAGGCACAGCCCAGCCCCGCCGAGAATGTCGCACCGGTGCCTGTTGCGCCGCCTCCGCCCGAGGCCGCGCCTGATGAAATCGAAACCCCGGCCGTATCTTTGGACGAGGGAGCCGAGACCCAGCAGGAACAGCAGGATCAGACCGCCCCCGAGGAAAAGGCTGACGAGATTGTGACCGAAGCGGAAGAGCCCAAAGAAAACGCTCCCCGAACATCGCCGCGCCCGCGGATCCGTCCCAACCGCCCGACGCCACCGGTCGAGCCCGAAGTGGCGGAGACGCCCGAGCCCGAACCCACAGAGCCCGCGCAGACGGAAACAGCCATCAACGATGCGCTGGCCGAGGCGTTGGGACAAGGGAGTGAACCCTCTGGTCCGCCCTTGACCAGCGGCGAAAAGGACGCGATGCGATTGGCCGTTTCCCAATGCTGGAACGTTGGGTCCTTGTCCACGGATGCTCTGCAGACAGTTGTTGTTGTCGGATTTTCGTTGACCCCTGATGGCAAGGTGGTTGGTGGCAGCTTGCGCATGATCGACAGCTCAGGCGGTTCTGAGGGCGCAGCCAGACAAGCCTATGAGGCCGCTCGACGTGCCATTTTGCGCTGTGGAGCCAAAGGTTATGACCTGCCAACCGATAAATACGAGCATTGGCAGGATATTGAGATTACATTCAATCCCGAGAGGATGCGGATCAAATGATGAGACTTCTGACCAGCCTGTTGCTTGGCCTGACACTGGTGTCGGCACCTGTTCACGCCCAAAGTGGACCGCTTCGCTTGGAATTGGATCAGGGGATTATCGAACCCTTGCCCTTTTCGGTTCCGAATTTTGTGCCGGACAGCACAGCAGCTGCGCAATATGCCCAGGATATCTCGCGGGTTGTGGCCGCCGATCTAACCGGAACAGGGCTGTTCCGCGAAATTCTGTCTGATGCTTTCATCAGCCAAGTGGCCAGCTTTGAAGATCCCGTTCGGTTCGCGGATTGGAAAGCCATCAATGCCGAGGCTTTGGTGACAGGTGCTGTGAATGTGTCGGGCAATCGCCTGACGGTGCGGTTCAGGGTCTGGGATGTGTTTTCTGGGCAGGAGCTGGGCAACGGTCTGCAGTTTGCCGGGACGACTGAAGGGTGGCGGCGCATGGCCCATAAAGTGGCGGATCAAGTCTATAGCCGTGTAACGGGCGAGGGCGCCTATTTCGATAGTCGTGTTGCCTTTGTCTCTGAAAGTGGTCCCAAGGATCAGCGCCTGAAACGGCTGGCGATCATGGATTATGATGGTGCGAATGTGCAGTACCTGACCGACAGCGCCGCCATTGTTCTGGCACCACGCTTTTCACCTGCCGGTGATCAATTGCTCTATACCAGCTACGAATCCGGTCAGCCGCGCATCTATGTTCTGGATATCGAGCGGGTCAGGCGGACTGAGTTGAACACCCAGGGCGGCACGATGAGCTTTTCGCCCCGGTTTTCGCCGGATGGACGGTCGATCGTCTATTCGCTTATTCAGGGCGGCAATACGGACCTGTGGAAAATGGATCTGGCTTCCGGGCAAAGCGTGCGGCTGACCAATACGCCTGCGATTGAAACCGCCCCCAGCTATTCGCCGGACGGTTCCCAGATCGTGTTTGAAAGCGACCGTTCGGGCACGCCACAGCTTTACATCATGCCCGCAAACGGGGGCGAGGCGACGCGGATCAGCTTTGGTCAGGGACGTTATGGAACGCCGGTCTGGTCCCCCCGTGGCGATCTGGTTGCGTTTACCAAGCAGAATAAAGGCCGATTTCATATCGGTGTCATGCGAACAGATGGCAGCGAAGAGCGTTTGCTGACCTCGTCGTTTCTGGACGAAGGACCGACATGGTCCCCTAATGGTCGCGTGATCATGTTCACCCGAGAAACCCAGGGCGCAAGTGGCCGGGCGACGCTGTATTCGGTGGATATCTCGGGACGCAACCTGCGCCCGATCCGCACCCCGGATGGGGGCAGCGATCCGTCATGGGGCCCACTGCAGAATTGATCACGGCTGCTGGCAGGAAAAGTTCACAAGGAACCTGCACTGTGCTACAGAGACGGCAATAAAGAGAAAAAACAACGAGGCACCTGAGATGAACGTATTGGGCAAAATCCTAGCACTAGGTGTGTTTGGCGCGTTGGCAGCCTGCACCAATAACGATCCGTCTGCGCTGGGCGGCGGCTTTGGCAATGGCGCAAACGGCGGGCTGGCCGCGGGCTCTCCAAGTGATCCGCGCTCGCCTGCATATTTCCAGCAAACTGTTGGTGACCGGGTTCTGTTTTCGGTCGATCAGTCGACGCTTACTCCGCAGGCGCAGTCAGTGCTGCAGGGGCAGGCCGACTGGCTGATGGCCAACCCCGACTTTGTGGCAACGATCGAAGGCCATGCGGATGAGCAGGGCACGCGTGAGTATAACCTCGCACTGGGTGCGCGCCGGGCAAATGCCGCCCGCGAGTTCCTGATTTCCCGCGGAGTAGCGGGCAACCGGCTGACAACTGTCAGCTTTGGCAAAGAGCGTCCGATCGAGATTTGCAGCACCGAGGACTGCTATTCGAAAAACCGTCGTGCAGTGACGGTGCTGACCGGATCAACTTTGGGATAAGACGATGAAACTAGCAGGATGGGTTCTGGCCGCAGTTTTGGCGACCGCCGGTTTGGCACAAGCACAGGATCAGCAAACCTTGGCGGATATCCGGCAGGAACTGACGGTGCTGCATGTGGAAATTCAGCGGCTCAAGCGCGAGTTTTCAACAACCGGCTCTCCGGCCCCGAACCTGTCCGGCAGTTCGATACTTGAACGTGTTGATGCCATAGAGGCCGAGTTGCAGCGCCTGACGCGCCAGACCGAGCAGTTGAACCAGCGTGTACAGAATATTGTAACCGACGGCACCAACCGCATCGGTGATCTTGAGTTTCGGTTGGTCGAACTGGAAGGCGGCGACCTGAGTACGCTCGGTGATACAACAACTCTGGGCGGAGAAACGGACATCACATCCGCAGCCCCTGCTGCTCCGACAGCGCCAACCGATTCCGACCTGGGTGAGTTGGCAGTAGGCGAGCAAGCGGATTTCAATGCTGCTGCTCAGGCGCTGGCCGATGGAAACTTCCAGGCCGCTGCGGATCAGTTCGCAGTATTCGATACATCATATCCCGGAAGCCCGCTTGCGCCCGAAGCACACCTAAAGCGCGGGCAGGCGTTGGAAGGCATTGGCGACACCCGCGAAGCTGCAAGGGCTTTTCTGGCCAGCTTCACGGGTGATTCCGAAGGCGCCTATGCGCCTGAGGCTTTGTTCGAACTGGGTGCTGCTCTGGGCCGTCTGGGACAGACCGAACAGGCGTGTATCACACTGAGCGAGGTTAGCGTCCGGTTCCCGGCCTCGGCATTGGCCTCCAGCGCCACGCAGGAAATGACGTCACTGGGTTGTACTTGACCACACAAGGCACACTCCTGAAATCCGAACTCCGGGCGCGATTGCCGGAAAATCTTCCGCGCCGTCTAGGCGTTGCGGTGTCCGGTGGCGGTGACTCGGTTGCTTTGCTGAGTTTGTTGAAGCACATCGCCCAAGAGGAACAGGTTGAGCTGTTTGTCGCCACGGTGAACCACAATCTGCGCCCCGAAGCGGTGGCGGAGGCAGATTGGGTGGCGCAGCTTGCCCAGGGTCTGGGCCTTCCACATGAGACGTTGCACTGGAAGGGGTGGGACCAGACAGGTAACCTGCAGGATAGGGCGCGGCAGGCCCGGTACCAGTTGCTGTCAGACTGGGCGCGTGACAAGCAGATCGGCGCGATTGCCCTGGGACACACCGCCGATGATCAAGCCGAAACCATGCTGATGCGATTGGCGCGCGCTGCTGGTGTGACGGGATTGTCCGGCATGCCCGCAATGCGGAACTATCAAGGGATCATGCTGCTGCGGCCGATGTTGGGGATCACCCGGCAACAACTGCGCGATTATCTTGCCAAGATTGGGGCAGATTGGATCGAGGATCCATCGAATCACGACCGGCGGTTTGATCGTATCAAGGCGCGCGACGCGTTGACCGGCTTGTCCGAAATTGGGATTTCGGCGCATTCTCTGTCCCGCGTTGCTGAAAACCTTGCTCAAGCCCGTGAAGCATTAGAGCAGATTACGCAGGATTCCGCCCGTCAGGTCCTGAGTGTCGATGGCGGCGATATCTGTGTCGATCGCGCGCAATTTTCCACTCTGCCTGCGGAAATTCGACGTCGTCTTCTTACAGGTTGTGTCCGCTGGATTGCGGGCCGCGGATATCCACCGCGTCAGGCTGCAACAGACCGGGCGCTGCTCGCGATTGATCAGGGTGAGGCGGCAACGATTGGTGGATGCCTCTTGATCCCAAAAGCCGATAAAATGTGGATTTGCAGAGAGCTAAATGCCGTTGAGAGCGCACCCGGCGCACCCGGTCAGATTTGGGATGGACGGTGGATCCTGTCTGGCCCAGCGATTCCCGACGCGCAGGTTCACCCGTTAGGTGCGGCTGGTTTGAAGGCCGTGCCAGATTGGCGTGCACTTGGAAAACCGCGCGCCGCGCTTCTGGCGTCTCCGTCCGTCTGGAGTGGAGAGGTCTTGGTATCTGCACCTATGGTGGGATTCTCAAATGGTTGGCTTGCAGAACTGACGCCAGAAGAGCCCGAGTTTCACTCTTCGGTTTTATCGCATTGAACCTGCTTGAATCATCTCTATTTTAAAGAGCAACCCGGCAGATCCCCATCTGCCGAAATCTTTTGGGAGATTTTTCTTGGGCAACGCTCGTAACATCGCCTTTTGGGTCGTTCTGTTTTTGCTGATCCTTGCACTGTTCAATCTGTTCAGCGGACCAGGTGGAACGCTTCAGAGCAATGAAAGAACCTATTCTGATTTCGTGACCGCTGTTGAAGGCGGCGAAGTCAAAAACGTGACATTGGATGGCGAGCAAATTCGCTATACCACGCAAAGCGGCGCAAGCTATGTCACGATCAAGCCCGGCGATGCCGAGGTGACCAAACTGCTGATCGATGAAAGCATCCCGGTCCAGGCTGTGAAACAACAGCAATCGGGCATTCAGTCTTTCCTGGTCACTCTTCTTCCCTTCCTGCTGCTGATCGGTGTCTGGGTCTACTTCATGAACCGGATGCAGGGTGGCGGCAAAGGTGGCGCGATGGGCTTTGGCAAATCCAAGGCCAAGATGCTGACCGAAAAGCATGGCCGTGTAACCTTTGATGATGTCGCTGGCATCGACGAGGCCAAGGAAGAACTGGAAGAGATCGTAGAATTCCTGCGCAATCCGCAGAAATTCAGTCGTCTGGGTGGCAAGATTCCAAAAGGCGCTTTGTTGGTGGGCCCTCCGGGGACCGGTAAAACGCTGCTGGCCCGCGCCATTGCGGGTGAGGCGGGTGTGCCCTTCTTCACCATTTCGGGTTCGGACTTTGTTGAGATGTTCGTCGGTGTCGGTGCATCCCGTGTCCGCGACATGTTCGAACAGGCCAAGAAAAACGCTCCCTGTATCGTCTTTATTGACGAGATTGACGCCGTTGGCCGCCATCGTGGTGCCGGTTATGGCGGGGGTAATGACGAACGTGAACAAACGCTTAACCAGTTGCTCGTCGAGATGGACGGGTTCGAGGCCAATGAGGGCGTGATTATTCTGGCGGCCACCAACCGTAAGGACGTTTTGGACCCTGCTCTGCTGCGTCCAGGCCGTTTCGACCGCAACGTGACTGTCGGCAACCCCGACATCAAAGGCCGCGAGAAGATCCTGGGCGTTCACGCACGCAAGACGCCCCTCGGACCTGATGTCGATCTGCGCATCATCGCGCGCGGGACTCCGGGCTTCTCGGGTGCTGATCTGGCCAACCTCGTGAATGAGGCCGCGCTGATGGCCGCCCGCGTCGGTCGCCGCTTTGTTACCATGGAAGATTTCGAGAATGCCAAGGACAAGGTGATGATGGGTGCCGAGCGCCGCTCGATGGTGCTGACCCAGGACCAGAAGGAAAAGACTGCCTATCACGAATCAGGGCATGCCGTTGTTGGTATGACGCTGCCGTTGTGTGATCCGGTCTATAAGGCAACGATCATTCCGCGTGGTGGTGCGCTGGGCATGGTGGTGTCACTGCCAGAAATGGACCGCCTGAACTATCACCGCGATGAGTGTGAGCAAAAGCTGGCCATGACCATGGCCGGTAAGGCGGCTGAGGTGATCAAATATGGCGAGGACCATGTCTCGAACGGTCCGGCGGGCGATATCATGCAGGCCAGCCAACTGTCGCGCGCGATGGTGATGCGCTGGGGCATGTCGGACAAGGTCGGCAATATCGACTATGCCGAAGCGCATGATGGCTATTCAGGCAACACTGCCGGGTTCTCGGTCTCGGCCCATACCAAGGAACTGATCGAGGAAGAGGTCAAGCGCCTGATCCAGCAAGGATATGAGCGTGCGCATCAGATCCTTTCAGAACAGAACGAGCAATGGGAACGTCTGGCCCAAGGGCTGCTGGAATATGAAACCCTGACCGGTGACGAGATCAAACGCGTCATGAATGGCGAGCCGCCCAGCGAAAGCGATGACGAGGGCGATAAACCTGATGAGGGCAGCGCCCCCAGCGTGACAGCCATTCCGAAAACCAAGGTTAAGAAAACTCCGCCCGATGGCGGGATGGAGCCGGAACCAACGGCTTAAACTTTCAAAGACCCGGGCCTGTCCCGGGTCTTTTTTCTTTTCAATCGCGAAGGTTTGCCCTCTATTCCGCATCAGATGTCAGTTCTGAAAAAGGGATAAATATGCCGGTATTGCGCGAAACCGAATTCACGGGAGAAGTTGTTTGGTTGGGCCACGTACCAGCAGGTGAAACTCTCCGGGCCAATGCCGTGGACAGTCTGGATTTGGGTTTCTCGGGTGATCAAGGCGCGCGTCACGAAGGCGTGAATCGTACCTCTTGCGTGCGAGTCAAAAACCTGTACCCGGTAGGCACCGAAATTCGCAATGTGCGGCAGTTATCGATCCTGTCCGCAGAAGAACTTGATGCCATCGCGCAGGAAATGGGCTTGGGTAAGCTGGACCCGTCCCATCTGGGGGTCAGCATTGTCTTGCGCGGCATTCCGGATTTCACCCATATTCCGCCCTCGTCTCGTTTGCAGGTGGAAAATGGCGTGACGCTGACGATCGACATGGAAAACCGGCCCTGTATCCTGCCGGGGCGCGAGATCGAGGCTGACTTGCCCGGGTATGGTGCGGCCTTCAAGCCTGCAGCGCAGGGACGGCGGGGGGTCACGGCTTGGGTCGAAAGACCCGGAGAGCTGAACCTGGGCGATGAGCTTACACTGTTTGTCCCCGATCAGAGAGCCTGGACACCATAAGGGACCGCAATTTCCGATCGGAAGGTGCCGATGTGACGCTACGACGTTTCAAGGCGCAATTATGTCGGAATCCATAGCCACCAATTTGGTACACAACGGTATGGAGTGAGCAGCGCCGGCGTTCTGCGTCGGGTTTGCACGGAATTCAATCAGGGACCGAAACCCAATGAGCTATAAATCTGACATCGAAATTGCGCGTGAGGCGAAGAAGAAGCCGATTCAGGAGATTGG
>NZ_JBXWOZ010000019.1:0-67611 GCF_059611145.1 Ruegeria sp. CDSB022 | reverse complement strand
CAGGTGCCCGAAGGTCTTCCTCTCAGCAATCGCCATCGCAGCTCTCGTCATCTATTGGCTATGAGTCCTGACCCTAGCGGACAAAGCGGCCATTCGGTCAAACCATTGCGGGCAAATTGGGTCGAATTGAATCAAGGGCAATTATTTCATCGATTAATTAGATTTCCCAAAATCGATCCTTCCCGAACCAGAGTCACTTAAGTCGAAAATTGCATTCAATCTACAC
This sequence comes from Ruegeria sp. CDSB022, assembly GCF_059611145.1. NCBI lineage: Bacteria > Pseudomonadati > Pseudomonadota > Alphaproteobacteria > Rhodobacterales > Roseobacteraceae > Ruegeria > Ruegeria sp. CDSB022. The sequence goes on along the minus strand of NZ_JBXWOZ010000019.1, from coordinate 67,385 downwards.
CAGCACACGGCAAAAAAGCGGTCAAACCAAGGCCCGGCAACTAAGCGTCGCCGCCAATCTAAGTTTACTCGGCTGGTGACCAATTTGGGCCGGGATCATAGGTCGATATCTCAGCTGTTATTTCAAGCGTATCCGGCCCAAAGTCCGCTTCGAACACGGTGCCGTTTTCACCCACGAGAAAAGAATGGATACCCGTTTCTCCGTAGTCCGCAGGCACCGCAAGCAAGGCGTGACCCGCCACGAACCGATCGCCGACAAAATAGGAATAGGCACCACCCGGAGCATTTGGTCCCTGCCCCTGCAAAATTGCGAAGTAGTAACCGAGGAAAGGTTCAGGTTCGAAATCATCCGCACCGTCGCTCCACCCCGAGGCGGTGGCGCGGGCAAGGGCTTCACCGACAAAACTGTCTTCTTCTGGCCAGAAGAGGCCGTTTCGTGCGCCGGGATCCGATATGATCGTTTGGGCAAATTCCATGACGCCATCGCCATTGTGGTCCACAAGACGAAACGCCGCCTGAAGATCAACATAGGCCTCAAGCGTTTCGATTACTTCCAATTCATTCAGTCCGATTTCACGGGCGGAAAGCTCCTCTACCCCGGCTTCTAAATCAAACTTCCAACCATTCTCAGCTTGCAGAATTGGGATCGGAAAGGGCCAACTATCTTCGCCAAGCAGAAGAAAAACCCCATCATCCTCGGGCTGAAAGCGGTATCCTTTAGCATACATGCCAAGCACTTCCTGCCTTCTTTGCTGATCTTCCACCGGATCACCCGTTCCGATTAGATCTTCTGCCTCTGGTCCGAAAATCTCGAGCAGCTTGTTCTGGTCATCGGCCCTTAACGCTTCGACAAAAGCGTCCAGCGCGGTTTGCGGAGTTTCGAACAGGGCACCGTCGGAAAACGCCGGTCCAGTAGCCACTGCGATCACTAAAATAGAAAAAACCGATTTACGCATGTTACCGCCTCCCCTTGCCTTTGGCAGCATGTCCCCGTTTGGACGCCTTGTGAGCTTTGCCGCCTGAAGATTTTTTCTTCATAGCCTTACCTTTGGACGCAGCGGGTTTTTGCTGAGCCGTGGCCTTTTTTACCTGAGGTTTCTTAGCTGCTTGCGGTTTCTTTTTGACAGGCTTCTTCGCCGCATCTGGCCGTTTAGTCCGATCGATGGCCTGCTGCTTGGCAGCAGCCTTGTCCCGATCAACGTTACCGCGATTCACCTGCGGCAAGGACTTGCCCCCACTACCTCGATTGGCCAGAGCACCGCTCGCGATAGCCCCCGCCCCTGCACCGGCTGCAACTGCTGCCGCGCCTCCCCTGCTGATGTCTGCAGCACCGGATTCACGGCTCAGTTTTGCGCGGAGTTCGTCCGTGCGACCCTCGGGGCGGTCGACAGGCAGGTCGCCGCGACCACCTTCCGGCCTTTTGTGATCAGCGATCTTGTCCCGGGCTTCCTTTTTTCGGTCAGGATCGGGTTTCCATCCGATATCAGTTCGGTCACCAAGATCTATATCGTTACCGATATTGACGTTGCCGTCGACGTCTATGTCGATGTCCGGGTTTCTGTATATCGGGCCACCGCCCCATCCGCCGCAATTCCGGCACCCCCAATAGTCATACCAATCGTCGTCATCGTCGAAAATCTCGTCGATCAGCGCCACGGTGCCAAATGTCAGCAAGGCCGCGCCCACTACGTCCCCGGTCGACGGGCCGGTATAGACAGTCTCGGGATTATATTGCGGGACGTACACTGTTTCGGGTTGTGTCGGAGTAATTACAACCGTTTCTTCATCAGATACCTCGACAGTTTGCTCGGGCCCGGAAACAAGAGCTCCGCTGTCAATTGCCTGATCCCGCATTACCTGCACCGCATCCAGTACATCGTCGGACTGGGCCAGCATGGCGGTGCCGACTGTCTCGGTCCAATCGATGTGGGTGGCCATTTGACCGACGACTTCGGGGAACGCCGTGGCCAATACACTTACAGACGGATCCCAGCCCATAGCTTCGATTTCCGGCTCGAGCTCTACGGGGTCGCGGTCGGCGTTATCCAACAAATACCGTTCTGCTTTAACAATCTCCAGTGGCTGAGTGGCCGCAACGAATATCTGTATGAGTAGAGTGTCGGGAAAAAGAGCCACCGGGGCGACCAAAGTTTGCAACTCAGCATCAGATAAAAGGTCGGATGAAGTTTCAGACGTAACTTCCGTTGCAACAGTATCGGACGCCTCTTGTGCAAACAGGGCGTTAGATGCGCTTAAACTGAGAGCAAATATTATATATCTAAACATATTGCGATCCTTCAATTTATCGAAGGATCGCCTAAGACCGTGATTCTGGCAACTGGCCTGCCAAATGGAGGATCATTTAGTAAAACACGGTCATTGGTCAAGCTGGCTTGAGCCGTCAATTTACTTACAAGGCCAGCTTCTATTGCGCAGGGCGATTAACTCCCGACAAAACTGTTTTGCGCGACAAGCTTCAGGGATTAATGGGGGCGAAAACATACAGAGCTTTTAGTGCTTCGCTCGGCTCCACCCCCGGCAAAGCGAGACGAAATATCTCTTCCATTGTGCCCTGAGCATACATTTCTGACAGAATACTATCGACAACGAGTCGAAAGTTATCGTCACCCCTCGCGATGGCCAATCCTTGCTTTTCTATCGTCAGTATTTCCTGGGATAGTTTGAATTTGCCCTTTAGTCCCGCAGCAATGTAGTTGACCAGCAAAATCGACTGATCTGCAAAATAGGCGTCAATTTCACCGTCTCGAAGTGCTTTGATACCGTCTGGGTGTGAAGCGAACCGCACCATTTCTGCGTCGATACCTGCAGCTTCAAATGAATTCAGAACGGACGCCTCTGTTGTTGTGCTGCTTCTCATTCCAACCTTCTTTCCCGCGAGTGCACCCATGGTGCCTTCAGCCTCGATTGGTAACAATATGGACGTGCCATCGACATAAGTTGGAATTGAGAAATCAACAATTTCGCGTCGGGAAAGTGTAATCGACGCTGCCCCGCAGAGCATATCCACCTCTCCGGAAGCAACTTTGTCGAAACGATCCTTAGAGTCGACCGGAATGAACTGAACATTCAAATCCTTCAATTCCAGTTTCTGCGCAATTACCTTCGCTACTTGATCGCAAATCAACGGCGACAGACCAAACGGGCGACCTTGGTCGTTAATGTAAGACAACGGAGCAGCATCTGTTCGAAAACCAAATCGGATTTCGTTGTTTTTTGTTATCCTGTCGATTGTTTGGGCAACCGCGCCGGTTGTGAATAGAACCGTCACAATAAGTATAGAAAGCAAGCGCATGGTTTTTCCCTCTTTAGTGGCGTAACACCCTTGTGGAGGTGAAAAGCACCCTGTGTCGAGAGTAAAACACATTGTGTCGCCTAGGAGTCGGTTTGTTGATGAGAGGTGCTGGCATGGCGACGAATCGAAAGCATACCCTCGCAATATTGGCAGATGCCCGAATGCATCTGCTCCTTCTCTGGGCATAACGCGAGAGAAAAGTCTTGTGGGCAGAGCTTATGCTCGAAGTTTCAAAGGACCCGCGTCAACTGCAAGTCGTTGCGACAACACAACACCGCACCAGTATATTTTCGTGGTGCAAACTGTTGACCTTCGCCGTGACGCTGTACGGTAGGGTTGATATTCAACGGTGAGGTTGAGCGAAGGGTAATGGGAATAGAACTACAACGGAGTTTGGCGGAACTTGGGGCGCGTAAAACCGTACCTTTTGCCTTTGTGTGTTTGCTGTTCTTCGCATCCTGTGCAACCACGAACCCAGAACTTTTGAAGTCCGAGTTGAACGCTCGACCCAGTGCACAGAATGCGTCGCCAAGCGACTACGCCGGGGAAGTTCAATTTAGCATCTCAAACAAGATTCCCGCTCGTGGGAAAAACCTACCTTACACATTTAACGCGGGCATCAGCAGTGCGACGTCAACGCGCCTAGGTTTCCGGGGGCTCTTAGATCTGCGAGAAATCCAAGTCCAAGCGCCCGCGCTTCTGTCGGGTACTCTGGAACAAAGTTGCTCTTTGAATGTTGACTTTGAACTCGACGACGCCCGCGCCAGCGGTGATCTCATTGAACTCGTTGGCTCAGTGGACGTCGAGCTTTATCGTTGTCGAAACGAAGAATCCGAGGGAACCAACGGGCGTGGAGTACGCTTTATCTCGACGACTGTTGGGATCGCCGCAGCGGCACGCGCCAATGTTCAAGATCAATGCGTTCACTTTGATCTTGCCGACGTCGTGCTTCAACCTACCGGGTTTGTCGGCGGGTTGGTTAACCTAATTGGCCTCACAGAGCGCGTCGAGGAGGTCGTTCTCACCAAGGCAAAGGAGTTCACCGAAGAGAATGTGATTTGTCCGGAGATGCCTTCGGAGCTTTCTTCGTTGAATCCGGTTTTCGACGCCGGCGGTACACGAGAAATTGGTGACGGTGGCATCGGTGTTGCGTTGAGCGGCTCAATCGACACCAGTGCGATGACGATGATGGAACTCCTGGCGGTTATGCAATCTCGCGGTATTGTTGGGGGGGCAGGATGATGGATCGGATCTTTCTTCTGATACTAGCTACTGCCGGGCTTTTCGGATCCGCGCTGCTAGCTGAAGAGGTTACCTTCGAAGCAAACGGGGACGTCATGCTAGGAGATCGTGAGTTTCCCGTTGATCTGGCATTGAGACTAAAAGATGTGAACGCGACAAGGATCTCAATCGAAAGTGTCGTAGACCTTCGCCGGGCAAAAGAAATACTTGTAGAGGAACTCAAACGAGCCGCGTTTGTAGATGTCTGCAACGCACTGATCGGTGTGACCGAAGCAACGGCCCGTGCCGACGATACAGTGATTTCGCTAAGTGGGAGGATCGAAGCAGAGCTTTTCCGATGCGAAAGCCGCAGCGACGGTGGATCTATACGCGGCGAGAACACTTTCGCTGGTGGCTTGACGGTGGGTGCTTCCGCTTCGGCCGAATTCAAAGATGACTGCCTTTTTTTCCGTTTGGATGACCTGAGACTTGCTCCGGATCAACTCACCGAGTCGTCCGATGCAAAGGGCAATGTCGAAAAGGTTCGGCAGGTATTCATCGAGACCGCGAACGCAATACTTCAAAGAAACCCGGTATGCCCAGAACTACCTCCCGAACTTGTCTCTCTCTCACCAACTTACGACGCCGGTGGCACACGGGAGTTAGGGGAAGGTGGCGTCGGACTGTTCTTCCGAGGTTCAATCGAAACGAGTACTGAGGCAATTATTGACATCCTTCAGGTACTCCAGTCGAAGAAGGTGCTTCCACCTCCGCCCCGGTGAACCTAGCCAACGGCTTAGTGCGGTAGATAGAATCTAATTATTTCGAAGAACAAGAACGAGTCGTAGAAATGTGCATTTAACGTAGCATCATTCGTGCAATAGATGAGGTCAAAAATGATCCGTTTTGCATCTGTTCTTACCATTTTGCTTGCTTTTTGCGCCCATGCCGAGGACATCCCGAGCACTCAACGCGGCGACAGGCAGTATTCACCTTATCCACGGCAGAGCTTTCCCAATCAGGTCTTTTTTGGCGACACTCATTTGGATACGTCCGACTCTGCAGATGCCGGTATGATCGACAATGTGCTAGGCCCTGAAGAAGCCTACCGCTTTGCCAAGGGCGAGGTGGTGATATCCAGCACCGGTGTCGAAGCTAGGCTGCGCTGACCATTGGACTTTTTGGTGGTTGCCGATCACGCTGAGAACTTGGGTCTCGTGCCGCTGTTGGCAGCGAAAGACGCCACACTTCTCATGACTGAGTTTGGGCAACAACTTAACGCTGCCGTTGAACCCACTGCGAACCCGATCCGTTTCGAAGAAGTCGTGGGCGGCATCGGTGGCGACGAGAAGGTTGCCCAATATGCATGGCAAACTTCGGCGTCGGGAATGGCGGCAGTTTGGGCAAGAGAAAACACACGCGAGGCCATTTGGCACTCTCTTGCTCGGAAAGAAGTCTACGCAACCAAAGGTCCGCGCATGCGCGTTCGCGTTTTTGCCGGATACGATTTTGAAGAAACGGACCTGCCGCGTGCTGATTTTGCCGCGTATGGATATGAAGGAGGCGTCCCGATGGAGCCAATTTAGACCGCATTCAAATCGTCAAAGGGTGGTTAAATAGCGACGGGACAACTTCGGAACACGTTTACGATATTTCTTGCGGCGGGCGCGAACTAGTGAACGCGAAGTGTGACGGGCCCGTTGGCGACACCGTTGACGTTGAGAGTGCAACTTGGACAAACGATATTGGTCAGGCAATTCTATCCGAGTATTGGAAAGACCCCGATTACGATCCGGAACAAAGCTCTTTCTACTATGCCAGAGTGTTGGCAATACTAACGCCACGTTGGACAACATACGATGCCAAAGTGCTCGGAACGGAGATCCCTGACGAAGCCCCACGGTCGATACAAGAGAGGCATACACATCGTCAATCTGGCAGGGACGATTGTTATAAGGCTGAAACCAGAATTTACTTAGTCCGCTTTGGGCTCAAACTACCCCTTCAACGCTTCTGCATGAACAATTGGCTTTCGGTCACGTTTACCCAAACCCCTTCAGGCGATATCCGTGTGCCATAGACCAGTTTCTCGACACCCCTAGCTTGCGCCAACTCGAACGCCGTTGCATAGGTCGGGTCGATATCCGCGGCCAATGCAATTCGCTCACAATCGGTGCGCTGAACCAGATACAGCAGGATTGCGCGATGCCCCTGGTCCACCATAGCTGTCAGTTCCCCTAGATGTTTGGTTCCGCGCGCTGTGACGCTGTCGGGGAATTCGGCCAGACCGGGTTCGCGAGACAGGGTCACGCATTTTACCTCGACATAAGCGTCCTGAAGGCCCGGCTGGGTCAGCAGGAAATCAACGCGGCTGTTCTCGCCGTATTTCACCTCGGGGCGCACGGTTTCATACATTGCCAGCTCGGGGATTTCTCGCGCCATCAGGGATGCGCGCAAGGCTCGGTTCGGAACTGATGTATCGACCCCGGTGAAATGCCCGTTTTCGTGATCGACCAGCCGCCAGCCATATTTCAGCTTTTTCTTCGGGTCGTCATTGGGCTCCAACCATATTTTCTCGCCCGGTTCGGCCAGTCCCATCATCGAGCCGGGATTGGCGCAATGCGCTGTCACCTCGCGCCCGTCCTCAAGCCTGCAATCGGCCAGAAAGCGTTTATAGCGGCGGATCAGGTGGGCGGGGACAAGAGGGGTTTCAAATCGCATGCTTCAGGGCCTATACCTGCGGAAAGGGTCGATCAAGGGGGCGCAGGCCATGCAAAATCCAACCGCAGCCATGCTGGTGATCGGGGATGAAATCCTGTCGGGTCGCACCCGCGATGCAAACATGCATTATCTCGCGCAGGAGCTGACCAAGCAGGGGATCGACCTGAAAGAGGTCCGTGTGGTCAGCGATGACGCCGCTACAATCGAAGCCGCCGTTCAGGCGTTGTCGGCAAAGTTTGATCATGTCTTCACCAGCGGCGGGATTGGACCGACCCATGATGATATCACCGCCGATTGCATCGCCCGTGCCTTTGGCGCGCATATCGACATCCGCGACGATGCCCGCGCTTTGCTTGAAGCGCATTACGAGAAATCCGGGCTGGAACTGAACGCTGCCCGTTTGCGCATGGCGCGCATCCCTGATGGTGCCACGCTGATCGACAATCCGGTGTCGACTGCGCCAGGCTTTACCATCGGCAATGTTCATGTGATGGCTGGGGTGCCCTCGGTCTTTCAGGCGATGGTGGCGAGTGTATTGCCGGGTCTGACCGGCGGTGTTCCTCTGCTGTCCCAAACCTTACGGGTGGATCGCGGCGAAGGCGATATCGCCGCCCCCCTTGCGGCACTCGCAGCGGATTTTCAGGATCTGTCCATCGGGTGTTATCCGTTTCAGATCAACGGTGTGTTTGGCGCCAATGTGGTCATTCGCGGAACCGAAGGTGCCCGGATCGACGCGGCCTCAACCCGGTTGGCGAAAGAGCTTGGTCTGTGAGCGTTACCTGGCCTGACGTCGTCGAGGGTACATGGCCATCTGCGCAGCGCCAAAAGCTGGGGCCGTTTCTGGTGCGTCAGGGTCTGGGCGGCGGATCGCGGGTAAGTGCGGCCAATGCGCTGGGGCCTGCCTCGGATGAGGATATTGCGGCGGCCGAGGTCGCGATGCAGGCACTGGGACAAAAGCGCATCTTTTGCCTGTGGCCAGGGGACGAGGCGCTGGATACGCAGCTTGAAGGCCGGGGCTATTCCGTGTTGGATCCGGTCAATATTTACACCTGCCCGGTTGAGCATCTGACTGATCTTCCGCTCCCCCGCGTAACGGTGTTCTCGATATGGGAGCCGCTGGCAATCATGCGTGAGATCTGGGCCGAGGGCGGGATTGGACCAGAGCGGCTGGCCGTGATGGAGCGAGCCCCGGGTCCAAAGACCGGCCTGCTGCTTCGCTATAGTGACCAACCTGCTGGTACTGGATTTGTTGCGATGCATGGGGACGTGGCCATGGTCCACGCACTTGAGATTTTGCCCGCTCATCGCCGTCAGGGCCTGGGCCAATGGGCGATGCGCGCGGCTGCGCTCTGGGCACAGGATCAGGGCGCCGGGACGCTCAGCGTGATTTGCACCAAGGCGAATGCGGGGGCCAATGGCCTTTATCGCGCGCTTGGGATGGAGCTTGCCGGAGAATACCATTACCGTCAGCTGGTTGAAGGAGAGAACCCAAAGTGACCGATCTTGCCCTGCCCACCGCGCTGAACCTTCCGATGGCTGATCCGCTGCCGCCCGAGACGCAGAAATACTTCGACATTTGCGTCGAAAAGCTGGGGTTTGTGCCCAATGTCCTGCGGGCCTATGCCTTTGACATCGACAAGCTGAACGCGTTCACCGCGATGTATAACGATCTGATGCTGGCCGATAGCGGGCTGTCCAAGCTCGAGCGTGAGATGATCGCGGTGGTCGTGTCGGCAATAAACAAGTGTTTCTATTGCCTTGTCGCACATGGTGCGGCTGTCAGGCAGTTGTCCGGTGATCCGCAGCTGGGTGAAATGTTGATCATGAACTACCGGGTTGCGCCTTTGGATCAGCGGCAGCGTGCCATGCTGGATTTTGCGTCTAAAATGACCACCGAAAGCACCAAGATCGAAGAGCCTGACCGGCAGGTCCTGCGCGATGCCGGGTTTAGCGACCGCGATATCTGGGACATTGCCAATGTGACCGGCTTTTTCAACATGTCGAACCGTGTTGCAAGCGCGACCGCGATGTCCCCCAACCCCGAGTATCACGCCCAATCAAGATGATCCGCCGCCTCGCCATATTCCTGTTGCTCATTGCGTCGCCCGTTGTCGGCCAAGAGCTGACGCTGCCTTCGGGCGCGCGTCTGGTCAGCGACCGCACAAGCCCGCTCGACAGCTATGACCTGCCCACCGGCCCCTACGTCGACGGAACAGTCCCAGCGCGCCGGGTCGAAGGGCGGGTCGAGCGCTATACCTGGCGGCTGCAGGCCGGGTCCAGCACCACTTTGCAGCTGCTCGCCCCGTTGCGGGAACAGATCAAAGCCCAGGGGTATGAGGTTATCTTTGACTGCGACGCCCGCAGTTGCGGTGGCTTCGATTTTCGCTTTGGAACCGAGGTTGTCCCGACGCCTGACATGTATGTGGCCATCCAGGACTATCGCTTTTTGTCCGCTGCCAAGGGCGACGAAGTCCTGAGCCTTTTGGTCAGCCGAAACCCGCCCGATGGCTATGTGCAGATGATCCGCGTGTCACCTGAGGGGGCCGAGGCCGCGCCTCCGCTGGTGATCGAAGAAGAGGTCGATCAGGCGCAGGGGCTGTTGGCAGAGCTTGCCCAAGAGGGCCACGTGATTCTGGGCGATCTGCATTTCCGCACGGGCGAAATAACCCTGGGTGAGGGGCCTTTCGGCTCTCTGAATGAGATTGCGCAGTATTTGTCGGACAATCCCGGAACGCGGCTGGCTCTGGTCGGGCACACGGATGATACCGGCGCACTCGAGGCCAATATTTCGGTCAGCACGGGCCGGGCGCAAACCGTGCGCGCCCGGCTGATCGAGAAATACGGCGTGGCCGCCGACCGGGTCGAGGCGCGGGGGATTGGTTATCTGGCCCCGATCACCTCGAATGCAACGCCCGAAGGTCGCGAACTCAACCGCCGGGTCGAGGCGGTTCTGCTGATCAACTGATCCCTACATCACCCACCACAGGTACAGCGGCAGCCCGATCGTGATGTTGAACGGGAAGGACACACCCAGCGACAGGGTCAGATAAATCCCGGCCTCGGCCTTTGGCAGCGCGATCTTCATCGCCGCGGGCACAGCGATATACGAGGCGGATGCAGACAGGACCATGAACAGGAACAGGCTGCCTTCGGGCAGGCCGATCACCGCCCCGACCACCCAGGCCATCGCAGCGCCGATCAGGGGCATCAGCATTCCAAAGGCAAACAGACCCAGCGAGAGCTTGTCGCGGTTCTTGATCAGGCTGCGCCCTGCGGAAATGCCCATATCCAGAAGGAAAAGGCACAGGATGCCGGTGAAGGGTGTGACGATGAAGGGCGCAATCATCTGCATCCCTTCGCCACCCGTAATAGCGCCAATTAGAAAGGCCCCGGTCAACAGGACAATCGACCCGTTTGCCAACAGATCGCGCCACAGCCCATTGTCATTGACGCCCTTGCTGCTGGTTTTATGCGCCAGCCAAAGGGCCGAAAGGATGGCGGGAACCTCCATCGCGGCGGCGACAGCAACCATGAAGCCGTCATGATCAAGACCCACCAAATCCAGCAGGCTGGTTGCGGTGACGAAGGTCACGATTGAGATTGACCCATAATGCCCGGCAACAGCCGCCGCATTCAACGCGTCCAGCCGTGTCATGACCCGGAGCAGGCCGAATGCCACAAAGGGGATGACAAAAGACAACGCCACACCGCCTAGCAAAGTCAGGAACAGATCCATGGGGATGCCATGCTCGGCCAGGCTGCTGCCGCCTTTGAAGCCGATGGCCAGCAGCAGATACAGCGACATGAACTTGGCTGCCCCACCGGGGATCGACAGATCGCTGCGGGCAAAAGCCGCGAGCAGCCCGAGGACGAAGAAAAGGATGGTTGGGACCAGCAAGTTGCTGGAAAGGGTTTCGATTACGCTGGGCATTTTGGCTCCTGTCCCGATTTCACGGGCTAAGTGCCTTGCCTATTTTTGTTATCCAAATATTATCTTTCTAATTTTTGGATAGTTTAAAGCTATGAAATGCGCCCAACACTAAGGCAACTGGAATATATCGTTACGGTCAGCCGACTGGGTCGATTTGGATTGGCAGCTGAGGTTCTGAATGTCAGCCAGCCCAGCCTCTCGGCGCAAATTGCCTCTGTAGAACAAGAACTTGGCCTGCGCATCTTTGATCGTAACCGGGGTGGTGTTCAGGTGACTGCCAAAGGCGAAGAGTTCATCGAACGCGCCCAGAAGATCCTTGCCGAAGTCCGGGATCTGCGCCACGCGATGAGCAGCGAGACACCGGTCTCAGGACGGCTAAGGCTGGGCGTGTTGCCCTCAATCGGGCCCTACCTGCTGCCTCAGGTCATCAAAAAGGTCCATCAGGACCGCCCCGGTCTGCGCATTGTCGTGCGCGAGGAAAACACCCGTGATCTGGAACAAGGACTTAAATCTGGTCGGTTTGATCTGATCCTTTCCACGCCCGAGGATCACCCGAACACAATCCAGCAGCGCTTGTTCAACGAGACTCTGTGGATTGGAGTTGCCGTAGACGATGTGCTGTCAAATGATACGTATGGTGTTACGGCTCAAGACTTGCGCGACCGGCTGATCCTGACCTTGGACCAAAGCCACCGTCTGTCCCGGATCGTCTATGCGCTGGCGGCGGAATGCGGTGGGGTTGTGTCGGATGAATACGAGGGGACCACGCTTGATTCCATTGTACTGATGGCGGCCTCGGGGGTTGGGGTTGCGGTGTTGCCGGACCTGTATGCAAGACGTCAGGGGATTTACCGCGATGAGGTCCATTTGCGCCCGTTGACTATAACAAATGCCAACCGCGATATCGCGCTTCTTTCTCGCAGAAAAGAAGCTGATCTGCCCGGACAGAATATCCTGATCCAATCCTTGCGTACGGTCGCGCAGAGTATGGGGCTGGCCGTGTTCAGCGAATAAAAAAAGGCCCACACTACTTGTGCGGGCCGTTCAGTTTCCACCGGGAGAAATTACCAGTCCATCGGGCCTTTTTCGTTGAAGGCATCGACGAGGAAATCAATGAATGCCCGCACCTTGGGCTGCGTAAAGCGACCGGGCGGGTAGACGGCATAAACGCCTTGCACTTCATCGGGCAGCGACGGCATTGCGTCGACAACTTCGCCCGACTTCAGCGCGTCGGAATAGAGATAGCTGGGCAGATGCGCGATCCCAAGCCCTGAGACCGCAGCGTTCAACAAGGATTGCCCATCATTCACGCTGAGCCACCCGGCGGTGCGAACCTGACGTTTTTCACCCGAAGGTGCGGTCAGTTTCCACACATTGCCCGAAGACTGGCTGGAATAATGTAACAGCTTGTGTTCGTTCAGGTCGTCGATCTTTTGCGGACGCCCGAATTTCTCGATATAGGTGGGCGCGGCGACCATCCGCTTGACGGTTTCGGTCAGCTTGCGGGCGCGCAATGTGCTGTCTTCCAGCTCACCAATCCGCACGGCAACGTCGAACCCTTCCGAGATCAGCTCAACATAGCGATTGTTCAGCACCATATTCACCGTGATGTCGGGATAGGCAGCTAGAAATCCCGACAGAACCGGAGACAGGTGATTCACGCCGAAATCTGTCGCCACACTGATCCGCAGCAGACCAGAGGGGGCAGATTGCATCGAGGTGACCAGCGCATCAGCCTCGCCCGCGTCATTCAGAACGCGGCGGGCCCGGTCATAATAGGCCAGCCCGATTTCGGTTGGTGACACGCGGCGCGTCGTGCGGTTCAGCAGTCTTGCGCCCAGGCGTGCTTCCAGGCTGGAAACGTGCTTGGACACAGCCGATTTTGAGATGCCCATTTTCTTGGCCGCGTCGGTGAAACCGCCTTGGTCCACCACGTTGGCGAAGGCTTCCATTTCGGTCAGTCGGTCCATTCTTGTTCCCCAGGTGTAGGTTCTTTAACTGATCTTTACGTCAAATCTGGGCGGAAACAGGGCGGACATGGGATAATATCAGGGATTTGAATCGGATCGTTTGCGCTTGGGAAACTCTGAAACAGTGGTTTCCATATGGGCCACAAGCCTTTTGACAACGGGTATCCTCGATTTCGGGCCGAAACATGCTACCATGAGGATGGCAAATTTGTGACAACGGAGAAGATTATGAAAGCTGTTTTAGCTATTGCCGCAACCTGCCTGTCGGCGACATTTGCTCTGGCCGGGGGTGAAACACCATCAAACCCCGAAGCGCAGGTCTATTTTGTGAAATTGTCTGACGGCGACGTTGTCCAATCTCCGATCACCGTGGTCTTTGGCCTCAGCGGCATGGGGGTCGCGCCGGCGGGTACTGAAAAGGAAAACACCGGGCATCATCATCTGCTGATCGACCGACCGCCTTTGGGGCAGGGAGAGGACGGTGCGGATGAGTTGTCTTATGGTCTGCCCGCGGATGACAATCATATCCATTTCGGCGGTGGCCAGACCGAGGTAACGCTGGATATGGCAGCGGGCGAACATACGCTGCAGCTGGTTCTGGGCGATGCAGGTCATGTACCGCATTCCACGCCCATCGTGTCTGACGTGATTACGATAACCGTTGAATAAGCGATAAGAGACTTCTGCTATTGGTATCCGGCGGGCTTTCAGGAATGTCGCCGGGCCACAGTGATGTATGGCGTTTACTTTTCCTTTCGAACCGGAAATTCTGCGTGCTAGGAAAGGGAGGGCTAGGATGTCGACAGAGTTCCTACTGACGTCTCTGATCGTTGTGCTTTTACCGGGCACCGGCGTGATCTATACGCTTGCGGTTGGGTTGGGGCGTGGCTTTTGGGCCAGTTTTGCGGCGGCGATTGGCTGTACCATAGGGATCGTACCTGCTGCGCTGGCCAGTATCGTCGGTCTTGCGGCCCTGCTGCATACCAGCGCGCTGGCCTTTCTGGTGCTAAAATACCTTGGGGTGCTGTATCTGTTTTACATGGCCTGGGGGATCGTCCGGCAAGGCGGAGCATTGGATGTACAGAGCCAGAAACCCGCAAAAGGGTATGTGAAGATTGCAATCACGGGCACCTTGATCAATGTGTTGAACCCCAAGCTATCTTTGTTCTTTCTGGCCTTTCTGCCGCAATTCATTCCCGCCGGTACAGGTGCCGCCGAAGCAGAGCTGATCAAGTTGGCCTTGTCCTTCATGGCCATGACCTTTGTCGTCTTTGTTGGCTATGGCGCTTTCGCTGCGGTGGCACGCGACTATGTGATCCAGCGGCCCACTGTCATGGCTTGGGTCAGGCGCTGTTTCGCCGGGGCCTTTGGGGCATTGGGTGCAAAGCTGGCGCTGGCCGACTGACCCCAATACCAGCAGAGCGATTGGCCCGGTTCTGGACCGGGCCAAGGCATATCAGAAAGTGGTTGCCAGCCGCGTGCCCTGATTGATGGCCCGTTTGGCGTCCAATTCGGCTGCAACATCCGCGCCGCCGATCACATGAGGGGTGATGCCACGTTCGATCAACGTATCCGCCAGGCTGCGGTCCGAGATCTGGCCCGAGCACAGAACAATCGTATCCACCGCAATTACTGTCGGGTTCTCGCGTGCTTCGCCGAAACTCACATGCAGCCCGTCATCGTCGATCCGCTCATAATTCACGCCACCGACGAAATTGACGTTTTTCATCTTCAGCGTTGCGCGATGAATCCAGCCGGTGGTCTTGCCCAACCCTTTGCCATGGGCTTGCGCCTTGCGCTGCAGCAAAGTCACCTGGCGCGCGGGGGCGGCAGGTTGTGGCCCTTCAGGTGCCAGCCCCGAGCGATGCTCGGCCGGGTCGGTCACCCCCCATTCCTTCATCCAGGCGGGCAGGTCGGTGGTGATGCTGTGGCCTTCTTCCAGAAGGAATTCGGACACGTCAAAGCCGATACCGCCCGCTCCGATCACGGCAACCGATTGGCCAACCGGGGTTTTGTGGCGCAGGACGTCGATATAGTCGACGACATTGTCGCGGTCCTGACCGGGGATTTTCGGATCACGCGGGACGACGCCGGTTGCGATTACCACCTCGTCATAGCCTGCCAGATCATCGGCGCCCACTTCACGCTCAAGCTCGACCTTGATGCCCAGATCAGCAATCATGGCGCGGTACCAGTTGACCAGTCCCCAGAACTCCTCTTTGCCCGGAACCTGCTTGGCCATGTTCAACTGACCGCCGATCTCACGGGCACGGTCAAAAATGGTAACGTCATGGCCGCGTTGCGCGGCGGTCAATGCGGTGGACAGGCCTGCCGGGCCCGCCCCTACGATGGCGATTTTCTTGACGCTGTCGGCCTGTGTGATCACCAATTCGGTTTCGTGACAAGCGCGCGGGTTTACCAGGCACGAGGTCAGTTTGCCCTGGAATGTGTGATCCAGACAGGCCTGGTTGCAAGCGATGCAGGGTGCAATCGTCGCCGCCTCAGCAGCGATGGCTTTGTTGACGAAATCCGCATCTGCCAGCATCGGGCGGGCCAGCGAAACCATGTCGGCGCACCCCGTGGCAAGAACTTCTTCGGCGACTTCCGGCGTGTTAATCCGGTTCGACGTGATGACCGGGATCGAGATCTTACCCATCAGCTTTTTGGTCACCCAAGCAAAGGCCGCGCGCGGAACGCTGGTGGCAATGGTGGGAATCCGCGCCTCGTGCCAGCCGATGCCGGTGTTGATGATCGTGGCGCCGGCCTGTTCGATCCGCTGCGCCAGTTCCACAACCTCATCATGAGTAGATCCGTTGGGAACCAGGTCAATCATCGACAAGCGGTAGATGATGATGAATTCCGTGCCGACGGCCTCGCGCGTGCGGCGGACAACTTCGATCGGCAAGCGCATCCGGTTCTCGTAAGAGCCACCCCAACGGTCCTCGCGCTTGTTGGTGTGAGTCACCAGAAACTGGTTGAGGAAATACCCTTCGGACCCCATGATCTCGACCCCGTCATAGCCCGCTTTCTGGGCCAGGACCGCGGCGCTCACGATATCGCTGATCTGTTTCTCGATACCCTCTTCGTCCAGTTCGGTCGGCGGGAACGGAGAGATCGGAGATTTCACAGGGCTGGGTGCGACACATTTCGGCCCATAGGCATAGCGCCCCGCATGCAGGATCTGCATCGCGATCTTGCCACCGGCCTCATGCACCCGTTGGGTGACGATGGAGTGGTTTGCCACTTCTTTGTCGTTGGTCATCATTGATGCCCCCGGCAGTACCGAACCTTCAAGATTTGGTCCGATCCCACCAGTCACCATCAGCGCCACGCCACCGCGCGCGCGGTCGGCATAGAACTCGGCCACCCGATTCCAATCGCCGGTCTCCTCAAGCCCGGTATGCATCGAGCCCATCAGCACGCGGTTCTTCAGCGTGGTAAAGCCCAGATCCAGCGGGGCCAGCATGTTTGGGTATGCAGTCATCCAGAACTCTCCCTTATAGAATTTGGCTGCCAGATTGACCTTCGCGTCATCTTTGTCACGCGAAACCTAACGTCATACCCTTTGCCTTGGGCCCGCTGCTTGTTACAGACGCTCCAAAGCATGTTCACGAGGCCGCGTATGACCCCCGAAGAGATTGCCAAACTGCCCTACCGCCCCTGCGTCGGGCTGATGTTGATGAATGCCGAGGGTAAGATATTCGTCGGCCAGCGCAACGACCGCCACAAGGACGCCTGGCAGATGCCTCAGGGTGGTGTGGACCAGGGTGAAGACCCGCGCGATGCGGCGCTGCGCGAGCTGTGGGAAGAAACCGGCGTCACGGCAGATCTGGTCGAGATCATCGCCGAGACCGAGGGGTGGTTGCCCTATGATCTGCCGCATGACATCGTGCCGAAGATCTGGAAAGGTCGGTATCGGGGTCAAGAGCAGAAATGGTATCTGATGCGGTTCTCTGGCCGCGACGATCAGATCGACATTCAGACTGAGCATCCCGAATTCACCCGCTGGAAATGGCAGGAACCGGACCAGCTGGTTGCCGAAATCGTGCCGTTCAAACGCGACGTGTATGAACGCGTGGTTGCAGCGTTTTCGGATCACCTGAACTGACATGATCCCACAGACCTATCCCAGTCCGGACCCATGCCACCGCCGCGCCGATCTGGTCGTGCATCTTATCGGTCTGGCGTTGATTTTGACCGCTGGCGGAGCGCTGATCCGCAAATCGTACCTGATGCTCGACAGCGGGCTTATTCTTGCGGTTCTGGTTTATGTAGCCTGTGCGTTGGGCTCTAATCTGGCCTCGTGTTTTTATCACTTTTCCCGCTGGCACCAGCGTCGGCAGCTGCTGCGACGCATAGACCATGCCGCAATCTATTCCAGTATCTGCGGCACCTTCACACCCTTTTTCCTGCTGGCCGGTACCGGCTGGACCATGACTTTGCTCTGGTTGTGCTGGGGGCTGACTGTGGTGGCCATCTGGAACAAGATCGCCAACAAGACGGTCAAGTCCCGATGGTCAACAGCATCCTATCTGGGTCTGGGCGCGCTGGGGCTGTGCGCCATACCCGATCTGAAAGATGTCCCCGTTTCAGTCCTGTGGTGCATTCTGGCCGGGGCGGCAAGCTACGTGATCGGCACAGTCTTTTATGCCCGCAAGACACTGCCTTTCCGCTATGCGATTTGGCACACTTGGGTCAATCTTGGCGGCATATTCATGTTCGTAGGCGTCTGGATCGCCCTGTTCGTGCAGAGATAACCGTGAGGGGAGGGGCTCTGCCCCTCCCACAAACTATAGGCCAGTCCTGATCCGATTAAAGCAAGCCGCCCTGCTTGAGCAAATCGATCATATCCGCCTTGGGGCGCGGGCCGATATGGCTGATCACCTCTCGGGCGCAGACATTGCCCATCTTGGCGCAGGTCTCATAGTCGCGCCCGGTGGCCATGCCAAACAGGAACCCGGCTGCGAATTGGTCGCCTGCGCCGGTGGCGTCGACGGGAACGATTTTTTCCACCGGAATGTCAAAGCGCTGACCTTCATTCAGCACAGTTACCCCGTCGCCTGACCGGGTGCAGACCACCAGAGGGCAGATATCGGCGGTTTTCGCCAGTGCATCCTCAAGATCGTCGGTTTCGAACAGGGATTTGATCTCGGCCTCGTTGCCGATCACAAAATCCAGTTCGTTTTCGATCAGCAGCAGGAAATCGACCCGGTGCCGTTCAACGCAGAACGGGTCAGAAATGGCGATCCCGGCCTTGCCGCCGCCCTTGTGGCAATCCCGTGCGGCCTGAAGGAACGCAGCTTTGCCTTTTTCCTTGTCGAACAAATAGCCTTCAAGGAACATGATCTGGCTGTTACCCGCGACCCCGGCTGACACATCCGCCGAGGAAAGCTCCGAGGAAATCCCCAGATAGGTGTTCATCGACCGTTCACCGTCGGGTGAGACAAAAATCATCGAGCGCGAAGTCGGAAGCTCTCCACCCGGTACGGGCGGGTTCACGAAATCCACACCGTCCTCGTGCATCGCCTCTGCGTAGAATCGTCCCAACGCATCATCATGTACGCGTCCGATAAAGGCTGCGCTCAGTCCCAGTGCGCCGGCACCGGCAATCGTGTTAGCAACGGATCCGCCCGGCGTTTGCACGCGGCCTTCCATAGCGGCGTAAAGAAGTTCACCCCGCTCCTGTTCTATCAGCTGCATGATGCCCTTCTCGATGCCCATCAGTTCCAGAAAACTGTCATCGGCCTGAGAGATCACGTCCACAACGGCGTTTCCAATACCGGTGAGCTGGTAGGTTTTCATAGGTTCTTGTCCTCGAATTGGCAGAGATCGCGGATGATACAGGTTCCGCACATAGGTTTGCGTGCTTTGCAGTGATACCGGCCATGCAAGATAAGCCAGTGATGTGCGTGCAGTTGGAAATCGGTCGGGATGTTATCTTCGATTGCGCGTTCAACCGCATCCACATGTTTTCCCGGGCAGATGCCTGTTCGGTTTCCGACACGAAAAATATGCGTATCCACGGCCTGCGCCGGATAGCGCCACCACATGTTCAACACCACATTGGCGGTCTTACGCCCGACGCCCGGCAGCGATTGCAACGCGGCGCGGGAATTGGGAACTTCGCCGTCATACTCTTCGACCAGAATACGGCTGAGCTTGATAACGTTCTTTGCCTTTTGGCGGAATAGACCGATGGTTTTGATATGCTCGATCAGACCATCCTCGCCCAGGTCCAGCATCTTTTGCGGGGTGTCGGCGGTTTTGAAAAGGGCGCGCGTAGCCTTGTTGACGCCGACATCGGTGGCCTGTGCAGACAGCGCCACCGCTACGACCAGAGTATAGACATTCACATGCTCTAGCTCACCCTCAGGTTCCGGGTCAGCCTGCTGAAAGCGGGTAAAAATCTCTCGGATAGTGTGGTAATCAAGTTGCTTGGCCATGCGGCGACGTATGCACGTATTGCGGCGCAGGGCAAGCCGATGGCTCGGGTAACCACACAAGCAAGAATCTGCTTAGCGGATAGCTGTGGGTTTTGGATTACGTAAGGTAAGCCTGATTCGTGTTATTCTTGCCAGGCGCAGCCTATTTTTATTTCAGCGCATTTTTCCCGCATTGGCGGATATTTTATTTAATTATTGAAAGGTTGATCCATGGCGAACCCAGATCTTGCCGCAAAACTGCAGTCCCGTTATCGGTCTGTTGAGCTGGCCCATCAAGGTGACGAAGACCTCGGCCCCCTGAAATTACTGCCCGGAGTTTGGAAGAACGGCGACAGCACGCGCGGACGTGGCTGGAACATGATCGCGCTTCCGTTTGCGACCGAGCCTGGCAGCCGTCTCAACTACCGTCTGCTGGTTAATCAATTCGAGGAAACGCTTCAATTCACGACCGTTGACAAAGCGGTTCCAAACCGCGGGATTGAGCGTCCGAACCCGGCCTCAGGAGACCCGACCATTAACACCGATCAGTTTGTCGTCACGCTGGACTATCAGCAGTCCATCGCGCAGCTCTCGGCTGAAGATCGCCCCGACAGCGGACTGGCGGGACCTGCCGATCTGGCCATCCATCACGAGCCCGGTCTGTTCCTGCATATGACCAATCTGACCACAAACAATCTGAACGTTGCACGTTTGGGAACGGTGCCACATGGCGACTCGTTGTTAGGTCTTGGAGAAGCGAGCGAGATCGATGGACCGCCGACGATTCCGGTGGTGGACGGGCTGCCCGAAGGGGCCACAAAGGACCTGAACAGCGGATATCTTTCGCCCTACAAACATTATCACGATAATCCGTTCAACGGCGTTGTGACCGCCCCGGGGTTCCCAGGCTTCGACCCTGTGCATCCGCATCTGTTGTTGGCAGCTGGAATACCGAACAATGTGAAAAAAACCACGATATTGCCGTTCAACACCGCGCTTGAGGATGCCGGGATCGTCAACATTCCGTTTGTTGTCAAACAAGCCAACGCGGCGGTGATGGATTCGATCTTTTGGATCATGGAGCTGGACGAGCCGGGAATTGGCGGTGAACCCAAGCTGCTGATGATGTATCTGCAGAATGTCGGTCTGGATTTCTTCCCACGCTTTGACGGGAAGCCCGGTCTGATCCGCTGGCCGCATGTCAGCATCAACGTCATGGAAAAGGTTGCACCCCCGGAAGAGGCGGCACCTTATACCGTTATCCCGCAGGTCTGAGGGCGCAGATAGCGCAAGAATCGGGTCGCACTCTGGTCGTTAACAGGCCATCTTCTGTCTATGGAAGGAGTGCGATCATGAATGTTCAGACCCCAGAAAGCGGCTATCACTATAATGTCATGCGCCGGGCGATTGACCTGATTGATCAGGGCGGAGAGGCCCTGAGTCTTGAGGAACTGGCACAGCAGATGGATATGAGCCCCGCGCATTTCCAGCGCCTGTTCTCACGTTGGACCGGGGTATCGCCCAAGCGGTATCAGCAATATCTGACGCTGGGCCATGCCAAGGCGTTGCTGCGCGAGCGGTACACGACACTGGAAACCGCCCTGAATGTGGGCCTGTCCGGCAGCGGTCGCCTGCATGATCTGTTCCTGAAATGGGAATCCATGAGCCCCGGCGAATACGCCCGTAGGGGTGCCGGTTTGACCATCTATTGGGGATGGTTTGAATGTCCTTTTGGTCCTGCTTTGGTGATGGGCACCGACAAGGGCATCTGCGGAATGGCCTTTGGGGCCGAAACCGGCGAAGAAAATGCCATGGCGGATATGTTGTCGCGTTGGCCCAATGCCAATTTCGTCGAGGACCCGATGCGCCTGCGGCCCTGGGCGCTCAGTGCATTTGGCGCGGTGAGCGACCGATTGGAACCAACGCCTCTGTATTTGATTGGCTCGCCCCTGCAGATCAAAGTGTGGGAAGCGCTGATGCATATCCCTTCGGGGCAGGTCACAACCTATTCCGAGATCGCGCAACGGGTGGGATCACCGCAAGCTGTGCGCGCCGTCGGGACGGCCGTGGGTCGAAACCCGGTCAGTTGGCTGATCCCTTGCCACCGCGCGCTGCGAAAATCCGGAGGGCTGGGTGGGTATCATTGGGGCCTGCCGGTGAAACGCGCCATGCTGGCCTATGAGGCGGCACAAGCAGACGCTTGATTTCTGATCAGAAAAAGCCATAGGGATCATCGAACAAAGTGATAGACCTGTCCCAAGGTTGCAGGACACCAAAGCGATGATCCAGAAATTTGCCCTGTGGTCGATCCCGATTTCCATCGCGGTTCTGGCCTTGAAACTGTTGGCCTGGTGGTTGACGGGATCAGTCGCCTTGTTGTCCGATGCGATGGAATCCGTGGTCAATGTGGTCGCGGCCTTGCTGGCGTTCTTTGCGGTTTCGATCGGCGGCAAACCTCCTGACGATAATCACCCCTTTGGGCACAAGAAAGCCGAATACCTGTCTGCTGTTGTCGAAGGTGTGCTGATCGTGCTGGCGGCGCTTCTAATCCTGCGAGAGGCCGTTGCCGCGCTGTCATCGTCGCATCTGGACCAGGCCCCGCTGACCGGGGTGGCAATCAATGTGCTGGCAACCGCTTTGAACGGTGCGTGGGCCTATATGTTGCTGCGGGTCGGGCGGCAGTACGCCTCTCCGGCGCTTGAGGCCAGCGCAAAGCATATCTTTACCGATGTGTTCACCTCGGTGGGCGTTGTCATCGGATTGGTGCTGGCCCTTGCCACCGGCTGGCTGATCCTGGACCCGATCCTGGCCATTCTGGTCGCCCTGAACATTCTGTGGGAGGGATGGAAGGTCATTCGCAAGTCGATTGACGGTCTGATGGACGTATCCCTTACTGATCCCGAACTGGATGAAGTGCGGAGCATCATCGATGCAAATCTGGGCCGGGCGCTGGAATATCACGACCTGCGGGGCCGTCGATCCGCCAGCATGATCTTTGTCGAGTTCCATCTGGTCGTTGACGGTGGCATGAGCGTGGCGACGGCCCATGATATCTGTGACGATATCGAAGACGCTTTGACCGATCAGTTCCCCGGATCGGTTTTTGTGATTCATCTTGAGCCGGATTCAGAGTCTAAAGGGCCCGGCGCAGATAGCGCACGGGCCCCGAAAACAGGTTAGACGGCAGGTGGGTTACTCGGCAGCCCAGCCGCCGACGGCCTTGACCTCAAGGAAATCCTCCAGCCCCCAGACGCCGCCTTCGCGCCCGTTGCCGGATTGTTTCATGCCGCCGAACGGAGAACCCGCGCTGCGGGATTTGCCATTCATCTCGACCATACCCGACCGCAAAGCGCGGGCCATGCGGTTGGCACGGACGTTATCCTGCGTCTGGACATAGTTGGTCAGCCCATAAGGTGTGTCATTGGCGATTTCAATGGCCTCTTCCTCGGTATCGAAGGGGATCATGGTCAGAACCGGTCCAAAGATCTCTTCGCGGGCGATGGTCATCTGGTTGTTGACGTCGGCAAAGACCGTAGGCCGCACGTAATAGCCCTTGTTCAACCCTTCAGGCCTGCCAGTGCCACCAGCGACAAGGCGCGCGCCTTCGTCGATACCCTTTTGGATCAGGTCCTGAATCTTGCCCCATTGCAGCTCGTTCACAACCGGGCCGATATGGCGACCTTCTTCCATCGCCGGGCCAACGGTGACACCTTTGGCAACCTCAGCTGCGGTTTCCACCGCCGCGTCATAGATGGGACGCTGGACCAGCATCCGGCTAGGGGCGTTACAGCTTTGACCGGTGTTGTTCATCATGTGCAGCACGCCACGTTTGACGGCCTTTTCATCCGCATCGGCAAAGACCACATTTGCACCCTTGCCGCCCAGTTCCAAATGCACCTTCTTCAGTGTATCGGCTGCGGCTTTGGAAATCGCCGTGCCCGCGCGGGTGGATCCCGTAAAGCTGACCATATCCACATCGGGGTGCGTGGACAGCTGAGATCCGACGCCAACCCCGTCACCGTTGACAAGGTTGAAGACACCGGGCGGGAATCCGGCCTCATCCATCAGCTCAGCAAAGATCATCGCGTTCAGCGGGCTTTGCTCCGAGGGTTTCAGAACCATTGTGCAGCCCGCAATCGCAGCCGCACCGACCTTCAGCGTGACCTGGTTCATTGGCCAATTCCACGGTGTGATCAGGGCGGCGACACCGACGGCCTCATAGATGATTTGGTCGTTGGGAGCGTGATCGCCCAGCGGCCGCTCGAAAGGAAACGCTTTGGCAGCGCGGATGAAATTTGCCAGGTGCCAACTGCCTGCTCCGACTTGCTGGCTACGCGCCATGTCGATCGGGGCGCCCATCTCCAACGACATTGCCTGGGCCAGATCCTCGGACCGTTCGGCATAAAGCGCGATCAGCTTTTCGACCATCGCGATGCGGGTTTCCGCCGGGGTTTCCATCCAGCCGGGCAACGCCGCCTTGGCCGCTGCAACAGCTGCGTCCGTATCGGCCTGATCGCCCAGCGAAATCACGGCACATGGTTCTTCGGTCGAGGGGTTGATGACCTGAAAATCATGCGTAACCGATGGGGCAACCCACTGACCGTTGATGTAAAAATTGCGTTTCTCGATCATGGTGCATCCTCCTGACCATGCGACGGGGATTCTTGGTTCGGCGCCACTGTGTCAGGCCTTCAGGAAACCGGCAAGCGCGATTTGATCAAATGGAATTTTGAGGTCTGGCCTAGGGCTAAAGTGACTTGCTGACTGTTTAACATCGGCGCAAAGTGATTAGGTTCTGGACAACCGACTCGGTTTTGTAATTAGCAAAGGAGATGCTTCATGGGTTTGCGCATCAACGACACAGTCCCCAATTTCACTGCAGAAACGGATCAGGGCACCATTCAGTTCCACGACTGGATTGGGGATAGCTGGGCCATTCTGTTCTCGCACCCAAAGGATTTCACTCCTGTCTGCACCACCGAGTTTTCGGCCGTCGCGCAGCTAAGCGATGAGTGGGCCGCGCGCAACACCAAGGTCCTGGGCGTTTCGGTTGACGGCGTCGAAGACCACAAGAAGTGGAAAAAGGATATCGAGGCCTATGGCAACGCGCGTCCCGGTTTTCCAATCATTGCCGATGATGGTCTGGCCGTTTCAAAGGCCTTCGACATGCTGCCCGCCGAGGCCTATTTGCCGGACGGGCGTACCCCGGCCGACAGCGCGACCGTGCGGTCGGTTTTTATCATCGGGCCGGACAAGCAACTGAAGCTTTCGATGACCTATCCTATGACTGTGGGACGTAACTTTGCCGAGATTTTGCGTGCACTGGACGGGTTGCAGATGTCGTCGAAAGGCGTGGCTACCCCGGCGAACTGGGTGCCTGGCGAAGACGTAATCATTCCGCCTGCTGTCTCAAACGACGACGCCAAAGCAAAGTTTGGCGAGTTCGAGACCATCTTCCCCTATCTGCGCAAGACCAAGGCGCCGTCGTAAGACGGCCCAGGTCAGGGGGGCTGTCTGCCCCCCATCGCGCCTCGCGGCGCGATTCCCCCCGGAAGGTATTTTCAGCCAGATGAAGCAGGCGGGCGCTGCGGGTGCAGGTGCAGCTTGGCGCGGTAGGCTGCGCGCTTGAACTCTCGGGTTAATTTGTCTGACAGGGGCGGTTTTGTCTGAATGGTCGAGCCGCCGATTTCCTGGGCCACTTCCTGATTTCCGCTGCCTTGCAAGGCGTGAACCGGCTGGTCTGTCAGCCAGTGCATCTGCAAGAAGGTATCGACAGGGCGGTCGATTTGGTCGGTGGTCGCCAAAAGGCGTTCGGCGGCGTTTTTCCCCACCATCTGACATACGCATTGCAGGCCGATCACCTTGGGTAGGATCAGCCGCAGGCCGTCTTGTTCTGCCAGGACCTGTGCCGGTACTTCGCGCTGTTTTACGGGGATGCGGATATAGTGATCGGGGGTGGCGATTGAGGCCAGCAACCCAAGCGCCTTTTCCATTCGCGCCCGATCTATGCGCAGGTCATCCTCGGAGATGATGGCCAGGTCGATATCGTCCTCGACCAGCTTGCGCCAGATGCGTCGATGGCTTTCGAACACGCCGATTTCTGCGGGTCGCAAGGGGAATGGGTAATGCGGGCGGTGCAGATTTCCGGAATGCAGTTCGACACCGGAAATCTGGTCAGGGTCGCGGCCATTTACGGCCTCAAACAGTTCAGCATTGGGCAGGGCCGCGCAGAGCTGATCAGCATTGGGACGGCGCGCGGTGCTCGAGGACATATGGATGACAAAGGATCGCATACCCCGTGCATAGAACACCGCGTCAGGCGGGGAAAGAGCAACCGTGGATCAAGCCTGGCCCTGGTCGGCGGGTTCTGACGACGAGGACGTGTTGACCAGGGGTTCGGACAAAAGCTCTTCGACAAAAAAGCTGAGCAGTTGGAGCCGCCCTGAGACACCCGCCTTGCGGTAGATCGCAGCGCTTTGTGCCTTGATAGTCCCTTCTTTCGTCTGTCTCAGCTCGGCGATTTCTGCGATCGACAAACCCTTGATGGACAATATTGCAACATCGCGTTCCGCATTGCTGAGCTGCCACTGCGTGAATTGATTTTCGATGACCTGCGAAAACGCGCCCTGCGCCACGCCCAGT
The DNA here is from genome assembly GCF_059611145.1 of Ruegeria sp. CDSB022. Taxonomy (NCBI): domain Bacteria; kingdom Pseudomonadati; phylum Pseudomonadota; class Alphaproteobacteria; order Rhodobacterales; family Roseobacteraceae; genus Ruegeria; species Ruegeria sp. CDSB022. Next base: position 41,166 of record NZ_JBXWOZ010000019.1, on the reverse strand, counting down.
TGACGCTGCATGTCCTGCACGCGCAAGCCCTGAGCCCGGATCAGGGTGATTGTCGCCACCAAACCACCGATCAGAGCCAGGGACAGGAACAATTCGAACTGGTGCAAATGCCGAAACCCGGCAGTTTCGCCGCCAAACCAATCTAGCGCTGCATCGGTTAGGAAAAAGGTGGCGCAGACAGCCTGCACCACCAGAAGGAGCCAGAGTAAAGACGTCTGTGAAATCTTCATAGCGCTCCTTTAAGATTGTCTGGTCAGTCGTCGTCCTCTTCAAGCTCGATCGCGGTGACAACGCCATCGGTCTTGTTCAGGACCAGTTCAGTTTCCACGCCATCCTTGACGAGTTCAACCTCGATCTCGCCATCTTCGAATTCGATCTCTTCGATCTGGTATCCCTGCGCCTCGAGAGTGGTGCGGATATCGGTCTCGGTGGTGCCCAGCTTGTCCCCGACTGTCACGTTGGCAAAAGCCAGCACCGGGGCGGTCGCGATCAGTCCGGTCAGAGTCAGCATTTTGAAAGTCTCCATTTCGCATCTCCTAGATTTGTTGCGTCGATGTAGGAGACGTGGGTTCGCCTGGCCGGTGGTGCGATTGGATTTCGGTTGAATTGGGCGGAATTGGCCCAAGGTTTATGCTGACTGAACAAAAAAAAAGACCCCGGACAAAGCCGGGGTCTTTCGAGAAATCAGAGGGGCGAGCAGATTATTCTGCGCCTTCCTCTTTCTTTTCTTTCTTCTCAGGTGCGATCTCTTCGCCGGTTTCCTGATCGACGATTTTCATCGACAGGCGCACTTTGCCACGATCGTCAAAGCCCAGCAGCTTGACCTTCACTTCCTGGCCTTCCTTCAGAACGTCTGACGGATGGTTCAGGCGGCGGTTCTCGATCTGGGACACGTGGACCAGACCGTCACGCTTGCCAAAGAAGTTCACGAAGGCGCCGAAGTCGACGATCTTGACCACTTTACCGGTGTAGATCTGACCTTCTTCCGGCTCTGCGACGATCGAGTGGATCATCTCGTATGCCTTCTTGATCGATTCGCCATCGGGCGAGGCGATCTTGATCACGCCGTCATCGTTGATGTCGACCTTGGCACCAGAAACTTCGACGATTTCGCGGATGACTTTGCCGCCGGAACCGATCACTTCACGGATCTTGTCGGTGGGGATGTTCATGGTCTCGATGCGCGGTGCGTGGACCGAGAAATCATTGGTCTCGGACAGGGCTTTGCCCATCTCGCCCAGGATGTGCATCCGGCCGTCCTTGGCTTGCGCCAGGGCTTTCTCCATGATCTCGGGCGTGATGCCCGCAACCTTGATGTCCATCTGCAGAGAGGTGATGCCGTTTTCGGTACCCGCAACCTTGAAGTCCATGTCGCCCAGGTGGTCTTCGTCACCCAGAATGTCCGACAGGATCGCGTAATCGCCGTCATCTTCCAAGATCAGACCCATGGCAACACCGGCAACCGGTGCTTTCAGCGGAACGCCCGCATCCATCATCGACAGCGAACCGCCGCAAACAGACGCCATCGAGCTTGATCCGTTGGATTCGGTGATCTCCGACACGATGCGGATCGTGTAGGGGAAGTCGGTTGCCGCAGGCAGAACCGCCTGCAACGCACGCCATGCCAGTTTGCCGTGACCAATCTCACGACGTCCCGGAGGGCCCACGCGACCCGCTTCACCAACCGAATAAGGAGGGAAGTTGTAATGCAGCAGGAAGTTCGATTTGAAGTTGCCGTGCAGGGCGTCGATGAACTGCTCATCATCACCGGTGCCCAGCGTGGTTACAGCCAGCGCCTGTGTTTCACCACGGGTGAACAGGGCCGAGCCGTGTGTCCGCGGCAGCATCGAGGTTTCTGCAACGATCGAACGGATATCGGTGGTCGAACGACCGTCGATCCGCTTGCCGCCTTTGACGACGTCGCCGCGCAGGATGCCTGCTTCCAGCTTTTTCATCGCCGAGCCAAGGTTCGCGTCTTCCAGCTGTTCCTCGGTCAGGGCTTCCTTGATTGCGTCGCGGGCAGCGGAAACAGCAGCAGTGCGCTCTTGCTTGTCGGTGATCGCGAAGGCGGCGCGCATCTGTTCTTCACCGGCAGCCTTAACGGCGGCGGACAGCTCGGAATAATCGGGCGCCTGGAAATCAAACGGCTCTTTTGCCGCGTCTTCGGCCAGTGAAATGATCAGGTCGATCACCGGCTGAATCTGCTCGTGTGCAAATTTGACCGCACCCAGCATCTCGGCCTCGGACAGTTCGTAAGCCTCCGATTCAACCATCATCACGGCGTCTTTGGTGCCGGCAACAACCAGATCCAGACGCTGTTCAGGGTTCAGGCGCAGGTCCTGCATGTCGTCCACTGTCGGGTTCAGAATGTATTCGCCATCCTCGAAACCAACGCGGCAACCAGCAATCGGGCCTCTGAACGGTGCGCCGGAAATGGTCAGCGCGGCAGAGGCTGCGATCATCGCCACCATGTCAGGGTCGTTGACCAGATCGTGGCTCAGCACGGTGCACATCACCAGAACTTCGTTTTTGAAGCCGTCAACAAACAGCGGGCGGATCGGCCGGTCGATCAGACGCGCGGTCAGCGTCTCTTTTTCAGTCGGGCGCGCCTCGCGCTTGAAAAAGCCACCCGGAACTTTACCGGCGGCATAATATTTCTCTTGGTAGTGGACGGTCAGCGGGAAAAAGTCCTGACCGGGTTTTTGCTTCCGCGCAAAGGTCACGTTTGCCATCACGCTGGTCTCACCCAGCGTGGCAATCACACTGCCGTCCGCCTGACGGGCAACCTTGCCGGTTTCCAGTGTCAGCGTCTCTTCGCCCCACTGAATTGATTTCTTTGTTACATCAAACATTTGCGTATCCTAGAAGGGAGCACTCCCGCCCCTGCGGGTCTCCCGTTTGCGTGGCGGCCCCATTGCCGCCGACCCCACTTTATCTTCCATTCGAGTGCTGGGGTCAGAGCACAACGTCTCAGATGGACCGCCCATACAGCAGTTTGGGGGCTTTGGAAAGGCAGGAGTTCCGAGGAAGGGTAAGGGTATAAAGGGCGCATGCCCGATCCATCGAGGATCGGGCAGACGCGGCGATCCTACAGGATCGCGTGGGCCAGGATCATGACGATACCACAGCCCAGCGCATAGCCGGTGTCGACCGCAATGGCGAAGCCGCTTTTTTGCGCCCATGTCCCGACCGAGGCTGTCTGCGCCGCCACCGCAAGGATTGCAAGCAGGGCGACGCCCAGGCTATTGGTAGTCTCGGTCACCGCGATTACCGCAGCCAGCAGGATCAGGAACACGATCTGTGTGGCCATCGCGCCCAGTGGCGGGGTTTCGGGCGGCGTCGGGTCGATGCGGGTGCCTTCTGCCCAGCGTTTCTGAAAGCCCATAGGGCCGTAGACCAGCCAGCCCAACAAAAAGGCAGCGACCACCCCTGCACCGAGAGCCAGCCAGTTGATCATAGTGCCGTCTCCAGCGCCGCAAGGATAGCGGTCCAGCCGCCCTCGTGATTGTCCCGGCTTTCCTGCGAGGGAAAGCGGATGTGGTGCAGCCGCAGCTCGGTGCCCTTTTCGGTGGGTGTGAAATCCAGTGTGACCGTGGAATCGTCTTGGCTGTAGGGCGAATTCCAGGTGAATTGCAGACGGTTGGGGCGGTCGATGACCTTGTATTCGCCCTCATGCGGCAGATCGCCAGCCTCGGGCGCGCGCATGATGATTTTGAACCTGCCGCCGACCTTGGCGTCGGAATGCGCTTCGGGCACGGTCATGCCCGGTGCCGGCAGCATGAATTTTGCCAGCATCTCGGGGTTGAGCCAGGCATCAAACACCTTTTCGGGTGGATGTGGAATGGCGCGCGTTATTTCAAGTGACAGGTCCGTCATCTTCTGGGTCCTCCAAAGCAGTTTCCAAGGCGTCCAGCCGAAGCGCCCAAATCGAACGCAACCCGGCAAACCAAGAATCAACGGCTGATAAAGGAGCCATCTGAACCTCGATCAGATGTTCGCGCCATTCGGTCCGGCGCTGCACCAGCTCGGCGTTTTCCAGCACCTTGATGTGCTTGGAGACCGAGTTGAGGCTCATATCGAATTGCCGCGCAATGTCCGTCACCCGCAATGGTCCCTGCTGCGCAAGCATCGTCAGAATAGCGCGGCGGGTCGGGTCGGACGCGGCCTTCAATATTGCATTGAGGTCATATCGACTCTCTCGTTCAACCATTTGGATGAATTACAACCTTATTCTGCTTCAGTCAACCATTTGGGTGAATAACATGTTGAAACCCTGATTGACCAGTCGCCAAATGCACCCTGTTGGATAAGGGTTTGGCCCTGATCGGTGCAGATGTGTCCGAATACAGTCTGAGTCAGGTAAAATTTGGGGAGGACATGTGTGGCAAACGATTTTGGTGGAGCCACTGACTACAGGTGAGATCGGACCGTATTGGCCCCGTCTCCAGCTTAAAGAAGATGATCCATTCTATTATGATCGTGCAGAAAGCGGATTTCATATATCCGGGATCAAAGCGGGTCTGGGCCTATTGCAACGAATCTTCTTTGCTACGCGGTTGGGGAGACCCCAATTCTTCTTCTTTCAATATGCCGCGGAGGATTGCGGCAGTTTCCACCTCGGACATTTTTTTTACGATGCCATCTGTGCCAGAGACTGTTGTTGACTTTTTTTCTGATTTAGGAGCCTGGGAAAGGTTAGCTGCAAAAACGCGGTTCAAAACTGATTTTAGAGGCATTGTTAAACTCCAGTAAAATAGTCGTCGGACACTGTCGCTGCGGGCCAGTCCGAACCACGAGGGTGGGAGGGCTCAAAGACCGTTTGCCGTGAGTGTGTACCCGCAGCGACAGGCGGCATTTAGGAACCGACCGATCCTGTGCAAAGGGGGAAGATATTGGCCTTTCGCGTCATTTTTTGACTCTCTGATAAAAGAACACGACGTTGCTTACGTTTACGTCAACTTTCTAAACCAGCGCTCAGAATCTGCGACGCAACGTCACAATTTGACACCTGTTCATCACGGGCAAATTCAACGGTCCTGAAGGCAAAAAAGCGGCCGTCTTTAGGGGCGATTCTATCGTGCAAGCAGGCGGAACCGTGGCTCCCAATAAAAACGGGCGCGCCCATTGTGGGCGCGCCTTGAAAAGGGAGGACTATGAAAAACCTAACGCTCGAAAAAAAATAAGCGCCTACTCACTACAGTTCCTAGACTGCAGCGATTTGAGCAGCTTGTCGGTGAAGTGGATCACACGGCGCGAAAAAAGTTTCCATCGTCCGAGATGTTGTCGTGATCGGTCATCGAGAAGGCAGCGAAAGGCTTTGCTTCAAGGTCGGAGAGAACCCCAAAACCAAATACGCCCGCCGAATGGCGAGCGTATCATGATCTATAGGCTTTTCAGCGTCTGTATCAAAAACAGCAGCGCGCGCTTAGCGGCGGATGCCCAGCTTTTTGATCAGGTCCTGGTACCGTGCTTCTTCTTTGCCTTTCAGATAGTCCAGCAGCTTACGGCGCTGGGCAACCATCTTCAGAAGACCACGGCGACCGTGGTTGTCTTTCTTGTGGGTCTTGAAGTGCTCGGTCAGGGTGGTGATACGCGAGGTCAGGATGGCAACCTGGACTTCTGGCGAACCGGTATCGCCGTCCTTGGTTGCGAATTCTTTCATGACGCGATCTTTTTCAGCGGCAGTAATCGACATCGGGGTCTCCTTTGAAAAGGTTAGGGTTGATGGCACAGGCCGGGATGTCGTCCAGCGCAGGCCCATGGAGAAAACCGCATCGATTCCGACACGGATGCGCGCGTATAGGCGCATTTGCGGTCAATGGCAAAGGGATTCTGGAAATTCAGCCCAGCGCGCAGAGCTGCGCCAGATCGCCTGAGGATATCAGTTGAATGTCATCGGCGCTGACTCCGTCTGCCCCGATCAGCTGCACCACGTTCTGCCCGTCGACAATTACATGGGTCAGGTTCTCGTCTTCGGTGTCTGTCTTGATCTGAATGTCCGGGTTTTCCTGACCTTCCCATGAGATCAGCAGCTTGTCTTGACCGGGCTGAAAATCCATGACGGTGACGGCGTCATCATCCGATTCGGGCGAAACCACGATGTCATCGTCACCTTCGCCCCCGGTTACGATATCACCGCCTTCGGCAAGGATCGTATCATCCCCGGCGCCACCGTTCAGGAAATCCAGCGCGTTGGTGTCCTCTCCATCCTGACCGTCCAGAATATCGTCGCCATCACCGCCGAACAGCACGTCCTCGCCTTCGCCACCGCTCAACCGGTCATCACCAAACCCGCCATGCAGTGCGTCATCGCCCTCACCGCCGATCAGAATGTCGTCATCCTGCCCGCCATACAGCTCATCCTCGCCCATCCCGCCGTCCAGGTGATCTGCGCCGAAATGCCCGTAAAGTGCATCATCCCCCTCATCGCCCGAGATTTGATCGTCGCCCGCCTCTCCGTGAAGGACATCCTGGCCAGCGCCGCCAAAGATCGTATCAGCGCCTCCTCCCCCATGCAGGGTGTCATCGCCTTCGCCACCATAAATCGTGTCATCCCCCGCATATCCATTGATCTGATCGTCGCCGTCCTGGCCGGTCAGGATGTCCAGATCCTCGGTACCAGCGATGATCATGTCGCCCTCGATTTCGGATATGATCGTCCCGGTCGAAATCTCGGGCGCTTCGGGTTCCTCGACATTCTCACCGACGTCAAGGAATTCGCCAGTTTCGACCGCAGGAGGCTGGTCGTCGACGACATCGTCCTCACCGGGATCTTCATCTATGTCAAAGACATCGCCGATGGCATAGGCCACCCCGCCGACAGCCGCCAGACTAAGCAATCCGATCAGAAACATGACAACCTCCTTGAACGCATTGCTTCGAGGGTGAAATGTCCCATGCGATCAGGGCTTTGGTCAAAGCCTAGCTGAGCTTGTGGTTAACCCTTTGTCACCAGGGTTCGGGGTTTTGCGTGTAAGCGATATAGAGCGGATGCTTGGGGTGGCCGTCCTTGGTAAGCCCAAGGTGGTACATCGGCTGACCGGTGCCGCGCAGCAGGGTTTCGACGGCGGTGCCTCGATCCAAATGCGCGCCATGGGTGCCCCAGGCAGCGATGACCTGATCGGCCCAGTCCACGCCATTCAGAATGGCCATGTCATTCTCAGGCCCCACCGGATCGGCAGCGGCCCGCATCTTGCGTGGATCAGTATCGCGCCATGCAAAGATATTAGTGACCTGAAACGCGCCGAACCCCAGCGCGCGCGCCCGGCGTTCGCAGCGTTCAACCGTGGGATCGTTCTGCACCTCGGTCGCGGTGGACGGATTCAGCATCACAAACAGCGCCTTGCGCCCGGCCGGATCCCAGATGCGCGTCAGGCTATAGCGGTATCTCTCGCAATCTGAATAAACAGCGGTCGAGGGCGCGTCGCCCTTGGTATGTGTGCGCGTGATCATGGGTTTCGACTAGCACGCAGATTACGTGACGAACACCCGGCTGGGATGCAATTCGCCGGATTTATAGATGCCGACCGCCACCGCCTGACCATCCAGCGAGGCCCAGGCCTCATCCCCGTATTCCACATCGGACGCCAGAACCATACCAGGGTTGCCGTTACGCAGACGGGTCGCACCTTCGGGGGTGCATTTCAGTTCGGGCAGGTCCGATAGGCCAGTTTCCAGCGGGTGCAGGAAATCATCCAGCGCGGTGGTTTTGGCCATTTCGTCGATCTGTTCAATGCTCAGCCCGTCTTTGGTCTCGAATGGGCCGGACCAGATACGGCGCAGCTCGCGGACATGGCCGTAGCACCCCAGCGCGGCCCCCAGATCGCGGGCGATCGATCGGACATAACCACCCTTGCCGCAAGTCATTTCCAGCATGACGTGGTCGTCGTCGGGGCGGTCGACTAGAACCAGCTCTTCGACCCACAGAGGGCGCGCAGCCAGTTCCACATCCTCGCCATCGCGGGCCAGCTTATAGGCACGCTGCCCGTCGATCTTCACCGCCGAGAATTTCGGCGGGACTTGCATGATTTCACCGATAAAGGGGGCGAGGGCGTCTTTGATATCCTCATCCGAAGGGCGCGCATCGCTGCTTGCGATTACCTCGCCTTCGGCGTCATCGGTATTGGTGGCCTGACCCAGTCGCACGGTGAAGGTATAGGCCTTGAGTGCGTCGGTGATATAGGGAACGGTCTTGGTTGCCTCACCCAAAGCCACGGCCAGAACTCCGGTAGCCTCGGGGTCCAGCGTGCCCGCATGGCCCGCTTTTTTAGCGTCCATCGCCCAACGCACCTTGTTGACCACGGCGGTCGAGGTCATGCCTGCGGGCTTGTCCACCACCAGCCAACCGGAAATGTCGCGACCCTTGCGTTTGCGTCCCATTGTGCACCTTGTTCTTTGCTGAGGCGCGCGAGTTAGCGGATCGGTCGGGCCCTGTCAATTTCAGGGCGTGTCTTCGACCACACCAACAATCGGCCCCAGTGAAAACCCGACATCGGATCGATTATTCGCCCGGTCATACATACGTGAGATATTGCCATCAAAGAACAGCGCATTCGGGGTTTCCAGTACGTCGCGGAACAGGCTGCCGAATTGGTGGAAGGTTACGTAATCTTCGGAAATGGCAAACACCGCGCGGGTGCCATCACCGCTGGTGCCCACGCCATTGCGGACGTAAACCGACGTCGAATCAGGCAGGAACCTTGGGTGCAGCTCTCCGTCGATGACCAGCATCGGGCCGGATTGACTGGCAAAGCGGCATTCGGGGGCCTGTTCAATGAATTCGAGCGTTTCAAACACGTCGGCGCGGCCCTCGCGGATGCAGAACACGCCATTGGGCAGAAGGCCGAAGTTTCCGGGACCGGGGTTCGGGATCACACGCATCTGCTCCTGCCCGTCCTCGACATAATGGCCGACGGGCGAGCGGTCGTCGTGATACATGCCTGCGTTCATCGCAAAGGCCAGACGCTTGCCAACGGGCTCCAGCGCCTCATTCACCGCCGAGAAATGCCCTAGCAGGTCGCCATTCTCGTCATTGAGGAACAAGCGCATGTCCTCATTCGCGGCATCCACCTCGCAGACAGTGTAGCGTTTGTCACTATGCGTGACCTTTTCGCATGTCACTGCCCCGGTTTGTGCCGCCCACAGGAAAGCGCCCAAAGTGACAAATGCCCGGATCACTCGTCGAGATCGCGGCGCACCGCGTCCTGATCGAACATGCGGCGGGTGTCATCCAAACGGTCGAATGTGTCATCCAGCCGGAATCGCAGATCGGGGGAGAATTTCAGCCCGACCTTTTTACCAACCATGCGCCGCAGCTCGTGTTTGTTGCGGGCCAGCAGTTCGATTACATCCTCCTGCCCTTTGCCGCCCAGGGGCAGCACAAAGGCGGTGGCGATCTTCAGATCGGGCGAGGTGCGCACCTCACCCACGGTGATTGACATGCGATTCAGGTCGGGATCGTGGACATCTCCGCGCGCCAGAACCTCGGACAGGGTGCGGCGGATCAGTTCGCCGACACGCAGCTGTCGTTGGGACGGGCCGGGGCCATCGTGGAATTTGTTCTTAGCCATATCCCCGATCTAAGCGCAAAGCGGGGCTTTGCCAAGCGGGTGCGAACCGGGTAGGAGGCTTTGAGCCAATCAATGCAAAGGGACCAGCACAATGACCCATATTCCGGGGATCGTCATCACAGGGGCTTCGGGCCGTATGGGGCAGATGCTGATCAAGACCGTGACCGACAGCGATCAGGCGCGTCTGGTCGGCGTGGTCGAGCGCGCGGGACATGACTGGGTTGGTCAGGATGTGGGTGTGGCCATGGGCGGTGCCGCGCTGGGCGTCACCGTGACCGATGATCCGCTGGAGGCCTTTGCCCAGGCGCAGGCCGTGATTGATTTCACCGCACCCGAGGCGACGCTGGAATTCGCCGCGTTGGCGGCGCAGGCGCGCTGTGTGCATGTGATCGGCACTACCGGGATGAGTGACGAGCAGATTGCCGCTCTGGAGCCGGCCTCACGTCATGCGGTGATCGTGCGGGCGGGAAATATGAGCCTGGGTGTGAACCTGCTGGTACAGCTGACCAAAAAGGTCGCTGCCGCGTTGGATGAAGATTTCGATATTGAGGTGATCGAAGGGCATCACCACCACAAGGTCGATGCGCCCTCGGGCACCGCGCTGATGCTGGGCGAGGCTGCTGCGGAAGGGCGTGGTGTAGATCTGGCTGAGGTGTCCGATCGGGGCCGCGATGGTATGACCGGCGCGCGCAAACGGGGCGATATCGGGTTCCATGCCATTCGCGGCGGCGACATCGTGGGTGAGCATGACGTGCTATTCGCGGCACCGGGCGAACGCATCGTGCTGCGCCACCTGGCCACTGACCGCGCCATTTTCGCGCGCGGCGCCCTGAAAGCCGCACTTTGGGGGCAGGGTAAAGCGCCTGGCCAATATGACATGGTGGACGTTCTGGGGCTTTGACACCGCCCGGGAGCCGACAGACCGACTACAACTCTCTGATCTTATCTGCGCGCAAAGGGCAGGCGAGATAGACGCCGAATTCTTTGCCGATATCCGCACTGACCCGCGCGTGAACCTTGCCCTGCCGATCCAGAAAACGCTGATTGTCCTCGACCGGGAATATCCCCTCGTGCCAGATGCCAGGATGGATATACAGCCCGCGTGACCCATCACACCAGAAGGCCACCACCTTTTCTGGTGTCAGATTGTCGCCCGGCAATGCGGCAGGGATGATGAAAGGCTTGTTGTCGATCGGCCAGAACATCTGTCCGCCATCGGGGTGATAGTTCATGTGCCAAAGCAGAACCTGATCGCGCGGAGCAGTTTGCCGGTTGGCGTTGGCCTGTTGCGGATCAGTGGACCAGCCGAGGACATAGTGGCCGTTGACCGCTTCGTTCTCGCCGTAAAGGACGTCCCCTTTCCACTCACCATGAAATGTGCCTTCGATCCAACCGGCTTCATCGCCGGTGCCTTCGTCGATGGGCCGCCAGCCTTGCTGTGGCCAACGGACGATTTCAATTTCGAATTCTTCGGGGTCGTCGACCAGACAGCCATAGCCCTTGACCGACTTGTCTGTAGCACGGATCAAGGGGACCTCGTGCCAAGGCAGAGATGGTTTGGTGTTGGCCTCAAAAATGTATTCTGGGGCGTTCATGTGAGCTCCTGATATTTTTCGACCATTCGCTGCACCATCGGCGCAAAATGGTTGAAATCGGGGGTTTCCATGTCTGCACGTTTACCTGCTTCGTCCAGATAACGCACCTGAATGATCTCTTTCAGGTTCGGGTTCTGCTCGAATTCGGCAACTTCTCTGGCACTCATCGGCCCGCCTTGCAGTTCCAGTGTATGAACCGAAGCCGTGGACAGGCGGTTGAAATATTCGGGCTTGGTAGCGCAAAGATACCGTTTGGCCGCCACGTGATAGCGGCAGCAATCGGTGATAACAGACGGAAAGAACTGTTCCAGCACCTCGGCGCCTGCATCTTCGTGATGGCGGTCTTCGGTGTCGTCGGGGTGGTACGTGCCGAATTCGGATGTGAAATGACCGATATCGTGCAGCAATGCCCCTACGATGATCTCTTCGGGCATGCCGTTCTGTTCGGCAATGGTCGCGCCCTGCAGCATGTGTTCTGCCATGGTGACGGGTTCGCCCAGATATTCCTCGCCTCCGCGGCGGTCAAAGATATCCCCGATGAAGGCCACGATATTGTCGGGGGTCAGGGTCGAGAAATCAGGTTTCATTCCGCCGCCTCCAGTGTCGCCAGTTCCATCGCCGCCAGCGTTGACAGTAAGCCGTCCTTGTCGGCATAGCAGCCTTGCAACCACCGCGACCCGGCGCCGGAATAGCCCAGACGCGCGTGCAGGACGCGGGTGTTGTCAACGATGAAGCTTTCGCCCGGCTCCAGCTTGAACGACACGCCCATGGCCGGATCGTCGATTATCTCACCCAACTGGCGATAGGCGGCGTAATAGGCCTCCATCAGATCGAAGGGGATATCCACAAACGGAGCCGACGAGCGGTTGTTAAAGCGGATACCGATCAACTCGCCGTCGGGCGATAGCTCAATCATTGGGCGGCGCGACCGCAGGCAGACCCCGTCCGAGCCCTTGTATTCGAACCGCGCCGGGAAACCTGCCAACAGGGCAAATCCATCGGGGTCCTGATCGCGCAGTTTTTCCGCCGCCCGGAACCCGTCCACAACAATGGAATCGCCACCCTCGGCGCTGTTTTCCAGGCAGTACAGGATCTGCAATGTCGGTACCGGGTCGCGATAGGGGTTGTCCGTGTGCGCCTGCAGGCCAAGCCCTGTAAAGGCCAGGTTGGTCGGGTTCACTTCGGTTCGAACCTCGAAATAGGGGCCATAGTTGGTCTGACGGACGTATCCGAACAGATCAGCCACCTTCAACAGGGATTCCGGTTCGGTCGGGCCACTGGTCAGTTTGGCAAACCCGTATTCGGCGACCATTGCCAGCCAGCCACGCTTGGCTGCGGGTTTGGCGTGGACGTCGCTCCAGTCGGCGCTGGGCGCGTCGAGCCCTTGCTCCCAGGTGGTGATCCCGGGCGCGGTGCGGCCAAAGTTGCGGCTGTCCTCTTGGTCATAGCTATGCGCAGCCAGCCAATCGGCGGGGAAAGTGACAGTCTTGTTTTCGGGTTGAAATGTGACGGTGAGGTCGCCGTTGGCTACTGAGGCAGCGCTGACCATGGTATCGGCGGGGATATCGCCAATGGTGATCAGGCGCTGTCCGTTGCCCGGTGCCCGTGTGTCAGGATCAAGCGCGTTGTCGCGTAGCCAGATGGCGTGAAAGCGGGCACTTGGGCCTGTATCGAATTCCACGGTGACGATTGACGGAGTATGGGTGGCAGAGCGCAGCATGGGGTTTCTCCTGTTCGCGCGGGGCTTTGCTTGAGGATATACGCCCCCTATGGCATTACGACAATTAATCCTTGTTGCTGCTGAGGCCTGGAAAATCTTATGGATAAAAAGAAGATCGGCTTGCCCCCGCTGGACTGGTTGCGCGTATTCGAAGCGGCGGGGCGGTTGGGTGGATTCTCGGCAGCGGCGCGCGAGTTCGGTCTAACGCAGGCTGCCGTCAGTCAGCGCATCGGCAACCTTGAGGCCTGGTTGGGCCGCACGCTGTTTGTGCGCGAGGCGCGCGGTGTATCGCTGACCGTCGAAGGCGAAAGCTATCTGCCGCTGGTTCAGGACAGCTTGCAGGCGCTCGAGCGCAATACCGAAGACCTTTTCGGAAAATCCCCGCGCGAATTGCGGGTGGCTGGCCTGTCGTCCCATATCAAAGCCCTCGTCATACCCGCTCTTGCACGTTTTCACGACCTGCGCCCCAAAGTTCGGGTGCTGACAGATTCTGTGGCGCGACGGTCTTCGCTGGATGAAGAGAGGACTTGGCTTCAAATCCGCTATGGGCGTGGGGCGTGGCCCGGGCGAGATGCCGAACTGATTGCCGCCGAAGTGCTGGTGCGATGGCAGCGCCGGGTGTGGATTGGTCCGCGCCCTTGATTGATCTGCGCGGTGAAAGGCCCGGCTGGCGTGATTGGGCGAAAAACACCACTCAGACCGACCTGCCAACCTCGAAAATGAGCTTCGATTCGATGGAACATGCGATTTCGGCGGCTCGGCAGGGTTTGGGCGTTGTGTTGGGATCCATGCCCTTGGCGCAATCGGACTTGCGAGCGGGGCGGTTGCGTCGACTGGATTTGCCCGAATTGAACGCAAAAGATGGCTATTGGCTGACCTGGCCCGAAGAGCGTGCGAAATCCAATAAGCAACGGGCGCTCATCGCGGATTTTCTGCAGGCCCTGCGCGGGGATTGATCAGAAATCTATCGCGATGCCTTTCTTTTCCCAATCGCCATAACGTGCAGGATCGGGGCCGTCGCGTCCGCCCAGCTCTTTGGGTCGCGCTTTTGCGTCGGCTTCGGCCTTGCGGCGGCGGTCCTCCGCCTCGGCCAGCGCGCGTTGTGCGGCAGGCGGCAGGTCTTTGGGCTCGTCACTCATGACATCGGGTTCCTTTCAGTGCATTGGCTTGATATACGCCCCCGTCCGCCCTTGGCAATGCGGACGAGGGTCACATCAAAGGCGATTCAATGTCCGATAACGCAACGGCCGCGCGACGCAGCGCAATCTACCTTCTGGATCAGATCTTGGGTGAGGGGCGGCTGATGTCAGAATGCCTGGCTGCAGGTGCGTTGGAGCGATTGGCACCAGAAGACCGGGCGCGGGCACAGCGGCTGGCGTTGCAAACGCTGCGTGGGCTCGAACGCGCCGACCGTCTGTTGGACAATCACCTGAACCGCACTCCCGCCCTGACCGTGCATAATGCCCTGCGTCTGGGAGCGGTTGAGCTGTGCCATGGCGAGGCAGCGCATGGCGTCGTAAATTCCATGGTTGAGATTGTCGGTCGCTCGCGCAAGCATGGGCGGCTCAAGGGGTTGGTGAACGCGGTTCTGCGCAAGGTCGCGGCGGAAGGGCCAGAGGCTTGGCCGAAAATGCGCGTGCCGCGCCTACCCGAGTGGCTGCGCGATCCGTTGATCATGGCCTGGGGTGCCGAGGCCGTGACCGGCATGGAGCTGGCGCATTTCGAGGGCGCGCCGCTGGATCTTTCGGTCAAGCCCGGGGCAACAGCGCCGGGTGAGATGCTTCCGACCGGTTCGATGCGGGTTCGGGATGCGGGGCAGGTGTCCGCTCTGCCGGGATATGATCGCGGTGACTGGTGGGTTCAGGATGCCGCCGCCGCACTGCCTGCCCGAGTTCTGGCGCCTAAGGCCGGAGAGAAAATTCTGGACCTTTGCGCTGCGCCCGGTGGCAAGTCGTTGCAGCTGGCGGCTGCGGGGGCCGATGTGACTGCGCTGGATATCTCGGAATCGCGGCTGGAACGAGTCCGCGAGAACCTGACGCGGACGGGCCTGATGGCTACGGTCATCGCGGCTGACGCGCTTGAATATCAAGGTCAGTATGACGCTATCCTGCTGGATGCGCCCTGTTCCGCCACCGGCACGATCCGCCGCCATCCTGATCTGCCCTTTGCCAAGGACGGGTCGGAATTCGGCGCGCTGATCGAGCTGCAAACGCAGATACTTGCTCATGCCTGGACCCTTCTGAAACCGGGCGGGCGGTTGGTGTACTGCACCTGCTCGTTACTGCCCGATGAGGGCGAGGTGCAGGTTGAAGAGGCGCTACAGATGTATCCTGATATGCAAGCGGACCGGGCCGCTTTACAGGTCGTAGGGATCGAAACGGGCTGGATCACCGAAGAGGGCGGTTTGCGTCTGCGGCCTGACTATTGGCCGGGGACAGGCGGCATGGACGGCTTCTATATCGCCTGCCTGACGAAATCGACCTGAAGGCACGCTTTTCGATGACTTGACGATTGCTCCGGTCTATCGTTGGGTCTCAGGCGCCAGCAGAGCGCAAGGGGCAGAGTAACGAGCGTCATGTCAAATTCGGACACCATGGCAAACCGATGGTCGCGATATCAGAACCGGCTTTATGCGCGGCTCAGTCAGCGGCGCAAGGCCGTTACCGGATTTGTGGGCGATCCGGAACCACGCACGGTTGGATCATTTGCGCGCGGGCGTCAGTTGGTGGCTGGGAACCTGCTGTTCTCGGGCTATCTGGTAGAGGCGCAGGATACAGGCTTATGGGATGTCACTGCGCCCAGCACCGGATTCGACGATGAACGCCACGGTTTTGCCTGGCTGGATGATCTGGCGGCTGTTGGCGACATCCGGGCGCGCGAAAAGGCGCAACGCTGGGTCTGGGGCTGGATCGAAGCACATGGGCGCGGGCACGGGCCCGGTTGGGCACCTGATCTGACAGGTCGGCGAGTGATGCGGTGGATCAATCACGCGATCTTTTTGCTGCGCGGTGTGGATGAGCAACAAAGCAAGGTCTTTTTCAGTTCGCTATCTCAGCAGGCCTGGTTCCTGTCGAAACGCTGGCATGCTGCGACGCCTGGCCTGCCCCGGTTCGAAGCGCTAGCCGGTCTGGTGCAGGCTGGTTTGGCTTTGGAAGGGCTTGAGCAGATGGCAGAGCCCGCCCTGCGCGCTCTGGCGCGGGAATGTGACAGTCAGATAGATCAAAAAGGTGGTATCTCCACGCGCAACCCCGAGGAGCTGCTGGAAGTCTTCACGCTGCTCGCCTGGACATCGGCAGCACTTAGCGATTTGGGGCGGGGTACACCTGGGGCGCAGGCGAATGCGATTAAACGGATGGCCCCGACCATGCGTAATCTGCGTCATTCGGATGGTGCACTGGCCCGTTTCCACGGGGGCGGGCGCGGGGTCGAGGGTCGTCTGGATCAGGCTCTGGCGCAAAGCGGCGTCAGACCGCAAAGCGAGAACGGCCTGTCCATGGGATTTGCCCGTCTCTATGCGGCACGGACCAGTGTGATAATTGACGCCAGTTCGCCGCCCAAAGGGGATGCGTCATATAACGCACATGCGTCGACCTTGGCGTTCGAGCTGACCTCGGGCCGCCGACCTCTGATTGTGAATTGTGGGTCTGGGGAAACCTTTGGGTTGGAATGGCGTCGGGCCGGGCGCGCCACGCCGTCGCATTCGACACTTTGTCTTGACGGCTTTTCAAGTGCGCGTCTGACCTCAGCTGTTCCTGGTACGGAACGTGAAGGGCTGGTCGACGCGCCAAAGGATGTTCCGGTCGAGTTCGAAGACGCGTTCGAGGGAACCCGGTTTATGGCCGGGCATGATGGCTATACCAAAGTGTTCGGCCTGACCCATGCCCGAACGTTCGAGCTGCGCTTTGACGGGCGGGAGCTGACCGGCGAAGATATTCTGCTTACCACAAGTGACAGGGCCAAGCGGCAATTTGACAAGGCGCTGGATGCGTCGAGCCTGACTGGTATCGGCTTTGACATACGGTTCCATCTGCATCCGGACGTGGATGCGGCGATAGATTTGGGCGGTGCGGCGGTGTCCATGGCGCTCAAAAGCGGTGAGATTTGGGTGTTCCGCCATGATGGTGTGGGGAAATTGTCAATCGAGCCAAGTGTTTATCTTGAAAAGGGCCGTTTGAAGCCACGCGCGACAAAACAGATCGTTCTATCTGGCCGCGCAATGGAGTATGCGACGCGCATCCGGTGGACGTTGAGCAAGGCGCAGGATACAGCCTTTGCCGTGCGCGACTTGCACCGGGACGAGCCCGAGTTTGACTGACGCCAAAAGGACCTTTGGACCCATGACCGATCTTCACCCCGTGCGCCGCGCGTTGCTTTCCGTATCCGACAAGACCGGGCTGATCGAGCTGGGTAAGGCGCTGGCCGACCGCGGGGTCGAGCTGTTGTCGACCGGCGGCACAGCAAAAGCGTTGCGCGATGCGGGGTTGGAGGTGAAGGATGTCAGCGAGATCACCGGTTTCCCCGAGATGATGGATGGCCGGGTCAAAACGCTGCACCCGATGGTGCATGGCGGCTTGCTGGCCTTGCGTGACAATGACACCCATACCGCCGCGATGAACGAACACGGCATCGACGCGATCGACCTGCTGGTAGTGAACCTCTATCCGTTCGAGGCGACCGTGGCTAAAGGCGCTGGCTATGACGAATGTATCGAGAATATCGACATCGGCGGCCCAGCGATGATCCGTGCCGCGTCCAAGAACCACGCGTTCGTCAATGTCGTGGTCGATGTCGAGGATTACTCGTCGCTGTTGGATCAGCTGGACGAGAATTACGGCAAGACCGCATATGGTTTCCGTCAGTGGTTGGCCCAAAAGGCCTATGCCCGCACCGCTGCTTACGATACCGCCGTGTCGAACTGGATGGCCGATGCGCTGCAGCTTGAGGCCCCCAAACGCCGCGCTTTTGCGGGCGAGTTGAAACAGACACTGCGCTATGGCGAGAACAGCCATCAGACCGCTGCATTCTATACCGACGGTACCAACCGACCCGGTGTGGCGACCGCCCTTCAGCATCAGGGCAAGGAACTGAGCTATAACAACATCAACGACACTGATGCGGCGTTTGAGCTGGTTGCGGAATTCGATCCCGTCAAGGGTGCGGCCTGTGCCATCATCAAACATGCCAACCCGTGTGGCGTTGCGACAGGAGGCACGCTGCTGGACGCCTATAAGGCCGCGTTCGACTGTGACCGTACCTCGGCCTTTGGCGGGATCGTGGCCCTGAATCAGCCGCTGGACGCTGAAACCGCGCAGGAGATCACAGGGATTTTCACCGAGGTTGTGATCGCACCTGGCGCCTCGGATGAGGCCAAGGCGATCTTTGCCGCCAAGAAAAACCTGCGCCTTCTGACGACCGAAGGCCTGCCGGATGTGACCGCCGGTGGCAAAACCGTGCGTCAGGTCGCGGGCGGTCTGCTGGTACAAGACAAGGATAACGGTTTCGTCGGCATGGATGACCTGACGGTTGTCACCAAGAAGGCCCCGACGGATGAACAGATGCGCGACCTTCTGTTTGCCTGGAAGGTGGCAAAGCACGTGAAATCCAACGCCATCGTCTATGTTAAGGACGGCGCGACCGTGGGTGTCGGCGCTGGCCAGATGAGCCGCGTGGATTCGGCCCTGATCGCGGCCAAAAAGGCCGAGCGCATGGCCGATGTTCTGGGCTTGGCCCAACCGCTGACCATCGGCTCGGCGGTGGCGTCAGACGCGTTCTTCCCCTTTCCCGACGGTTTGATGGAGGCCGCAGAGGCCGGGGCCACCTGCGTGATTCAGCCTGGCGGCTCGATGCGAGATGACGACGTGATCGCCGCCGCAGATGAGGCCGGTCTGGCCATGGTCTTTACCGGCATGCGGCATTTCCGTCACTGATGCGTGCCCGATTGCTCCTCTGGGCGGCGCTGACCGCGTTTCTGATCGACCAGATCAGCAAGTACCTGGTCGTTCATGTGATGCGCGTGGCCGAAGGGCCGATCAGCGTTCTGCCGCCCTTTCTGGTGTTCAGATATGGCGAGAATCGCGGCATCAATTTCGGCCTGTTTCAGGGCAATGGCGACGCCGCGCGCTGGGCTCTGATCGGAGTTTCACTGGTGATTTCAGTGGGCGTGTTGATTTGGTTGAAGCGCACGGCCCCCTCAAAGCTCATGTTGGTCTGTGGCGGCCTGCTGATCGGCGGTGCGATTGGCAATGTGGTGGACCGCGTGTTGTACGGATATGTGCTGGATTTTCTGAACATGTCCTGCTGTGGTTTCGACAACCCCTATGTGTTCAATATGGCCGATGTATTCATATTCGCAGGTGCGTTCGGGTTGGTGCTGTTTGATAGGAAAAAGCCCTCGTGACGCGGGTTTGGAAATACGATAAAAGCGCCTGAAACAGGCTGGAGACTTTCATGCGGTTGCCGCGTTCCATATTTGTTGTGACTATGAGTCTTGCGGTTGCGGGATGTTCGGATATCGGTCTGCGCCACCTCGAGCCGCCGGGCCCGGGCCCGGACGAGTTTGCGATTCTGCCGGTCAAACCTCTGACCCAGCCCGAGAACTACAACTCTTTGCCCGCACCGACACCGGGTGGCACCAACCTGACCGATGCCAATCCCACAGGGGATGCTATTGCCGCGCTGGGCGGGAATCCGGCTGCTTCGAATCCAAATACCGCTGTGCCTGCCTCTGATGGCGCGCTTGTCACGGCCTCCAGCCGATATGGCGTTCCGTCAAACACACGGCAGGTCGTCAACCAAGAAGATGCGGATTTCCGCAAGCGTCAGGGGCGCTGGACCCGTTTGCGGCTGTTCAACGTAGATCGATATTCGCAGGTTTACCGTCGCTGGGCTATCGACCCGAACAAGCAAACCCAGGCTGCGCGGAACGCTGGGATCGAAACGCCATCGGCGCCGCCGGTCAATGAATAATTCTTAACTTTCCGTCATCGGGGTTGAACCCGGGCGGCACCACCGTAGTTTGAACACCAGAAACGAAACGGAGGATGCCCCATGGTTCGGGCTCTCGCACTGTCGGCTGCTCTGATCGCCGCCACCCCGGTTTTTGCCGAAGATGGGCACGAGGCGGTCACCACCTTTACGCTGGATAACGGTATGGACGTTGTCGTGATCGAGGATCACCGCGCCCCAGTCGTGCAGCACATGGTCTGGTATCGCGCCGGATCGGCGGATGAGCCGGTTGGTTCGTCCGGTGTGGCGCATTTTCTGGAACACCTGTTGTTCAAGGCCACCGACACGCTGGAGGCGGGCGAGTTTTCTGCCACCGTCGCGGCCAATGGCGGCAATGACAACGCGTTCACCTCGTATGATTACACCGCCTATTTTCAGCGTGTTGCTGCCGACCGGCTTGAGCTGATGATGCGGATGGAGTCAGACAGGATGCGCAATATCCGCCTGTCCGATGATGACATCGCCACCGAGCGCGACGTGATCCTGGAAGAACGTAACCAGCGTACCGAAAACAACCCGCGCGCCCTGTTCGGTGAACAGGTCAGCGCGGCGCAATACCTCAACCACCGCTATGGTGTCCCCGTTATCGGTTGGAAACATGAGATGGAAACGCTGGACCTGGACGATGCACTGTCCTTCTATCAGATCCACTATTCGCCAAATAACGCCATCCTGGTGGTGACCGGCGATGTTGAGCCAGACGAGGTCAAATCCCTGGCCGAGCAATATTACGGGGTAATCCCGGCAAACCCGGACCTGCCCGAACGGGTGCGATCACAGGAGCCGCCACAAACCGCTGAACGCCGTCTGACCTTTAAGGATGCGCGCGTATCGCAGCCCTATGTTCAGCGCAGCTATCTAGCACCCGAACGGGACGCAGGTGCACAGGAAAAAGCCGCCGCCCTGTTCCTTCTGGCTGAATTACTGGGGGGCAGCACGACGTCGTACCTGAATGAAAAACTGCAGTTCGAGCAGCAAAAGGTCGTCTATACCGGTGCGTTCTACCGAGGCGTGTCGCTTGACGATACCACATTTGATCTGCTGGTTGTTCCGGCCGAAGGCGTGTCGCTGCAAGAGGCCGAGGATGCGATGGATCAGGCCGTGACCGATTTCATCGCCGAAGGTGTGAACGAAGAGGATCTGGATCGGATCAAGATGCAGCTGCGCGCCGCGCAGACCTATGCGCGAGACAATGTGGACGGGATCGGCAATCGCTATGGCCGTGCCCTGGCCAGCGGGCTGACGGTCGAAGATGTACAGGCTTGGCCTGATGTCCTGCAGGCGGTGACCGGTGATCAGATCATCGCCGCCGCGCGCGAAGTGCTGCAGCCTGAAACCTCGGTCACGGGCTGGCTGATGCGAGACGATGAGGTAACGCAATGAAGCGGATATTTGTAACTCTGATAGCTTTGGTCATCGCAGTTCCTGCATGGGCCGAGATCGAGATTGAAGAGGTCACCTCGCCGGGTGGCATCACCGCATGGCTGGTCGAGGATCACTCGATCCCCTTCACCGCCCTGGAGCTGCGGTTCCGCGGTGGCACGTCGCTGGACGACCCGACAAAGCGCGGCGCGGTGTATCTGATGAGCGGCCTGATAGAAGAAGGCGCTGGCGAAATGGATGCCCGCACCTATGCGCGCGAGCTGGAATCTCTGGCCGCGTCGTTCGGGTATAGCGCCTCGGACGATTCAGTGTCGATCTCGGCACAGTTTCTGACCGAAAACAGGGATGAGGTGATTGACCTGCTGCGGACCACGATTCACGAACCGCGTTTCGATCAGGATGCCGTAGACCGTGTTCGCGCTCAGGTTCTGTCGGGTCTGCGGTCAGATCAGACCAGCCCCAGTGACATTGCCGGGCGCAGCTTCGCGGAAATGGCCTATGGCGATCACCCCTACGGTTCCGAAGGCAAGGGCACGATCGAAAGTGTCAGCGCCTTGACCCGCGATGATGTGGTCACGGCATATGAGAACGTGTTTACCAAGGATCGTCTGTATGTAGGCGCGGTCGGCGATATCACCCCAGAGGAACTGGGCGCGGTGCTGGACGAGCTCTTGCTTGATCTGCCGGATACCGGCAAACCGATCCCTAAGCGGGCCGATGTGACGATCACTGGCGGAGTGAGTGTGATCGAGTTCGATACGCCGCAATCGGTGGCTCTGTTCGGCCATGCCGGGATCGACCGCGACGACCCGGATTTCTTTTCCGCCTATCTGTTGAACCACATTCTTGGCGGCGGAGGTTTCGAAAGCCGCCTGATGCAGGAAGTGCGCGAAAAACGCGGTCTGACCTATGGCGTGGCGACCTATCTGGTGCCAAAGGATCTGGCCTCTGTGTATCTTGGGTCGGTGTCCTCGGCCAATGACCGTATCGCCGAAGCCGTTGATGTGATCCGCAGCGAATGGGCGCGCGCCGCATCCGAAGGGGTCACTCAGAAAGAGTTGGACGACGCCAAGACCTATCTGACCGGTGCCTATCCGCTGCGCTTTGATGGCAACAGCCAGATCGCCGGGATCATGGTGGGTATGCAGATGGAGGATTTGCCTATCGACTATATCGCCACTCGCAATGACAAGGTGAATGCAGTGACGCTTGAGGATGTGAACCGGGTGGCGTCCGAACTGCTGGACCCAGATGGTTTACACTTTACCATCGTTGGCAAACCCGAAGGTCTGGACGGCTGACCCTTAGGCCGCTGCAGGTCTTCTCTGGGCCTGCAGCGTGTGCTTGTTGCTGTTCAACAGCTTTTGCCGTGTATGTCGGAAATGCGCTGCTTTCAATGCATCGTCGATATGGCGGCTCCGCCGCAGCAAGCGCATCAGGCTGATATTGTCGAAGACCAGGCATTTGGTGGGTTCGGTGGCTATTACCGTGGCTGTGGCAGGCAGCCCAAGGCCAAAGGTCAGCTCTCCCAAAATCTCATCTTCTCCACATTGGTTGATGACCCGGCCGTTTTTCAGGATCGTGGTCCGCCCCTTTAAGACAAAGCCCAAAAAGTCGGTTGTCTTGCCTTCTTCGATCAGGATGTCACCGTTTTCATAGGTCTTGACGGCGGCGGTGTTCAACAGTTTCCGGGCTTGGTGGGGTTTCAGCGATTCAAGGTGCAGGGCGATGAACTGACGTTCGTCATCTGAAAACCGAAGCAAATGCCGGGACAGAAACCCGCGCAGCAGGCCCAGGATCGAGATCGAGATATAGGCCAGCTGAATGATCGAGCCCGCGAGGTTGAATTCTTCCGACATGCTGAACAGAACACATCCGGCTGCGGCGATCACAAGCAGGGGGTAGAGGCTGCCGTTGCCCCGGATGATCCCCATCTGTAGCAGAAAATAGCTGGTGATGTAGAGGCCCGCGCCAAAGACGCCGATCATCGTGGCGACCTGTACCAGTTCAGGAAACTCGTATGGAAAACTCAGCATGGACCGATCCAACCTTGTTAAGACTGGGTCCAAGCTGAGGGATAGTGGCGGCGCTGTATATGAACAATGTCACATGTTAATCATCGTTATGTTCATTCAATGATCACTCTATGCAGCAGCGCGCCATCTGTACCCGAACAAACTGTTTGCACCCCTGGGTTCTCCAGGGCTGGGTCCCTACTCACCGTAGGGCACCCAGATGTTTTTAACCTCGGTCGCAGCCTGCAAGAAACGGCGAGTCTGATCCTCGTGCCATTCGGTTGCCATGGCGTTATTCACCCAACTCCGTTTCAGGTTCCCGGCCGAAGCCCGCTCGATCTCGGCCGACAGATCGGTAGACGAGAATGACCAAACTGCATCCACATTCAGATGCGAAGCCAGCGGCTTCGCCAGTTCCGTGTGGCTGCCAGTCAGGATGTTGACCACGCCAGCGGGCACGTCCGAGGTTTCGAGGATTTGGTAGAAATCCGTCGCCGCCAGCGGGTAAGGCTCGCTTGCCGCAAGAACCACCCGGTTGCCCATCGCAATCGCAGGCGCCATGGCCGAGACCAGACCCAGCAGCGGCGCCTCGTCAGCACAGAGCGCGCCGATCACGCCGACAGGTTCTTTCATGGCAATGGCCACGCCCCGGATCGGAACGCCGTGCACCTGGCCGTCATACTTGTCGGCCCAGGCAGCGGCGGTGAACAGGCGCTGGATCGAGGCTTCGACCTCTTTCGCGCCGTCTTTCCTGCCGGTCATGGCATCAAGGCGCGCAGCGAATTCACCCGCGCGGGCCGAGAGGTTTTCGCCGATGTAATACAAGATCTGTGCCCGTAGATGGCCGGTGGTCTTTGACCAACCCTTGGCCCCCGCTGCGGCCTCGACCGCGTTGCGGACGTCTTTGCGGTTGGCCAGACCCACATGGCCCAGCAGGCCAGGCTTGCCCCAGACGGGTTTCGAATATCCGCTGTCAGGACGGGCCTGTTTGCCGCCGACATACATTTTGGCAGTACGGTCAATCGGATCGACCGGGGCACCTTCGCCCATCGCGGCCTCGGCCTTGGCCAATGGTTTGCCTTTGCCTTTGGGCTTGGTGTAGGCGGTCAGACCTTCCCAGCCACCTTCGCGGCCAAAGCCGCTTTCGCGCACACCGCCGAACCCGGCTGCGGCATCGAACAGATTGGTGGCATTCACCCAGACAACGCCCGCGACCAGCTTCGGTGCGATATCCAGTGCAAGGTTCACGTTCTCGGTCCATACCGTCGCCGCCAGCCCGTAACGGGTGTTGTTGGCCAGCTCAACCGCCTCTTCCGGAGTACGGAAGGTCGAGGACACCAGCACCGGACCGAAAATTTCCTCCTGCATCAGTTGATCGGAGGTTTCGAGGCCCGAGATCAGCGTTGGCGGGAAGAAACAGCCATTTTCGGGCAGCGCGCCGGCCGCCTGATAAACGTGACCCGCGGTGTTGCTGTCGACCATACTCTTGATGGTCTGCAACTGGACCGGGTCGACCACAGCACCCACGTCGATGCATTTGTCCAATGGATCACCGATGCGCAGAGTGTCCATTCGGGCGCGCAGTTTCTCGTGGAACCGATCGGCGATGCCTTCCTGAACCAACAGACGCGAACCCGCGCAACAAACCTGACCCTGATTGAACCAGATCGCGTCGACCAGCCCTTCGATGGCGGAATCGATATCGGCGTCGTCAAAGACGATATAGGCGGACTTGCCACCCAGCTCCAAAGTCAGCGCCTTACCCGAACCGGCGGTCGCCTCACGGATGCGCCGCCCCACTGCGGTTGAGCCGGTAAAGGCGATCTTGTCCACGTCCGAGGCCACGATCATCTCACCTACCGCGCCATCGCCCGTGACGATGTTGACCACACCCTTGGGCAGCCCGGCCTGTGAGCAGATATCGGCAAACAGCAGCGCGGTCAGAGAGGTATATTCGGCAGGTTTCAGAACGACCGTGTTACCCATGGCCAGCGCCGGAGCAATCTTCCAAGCCAGCATCAGCAGCGGGAAGTTCCAAGGAACGATTTGTCCACACACTCCCAGCGCTTCGGCGTTGGGTAGTTCGCTTTCCATCAACTGCGCCATGCCGGCGTGGTAGTAAAAGTGACGCTGTACCAGAGGGATGTCGATGTCGCGCGATTCACGGATCGGCTTGCCGTTATCCAAGCTTTCCAGCACTGCAAACAGGCGCGAGTGCTTTTGCAGCAGGCGCGCGATGGCATAGAGGTAGCGCGCACGACCCGCACCGCCCATCTTCTCCCATTTTGGCTGCGCCTTGCGGGCGGCGGATACGGCGGCGTCGACATCGGCTTGCTTGGCCTGGGTCAGCTTGGCCAAAACCTCTCCGGTCGCCGGGTTGCGGCTGTCGAACCCCTTGCCCGGTTTGGTGAAGGTCCCGTCGATATAGTGACCAAATTTGTCACC
This sequence comes from Ruegeria sp. CDSB022, assembly GCF_059611145.1. NCBI lineage: Bacteria > Pseudomonadati > Pseudomonadota > Alphaproteobacteria > Rhodobacterales > Roseobacteraceae > Ruegeria > Ruegeria sp. CDSB022. Next base: position 15,434 of record NZ_JBXWOZ010000019.1, on the reverse strand, counting down.
CTGATCGACCAGCCAGGCCAGCGCTTCGGCTGAGCTTTCGGGGGCAGGGCCGTAATCCATGGTCTCGAAAATCTCTTTGACTGTCATTGTTTTCGTCCTCAGCCCATCGAGTGCCTGTAACCGGCGGAATAAGCACCCGTTACGAAATGTTCTAGCTGCCGTTCGATATCGCCCAAAAGCGACGACGCGCCAAAGCGAAACAGGTCCGGCTCCAGCCAACGGTCGCCCAGCTCATCCTTGATCAGCGACAGGTAAACTAGTGCGTCCTTGGCTTTGGAAATCCCGCCTGCGGGTTTATATCCGACACGATACCCGGTGCGGTCATAGTAATCGCGGATCGCCCGGATCATCACCAGCGACACGGGCAGCGTGGCGTTGACGCTTTCCTTACCGGTCGAAGTCTTGATGAAATCCGCCCCCGCCATCATGCAGACCAGCGAGGCGCGCGCCACGTTGCGTAGGCTGCCCAGTTCGCCGGTTGCAAGGATGGCTTTGACATGCGCGTCGCCACAAGCCACGCGGAACGCTTTCATCTCGTCATACAAGGCCTGCCAGTCGCCCGACAGCACATGACGCCGAGAGATTACGATGTCGATTTCCTCGGCTCCGGCTTTGACGCTTTCTTCGATCTCGGCCACGCGCAGGTGGAACGGGGACAAGCCTGCAGGGAATCCGGTCGATACGGCGGCCACCGGAATCCCGGTGCCCTTCAGCGCATCCACAGCGGTTTCGATCATGTCGTGATAGACACAGACCGCGCCGGTGGTGATCGGTGGCATGTCCAACGTCTGAAGTGTTGCAGAAGCCACGGGTTGCCGCGCTTTGGCGCACAGGCGCCGGACACGGCCGACGGTATCGTCTCCCGATAGGGTGGTCAGGTCGATCAGGGTGATCGCCTTGAGCAGCCACGCCGCCTGGTAGTCCTTTTTCACCGAGCGCCGACCCGGCAGGGTGGCTGCGCGGCGCTCAACGGCCGAGGTGTTGACCTGTACGGCCCGCACCCAATCCAGATCAAGCTCCATTCCAGGGTTCCGGGGCTCGGTCACTTGCGGCAGATGCGCGGTGCGCACGGGGCTTTCTGAGCTCTGCGTTTCCATTTTCACATCCTTTGGGAGGTTTGTATCAAATTCGCACGGGTAAGAAGCAAATGGAAGGCCATCCGGCATTGGAAGAGTAAATTTTTTGACCAAATGGACAAAATAGGCGTTTTCTTGCGAATAATTCTCAATAGCATTGACTTAGTTGCGAGCGGTTCTCATATTCATCTTATCAAGATACCAATTCCGGGGTCTAACATGATTCGTCGTAGTTTCCTTGCAGCGCTGGCATTCGCCGCTGTATTCCCATTCTCGGCCTGGGCCGATGCGCCGCTGAAAGTGGTGGCCACGACCGGTATGATTGCCGACGCCGCCCGTCAGGTCGGAGGTGATCAGGTCGAGGTGAAGGGCCTTATGGGCCCCGGCGTCGACCCGCATGCCTATCGTCAGACCCGCAGTGATATCGTCGCTATGACCAGGTCCGATCTGATCCTGTGGCATGGTCTGTATCTTGAGGCGCAGATGGAAGAGTTCTTCCATGACCTAGGGCGTAAACGCATGGTCGTTGCGGTAGCCGAAGGCGTTGATAAGTCAAAGCTGCACGCGCATGACAATTATGCTGACAAATACGATCCCCATCTTTGGATGAGCCCGACCCTGTGGCGCGATGTCGTGGTCGAGGTGCAAAAAGCCCTGACCCAAGCGCGCCCCGAGGCCGCGGACACCTTTGCGGCAAACGCAGAGGCCTTTCTTGCGCAGATCGCGGAACTGGAGACTTATGGCAAGCAAGTGCTTGCAGCGGTCCCGGAAAACAACCGTGTTCTGGTGACGGCACATGATGCCTTTGGGTATTTCGGTGCTGAATACGGGTACGATGTGCTTGGAATTCAGGGTATTTCAACCCAATCCGAGGCGGGACTGAACCGGATTAGCGAATTGGTCGATACGCTGGTTGACCGGCAACTGACGGCAGTTTTCGTGGAAAGCTCGGTCTCGGATCGGTCGATGCGTGCGCTGATCGAGGGTGCAGCGGCCAGGGGACATCAGGTCGAAGTCGGTGGACAGCTTTATTCGGACGCGATGGGCGAGCCCGGCACCTATGAGGGTACCTACATCGGGATGCTGGATCACAATATCACAGTAATCGCAGGCGCTCTGGGGGCTGATATTCCCAAAACTGGCATGAGCGGCAATCTGTCGGCGGGGTTTTAAGAGATGCTGGAACTGGCGGCACATCAGGGCATCCCCCTTCCGGAAAACGACATTGGAAAAAGCCCGCTGGCCATTCGTGGCCTGACCGTCTCGTACGGGCAGAAGCCGGCAGTTTTCTCGGTTGATATGACCGTGCAACCGGGTGCCATGACAGCGATCATCGGGCCAAACGGTGCTGGTAAATCGACCCTGTTGAAGGCGGCTTTGGGGATTGTCTCTCCCCTGTCCGGTCAGGTGACGGTGTTTGGCGATCGGCTGGATCGACAGCGGTCCCGGATCGCATATGTGCCGCAGCGGGCCAGCGTGGACTGGGACTTCCCGACGCGCGTGATTGACGTGGTTCTGATGGGCTTGTCGCGCGAACTGGGGCTGTTGGGACGGGTGCGCGCCCGGCATAAGGCGCAGGCGATGGATTGCCTGCACCGTGTTGGGATGCGTGACTTTGCCGACCGGCAGATCGGCCAGTTGTCAGGCGGCCAGCAGCAGAGGGTCTTTCTGGCGCGCGCCTTGGCGCAGGCCGCCGATCTGTATCTGCTGGACGAACCTTTTGCCGGGGTTGATGCGGCAACGGAAAAGGCCATCATTTCCGTCCTGAAATCGCTGAAAGAGGCGGGCAAGACCGTGGTTGCGGTGCATCATGACCTGGCGACCGTCACCGACTATTTCGACCATGTTTTCCTGATCAACACGCGCAAAGTCGCCGAGGGGCCCGTGGCCGAGGCTTTTACGGCCAAGACATTGCAATCTGCCTATGGCGGCCGTCTGGCTACGGCGCAGATCGACCAGATCTCACGCGCGCTGGGGTGAGTCATGCATTGGGATGCTCTGACCCTTCAGCTTGGCTATAACGCTACACTTGTCGCAATCGGCGCAAGCCTGCTGGGCATTTCCGCCGGGGTAACCGGCACATTTCTGTTCTTGCGCAAACGTGCACTGGTCAGCGATGCGATCAGCCATGCGACATTGCCGGGTGTGTGTCTGGCCTTTATGGTACTTGTGGCCCTCGGTGGGGACGGCAGAAACCTGATCGGCCTGCTCGTCGGGTCGGCAATATCCGCTTGGATCGGCCTTTTGTGTATGAACTGGCTGACGCGGCACACGCGGCTGGCCGAGGATGCCGCGATCGGAGCGGTCCTATCTGTATTCTTTGGTTTCGGCATTGTGCTGCTGACGGTGATCCAGACCATGGGTGTGGGCCGACAGGCGGGGCTCGAAGGGTTTCTGCTGGGCTCGACCGCAGGAATGCTTTGGACAGATGCGATGATCATTGCGATCGGAGGCGCGGCAACGCTGGCGCTTGTCATGATTATCCGCCGTCCAATGACGATCGTGGCCTTTGACCCTGAATTTGCAGCAGCCAGGGGCCTGCCGGTGCATCGCATCGACCTTGCAATGATGGGTCTGGTTATGGCCGTCACAGTGGTTGGCCTGAAAGTTGTCGGGTTGATCCTGATCGTTGCGCTTTTGATCATTCCGCCGGTGACAGCCCGGTTTTGGACTGAGCGGTCCGAAAGAGTAGTGTTGCTGGCGGGTCTGATCGGGGGCGTCTCGGGTTATATCGGTGCGGCACTGTCGGCGGCGGCTCCCAATCTGCCGACGGGTCCGCTTATCGTTCTTGTCAGTTTTGCCGTGTTTGTCCTGTCGTTGCTGTTGGCGCCGGTTCGCGGTGTTCTGGCGGCGGTGTTGCGGCACCTGCAATTCCAGCGTCGGGTTCATATCCGGCAGGGCTTGCTTGCGTTGGCACAAGGGCAGAAAATCTATGAGCCGCTGACCCTGCGTTTGTTGCGCCGGGCCGGTTTGGCACGCCCCGACGGCGTGGCAACCGAGGCTGGCAAGGCCCGCGCCGCCAAAGCCCTGCGCGACGAAAAGCGGTGGGAGGTCGTTCGCACGGACCAGGCCCACGAAGCAACGGCGGCGCTTTATGACGGGCTGCGCGATATCGAAACCGTGCTGACCCGCGACCAGATTACCGAGATCGACCGCCAGATCGGCGGCCCGCAGGGGATAGCACCATGAGCGGCGAAGAATTCGTTCCCCTGTCACTGACACCGCTGCTGATCGGGACATTTGCCGCCATCGCCTGCGCCCTTCCGGGGAACTTTCTGGTTCTGCGCAAACAGGCGCTGATCGGGGATGCCATCAGCCATGTAGTGTTGCCGGGCATCGTGGTGGCCTTTCTGCTGACCGGCGCGATCTCGACCTGGCCGATGATGCTGGGCGCGGCGGGTGCTGCCGTGGTTGCCGTTGTGATGATCGAGGCGATCCGCAGGTTGGGTCAGATCGAACCCGGTGCGGCAATGGGCGTGGTCTTTACTACCCTGTTTGCGGCGGGTGTTCTTTTGTTGGAGCAGACGGACACCTCGACCGTGCATCTGGATGTGGAACACGCGCTGTATGGCAATCTCGAAAGTCTGATCTGGCTGGACGCAACGGGATGGGTCTCGCTGTGGAACCCGGCAGCGCTTGCAGGGTTGCCCCCGGAATTGCCGCGTATCGCGCTGACACTTGCAGGGGTTTCCCTGTTTACCTGGATATTCTGGCGACCATTGAAGATTTCGACCTTTGACGAAGGTTTTGCCAGCACGATTGGTATTCGGACCGGTCCTTTGGGGTTTGCGCTGGTGATCACAGCGGCGATAGCTGCCGTCGCATCCTTCGACGCGGTTGGCTCGATCATCGTGATCGCCATGTTCATCTGCCCCCCGGCTGCGGCGCGGTTGATGACCAACCGATTGGAATCTCAAATCGCATGGAGCGTTGGATTTGCCTTGGTTTCGGCGGTGATGGGCTATGTTCTGGCGGGTTATGGCCCATTATGGCTGGGTGCCCGCGATGCCGTGAGTGCCGCCGGAATGATCGCAACGGTATCTGGTGTGATTCTGGCGCTTGCGGCTGTTTTCGGCCCCTGCCGGACCCGCGCGGGTGCTCCAGGCACTGTTTGATCCGGCATATTCCTGCTGTTGGCTGATGCCGTATTTCGGCTGAACTTTGCCAACGCGAACAGCACGACCAGAGTTAATGAGCCTTAATCTGCAGATCGTGCTAAGGTTGTTGTATTGTTAAGCAACTGACCACCACTCACCCCGGCTTGTTCGGGCAATCGTGATCAAGGTCGTCGCCTTGCGGGCCGACATGGCGCGATTGTCCGAACGCCCCCCTCTTGCACAAAATCTGAATGCCATAGCAGTGGCAGAATCGTGTGCGCATGTGCTAGGTCTAGGGGTATGGAGCAGGCAAACCCCAATATCAACGAGTTTCGACCGGTAATTCGGCAGTTGGACGATGCTGCAATCAACCGGATCGCAGCCGGCGAAGTGGTCGAGCGACCGGCCTCTGCGGTCAAGGAATTGATCGAGAACGCCATTGATGCAGGTGCCACGCGGGTTGCGATAGAGATCGCCGATGGGGGCAAGACGCTGATTCGCGTCACCGATGACGGCTGTGGTATTGCGGCGGCGGATTTGCCGTTGGCTTTGTCCCGCCACGCAACCTCGAAAATCGACGGGTCGGATCTGCTGAACATTCATACTTTCGGCTTTCGCGGTGAGGCGTTGCCGTCGCTGGGCGCGGTCGGGCGTTTGACCATAACCAGTCGTGTTCCGGGGGCGGATGCGGCGCAGATTCAGGTCGCTGGTGGCACAATGTCCGCGGTGAAACCCGCGGCTCTGCGCGCGGGTACCGTGGTCGAGTTGCGCGATCTGTTCTTTGCCACGCCTGCGCGTTTGAAATTCATGCGTACCGACCGCGCCGAGACGCAGGCCATCGCCGATACGGTCAAACGTCTGGCCATGGCCGAGCCCTCGGTCACCTTTACCCTGCGCGATGTCTCGGGCGGCGGCGAGGGGCGCGTGACCTTCCGGGCTGACCGTGAGAATGGTGATCTGTTTGACGCGTTGCATGCCCGACTGGCCCGCGTGATCGGGCGCGAGTTTGCCGAGAACGCGTTGCAAATTGACGCCACGCGTGAGGGTATCCGGCTGTATGGCTATGCCGCTCTGCCGACCTATTCTCGGGGCGCAGCGGTGGCGCAGTACCTGTTCGTCAATGGACGGCCTGTGCGTGACAAGATGCTGACCGGTGCATTGCGGGCGGCCTATTTCGACTTTCTCAGCCGTGATCGGCATCCGGCGGCGGCTCTGTTCATCGACTGTGATCCGACGCTGGTGGATGTGAACGTGCACCCTGCCAAATCCGAAGTGCGGTTCCGCGACCCTGGCGTGGCGCGCGGGCTGATCGTCTCGGCTCTGCGGCACGCACTGGCCGAAGCGGGGCATCGGGCGTCTTCAACCGTAGCGAACGCGACCCTCGGCGCGATGCGACCCGAGCCGTCTCACTCCACCCCGGCGCGGGTGTATCAGATGGATCGCCCCTCACCCGCCGCGCGCCAGATGGCCTATCAGGCGCAGGCACCGGGCTTTGCTGAACTGACCCGCGATTACAGCGGCAGCGTGGTCGAGCCGGTCGCGGAGCCCGCTTCCGAGGCGCCGACCGAAGACCTGCCTTTGGGGGCCGCGCGCGGGCAGGTACATGAAAACTACATCATCGCCCAGACCGCTGATGGCATGGTGATCGTCGATCAGCACGCCGCGCATGAGCGGTTGGTCTATGAAAAGTTGAAAGCCCAGATGGCGGCGAACGGCGTGACGGCGCAGGCGCTGCTGATCCCCGAGATCGTGGAGTTGTCTGAAGGCGACTGCGCGCGACTAATGGCGGTGGCAGATGACCTTTCGCGCTTTGGCCTGACGCTCGAGCCCTTCGGCGGCGGTGCGGTTGCCGTGCGTGAAACCCCGGCCATTCTGGGTGAGGTCAACGCCCGCGCAATGATTCTGGATATTCTGGATGAGCTGTCCGATCAGGGTGAAAGCCAGATGGTGCAGGCGCGGATTGAGGCGATCCTCAGCCGTGTCGCCTGTCACGGTTCGATCCGCTCGGGCCGCCGAATGCGGGCCGAAGAGATGAACGCCCTGCTGCGCGAGATGGAGGCGACACCCCATTCCGGCCAGTGCAACCATGGGCGGCCAACCTACGTGGAACTGAAGCTGACCGATATCGAACGTTTGTTCGGACGCAGTTGATCCCGCGGGGTGCGCGGGCTATGAAGAATAAAACAAGAACACCCGAGGCAACATGATCGAGATTGCAGGAACCCAATTTGCATTGAACGACCCCGTGATTCTGATCGTTGGCGGGGTGGTGGCATTGATCCTGTTGCTGCTGTTCCTGTCTTTGCGAGCGGCCAACCGGTCAGCCAGGATGGCCGAGCCACTGTCGCGGCAAATGGCGCATCTGGGTCAGCATGTTCAGCAGTTGGGACAAGGACAAGAGCAGCTGCGCGGTGGTCTGCAGCATGTCTCGGACACGCAGGCCAATGCGCAGCTGCAGGTGATCCAGACGGTTGAATCCCGCCTGTCTTCGGTGCAGCAGCAGATGAACGATCGGCTGGCAGATAATGCGATGAAATCCGCACGTGCGCTGGCCGAGATGCAGGAGCGGATGAAGGAATCGCTTCACGGCTCGTCGAAACAGACGGCGACGTCACTGACCCAGTTGCAGGAGCGTTTGGCGGCCATCGACAAGGCGCAGGATAACATCACCAAACTGTCGGGCGATGTGCTGTCGCTTCAGGATATTCTGTCGAACAAACAGACGCGCGGTGCGTTCGGAGAGATTCAGTTGAACGATATCGTCTCCAAGGCATTGCCCTCGGACAGTTTCAAGCTGCAGGCGACCTTGTCGAACGGGCGTAGGGCGGATTGCCTGATCCACCTGCCCAACCCACCAGGCCCCATTGTGATCGACAGCAAATTCCCGTTGGAAGCGTATGAGGCGCTGATCGGGTCGACCAATGATACGGAGCTGAAAGCGGCGGTGCAGATGTTCCGAACAACTGTGCGCAAGCATATCAACGACATCTCCGAGAAATACATTCTGGACGGGGAAACCGCCGATGGCGCGTTGATGTTCCTACCTTCCGAAGCGGTTTATGCCGAGTTGCACGCCAAGTTTCCCGAATTGGTGCAGGAGAGCTTTACCAAACGTGTTTGGATCGTCTCGCCCACCACCTGCATGGCAACGCTGAACACGATGCGCGCGATCCTGAAGGACGCAAGGATGCGGGAACAGGCGGGTGCTATCCGCAAAGAGCTGGGTCTGCTGCACAAGGATGTAGATCGCCTGGGCGATCGGGTTTCCAATTTGGACCGTCATTTCGGGCAGGCGGCCAAGGATATCTCGGAAATCAAGATCAGCGCTGAAAAGGCCGGGCGCCGGGCGCAGCGACTGGACAATTTCGATTTCGAAGAGATCGCACCTGACGAAACGCCGGGCGTTGTACCGCTGGCGCGGCACGAAATCTGATAAGCCGTTCGATGCGACATTGGCCGGATTTGGCCAGCGCATCGCGTCAGGTCCCAGAGATCAGATACGCAGGAAGGGCTGGAACAAGCGGGGCATGAGCTTGGTGAATTTTAGCGGCGCGTCGGTAACGGCCAGACAGATGCAATCTGCGGTAATGTCTGCGGTCGGGGTGTGATGCAGATCTTCATCGGCAATCTCAACATCGCCGCGTGCAAAGTGATCAACCTCATCCGAGAAAGCACCCTGCAGAACCATGGTCAATTCCATACCGTTATGGCTGTGATCCGGAACTGCGGTTCCGGCCGGAATGAACAGCAGACGTGCCGAAGCGTCGCCGCTCGTCGGCAAGATAGCTTGTCTGACGCCCATTCCGATGGGCCGCCATCGGATGTCATTGACAGTGCCGCCGACGTAGTCCTGCAGGGGGGCAGGTAGCACGGCGCAGCCCTTGTTCACGGGCTTGGGGGTCGGTACGCCTTGGGCGATCAGCGCCATCGTCGCAGCCAGCGCGCTGTCGTTCATTTGGGCAGGATAGGGCAGCGCGTCCAGTATCTGTCCGCCAACCGCATCAAAGCTTTCAGCCTGCGCGCGGCAATGGTCACACAGCGACAGATGGGTCGCGACCATCAGATCGAACGCTTCGGGCAGGCTGCCGGCGGCATATGCCATCAGCAGATCTTCCGTCAGGTGATGCTTAATCTGTTTGCTCATCGTCTCTGTCTCAGTTCATTGCGTGGCGCAGGCGATCCAGCGCCAGCCTAATTCTTGATTTGATCGTTCCCAGAGGCAATCCAGTCTGAGACGCAATTTCCCGGTGACTCAGGTCTCCGAAATAGGCCTTTTCGATCAAGTCTCTTTGCGCGTCAGGCAACGCCTTCAAGGCAGTGCGCAGCTGCGCGGTTTCTTGTTGCAAGACGATCACGTCGTCCTGATCAGGTTCGGACTCGGGGCCCCAGCCCAGTTCTTCCGGTTCGGGGCGCCGTTGCTTGCGCAGGGCGTCGATGCGTTTGTTCCGTGCGATGGTGAACACCCATGTGGCCACCGTTGCCCGGGTCGGATCGAACAGATGGGCCTTGTGCCACAAGGTCGCCATCACCTCTTGCGCACATTCCTCGGACATGGTCGCGTCCGAGCCTGACTTCATCAGGAACGCCTTGATCCGCGGCGCAAAATGCTGGAACAGCTCGGCAAAAGCCGCCTGATCCTGCGCATCCCGAATGCGCCTGACATGGTCCACCCACTCAATCCTGGTGTCGCAACTGCTTTGTGTTCCGTTCACCTGTCTACCCTTGATGCGTTTTCTTGTGCGCCAAGGCTTGAGGACGGCGGGTGTAGCCGCCGGCTCGTCCAAGGTCACGGTGTCTATCTCGGTAAACATAACCACAATACGGTTGGTGTCCCAAGCCGGATCACTCTGAAGCGATATTTTTGATCCAATCCTGGCTGGATGCCGTATTCTAAGTAACAGAAACCTTCAGAAAACCACGCCCCTCCGGGCGGTTACAAGCGGGTCGGACCATATCGAATGACACAGACCGTTGATCATGTTGCGGGCCATACCTTTCACGGGCGCAAGGGGGCGATCGAAAACGCCTTCCGCTATTCGGTCGACTACATTCTTCTGAACCCTGAACGCGATCTGACCACTCCGGCGCTATTTTCGGTGAACCGGGCCAATCTTGCCAACTGGCGGTCGCAGGATCACGGGGGTGAGCCGGGCCAGGGCGACGGTGCCGCCTGGCTGCGCGCGCGGTTTGATCAGTTGCAGGTGGCGCAACCGGCGCGCCTGATGTTGCTGACGCAGCCTCGGGTTCTGGGGCATGTGTTCAACCCGGTCAGCTTCTGGTTCTGTTTTGATGGACAGGATGTGCTTAATGCGGTGGTGGCCGAGGTGACCAACACCTATGGCACGCGCCACAGCTATCTGTGCCACAAGCCCGGTTTTGCGCCCATCGAAGTGACAGACAGGATGGTGGCTGACAAGCTGCTGCATGTTTCGCCCTTCCAGAAGATCGAGGGCAGCTATACCTTCCGTTTCGACTATCGCCCCGAACGTGTTGGCGTTTGGATCGAGTATACCCGCCCCGAGGGCGGATTGATCGCCACCCTGACCGGGACACGCCGTCCGCTGACCAACCGGGTGATCCTGTGGTCGCTGCTGCGCCGCCCATTTGGTGCGCGGCGGACCTTTGCGCTGATCATCTGGCAAGCACTTAAACTTTGGGTGAAAAAAGCCACCTTTCGCCCGTTCAGAACCGCACCGGTGCCGGATCAGCCGGTTTCGCGTGTGCGCCTGCGCTAACGCGTTTGTTCAAGATCAAAGACTCGGGCTCTGCCTAGTGGTTGTTTCATTCGAAAGCCGCGAACACAGGAGTCGGGTCATGTTGGAAATTTCAGCAAGAAAAGTTGCTCAGGTTGCGCTGATGGGGCGCGAGCTGAATCGGGCCGAGGGCGAGTTGCGCGCGTTCATTGATCACATGAGCGAGGACGAACAGGCCGAACTGGTGGCTATCATGTGGATCGGGCGTGAAAGCTTCTTCGCCGAGGATCTGGTCGAAGCCATCGCCACCGCAAGGGCCGAAGCCTCAACCCCCTGTGCTGATTACCTGATCGGAACGCCGCACATGTCAGATCATCTGGAAAATGGTCTGGATGCGCTAGGGGTATCGGCCGAGGACGTGGAAAATGATCTGATGTAGGCACCAGTTTTATTGCCGTCACGCCACCTGATTGGCGTGACGGTCATCTCAGTTGGAATGGTCAATGATCGCGAGGTGCTGCGCCAGCCGGTCGATTTCAGCCATCCAGCCCTGCACCAGTTTCGGATCATTGGGGGCCGCATGAACGCCTGCCGGAATAGCGCGGTTCAAGACGGCTTCGACAGCCAGTGAAACGGGGACCGAGACCAGCCGCGCCATTGCCGTGCCGCGGTCGTCACCCCAGGCATCCATCACATAGGTTTTGTGCCAGACCGGAACGCCGTCTTTTTCCGCCTTCAGGCCCACACACAGAACCACACGGTCCGGCTCGCCCTCGTCATAGGCGTTGTCGGCCCAGAACTGGTCCGACATCTCCTTCAGGCGTGCATCGCCTTCGGGGCCGGACAGGGTTTCGATTTCGGCAAACACACCCGACCACGCATCGGCCCAGCCATTCAGACGCAGCGTACCGCGGACGAATTCCTTGACCGGCCAGTGATCCTCGAAATGGTACTGCGCCATGAACGGGATCGAGTCGCGGTTCGGATAGACCTCAAAGCTTTCGGGTGTGGGCAGGGGTGCGATATAGCTGGTAATCGCATCCCATGGGCGCGCCACGTCCAGCGGAGCATAATTGCGAATTGATTTCGATGGAGAACGCAACGCCTTGAGCACACCCAGCGGTGACCAGCTGAACTTGTACCGGAACGGGTTCGGATGCTTGGGGATGCCACCGCAATAAGAGATGAAACTCAGGTGGTTCTGCGGGTCGAACGCGTCCGAAGCGCGATAGTCGTCGATCAGTGCATGAGCCATCAGGTGATCGATGCCCGGGTCCAGCCCGACCTCGTTGACCAGCGCCACCCCGGCTTCGCGGGCCGCCTCGTCCAACGCGCGCATCTCGGGGGCGATATAGGAGGATGAGACGAAATTCGCCTGTTTCGCGATTGCAAGCTCGGCCAAGGGCACGTGCCAGTCGCCGGGCAACATCGAAACGATGACATCGCCCTGTTCCAGCACCGCCGCCAAGGCGTCGATGTCAAAAACGCGGATATCGCTGGTCAGGTCACCAACTTCGGCCTTGGCCTTTTCGATTGTCCGGTTCCAGACCGTGACCTTGTGCCCGCCTTCGATCAGGCGGCGTAAGCCGGGAATGGCCGACAGGCCGGTGCCACACCAGTGAATCGTCATGTGAAAACTCCTTTACGGCTGTTCAGCCAAACCTCAGTTTTGCAATCACGATCGCGCTGACAAGCAGGATCGATATCACATTACCCAATATCAGCGGCCATGCCGCAATCATCACTCCGTAAATCAGCCACAGGCTCAACGTGGCCAGAATCAACAGGTTCGCCGGCATAGACAGATCCTTGGTCTCGCGGGAGCGCCAGGTCTTTAGGGTTTGAGGAAGCCAACATACAGTGCCCAGCACCGCAGCTGCGCCCCCGATCAGGTGTTCCATGCGTGGCTACTCCTAGACATGGTTGTCGAACGTATCGCGGGCCCGGCCCCAGACGCCGCTGTTCAAGTCGGTCAGGGTCAGCAGAGAAGGCAGAAGCTGTGCTGCATAATCTTCCGAGCTTTCGACCGGTAGCATCGACGGCAGATTGTCGATTGCAACTACATCAAGAACCGGATTGGTCGCCACGCGCAGGGCAGGTGCCTCCCAAGTTGTTGCTCGGTCATAAACCGGAACAGGGTTATAATCGCTGTCGGGGTCACAGGCGACATCGCCGATGGCGGTCAGCTTGCGGTCAGCGGCCAGTGCCTCATGTGGGACAAAAATCGGCGTACCTGGGCGCGCGAAGATACAGTTCAGGAACAGGTCGTGGTCCAGGATTTCAGGGAACGGCCCACCGCTGGCGGTTTCGGCCATGTCCCACTTGGTGACACTGACACCCATCGCCGTGCAAAGGTCGCTGGCGCCGGTGCCCACGCGGCCAAGAGCACCGATGACGATGGCCCTTGGTCTATTGGCCTCGATGGCATCTAGTTCAGCCAGAAGCTCGGAATTCAACGCGTCCTTGCTGGGATAGACACCAACCGGAGGGCATTCCGCGCCCCGCTGCTGCGCGGCCCAAGTCTTGAGTGTCACCGCAGCCCCGGCATAGCCGGCCCAATAGCCAAAGGCGGCGACTCGGCGGCCGTTTTCGTCGACAAGATATTCCAGATCATACAGCGTTCCGCCCCCGGCCTTGAACCGTTCTAGCAGCGCCCGGCCGGAATGCTGACCCTTATAGGCATGGCCGAACATGATGTGGAGGTGGGGCAGGGGCGTGCCATCCTCGGGCAGTTCCTTGAGGCCAAAGATGATCGCGTCATTAGGTGCATCTGGCCAGGAATTCTCGGGCGCGATCTCGCAGCCAGCAGCCTTGTAACCGTCGATGGGGATGGCGCGAACATGGCTTTCCTCGACCGTTACGCGGATGCCAGCAGCGATCAGAGCCAAAGCGCCTTCAGGGGTCAGCCCGACCCGTTCTTCGTTCGGGCGCTGTTCGGCCCGGACCCATAGATGCGTCATATTTTGTCCCCTTTATCAGAGCATTCCGGCGGCACGTACGGCTTTCAGCGAAGCGCGCGCCTCTGCCGCCTCACGAAAGGCGACGATCTTGGGGTAGGCTGCGATGTCGACGCCGTCGCCTTCCAACCAACTGCAAACCACATACAAATAGGCATCGGCAAGCGAGAACGCCTCGCCCAGCACAAACGGTCCACGCAGACCGTTCGAACAGATATAGTCGCAGGACGCTGCCATGGTCTGCGCGACTTTTGCCGTCATATCCTTCCAGCTGGATTTCTTGTCGGCCCACCGCGCGCCGCGCAGCTTATGGGCGTGGTTCACATGCATGGTCGAGGCAAGGTAATACATCACCTCGCGCATCCGGGCGGCCATGATCGGGTCCGCAGGCACCAGCCCGGCCTTCGGAGCCATTGCTGCGATGAACTCCAAAAGTGCCCCGGTTTCGGTCAAAATCCCACCGTCAACCACCAGCGCCGGAACCCGGCCTTTTGGGTTGATCTGCTTGTAGGCGGATTTGGTTTGCTCTCCACTGGCAAAGTCCAGTTGGATCGCCTCATAGTCCAGCCCGGCCTCTTCCAGTGCAATCGCAACGGCGACCGAAATCGTGCGAGGGGCATAGTAAAGTTGCATCACAAAGCCTCTGGTTTGGGGTTACAGGTGGGTCTGTGCAAACTGCCGGTCTGGTGCTTCCAGATGCGGAACGGCATTGAACAGAACCGGGCTGAGCTGTGTACCTATCGGGTATAAACGGTGCATTGACGTGTTCATGATGGCAAGAGCCACCCGCGCCATGGCCGGGATATCCAGCCCCATCGCCTGCCGGACAACCATCGAAATCAACCCGCCCGAGGTCACAACGATGGCAGGGCCGCCTTCGGTTCCGATATCGGTCAGCGCGTCGCGCACCCGGGTTTCGAATTCCTCGAAGGTTTCCGGTGTGTTTTTGATGGCGCCATCGGCCCAGGCGGCAAAGGTGCGGGGCAGATGCTCGACAAAACCTTCGCGATCAGTGGGCACTTTCACTCCGTGCTGTTCCTCGAACAGCTGCGCGATGGTGAAATACTCGATCTCGTTCAGCCGCGGATCGCGGATCGGATCAGTCAGCCCCATGCTGGCGGTGGTCTCGGCGTGGCGGATCAGGGTGCCGCAATAGACCCGGGGAAAATGGCTGCGTGTGTCCTGGAGATGCGCCCCCAGCCAGCGGGCCTGCTGATGTCCCAGATCGCTGAGCTTGTCATAGTTCTTTTCGTCGCGCGCGGTGGTATTGGCCTGCCCGTGACGCACCAGTGTGATATGTGACATGTCGGTCCCTCTTGCGTGGCAAGTCTTAGGACAGGTCTAGGTCCGGGGCCAGAGCCGTTCGTTGCGGTTTGGAAATTATTCTCGCTCACCCCCGAATCTGGCCGGGCGGTATTGTTGTTGACTCGCAAGACCGTCCACAGGAACCTTGGTGATATCAGACTGTCCTGCAAATTCATCGTTGCAAGCTATTCGATGACCTCGGAAAACTGGCTTGGGAAAGGATTTATTTATGACGGATATTAAGCGCACGCCTTTGCATGGTTTGCATGTTGAGTTGGGTGGGAAGTTGGTTGATTTTGCGGGCTG
>NZ_JBXWOZ010000018.1:0-73533 GCF_059611145.1 Ruegeria sp. CDSB022 | reverse complement strand
CAGTGTGTCACAAGCGCCTCAGCAGCGCCGGTGAAGGGGGTTCTAAGCATTACAAACATACACCGCAAGCAGAAAATTCCCGAAACTCTCGAAAATCTTCAAAACAATTATTTACTGAAATAAAACAAATGCTTACAAATAGAACCGCGCCCAAATACGGCGACCAACCGCCAAGATGCGTACGGAAAATTGTGTTTCGCACAGGCTTGCTGGCAGACTCAGGCCGAGTCGGGCGGAATCGCACCTCGGAATCGGCTCATCAGGGTCGAGATCGGTAGGCGCAAAGCAAGCAAAGCCAAAATCACGGACAAATAGATCAAGGGTTCGATCTGAAATCCTTTGGCCTGCATTACATAATGCACGCCCCCCAGAACTGCTGCCGGATAGACCAAACGCTGAAGCGCGCGCCAGCCCGGGCCAAGCTGCCGTACTGAAAAGTTGTTCGACGTCACGGCCAGTGGCAGCGTCAGAACAAATGCCGCCATACCCACAGTTATATAGGGGCGCTTCAGGATGTCCGCCCAGATCTGCCCGGGGGCCTGCACATCCAATACCAGCCAAACCAAAAGATGCAGACTGATATATATAAATGTCAAAACGCCCAGCGCCCGCCTGAACTTGATCAGGTTCACGCCGACAAACCTGCGCAGGGGCGATATAGCCAGAACAACAATCAAAAACTGCAATGCCAGTTTGCCGTACTTATGCTCAAGAGCCTCAATCGGGTCGGCACCCAAACCTCCGGTCAGCCCTTGATAGAACAGCCAGGGTGCCGGCAGGACCCCCAGCAAATAGACGGCCCAATCAGGGATCCGACGGAATATCTGGTTCAGCGCGCTCATACTCTCAATAATGCTTGGACAGATCCATGCCTTCGTAAAGCCCGGCGACCTCGTCCTCGTAGCCATTGAACATGAGCGTCGGGATGCGCTTGGCAAACAGCCCACCGCCGATTTGACGCTCCGAGGCCTGCGACCAGCGCGGGTGATCCACATTGGGGTTCACGTTACTATAGAAACCATATTCGCGCGGACCGGCCATGTTCCAGCTTGTCGGTGGCTCAACATCTGACACCGTAATGCGAACGATCGACTTGATGGATTTGAACCCGTATTTCCACGGAACCACCAGACGCAATGGTGCGCCGTTCTGGTTCGGGATCGGCCGGCCATAAATACCAGTGGCCATCAGGGTCAGCGGGTGCATTGCTTCGTCCAGCCGCAGACCTTCACGGTACGGCCAGTCCAGAACCGGATACTGAACACCCGGCATTTCATCTGGACGATAAGCGGTTTCAAAGGCCACGTATTTGGCGCCTTCCTGAACACCGGCCATGTTCAGCAGGTCGGCCAGTTCAAACCCGTTCCAAGGGATCACCATCGACCATGCCTCGACACAGCGAAACCGGTATATCCGTTCTTCGACGGTCATTTCGGACAGGATGTCCTTGAAATTGTAATCGCCGGGCTTGTCCACCAGACCGTCAATTTTGATGCTCCACGGCTCAGTAACAAGAGTATAGGCGTATTTTGCAGGATCTTCTTTCCGCGTACCAAACTCGTAATAATTGTTATAACCGGTGATCTCTTCCCAGGTATTCGGCTCCAGCGCCTCTTGCGCGGTTGCCCCCTGCGCCAGCCCTGCCAATCCGACACCCGCCATCCCGACCATCATCTGGCGCCGGTTCAGAAACGCCGCCCGGGGGGTGACGTCGGCATGTGTCAATGTGTTGGTCCAGCGATGCGCCATCTAAGTCTCCGTCTTCATACATCCTCTGAGGTGAGGTAGTCCGCTGATAGCACAGAGCCAAGGAAACAGGCCTCACGATTGAGCGACCAGTTTGTAACGTATCAGGGGGGTGAGGCTGTTGTCGCGGCACCACCTGTGGTCACCACCTTTACAACGCAGGCCTCAAAAATGCAGGCTGGGCCGCAGGTATTACCAACAAGGGAAAAGATGGACGACCCATCCAACGATTGAAATCCACCAGTGGGAGAAGAAGAATGTGTGACATCTGCGTTATGAATGCCGTCAAAGATCGAATGCTGTCGCGGCGGAGTTTCTTAAAAGCTGCTGCCGCCACGAGCGTTGCGGCTGCGACCACCGGAGCGATTGCACCAGCAGCGCTGGCCGCAGGTCATGGCGGGGTCGAGGACATGACCCATACGCTCAGCCCCGACTTTCCGACCTGGGGAGGCGAACCCGGCATTTCCGCCGAACAGGCGTTCAACTTCGCGGATCACGGCTTTAACCTGTTCAATCTGTCGATCAACGAACATACCGGCACGCATATAGATGCGCCTCTGCATTTTTCCGCGAATGGTATGTCGGTCGATGAGATACCGGTGACTGATCTGGTTGCACCGCTTTGTGTCGTCAATATCGCCGCGCGCGCGGCCGAAGACGCCGACACCCGCGTTACCCCGGACGATCTGAAGGCGTGGATTGCGGCCAACGGAGACATCCCCGACGGCGCTTGCGTAGCGATGCATTCCGGTTGGTCCGGCAAGACCGCCACGGACGGGTTCCGCAATTTCGACGGTGAGGCGCAGCACTATCCAGGGTTTCACGTCGAAGCGGCGCAGATGTTAATGGAAGACACCGGCGCGCGGTCGATTGCGGTGGATACCCTGTCGCTGGATCACGGCATGTCCGCTGATTTCGCCACCCACTATGCCTGGCTGCCCTCGGGCCGGTTTGGCATCGAATGCCTTGCGGGCCTGGATCGGGTTCCGACCGCGGGGGCCACGCTGGTCATCGGCGCACCGAAACATGCTGGCGGCACCGGAGGTCCGGCACGGATATTCGCGTTGGTCTAAAGACACGATGCACTAGTGATACAGCATACCTTCAAAGCACGGACCAATGCCCAAACCCATTGCCGAAATCACGCATCGTTACGATACAGCCGCGCCCCGGTGGCGGGACAAGATGCGCGCGCTTGGGTACTATGATGGCTACCTAGAATTCCTGACCTCGAGATTGCCTGTCGCTGACGACGTGACACATGTGGTCGATATTGGGGCTGGCACTGCGTCCTTCGCCGAGGCCTGGGTAGCGGTCCACGGAAAACCGGCCAGGATAACCTTACTTGAACCCAGCGCGGGGATGATCAGGCAAGGCCAAAAGGCTCTGCGGGCGCGGGGGGTCGAACCAGAACTAGCCCAAGGGGTGCTAGGTAATGTCAATCTAGACCCCGTGAGCGTAGCTCTTGCGGCCCATGTGATTGAACATTGCGCAGATCCGTCCCAAGCCTTGCAAGACATTCACAGACTGCTGCGCCAGGGGGGTCGCCTGTTTTTGGTGGTATCAAAGCCACATTGGTGTAACGCCATCATCTGGTTGCAATGGCGACATAGAACGTTTCAGCGCGCGGAGATCTTAGAGCTGCTAGATGAAGCAGGTTTTGATTGCGAAACGGTCTATTCTTTCCCATCTGGCCCACCCTCTCGGACAAGCCGGGGGTTAGTCGCAAAAAAACGCGGGTAAATTCAAGAATGGACCCACCAGTCAAGCGGGTCCATTCAACAATCAGTTTAGGTTCAATGCACCACGGCATCATCCGGTCGTGGTCGCTCAGACGTGCCCAGCCGATCGCCTATGATCAGGCCCTCGGCCCCGGCGGTGACCGGAATAGACTCGCCATCCTTGATCTCACCCGCCAGCAGCGCCTCGGCCAGCGGGTTCTGCAAGGCGCGTTGGATCACGCGTTTCAGTGGGCGAGCACCGAAGACCGGGTCATAGCCCTCGTTGGCCAGCCATTCCTTAGCCCCGTCGTCCAGAACCAGCTCGATCTTCCGCGCGGCCAGGCGTTTTTGCAGGCGTGCCATTTGGATATCGACAATGCCATCCATATCACCCCGTTTCAGGCGGTCGAAGATGATCGTTTCGTCCAGACGGTTCAGGAATTCGGGCCGGAAATGCGCCCGGACCGCATCCATCACATCCCGCCGCGCTTGTGCACTGTCGGCACCGTCGGGCAACTGGCTGAGCGCCTGAGAGCCGAGGTTCGAGGTCAGGATGATCAGCGTTTGCTTGAAGTCCACGGTACGGCCCTGACCATCGGTCAGCACACCATCATCCAGTACCTGCAACAGCACGTTGAACACATCCGGATGCGCCTTTTCGACCTCGTCAAACAGCACAACCTGATAGGGCCTGCGCCGCACGGCTTCGGTCAGCACACCGCCTTCGTCATAGCCGACATAGCCCGGAGGGGCGCCGATCAGACGGGCAACCGCGTGTTTCTCCATGAACTCGGACATGTCGATGCGCACCATCGCGTTGTCGTCGTCGAACAGGAAGTTTGCCACTGCCTTGGTCAGCTCGGTTTTCCCCACGCCGGTTGGTCCGAGGAACAGGAACGAACCCAACGGACGGCCTTCGTCGTTCAAACCTGCACGAGCACGGCGCACAGCGTTGGACACGGCGGTCACCGCTGCATCCTGACCGATCACGCGTGAATGCAGATCGTCTTCCATCCGCAGCAGCTTTTCGCGCTCACCTTCCAGCATTTTCGAGGTCGGGATTCCCGTCCAGCGTTCGACAACGCTTGCGATCTGTTCGGGGCGCACCGTTTCTTCGGCCATCATCTGGCTGCTTTCGGCGTTTTCGGCTTCGGTCAGCTTCTTCTCAAGCTCGGGGATGACGCCATAGGACAGCTCACCCGCCTTGGCGAGGTTGCCTTCGCGCTTGGCGATTTCCAGATCGGCCCGTGCCTTGTCGAGCTGTTCCTTCAGATCGCGCGCACCAGCCAGCTTGTCACGTTCGGCTTGCCACTGGGCAGTCATCTCGGCAGATTGCTCCTGCAGATCGGCCAGATCCTTTTGCAAGGTTTCCAGACGATCCTTCGATGCCGCATCATCTTCGAGCTTCAGCGCCTGTTCCTCGATCTGCATCTGCAGAATCTGGCGATCCAGCTGATCGAGTTCTTCGGGCTTGCTGTCCACTTCCATCCGCAAGCGAGCCGACGCTTCATCGACAAGGTCGATAGCTTTATCGGGCAGGAAGCGATCAGTGATGTAGCGATGCGACAGGGTCGCTGCCGACACCAAAGCCGAGTCTGAAATACGCACACCGTGGTGTAGCTCGTACTTTTCCTTGATGCCGCGCAGGATGCTGATCGTGTCCTCGACAGTCGGCTCCTGTACCACAACCGGCTGGAACCGGCGCGCAAGGGCCGCGTCTTTTTCCACGTACTTGCGATACTCATCCAGCGTGGTCGCACCGATACAGTGCAACTCACCCCGGGCAAGCGCAGGCTTGATCAAGTTGGCGGCGTCCATCGCGCCATCGGATTTCCCGGCACCGACCAGCGTGTGCATCTCGTCGATGAACAGGATGATTTCACCGGCGGCCTCGGTGACCTCGGTCAGAACGGCCTTGAGGCGTTCTTCGAACTCACCGCGATATTTCGCACCGGCGATCAGCGCACCCATATCGAGCGCAAGCAGCTTTTTATCTTTCAACGACTCCGGCACGTCACCGTTGATGATGCGCAGGGCCATGCCCTCGGCAATCGCGGTTTTACCCACGCCGGGCTCCCCGATCAGAACCGGGTTGTTCTTGGTGCGACGCGACAGAACCTGCATCGAGCGGCGGATTTCTTCATCGCGCCCGATGATCGGATCGATCTTGCCCTCAGCTGCGGCTTCGGTCAGGTCACGCGCGTATTTCTTGAGCGCGTCATAGCCTTCTTCCGCCGATGCGGTGTCAGCCGTGCGACCCTTGCGGATGTCATTGATGGCTTCGTTCAGTTTCTGCGCCGTCACCGCGCCATCTTCCAAAGCATCCTTGGCTTTGGATTTCACCATGCACAGCGCCATCAGAATACGTTCAACCGGCACGAAACTATCGCCTGCCTTGGTGGCGATCTTTTCAGCTTCATCCAGAACTTTGGCGGTCTGACCATCCAGATAAACCTGGCCCGCATCGCCACTGACCTTGGGAATTTTGGCCATGGACGCATCCAGTGCGTTAACGACACGGCTGGGCGCTCCGCCTGCGCGGGTGATCAGATTGCTGGCCAGCCCCTGATCATCGTCCATCAAGGCTTTGAGTATATGTTCAGGGGTCAACCTCTGGTGCCCCTCGCGCATCGCAATCGTTTGCGCTGCCTGCACGAAACCTCGTGCCCGCTCGGTGAACTTGTTCAAGTCCATATTTTGCTCCTTCTCTAAGCGCCCGGTTTTGACGCGCCCGCCTGGCAGCGCGCGTCGGTCTGGGCCTCACATTCAATCTGGGAAATATCTTGCGCGGTTCAAGGGGTCTGCCAACAGAATCCAACCTACCGACGCGGCACAGAATAAACTGTATACCCCCCAGTTTTCGCCACAGAACGCGCACCGTACATATCGACAAGCGATTGCGCTGCATCGCTGCCCGTCGGGCAGGAAACCAGATCGGCGGCGTCATCCAGAAAATCCACGGTAAAGGCGGATTCCCCTGTAACCTGACAGTCATCATCCATCGAACGATAACCGCCAATCAGCCGGAGGTTGTCGTTTGTCGGAGACCTCAGGACTGTATCAGCAGCCTCTTTTTCCAGCGCCATGTCCTGACACCCGGCCAGCATCAGCCCCGCGCAGATTGCGATAGTGGGTTTCGTAAACTGTCTCATTCCGAATTCCGTCCCAGTTGCACAACGCGATAATAGCACAGTCGGAAACCTCTGCCGTGATCTGAATCACGCAAGGCGCGCATGGACAGAAGCGCACGAAACCGTTAGGACGCAGACGTTTGCCAAAAAGGAGCCCCCAATGTCCGATGACCGCCTGATTGTAGCCCTTGATGTCCCCAACGCCCTGGACGGTCTGGCCTTGGCCGAGAGGTTGGGGGACAGTGTCTCATTCTACAAGATCGGCCTGGGAATGCTGACAGGGGGCGGGTTAGCCCTGGCGAACGAGTTAAAGCAGGATCAGGGCAAGCGCATCTTTCTGGACATGAAACTGTTCGACATCGGTAATACGGTGGAAAATGCGGTGCGTGGTCTGGCACAGTTCGATTTGGATTTCCTGACCGTTCATGGTGACCCGCACGTGGTGCGGGCCGCCAAAGAGGGTGCGTCTGGCAAAGACCTCAAGATCCTGGCCGTAACCATCCTGACCTCGTTGAACCGGGATGATCTGGATGCCAGCCTGCTGAAGTCGGGCGATGTCCAGGACCTGGTTGTCGAACGCGCGGCCAAAGCGTTGGAGGCGGGTGCCGATGGCGTCATCGCCAGCCCGCAAGAGGCCGCGCTGATCCGTGCCCTGCCCCAAGCCGAAAACCGCTTGATCGTGACACCCGGTGTTCGGCCCGCCGGTGCCGCTCTGGGAGATCAGAAACGGGTCGCAACCCCGGCAAATGCCATCGGTGATGGTGCCGATCACATCGTCGTCGGGCGCCCAATCTATCAGGCGCAAGACCCTAAAGCCGCCGCAGAGGCGGTGCTTGCAGAGTTAAATTCCTTATCCCGACACTAGGGCAATCCGGCTAAATCAGGCTAAATTTTCGCAAGAACAACCCGCAAACAGTTGACCTCAGGTCACTTTTCACCCGATCCGCGCCAAATCGTCCCTGTGCCCCAAAACACACATGCAAAACACGAGTTTCCACTGTGTGAACTGGGTTCTATCGAAAAATTCGATTTTGAGAGAATCTAAGTAGGTGATACTCCCCGCGGACCATCTCTTCCTGAGGTCCGTCACCTCCCCCCGCCACTTTGCGGGGGGCCTTCTTTTGGCAGATCTGGTTCCTACCCTCACTGTGCGGGTTTTGCCCGTGGCATGCGAATGATATAGTCACCGAACCTTACGGACCGCATGGAAGACGGGAAAAGAAAATGCCCGGCCTCTGCCGAGATTGCTTGACAGAACTGACCAAGGAACGCCGCTGCCCGGTTTGCGGCAGCCCGCGCGTCAAAACGCATCCTGAATTGTTTGACCTGTCCATCGCACATATGGATTGCGATGCCTTCTACGCCTCTGTCGAAAAACGGGACAATCCGGAGCTGGCTGACAAACCCGTCATTATCGGGGGCGGCAAGCGCGGTGTTGTGTCTACGGCCTGTTATGTCGCCCGAATTCGCGGCGTCCGTTCGGCAATGCCGATGTTCAAGGCGTTGCAACTATGCCCCGACGCTGTCGTGATCAAACCGCGCATGTCGGTCTATGCCGAGGCTTCGCGCCAAATCAGGTCGATGATGGACGAGCTGACGCCGATTGTTGAACCGCTGTCCCTGGACGAAGCGTTCATGGACCTATCCGGCACGCAACGTCTGCACGGTGCGCCCCCCGCCGTCATGCTTGCACGATTGGTCAATCGGATGAAGGACGAGTTGGGGCTGACTGGGTCAATCGGGCTGTCACATAACAAGTTTCTGGCCAAGGTCGCATCCGATCTGGACAAGCCACGCGGTTTCTCGGTGATCGGCAAGGAAGAGACATCCGCGTTTCTGAACGACAAGCCAGTGCGCCTGATCTGGGGCATAGGCCCTGCGGCGCAGGAATCGCTGGACCGCGCAGGCATACGCCTGTTCTCGGACCTGTTGCGCTGGGACCAAGAGGATCTGACCGCGCGGTTTGGCTCCATGGGCTACCGGCTGTGGCATCTGGCCCGCGGTCAGGACAAGCGCCGGGTTTCGGCACATGAACCGATGAAGTCCATCAGCAACGAAACGACCTTTTTTGAGGATACGGCCAATGCCGACATTCTGGATGGGCACCTTTGGCGGATGGCGGAAAAAGTCTCGGATCGGGCCAAGGCCAAGGGGCTGGCCGGGCGGGTTGTGACGCTCAAACTGAAACGGGCCAATCACAAACTCATTACGCGACGCGTTTCTCTTCGCGATGCCACACAGATTGCCGATCGGATCTATCGCACAGCACGGGCGCTGTTCGATCAGGTTGGTGATCAGGGCCCCTATCGGCTGTTGGGGTGTGGCCTGTCGGATCTGTGCCCCGAGGATCAGGCGGATATTTCAGGGGATCTGCTGGATCCGGATGCCTCGCGCAGGTCGCAGGCCGAACGCGCCACGGATGAGATTCGCCGCCGTTTTGGGACGGATGCCATCGTCAAAGGACGTGCCCTGCGCTGAGGTTATTCGGCTGCGAGCTGCAGCGGCTCAGGTCCGATCCGCGCAATATCCATGATGATTTCGCCCAGGGTCTCTTTGAAGGCAGCGAAATTGTCATTCGGCTCGATCCTGCTTTCATCCATATACAGGGATCTGTCGATCTCGATCTGTACAGCATGCTGGTGGCGGCTGGGGCGTCCATAGGTCTGGGTCACATAGGCCCCGGCAAACGGCGTATTTCGGGCCACGCTCAGACCCGCCGAGACGAAAGCGGCCTCTATCTGTTCGACGACCTCTGGCGCTGCAGAGGCACCGAACCGATCCCCCAGCACGATCTCGGGACGTCTGGAATTGACTGTGGACGCAAGCGCCACGGCTTCGTGCGGCATCGAATGACAGTCGATCAGAATCGCCTGCCCGAATTCCTGATGCGATTCTGCCAGCAACGATTTGATCCGGGCATGATAGGGACGCCAACAGGTATCGATTCGCAGACGCGCCTCATCCATGGTCAGCTTACCGCGATAGATTTCTCGACCATTGGCGACCACACGCGGAATCACCCCCAGCCCGGACGCTACCCGCGGGTTATGGCCTTGGCGGCGCGCGCCCTGAATAAGGGCTGGATCCAGCTCTTCTGCGCTGCGGTTCAGATCGACATAGGCGCGTGGCATCATCGCCGAAATCAGTGGCGCACCATGGTCCGCCGCTGATGAAAACAACTGATCCACAAAAGCATCCTCGGAAGAACGAATCACATCTTGGCTGAGAATCGATCGCTTCATCAGCCCATTTGGATAGTTTCGACCGCTATGCGGAGAGGAAAAAACCACACAGGACGTGCGCTTGTCAGGCATATCCAGTAGGTAAGCAGCGTTTTGCATGGCGACTCCTTGTTCGCACCAAACATAGACCGGAAAATAGTTCTACCAAACCCCTTGAACCCTTTTGCGACTCCTTTTATAGACCCCGCTACCGGCGCGGGGTTCCGCGCCCCATTTCGTTATGGGGTTGGCCACGCGACGGTTTCATGGGCGGTTAGCTCAGCGGTAGAGCACTTCGTTGACATCGAAGGGGTCACAAGTTCGATCCTTGTACCGCCCACCATGAACTCACTGCTTCGGATTTCCGGGGCACCCGCAAACCCAGGCGCTGGCCACGTCCTTGATGAAGGCGCCGCAGATTGGAGACAGACCCATGAAGGTCAAGAACTCGCTCCGCTCGCTCAAGAACCGGCACCGTGATTGCCGGGTTGTGCGTCGCAAAGGCCGCGTCTACGTGATCAACAAGACGCAGCGTCGGTTCAAAGCTCGTCAGGGCTAAGAACTGCACATACTGAATTCAAAGAACCGCGCCTTCGGGTGCGGTTTTTTTGTCCGGCATTTCAACCAGATGTAATGCGGACGGAACTGCAGGAATTCGCTCAGAAAGTTCGGTTCTAAGATTCAACGTTGTGATAGGACGATCTCGTGCTACGCTTTCCGTGATTTTATGACGGGAGGTCGGATTGGCCAACGATGATCTGGACAAGATATTCGGAACAACTCTGACCGACATGGTAGCCGATATAGGCCGCAGTGTGGCCCAGGCGGCCGAACAGCTTAGCATTGATCAGCTGAAAGCGCTGAAGAACTACCCCCAGGAACTGCGCGATCTTGGCATCCCGCCGGTCTTTTATCACATGCAGGATGTCGATGTGGAACTGAAGGTCGTCATGGAGATGAGCAGTTCCACCGAAGAAGGCCAACGCAGCAGGATTGGCACCTTTATTTTTGGCCCGAAGCTGACTCAGACAGACACGCTCGATTCCAAAAGCGCGTCGACGATGCGAATGCGTTTCGCGCCCGGTCCCGTAGATGAGAGCAGATCTTTGGATGGCAATGATGGCAACTAAGAAAGTCAAAGCCCCCAAAAGAGTGCCCATAGATGTCCGCGTCACCGAGATGCCCGAGGCATTCACCACTCTGCTTCAGTCACTTGAAAACCGCATTACGGCAATGGAGGCGCGCGAAGTCGCGCTGCTCGAGACGATCAACGACCTGCAAGAACGGATCGACGATCTGGAAGAAGGCAGCGGCGGCATGTTGATGGGCGCGGGTAACCCGGTGATGAACCCGATGGCCGAGGGCCGAGCGGCAATAGGAGCGGACGATCCTGACACACAGGTCGTCAACGCGCAGGAATTCTCGCAAGCCCTGGGTGAACAGATCCTCGCCGGGTCTGATGGGAGCAGTGATTTCACCATCGACAACGTCAAAGTCGAAGCGGTTGTTGGGTTGGGTCAGGACGGCACCAAAGCCCAAATCGCGACGAATGCCCGAAAGCAGGCGATCAGCCAGAACGCATCCAAAGTCACATTTTCCGTCAGGAGGCGGACCGCCACGCAAATTATTGAGAAAGACTGAATTAACAGAGGAGATTGGAAATGAGTATCGGGCAGGAACTGCTAAACGTCCCGTTTGCGGAAATGGTTCAAAAGCTTGCGCTTTCCGTTGCCGAGTCGCAGACCGAGTTGGATCGACATTCTACAGATGTCGCCAAATATATGGCCGATCAGAAGATCCAGCTTCCGGACCTGTCCAATCCCAATGGCCCCCCCAAAGAATTCAGTTTGGTTTCCATGGGCTTTCTACCCGCATTCTACGCGGTGCAAGAAGCCGAAATTGAGGTCAAAATGGCGATCTCAATGACTAAGCAAACCGAAAAAGCGGGCAGCGCTTCGGTCAAAGGTGGTTGGGGCCCTGTCGCAGCGCAGGTCAATGCCAGCTATTCCTCGCGCTATGCTTACAGCCAAGAAGGCGCAAGCAGGCTGACCATCAAACTGGCCCCGGCCGATCCTCCGGTCTTGCTGCAGAAATACATGGAAGCTGTCACACAGGTCATGCTGAAAAAAGAACCGGTGTTGACCGACGACCCAGACCCTGAGCCGGCCCCCGCACCTGTCCCGGACCCGTCTCCACCTGAACCTGAAAAAAGACAGCGAAAGCGCTAAGCAGCATCTCTCGATCTTTCAGTTCTTAAATCAACACGACTAGGTCAGCCATGACGGCGTAGCCAGGATCGGCATTGCCGACCCTCAGGCCCCGCTGTGCAGTACCACTTGGTCGGGGCCAGTGACATGTTGGCAGTGATTTGACCAACTAATTTTGTCGGAATTTCTTGCATCCCCCTGAGAATCGTTTAATTGACCATTTCAGTCGGGTTATTACCCGCGCCGATTTTCAATGTTGGGACACATGATGCTGAAATCCTCTACCTGCGTTGCCGCCGCCCTGACGGCCCTGATCGCGACCTCTGCCGCTGCCGAGGGCGAACTGAACCTTTATTCTTCGCGCCACTACGACACTGACGAACGCCTCTATTCCGATTTCGAAGAGGCCACCGGTATCACCATCAACCGCATCGAAGGCAAAGCGGACGAGCTGATTGCTCGGATGGAGGCCGAGGGCGCGAACTCACCCGCAGATATCTTGCTGACCGTTGATACCTCGCGTCTGGCGCGTGCCAAGAACGCGGGTATCCTGCAGCCGGTCGAAAGCGCGGTTCTGGAAGAACGTATTCCCACCAACCTGCAGGACGAAGACAACCAGTGGTATGGCTTTTCGCAGCGCGCGCGGATCATCTTCTTTGACAAGGCCGATGTGACCAACCCGCCCGCGTCTTATCTGGATCTGGCCAAGCCCGAATACAAAGGTCTGGTCTGCATCCGGTCGTCCAGCAACACCTATAACCAGACCCTGCTGGCCTCGATCATCACAAACCACGGCGCGGAAACCGCCAAGACCTGGGCCGAAGGCATGGTCGCGAACATGGCGCGCGAACCGCAAGGCGGCGACACTGACCAGCTGCGCGGCATTGTTTCGGGTGAATGCGAGATCGCCGTTTCGAACTCCTATTACTTTGCCCGTGCAATGCGTAAAGACGTCAAAGGCCTGAGCGCTGAGATTGACATGATCGGCGTCCAGTTCCCGGCACAAGACGCCGAAGGCGCACATATGAACTTGTCCGGTGCTGGCGTTGCCGCAAATGCCCCGAACAAGGACAACGCGATCAAGTTTCTGGAATACCTCGCCAGCGATCAGGCGCAGGTCTATTTCTCGAACGGAAATGACGAATTCCCGGCGGTCGAAGGCGTCGCCCTTGCGGATAACGTGGCAGCGCTGGGTGAGTTCAAAGCCGACGAGATCAACCTGTCCGAGGTTGCCAAGAACATCCCCGAGGCACAGAAGATCTTTAACGAGACCGGCTGGAAGTAATCTTTCATTCTATCGAACAGAAGGGCGCAGTTTTCTGCGCCCTTTTTCTATTGTGAAGTTATGTTTTCTGGTCAATAATCTCATATACGGAAATGTTTCCCATATACGAGCTATGCCTGATACCCTATCCGACCGCCTTGCAAACCACCTGAATCAACTTCGCCAAACGCGGAGATGGTCGCTGGATCAGTTGGCGGAACACAGCGGTGTCAGCCGGGCCACTCTGTCGCGCTTGGAAAAGGGGGATGTCAGCCCAACCGCAGAAACTCTGGGCCAGTTATGTGCGGCCTATGGGCTGCCGATGTCGCGTCTATTGATGATGGTCGAGGACAGTTTCGCCCCCCGCGTTCCCTTCGAAAATCAACCCGAATGGCGCGACCCCGAAACCGGCTTTACCCGCCGGTCCGTCTCCCCTCCGGCCGCTGGCCTGAGCGGAGAGGTCATGGAAGGCCATCTGCCCCCTGGCGTTGTGATCACCTATGACACGCCGCCAAAACACGGGCAGGAGCATCACCTGATCATGCTGGACGGTGGCCTGACCCTGACCGTGGATGGAACCGCGCATCATCTGACCAGCGGGGATTGCCTGCGCTATCACCTGTCTGGCCCGACACGTTTCGAAACCCACGCCGAGCGCGGTGCGCGGTATTTGATGGTGCTGATATGATATCGCGACTGACAGCCAATGACCTGAACAACGCTCTGGATGACCTGACAGAGATACTGCACGCCTGCGTGCATGACGGGGCGAGTATCGGGTTCATTCAGCCATTTCCGTCGGACGACGCGCAGCGCTATTGGCAGTCCCATGTCTGGCCAAACATCCAGACCGGCGCGGCCGAGATATTCGTCTATCGTGATGGCGAACGGATTGTCGGCACCGCACAGCTGGTGCCTGCCGCGATGCCCAACCAAGCGCATCGCGCCGACGTGTCCAAGCTGCTTGTTCATCCCCGCGCGCGACGGCGGGGCATTGGGCGGGCGCTTATGGCGGCGGTTGAGGCGCGGGCACGCGAACTGGGGCGGTCCCTTTTGGTGCTGGACACGCGCAGCACGGACCCGTCGCTCCTCCTCTATCAAAGCCTTGGGTTTGAAATTGCCGGAGAGATTCCGAACTACTGCCGCAGCCCGGAAAATGATCGGCTGGAACCAACAACCTTCATGTTCAAAGACCTTAGCTGAGAGGGCGATCAGTCCACGGTGCTAACGGCAGTATAAAGCCGCCGAAACCGCCCCAGGCGTTCAAATAACGCATGCATTTCTACAGGCTCGAACCTGTCGGTCGTCGCAGGTTGCTCGGCCAGATCAGCTATGGTCAGCGCACCGTCAGCACAGGCCGCCAGCCGGGCGGCGCCATAGGCCGGGCCGGATTCCGCCCCCACTGAACGCACTATGGGCTTCTCGGTTACGGCTGAAATCAGACCCAGCAACAGATCAGATCGACTGCCCCCGCCTATCGCGGCAAGCTCTGGCAAACTGTCTACCGTGTCGCCAAAACTCTGCGCCGCATCAGCGAAACAAAAGGCGATTGCCTCGACCACCGAACGGCAGATCTCGGCACGCGTTGTGGCGTCCTCAAGGCCAAAGAAACAGGCTCGGATATGCGGGTCCCCCAGGGGGCTGCGCTCACCTGTCAGGTAGGGCAGGAATATGGGCACACGATCACCACTGACGGTTTCAGCAAGCCCGACAACCTCGGCAGCGGACAGCCCCAGCTGATCACCAATCCACGAAATGGGCCTTGCCCCGTTCAGCATCGCCGCCATTTGATACCAGCGGTCGGGCAATGTATGCGCAAACGCATGGACATAGCGTTCGGGGTTGGGCTTGTATTTACGATCCGCAACAAACAACTGACCAGATGTCCCCAACGAGATAAACCCACGTCCAGGTTCGGTTGCGCCCAATGACACCGCACCGGTTGCCGCATCCCCTCCCCCGGCCACGACAGGCACGCCCGAGTTCAATCCGGTCTCAGCTGCAGCCCGAACTGTTACCGTGCCAACGACATTGTGGCCGTCGAACATCTGCGGCAGCCAGTCAACAGCGACATCCGTGGCTTCCGCCATTCCGGTATGCCAGCGGCGTGAAGCCTGGTCGAGCCACATTGTTCCTGCGGCATCGGAAGTATCGGTTGCAAGCTCTCCATGCAGACGTAGGCCGACATAATCCTTGGGCAGCAGGATATGGGAGAGTCGGGCATAATTGTGCGGTTCATGCCGTTTCAGCCAGGCAATCTTGGGCGCCGTAAAGCCGGGCAAAGGCAGGACGCCTGCGATGTGACCAACCTGTGGCTGTGCCGCGCGAATGTCGTCGCATTCGCGGACCGCGCGGCTGTCATTCCACAGAATTGCCGGACGGATGGGGCATTGGTCGCGGTCCAACAGCACGGCCCCGTGCATCTGCCCCGACAATCCGACTGCTTTCACATCCGACAGGGAGATTTCGCCAGCAAGCAGGCCCAACGCATCGCGCGTCGCCTGCCACCAAATCTCCGGGTTCTGCTCGGACCAGCCGGGCTGTGGCGACGACGTCCCGATGCCGACTGACGAGGTCGCAAGAATTCGGCCGGCATCCGCGCAGACAAGTTTGACCGCTGACGTTCCGATGTCGATCCCAAGATACATTCACACCCCTTGCCTTGCATAATTCCGATATCACCGGCCAGGCTATTGATTTTTTTTGCGCGCGCAAAGAATATGTAAAACTATGATAAGATCAAGGCGGACGAACAGACTGGCATGACGAAGATCAGGAACATGGAAGAGTTTGCGGCCCTCAGCGGCATCTCTCGGCCCACAGTATCGAAATATTTCCAGGACCCAGACAGTGTTCGGCCCACAACACGGCTCCGTATCGAAGAGGCGCTTGAGCGGTTCGACTATCGCCCCAACATCTATGCGGTGAACCAAAACCGGAAACTGACCAAGAATATCGGCATCGTGGTTCCCTATCTTGCCGATCCGTTCTTTGCCGAAATCGCGCGCTATCTGGAACAAAGCTGTATTGCTGCGGGGTATCGCCCGTCGCTGTTCAGCTCGCATGGTGATCCCAAGCTGGAAATCGAAATTCTTGACGGCCTTAAATCCATGAAGCCTGCCGGGGTCCTGCTGGCACCTTTGGGGCGCACGTCGGATCGGTCAGCGATCGAAAAGTTTTGCGCCAATGTGCCGACAGTCCTGTTTGACAGTAATCTTGAAGGTTTGGGCGCGGCCTTTATCGGGTCGGACAATTTCAGTTTCGTCTCGCAGACAGTCGAATACATGACCCGCACCGGCGAACCGCCTTCATTCTTCGAAATGCGCACCCCCGCCAACCCAAACGCCAACAAGCGACGGAAGGCCTATATCGAAGTGATGGAGCGCCTTGGGTTCGATCCTCATATCATCAAAGTCGACGGCAAGGGTTGGGCATTTGAAGAGATTGGCAAACATGGAGCCGCCGGAGTTCTGGAGCGGCAAGAGCTGAAAACGGATTCGGTTTTATGCAGCAACGACCGCCTGGCAATCGGGTTTCTTTCGGCATGTTACGAACAAGGGATTCGGGTCGGCCGCAAGAAAGACTGCGCGTTGCGGGTCGCTTCGAACGATGACCATCCCTTCTCAAGATTTACCTGCCCGTCTTTAACAACGGCCGCCCATGACTACGACAATGTAGCGGGGCGCAGCGTCGAAACTCTCTTTGAACTCATTGAAAGTGGAGGGAAATTTAACGAGAGAACGGAAACACTGTTTCCTGCACGACTTGTTTTGAGAGACTCCGCATGATCAAAAATTAACGCGCGTAAAGTTTTTATTGACGCCGCGACAATTTTCCCCTTACCCTGTCCAAACAACATCCAAGCTCAGGGAGGACAAGGATGTATCTCAAGAACGCACTTCGTGCGGCGACAGCAATGACTTTCGTCGCCACGGCAGCAGCCCAAGCGGATACCTTAACAATAGCGACCGTGAACAACGGCGACATGATCCGGATGCAGGGCTATACCGATAAATTCACCGAAGCGACCGGCATCGATGTCGAGTGGGTTACGTTGGAAGAAAACGTGCTGCGCCAGCGCGTGACAACGGATATCACGACCAAAGGTGGCCAATTCGACATCATGACCATCGGCATGTACGAGACGCCGATCTGGGGCGCGAACGGCTGGCTGGTACCCCTGGACGGGCTGTCGGATGAATACGACGTAGGTGACATCCTGCCCGCCATGTCAGGCGGCCTTAGCCATGATGGAACGCTCTACGCGGCTCCGTTCTACGGCGAAAGCTCGATGATCATGTATCGCACTGACCTGATGGAAAAAGCGGGTATGGAAATGCCGGACGCTCCGACTTGGGAGTTCATCCGCGAAGCGGCTGCTGCGATGACCGATCGCGACGCTGATATCAACGGTATCTGCCTGCGCGGCAAGGCTGGTTGGGGCGAAGGCGGTGCTTTCATCACAGCGATGTCCAATTCCTTTGGTGCGCGCTGGTTTGATGAAGATTGGAAGCCACAGTTCGATCAGCCCGAATGGGCTGACACGTTGAACTTCTACGTAGGTATGATGAACGAGTCCGGCCCCGCAGGTTACGCCACTAACGGATTTAACGAAAACCTGTCGTTGTTCCAGCAGGGCAAATGCGGCATGTGGATCGACGCAACGGTCGCGGCTTCTTTCGTGACCAACCCGACAGACTCGACAGTCGCGGATAGCGTTGGCTTTGCACTTGCACCCGACACTGGGCTTGGCAAGCGCTCGAATTGGTTGTGGGCGTGGGCTCTGGCAATACCGGCTGGTACGGAACAGGCAGACTCGGCCAAACAGTTCATCGAGTGGGCGACATCCAAAGACTACATCGAACTCGTAGCCGAAAACGAAGGCTGGGCCAACGTGCCTCCGGGCGCACGTACGTCGCTGTACGAAAATCCGGATTATCAGGCGGTTCCGTTCGCCAAGATGACATTGGACTCGATCCTGTCGGCTGATCCGAACAATCCGACTGTAAAGCCAGTGCCTTACGTTGGTATTCAGTTTGCAGCGATCCCGGAATTCGCAGGTATCGCCACGCAGGTGAGCCAGGAGTTCTCGGCAGTTTATGCCGGGCAGCAAACGGTAGAAGAAGCTCTTGCCAAAGCGCAAGCCTTCACTGCCGAAGAAATGGAAGCCGCAGGCTACTAAGGCCTCCTTCCCAGCGGGTGGACAGAGGTCTGTCCCCCGCTTCACCCTTCCACAACTCGCGTTTTTCTCGCAGGCTGAGCTATGCCTGAACAGAGAGGTTTTGCGTCATGGCTACTCAACATTCCCGATCAGTTGCACGCCTGATGATGGCACCTGCAGTGATCCTGCTTCTTGGCTGGATGCTCGTGCCTCTGACGATGACGCTGTATTTTTCCTTCAAGAAATACCTGCCCCTGCGCGGCGGTGATCTGGGATGGGTCGGCTTGGACAACTACGTCCGTTTCGTCTCCTCCAGTTCCTTCTGGCCCGCGGTTCAGGCCACGCTGATGATCGTCGGCGGTGTGCTTGCCATCACGGTTGTTCTGGGCATCCTTCTGGCAATGCTGCTGGATCAGCCGATGTGGGGCCAAGGCGTTGTCCGCATCCTAGTGATCGCACCGTTCTTTGTGATGCCGACCGTTTCCGCATTGGTCTGGAAGAACATGTTCATGGACCCGGTCAATGGCCTGCTGGCCCATCTGTGGCGCTTTTTCGGGGCTGAGCCAGTTTCCTGGCTATCCGAGGCGTCGATGACGTCAATCATCATGATCGTATCGTGGCAATGGCTGCCGTTTGCGACACTGATCCTGCTGACCGCGATCCAGTCGCTGGACAGTGAACAGTTGGAGGCCGCGGAAATGGACGGCGCGCCACCGCTCAAGCGCTTTTACCATATCATCCTGCCACATCTAGGCCGCGCGATTACCATCGTGATCCTGATCCAGACGATTTTCCTGTTGTCGATCTTCGCCGAAATCTTCGTGACCACCGGCGGCGCCTTCGGCACCCGTACACTCACCTACCTGATCTTCCAGCGCGTGCTAGAGGGCCAGAACGTCGGCCTTGGATCAGCCGGAGGTGTCTATGCAATCATCCTTGCCAATATCGTTGCGATCTTCCTGATGCGCATCGTCGGCAAGAACCTGGACGCGTGAGGAGGTAACGATATGAGCCGCTCAGTTACACCCCGTCGCAAGTCGCTTAACACCGCCCTGGCATGGGCCGTTGGTCTGCTGATCTTTTTCCCGATCCTCTGGACCATCCTGACCAGCTTCAAGACCGAAGCACAGGCCATCGCCAGCCCGCCGCTGTTTCTGAACTTTGACTGGACGCTGGAAAACTATGCCATCGTTCAGGAACGCTCGGACTATATGCGGTTCCTGTGGAATTCGGTGATCATCGCGGGTGGTTCGACCATATTGGGCGTGATCATCGCGGTGCCCGCCGCCTGGGCGATGGCCTTTGTGCCATCAAAACGCACCAAGGACATCCTGCTGTGGATGCTGTCCACCAAGATGCTGCCTGCGGTCGGTGTTCTATACCCGATCTACCTGCTGTTCATCCGGCTTGGGCTTTTGGACAGTCGCGCAGGTCTGGTTGTGGTTCTGATGCTGATCAACCTGCCGATCATTGTATGGATGCTCTACACCTATTTCCGCGAAATCCCCGGTGAGATCCTGGAAGCCGCCCGCATGGACGGGGCAACGCTGAAGGAAGAAATCCTTTACGTGCTGACGCCGATGGCGGTGCCCGGTATCGCCTCGACCATCCTGTTGAACTTTATCCTCGCCTGGAACGAGGCGTTCTGGACCCTCAACCTGACCGCAGTTGACGCGGCACCGCTGACGGCCTTCATCGCCAGCTACTCCAGCCCCGAGGGCCTGTTCTTTGCCAAACTCAGCGCGGCATCGACCATGGCAATCGCACCAATCCTGATCCTTGGCTGGTTCAGCCAGAAACAACTTGTCCGCGGCCTGACCTTCGGCGCCGTGAAATAAGGAAAACTCCGCATGGGACGCATTCAACTCAAATCCGTGACCAAGAAATTTGGCGACGTTGAAGTCATTCCGCCGCTGGACCTGACCATTCAAGATGGCGAGTTCACTGTCTTCGTCGGCCCCTCGGGCTGTGGTAAATCCACCTTGTTGCGGCTGATTGCCGGGCTGGAGGATATCACCTCGGGCAATATCGACATTGACGGGGCGGACGCCACCGATGTCCCGCCCGCAAAGCGCGGTCTGGCCATGGTGTTCCAATCCTACGCGCTCTACCCGCATATGACGGTGCGCAAGAACATCGCCTTTCCGCTGCGTATGGCCAAACTGGATCAGGCCGAGATTGACCGCCGCGTCGAGGGCGCTGCCGATGTTCTGAACCTGACCGATTACCTGGATCGCCGACCTGGCCAACTGTCCGGCGGTCAACGCCAGCGCGTTGCCATTGGCCGCGCCATCGTACGTGAGCCTGCGGCGTTTCTGTTTGACGAGCCACTCTCGAACCTCGACGCCGCCTTGCGCGTTGGAATGCGGCTTGAAATCAGCGAGCTGCACAAGCGTCTTGCAACCACGATGATCTATGTGACCCATGATCAGGTCGAGGCGATGACGATGGCCGACAAGATCGTCGTGCTGCAGGCCGGTGTGATCGAACAAGTGGGCAGCCCGCTCGAGCTGTATAAGACTCCGCGAAACCTGTTTGTCGCGGGCTTTATCGGCTCACCCAAAATGAACTTCATTGCGGGCGAAGAGGCCGCGAAACATGACGCCCATACGATCGGGGTCCGCCCCGAGCATCTGGAGGTATCCGACAGTTCCGGCACCTGGTCCGGGGTGGTTGGGGTTTCCGAACATCTGGGCTCGGACACGTTCTTCCACATTCACGAAACCGGCCTTGCGGACACGATCACCGTACGAGCGGGGGGTGAAGTTGGCTTCAACCATGGCGACCGTATCTATCTGACGCCACGCGCGGATGTGATCCATCGGTTTGACGCAAAGGGCCTGCGGATCGAATGACACGTCTGGTCGGTAAAACCGCCCTGATTACCGGGGCCGCGCGTGGCATCGGACTGGCCTTTGCCAAAGCCTATGTTGCCGAAGGGGCCCGTGTCGCGCTGGCCGACATTGACGGCGCGCGCGTGCAAGCCGCGGCCGCCGAAATCGGTGAGGCCGCTTTGGCTATCGAGATGGATGTGACCAACCAGCAGAGCATCGATGCAGCGGTGGCAAAGACGGCTTCACATTTCGGTCCCATCGACATTCTGATCAATAACGCCGCCATCTTTACTGCAGCACCAATCGTTGAAATCGAGCGTGCCGACTACAACCGAGTTTTCGACATCAATGTCTCAGGCGCCTTGTTCACGATGCAGGCCGTCGCGCGCCACATGATCGAACACGGGACCAAAGGCCGGATCATCAACATGGCATCGCAAGCCGGACGACGGGGCGAGCCTCTGGTCGCCGTCTATTGCGCAAGCAAAGCCGCTATCATTTCGCTTACCCAATCTGCAGGGCTGAACCTGATCCAACACGGCATCAACGTAAATGCCATTGCTCCGGGGGTTGTCGATGGCGAACACTGGGATGGCGTGGACGCCTTTTTTGCAAAGCATGAGGGCAAAGAGCCCGGGCAGAAGAAACGCGAAGTAGCCGCAGCGGTGCCGCACGGTCGGATGGGCCGTGCCGAGGACCTGACCGGAATGGCCGTGTTTCTGGCCTCAGATGAGGCGCAGTATATTGTCGCGCAAACCTATAATGTCGACGGCGGGAACTGGATGAGCTGATGGATCCTCTGGCAAACGCAAATCCCCCGGTGCGGCTGCGGCGCGACAGCCTTGCAGATATGCCTGCGACTGTCAGGACACCGAATTACCTGCCCACAGACCTGAAACCCGGCATAGTCCATATCGGGCTGGGCAATTTTCACCGCGCGCATCAGGCCTGGTATATCCACCAGTTGATGCAACAGGGCCAAGCACTGGACTGGGCGATCATCGGGGCCGGTGTCCGCAGCTATGATGCCGAAATGCGAGAGAGGTTGCTGGCGCAGGACTGTCTGACAACACTGATCGAGCTGGACCCAAAGGGAATATCCGCCGAAATTGTCGGAGCCATGATCGACTACCTGCCAATCGAAGAGGGCAATGCGACGCTGATCCGGCAGATGGCCGATCCGTCCATCCGGATTGTGTCGCTTACAGTGACCGAGGGCGGCTATTTTCTGGACGCCAATACCGGCGCGTTCAACGCCGATCACGAAGACATTCGATACGATGCCGCACATCCCAACCAACCCCGAACCGCGTTTGGCGCCATTGTCGCAGCTCTTCGACAGCGCAAGAAGGAGGGTTTGAAACCCTTTACCACGCTCAGCTGCGACAACCTTCAGGGCAACGGGGTGATCCTGCGAAACTGCATTGTTGGTTTGGCGCGTATGTCTGACCCGGATCTAGCCAACTGGATCGACCAATATGGCGCATTTCCCAATTCGATGGTGGATTGCATTGTGCCTGCTACGACAGAGCAGGTTGTTTCGCAATGCCACGGACTTGGAATCGATGACCGCGTCCCTGTCTCACATGAAAACTTTCGCCAATGGGTGATCGAGGACAATTTTTGCGCAGGGCGTCCGCCGCTCGAACAAGTCGGTGTCACACTGACCCACGATGTTCATAGCTATGAGACGATGAAACTGCGTATTTTGAACGGCGGTCATCAGCTGCTTGCGAATGTCGGAGAAATCCTGAACGTCCCGACGATTTCACGATGCATGCAGGACTCTGATATCCTGGCGTTTTTCGCTAAAGTTCAGGCAGAAGAAATCCTCCCGCATGTCGCTGCTGTCCCCGGCGCTAAACCAAGTGAATATCTTGATCTGGTCGAAAAGCGATTTGCAAACACTGCCATCCATGACACCACGCGCCGTGTCGCGTTTGACGGATCCTCACGGCATCCCGGGTTCTTGCTGCCTTCGCTGCGTGACGCAGTTGCCTCGGACCCTGCCCCCAGCGGGCTGGCCCTGGCCGAGGCATTCTGGTGCCGGATGTGTGCAGGCAGGCGCGAGGATGGGTCTGAAATTGCGCCAAACGACCCCCATTGGGACACTCTTCAGCACATCGCGCTGGCGTCCAGAGATGATCCGAAACTGTGGATCGAGCAGGATCAATATTACGGCGAGATTGGCCGTGATACCCGCTTTGGTCAGGACTTTTCTTTTTGGCTGACCAAGATCTGGAGACATGGCAGCCGCGCTGCGATAGCAGACTACGTCGCGCAGACGTCCACGTCAGAGTAACCGGTCAAAACACATGGAGATCAGTCGCGGGCCAAGACCGCGCAGTTCCGTGACGTATCACGTGCAAACGCGGCGCAGGGGTTCTGACACTGCAAATTGGCGCGCACCCATAAAAACTGTAGGTGCTCTCATAACGCTGCATCGCCGCCATCGATTTTACTCACAAAAATTGAAGACTTTTGCGCATGAATTTGCACGATTTGCCCATAACATTGCGCGGTTCGAGAAACGCGCTCAATTGATGGTAGTCACCAAACATCTTCTTCAACTAAAGCCGGGCGTTTCTCAATCAAGAGTAAATTCTTATTGGAAATATTCGACCCTGATCATAGGGAAGCAGTTCTTTCGAGGGCTTGTGATAGATCCTCGCTTCGAGAATGGATATTTCCGTAATTGCCAAGTGAGCGCGCCCAAACCGACGCGCTCACTTTGCTTGGTATTGCTTGTCACTACGGAGTTAAGAGCGATGTATCACTCTGCTGCAACAGCTTCCTCTTCCAGTGCCGGGTAGTCGGTGTACCCTTTTTCATTGCCGCCGTAGAGCGTGGTTGGATCGAGCTCATTCAGAGCGGCGCCTTTCTCCAACCGGTTGACGAGATCAGGGTTGGAAATAAACGGCCGGCCAAAGGCCACCAGATCGACGGCTCCGGTTTCAACAGCTTCAACCGCCATTTCCCGGTCATAAGCGTTGTTGCCCATTTTCGCACCGTCAAACAACTCATAGAGCGCCTTCAGATCGCCACCTTCCGGAATTTCGCGGGGGCCGCCGGTCTGCCCCTCCACAAGATGGAGATAGGCCAGCCCATACCCATTCAGCAATTTGACCGCATGAGTGAATGTCGCCTGCGGGTCGCTGTCGGAGATGTTGTTGGCGTCCGAGAACGGGCTTAGGCGGACACCAACACGGTCGGCGCCCCACACGTCAACAACTGCGTCCATGACCTCTTTCAGAAACCGTGCTCTGTTCTCGACAGGACCGCCGTATTCGTCTTCACGCTTGTTGGATTCGTCCCGCAGGAACTGATCGATAAGGTATCCGTTGGCTGCATGGACCTCGACACCGTCGAAACCGGCCTCCTTGGCGTTTTCCGCGGCCCTCCGGTAGTCAGCAACAATGCCAGCAATTTCTTCGACGGCCAGAGCCCGCGGCTCGGATGTTTCGACGAACTGCTCACCATCAAAGGTCTTGGCCTTAGCGCCGATCGCAGATGGCGCAACAGGGGCACCGCCATCCGGCTGTAAGCTTGTATGCGAAATCCGGCCCACATGCCAAAGCTGGATCACAATCTTGCCACCCTCAGCATGGA
The DNA here is from genome assembly GCF_059611145.1 of Ruegeria sp. CDSB022. NCBI lineage: Bacteria > Pseudomonadati > Pseudomonadota > Alphaproteobacteria > Rhodobacterales > Roseobacteraceae > Ruegeria > Ruegeria sp. CDSB022. Next base: position 48,639 of record NZ_JBXWOZ010000018.1, on the reverse strand, counting down.
CGGCCTCAGTCACTTTTCTCCAGCCGTCGATCTGCGTTTCGGAATAAATGCCAGGTGTCCAGGCATAGCCTTTGCCTTGGGGCGAGATTTGCGAAGCTTCCGTGATGATCAATCCAGCACCCGCCCGTTGCACGTAGTACTTGGTCTGCAATTCATGGACGCTGTCATCTTCGGCTCTTGCCCGGTTGCGGGTCAGTGGCGCCATGACAACGCGGTTTTTCAGCTCGATTGCACCAGCTTTGATGCCGGAGAACAGTTTTTCATCAGCCATTGCTGCTTCCTTCTTTGGTAAACTTCGTTCAGATATTATTGGACCAATTAGTCCAATATTAGGGTCACTGTCTCTTGTTTGAGTTTGTGTTACGTTTCATACCCTTATTTTTAGGGGAGGCCTTATGGCGAAATCACCAACCGGGCTTGTTTCAGGGTTTGTGATATCTGATCCGCGGGAACACCCGCTTTGCGCAAGGCTAGTGTGCCGATTGCAAGGGAGGCAAAGGCGCGTGCCTTGTTGAGTACCTGTCCCGGATCCGAAGGCTCAAGCGCTCTTGCAATAATCTCGTCAATACTCTCCAAATGCTGTCGCCCGAGAGCCGCCACTTCATTGTCATGCGGGGCAAGTTCCGTAAGGCAATTGATCAGCATGCAGCCGTCACGACCGCCTTGCGGGTTCGCCAAAGCTTCCATAATCGCACCAACGGGGTCATTTCCGCCCGCATCTGCAACGTCACGCAGATTTTTCAAACCACGCCTTGAATAGTGCCTGAGGGCTTTGTGAAACAAAGTCTGCTTGTTGACGAACGTTCCATAGAAGCTGGACCGGCTCAAACCCATGGCCTTGGTCAGATCATCCACAGATGCGGTCTCGTAGCCCTTGTGCCAAAAAACGCACAAGGCTTTTTCCAAAGCCTCAGCTTCGTCAAAGGCGCGAGGCCTACCCGGGCCTGCGGGTGATTTGATGTCGCCAACTGCGAGAGTTTCTTTGCTCATGAGCAAGATGTGGAATGGTTGGCCCAGAAATTCAAGGTGGCGGTAGGGAATTTTTGGAATGGTCAGTCCGTATTGTGACCAGAGAAAGCAATTTAGGTCCGTGGAAATGCAAAACCTCCCCGGCGCGCTTTGTGTCACGCTAATCTTAGGATCAGGACTGTTAGTCTTCTTGCGGGAGTGTCAGATGAAGAGGATCGTGTTCGTAGAAAAGAGAGGCCACGCTCGGTACTCGTTTCCAACACTTGACAGAGTGACTGGCGGCTTTGTCCAATACGTAGATGTTGATCACTCACAAACCAGAGATTGGTTCGGTAGATCCATGGCCAATGCCCTCAAATTGTGAGGATTACTACCCCAATGAGTAACAAAGCCACGAATTCAGAACTGGTTTTATGAGCATCAGTACGGCGGGCCGTTGTAAGCAAACCAACAATAATTTCAGCGCGCTAGGTTAAAATAGCGAGGTTAGCTGAAGTTTAATTCGCCCAATGTGAACTTCTTAACTTTGGCTAGAACGATTTCTTGTCAGTATCGTTTAATGAGTTGTTAGTGAGTTCGGTGAGTAAGTAGATGTATTTGCATAGTTTCGAGGGACATTGTAGCGCAGTCAATGACATCCGGATGGATGATTTTGCGCTTGAGTATCCGTTGTTGGACGATGCCGGAGTGCACGCACAATGGCAAAATGGCTCCTGGCAAATCACGCGGATAGCCGATATCTGGACAAGAACCGGGAAGGTACTTTCTTTGCCTTACAAAGGGGCCAACGCCTATCCATCTTTCCAGTTTGCTGAGGATGGAACCCCGCTTCCTTTGATGGAAAAAGTGTTGAAAGCCCTGCCACGTGAAATGACGCCGTGGCAATGCGCGTTATGGTTAACCTTACCCAAATTGGAACTCGGAGGGGAAAGCCCGGCAATTCGCATTCAGACCGGCGATGACTGCATAGTCGATATCGCAGGCGAAGCTGGTTGTCTGATGGCAGCTTAGTTTTAGCTTTTGGTCACTCATACGTCGTACAACATCTGGCAAATTCGTGACTCCCCTGCTTTTTCTGCCACCGGCAAGAAAAGCAAGATCAGGGCACTCAACGCAGCACTCTTTAGCGTACTTAACTGAGTGTCTGACGTCAGCGCCAATGGGACAGTTTAGGTTGATTTGATAAGAGAGGGTTTCTGGCTCATCGTAACCGCCAAGGAGTGGAGATGGGAAAGAAACCCGGAACCAAGCAGAGCCACGGCGAGAAGATTGTTAAAGACATCCGCCGCGCGACGCACAAACAGTATTCTGCCGAAGAGAAGAACAGGTTCGTTCTGGATGGCCTGAAGGGCGAGGACAGCATTGCAGAACTATGTCGTCGCGAAGGCATTGCTCAGAGCCTGTATTTCAGCTGGTCCAAGGAGTTCCCGGAAGCCGGAAAGAAACGTTTGGCTGGCGACACGGCACGTGCTGCGACATCAACCGAGGTCAAGGATCTGCGCCGTGAGGCGCGCGATCTGAAGGGGGTTTTTGTTGAACAGGCCCTTGAGCTGCGGCTTCTCAAAAAAAGCATGATCGCGGATGGGGACGACGACGAATGAGATACCCCGCATCTGAGAAGCTGGAGATCATCCAGCTGGTCGAACAATCCCATCTGCCGACCAAACGCACTTTGGAAAAGCTGGGTATCCCGAAGACTACATTCTAACGCTGGTACGACCAATATCTTTCCGGTGGTCCTGAGGCGCTTGAAGACCGCTGCCCCCGGCCGTCACGGGTCTGGAACCGCATTCCCACGCCAGTGCGCGAGAAGATCAGGGATCTGGCCCTGAAGGAAAGTGAGCTTTCCCCGCGTGAGTTGGCTGTTCGCTTCGACGGGCCGCGCTGCACCATTCCGATAGAAGGGTGAATGTCCGGTAAGGGCCGAAACACCAGTTCGGCAGATTGCCACGAACCGCAGAAAAGTCCGCATCTCGGAAACTGCAAAGACTAGTTTTGGATGTCCGCTTCGGGCTAGTAGCGGCTATCCGAAAATCTTCCCCGGTACTACGATTATGCTGCGAAACCAGCCAAGAATGAGACCCGAAGATATCGAACCTCAAACCAAAAAAGTTGTAGGTTAATGCGCCCAATGTTTTGGGCGAGTTGCAAAGCTATGGGCGCACCAACAAAAATTGTAGGGACGCGCATAACGCTGCGCTTCTGCTATTGATTTCAATCATTAAATTCAGATGTTCTTGCCCATAACTTTGCGTGGTATTTGCGCATAATTTTGCACGATTTACCCAAAAGTTTGCACACTCTCCCTATCTGTGTCCAACTACATCCTTCCGAAAGCCTCTTTGAGTTCTGCGACTTGTTCTACATCCAACATCCGGGTTGACATACCCTGCAGTGCCACGAGCAGCTTGGCTGTTTCTTCCAACTCTTCCGCTGCACAGACTGCTGAAAAGAGATCCTTTCCTGATACGACGGGACCGTGGTTGGCCAGCAGAACAGCACTATACTTGCCGCCCAGTTCGCGGATCAAATCACCGGATTTTGGGTCACCCGGCTTAATGTATGGAACCAGTTTAACCGTGCCTACGCGCATGACCACGTATGGTGTAAGCGGCGGAATACATTCATTGGGATCGGTGTCTTCCAGACACGACAGCGCGGTCGCCCAGGTCGAGTGCAGATGAACCACGGCGCCCACTTCAGGTCGCGTCTCATAGAAGGCTTGGTGCAGAAAGATCTCCTTGGTCGGCTTGTCACCGGACAGGTGGTTGCCATCCAAATCAATCTTGGCAATTCGCTCGGGGTCAACATTGCCCAAAGTCGAATTCGTTGGCGTCATGAGAATCCCGTCCGGTAAACGCGCAGAGACATTGCCCGCAGTGCCAACGGAAAAGCCACGCACAAACAGCGAGGCGCACAGCTCGGACATCTGCCGTCGCAGTGCCTGTTCTTCAGAACTCATTTGCCTGCCTCCATCATTCTCAGTGCCTTCGAGAAGAAATCTGGAGCGCCAAAGTTGCCGGATTTCAAAGCCATTGCAATGGGTTCAGTTTTTCCAACGCTCAGGACAGGTACGCCCGGGTCAATCTCTGGCCCGATTGACATAGCCGGTGACCCCAGTGCCTCAGAGACAGCCTGGGCGACAGCTCCCGACGTCTCACCTCCAGCTACAACCAACCGCTTGTAGCCCTTTTGGACAAGTTCTCGCGCGGTATCTTCAAAGAGATTGTCCAGCTTTTCCGCTACGGCTTCCTGACCAAACTGACCTTGGATCGCACGCACATCAGCCGGGCTCCCCGATGAATACGCGAGCGGCGCCTGACCCGAATGCTCTTCAAAGAAATCCAGAAGCGTTTGCGTGGTCACATCCCCGAACATAACACCCGAAACATCAATTGCGAAAGTCGGATGGGACTTCGCGTGAATTTCAATCTGCCTGCGGGTCGCACCTGAACAAGAACCCGCAAGGATCGCGGCAGGCCCTGCGATACCAGTGAACACAGTGCCAGCACTTTTGGATGAAGTCTCTCTCAGGAAGTTTCTTGGTAGTCCCAGTGCTATACCCGATCCCCCAGTAATGAGCTTGGCATCCTTTAGAGCTTCTCCCCAGGCCAACAAATCTTCATCCGAAATCGCATCGCCAATTACAAATCGTTCGCCGGCCTTCTGCAAAGCATCAGCAATCGCCTCTGATCCTTGCTCCACGGCGTCAATTGACACCAACCCGACCGCTTCTTGGGTCTGATACTGCAACCATCGCCTGATGTTAGCATCCGTCATCGGAGTAAGAGGGTGATTTTCCATCCCAGACTCGTGCAACAGCTTACCGAGCACAAATAGGTGACCGTGATAGACGGTGCGCCCGGTTGTCGGAAAGGCCGGGCAGAAAACCACCTTTTGCGCGTCCAGCTCGTCGGCAAGCGCTTTCGCAACTGGGCCGATATTTCCTTCCGTCGTGGAATCGAAGGTCGAACAATACTTGAAGATGAACTGCTGGCATCCTTGATCCGCGAGCCACCGCAAAGCACTCAGACTGTCTGCAATGGCTTCTTCAACCGGTGCAGTGCGGCTTTTGAGTGAGATCACACCCGCTTCGATCTCTTCGTCGACCGGGATATTAGGAACACCCGGAAACTGCGCGGTTCGTATCCCACCTTCTGGATCCATGCCCTTCGCCAAGGTGTTCGCAATATCACTCGCACCAGTAAAATCATCCGCTATGACACCAATTTTCATAGTTCGATGTCCCTCGTCGGCCCTGGGTCTAGCCTATAGATATGCGGCGCTGCACCGACTGGAAAAACCTCACGCACAAGTGGATCATGGCCGGGCACGATAAGTCGAGGATGCGAGGCCAACCTCTCGAGCGTCTCGAAACCATCCATCATGTCCTGTAGGTCGACGACAATGGGAAAGGCTTTGCGCGCCATGAAATTCTCATAGTAATGCGAAGCATCAGAGGCGAGCACCATCCACCCGGCTTCCGTCCTTACGCGAACGCATTGCAACCCTCGCGAATGCCCACCAATGCAGTGCACCGTGACCCCATCTATAATCTCGGCTTCTCCATCGTAGAACACGACGTTCCCTGAATAGAGACGCTTTACGACCTCGCAAATATGGCTAGCCGTGAAAGGTGCGCGCAGATGGTCGTGGCACATGCAGGGGCCTGTGGCGAAGGCCATCTCCGCCGATTGCATATGCAACTTCGCGTTCGGGAACATATGCAGCCCCCCCGCGTGATCATAATGAAGATGGGTCACGATAACCTCGGTTACCGCTTCCGGCGCAATGCCTATGGGCTGCAAAGCCTCGCGCGGGTCCATCGCAATGGGACGACCACGGGCGACTGCCTCATCGGAATCGTAGCCGGTATCGACCAGAATGACTTCGTTCCCGCGCTTCAATACCCAGATGAAATAGTCCATCGCATGAGGTGCGTCATGATTGTCATCCAAGATGAAACTGTCCCGTCGGGTGCGGGCATTTCGATCCGCGTATTTCACGGCGTGGATTTCCCAATCGTTCATCGGATGACCTCGGAGTACTGGTGAACTACCTTGGTAGCGATCATATCAGCCACTGCCGTATCGAAGGCCTGAAAATGCGCGCTTTCCAGGTGGGCGGAGAACGCAGCGCTGTCATCATAAACCTCATAGAGAAAAACTGTATCGGGATTGCCGCCGAGGCAAACGTCAAACTGCTGGCATCCGGCTTCTTCACACAAAGAGGTCGAAGCGTTTTCGACCATCAGCGGCAAAAAGGTGTCTCTCGTACCGGGCTTGAGAGTGAAGGTGACAGTAACCACAAACATCAGACGGAAAGTCCTTTCAGACGTGAGAAAGCGCGCTTCGCAACGGGCAGTTGGCTGAGGATCAGGCCAATGTTGAGCACCAGCAGAATGGCCGCACCCGGGCGTGAAAAGAAGACCGAAAGATCCCCGTCCGACAAGAACAGCGACCGGCGGAAGGTTTCGTCAAACAGGCTGCCCAGAATAACCCCGATAACCAATGGCGCGATTGGGTATTTCATCAGGTTCATGAAATAGGCAACGGCTCCGACGCCAAGCATCAGGTAAAGATCATTGATGCCACCACCGACGCTGAAAGACCCAATTGTTGTTAGAACCATCACAACCGGCAAGAAGATAGTCTGCGGGATGGCGAGTATTCTGATGAAAACCCGAGCAGTGAACAGGCCCATCAGGAACATTGTCAGGGAGGCCAACACAAGTATTGCAACCACGCGCAGAATGATCTCGGGGTCTATCGTCGGACCTGGGATCACGTTGTTGATCTTGAAAGCCCCCATCAAAGCCGCGGCGGGTGGTGAACCGGGAATGCCCAACACCAAAAGCGGGATTAGTGCGCCCCCAATGCAGGCGTTGTTTGCCGTTTCAGAGCACAGCAGACCTTCCAATGACCCTTTTCCAAACTTATCGCCCTCAGCAGATACGGTCTTACCGACACCGTAGCTGACCCAACCGGCGACATCTTCGCCGACGCCGGGAAGTGCTCCTACCCCTGTCCCGATCACCCCTGACCGGCCAATGGTGGGCAGGTAGCGTCGGATGGAGCGTAGATTCGGAAGGATGCGACCTTTCAGGGCCAGAGCTTTCCCGGCCTCAACGTGCCTTAAACCGTCGATGATTTGGGGAATGGCAAATGCCCCCATCAAAACCGGCACGACCTGAAACCCGCTCATCAAGTAAGACCAGCCGAAGGTATAGCGCGGTTCAGACAACAGAGGGTCAAGCCCCACCATGGACATCGCAAGGCCGATCAGACCGGCGATCCATCCCTTGATCACCAGGTCTTCGCTCATCAAAGTGCCAGAAAGCAGAATGCCGAACAGGGCCAGCAGTGCTTTCTCCGGGCTTGCGATGTTTTTTGAAACCAAAAGCAACGCCCAGACAAAGATCAAAAGCGTGATGGTCCCGATAACTGTACCAATGAAACTGGCCGTTGTGGTCAGCCCTAGTGCTTCGCCCCCTCGACCCGCTTTAGCCAGAGGGTATCCATCCATGGCCGTCGCCGCACTGGCCGCCGTGCCCGGAATGTTCAGCAGGATTGACGGATAAGAGCCACCGTAAATCGCGCCGACATAAGCCCCGAGCAAAGCGATCAGCGAATAGTCCAATGGGATCTTGTTGCCGAAGAAACCCGTCAGGATCGTCACTGCCAGCGTTGCGGTCAGGCCGGGCAATGCGCCAAACGTTATACCCAGGAACACGGATGCAATCAAATACAGATAGGTCAGCGGGTCTACTGCCAGGCCCACGAATGTGGTCCCAAATCCAGCCAGTTGCGAAAGGATAAAGTCCATCCGGTCAATCTTTCCATAGCGGACGAAGCGTCACGTAGTAGTGGTACTCGATTTGCTTGAAGATCAGCCCGCCGCGCGCGGGCACGTTCTGTCGGAAAACAAAGGCCATCGCACAAACGAGGATGAGCGGGGCAAGTATTGCCACCAAAGGAACGAACCGCAAAACGTGTTCGGAAGCCGCCTTGCTCAACACCAAAAGTGTAAGCGAGACCCATAGAGCCAGTGTAAACCAATCATCACTGAGTGCGTTCCAGTCCGCCTGCGCGGGGAAAACAGCAAACGCAAATAGCCCGGCAGAGACAACCGCGCTACAGGCCACCAAAGCACGCCGCGCATGACCCCCGTAGTAGCCGTAAGTCAAAGCTGTAATCAGCAACCCAGAACACAGAATGAAGTCCACTCTGGGAACCAGTCCGACGACATATGCAAGAAGGATCAGGCCTATTGTAGAAGCTCGATAGGCTTCCGACTTATCCCATCCGATGCCCAAAGCACTAAGCGCGTTTTGGGCACCACCTGAGCGGATTGAAATAGCAAGCAAAACGAAGGACAAGCCAAGCAATCCACCGAAGATGAACAGCGGTACAATTGCGGCCGAGTTGTACCAATCCGATCCACTTACACCTGCGCGGTTTTCGCCCCAAAGTGGAATGTCCGATGTCTTCCAAAGAAAAAAGACGGACACTGTTATAAGAACAATTGCTGCCCAAAAGTCGCGCGACCGCATGACCAGTGTTTCGTCAGGTTTGTCCATTGCCTGCCTCCTGAGGGAAAGGGCGCGATCAAGCGCGCCCCTTCAAAATTGATCGGATTAGGGCTGCTCGATACCCAGCGAGGCCGGATCCACTGTGGCAGCGCCAAGGTCTTGCAAGGTATAGGCAAAAGTAGCCTCGAGGTTCGCAAACAGTTCTTGAGCTTCTTCACCGTGTTGACCACCGACATCATAATTGTTTGCAGAGGCCCATTCGGCGACGGTGTCGGAGGCAATAGCTTGCTCGAAGGCATCACCAAGCGCGGCCTTTACATCGTCCCCGGCTGAGCTGTGAACTGCAAACCCGATGGCCTGTTTGAGCGGCAAATACTGATCGAGACCGTCATAGATGCCGAAGGCAGAAGGCACTGTTGCCCCTGCAATCTGCGCATCTTCGGGCGTCAACATCGCGAGCGGTTTAAGTTGACCGCCTTCAATCAACGGAGCCTGTTCAGCTAGTGACGTCACAACCAACGCGACTTCGCCCGCTATCGCAGCTTCCTGACCGGGCGCTGAGCCTTTGTATGGAACAAACTTGAATTCTGCACCGGCCCCTTTTTCGATTGCCAGAAGATTCAAGTGGTGGATCGAACCTGCGCCGGAAGCCGCCGCAGGAATAGTGCCAGGAGCTGCTTTCGCAGCGTCGACTAGTTCTTCCAGAGTATTGTAAGGGCTGTCCGCCGGGACCGAGATCAGATCAGGTGATCCACCAACAATGAACGGATACCAAAAATCAAATTTCTTATCCCAACCACCCTGCACAGCAGCGGTGACGTTCGACTCTGACAAACCGACCAATGTATAGCCATCGTCTGGTTGGTTCATCACGTAAACCATACCGTTGGAGCCTGCGACACCACCTGTTTGATTGATCACATTGATCGAGACCGGAAGATGTTTTTCCATCTCGGCCATGATCATTCGGTTGATCGTGTCCGTGCCACCACCGGCCCCCCAGACCACAGCTGTGGTGATATCACGATAGGGATAATCCTGCGCAGCAGCTGCCCCTGTAATCCCGGTCGCCATCACGGCTGCGGCCGCCAACCGCCCTAGCTTTAGTTTCATTTCCAAGTCCTCCCAAACAACTTTGCGTTTATTATTGCATTTATTTGCGTATACATTAAAGAATGCGTTGTCAACGGACTGTAGTGAGAGCTGCAATCGCGCTATGAATGCGAAACGGGAAGGAAGCGGGCTAAGATGAAGAAAAGTTATGATGTGGCAGTGTTCCACGGGGACGGAATCGGCCCTGAAATTATGGCCCCTACGCTTGAAATCCTGCGCCAGCTTTCGGGCAACAATCCCAGCTACGAGCTGGCGTTTACATACGCACCAGCAGGCGCAGGCCACTACGCCAAAACTGGAGATTCGTTTCCGGCTGGATCACTCGAAACTGCACGCAATGCTGACGCAATTCTGCTGTCTGCAATGGGCTTGCCGGATGTTCGATATCCTGACGGAACCGAGATTTCACCTCAGATTGATCTGCGAAAGCAACTGGGACTTTTCGCTGGTGTACGACCAGTAAAGGTAAGCAGCGGACAAATGACCCCCTTGACGCTGCCCCCCGGAAAAGAGATCGACTTTGTCTTGATACGCGAAAGCACAGAAGGACTGTTCTTCACCCAAGGCGCTGGCGAAGTTACTGAACACGAAGCACGTGAAACTCTGCTGATCACTCGTGAGGTGTCCGAAAAACTGTTCCGTTTCGCGTTTGAACTCGCCAAGAACCGCAAGGCATCCGGTCGCGGCCAAGGACGGGTTACATGTGTCGACAAAGCCAATGTTTTCAGGGCCTTTGCATTCTTCAGATCTATCTTTGACATGGAGGCCGCACGCCATCCCGATTTGAAAGCTGACCATGCCTATGTTGATGCCACCGCTCTATGGATGGTTCAAAAGCCTTGGGAATTTGACGTTTTGGTCACTGAGAACATGTTCGGAGACATCCTCTCAGACCTTGGTGCGGGTCTCATGGGTGGTCTAGGACTGGCGCCATCAGCGGATATCGGGTTGAATCACGCTGTATTCCAACCCTGCCATGGTTCCGCCCCGGACATTGCGGGACAGGGTATTGCAAACCCTTTTGCGATGATCCTGTCCGCAGCAATGATGCTCGAATGGTTGGGGTTCACCCATGATCATCCAGACCTGTCCAGCGACGGCGAACGATTGCGTGAAGCCGTGGAAAAGGTGACGGCGAACGGACAGAACCTGACCCGTGACCTAGGTGGAACGGCCGGAACGAAGGGTGCCGCCGCATCGGTATTGGAAGCAATGCGGACATGAATACTCAACAAGCCATCAGTGTCGCGTGTGTGGGTGCGGGGTATTTCAGCAGGTTCCACTACGAAAGCTGGTCCCGAATGCCCGGAGCGGTTCCGATTGCATCCTGCAACCGTGATATCAACAAGGCGAAAGAAACAGGACTGGCCGCTTACGATGATCTGTCAAGAATGTTGGAGGCGGAAAAACCAGATCTCGTGGACATCATCCTTCCGCCTGTGGCGCAGGCCGAGGCAATCCGCTCGGCATTGCGGTTTGGTATCAAGTGGCTGATCTGCCAAAAGCCATTTTGCTTATCTCTGGATGAAGCTGAGAAGATTGTTTCAGAGGCTGAGGCGGTAGGTGCAACTATTGTCGTGCATGAGAATTTTCGCTTTCAGCCCTGGTATCGTGCGATCAAGGTGGCGATGACCGAGGGTCGAATTGGTACACCTCTCCAAGCTACTTTCCGGCTTCGGCCCGGCGACGGACAGGGACCACGAGCCTACCTTGACCGGCAGCCGTACTTTCAGGAAATGCCGCGTTTCCTGGTTCATGAAACAGCGGTTCACTGGGTAGACACGTTCCGGTTTCTATTCGATGCGCCAAGCGCCGTTTATGCGGACTTGCGCCAAATTAACCCCGTTATCACGGGCGAGGATGCAGGTTTCATCCTGTTTGACCACCCAAACGGTTTGAATGCTCTGTTCGATGGCAACAGATGCCTTGACCACAGCGCCAAAAACCTGCGTCAGACCATGGGCGAAGCGCTCATCGAAGGAACGGAAGGATCACTGGTTCTTAATGGCGATGGTTCAGTAGAACTCCGCGGTTTTGGAAAACAGGAGCGACAGCAGATTCTACCTCCAAGCGATCATGATGGATTTGGAGGAGACTGCGTCCACGCCTTGCAAAGTCACGTCATTTCGGGCCTTCTACGGGGCACGCCGCTGGAAAACACGGCCCGAGAATATTTGGATGTGATCCGCATTGAAGAGAATATCTATCTCTCAGCTGCGGAAGGACGAAAAATCAACCTGGAGACCCCGTGAAGGATCAGGACGCAAAAACTCTTTCTAATACACAACGCGCTGTCAGGGATTTGCGACAGATGATCCTGTCCGGCGAACTTGCGGCCGGAACTGATCATCTGGAATCGGAACTCGCCGAAACCCTTGGCATGTCCCGCACCCCGATACGGGAAGCTGCGCTGATGTTGGAAAGTAAAGGGTTGCTTGAAATGCGGCCCCGAAAGGGCGTTCGGATACTGCCTGTTTCATCAGATGATATGCGCGAAATCTACGACATCCTAACGGAACTCGAGAGTCTCGCAGCACAGCGCGCTGCCGAAGCGGGCTACTGCGAAGATGAACTGGCGGTACTTGCCGGATCAATTGCAAAGATGGACCAAGCCATCGAAGCCGAAGACCTTGAAGCCTGGGCCGAGGCCGACGAGTTGTTTCACCAGGAGCTCGTTCGGTTAGGCGGCAACAAACGAGTCGAAGCGATTGTCGCCATGATGAGCGACCAGGTACGTCGCGCGCGCGCAACGACGTTGTTCATCAGGCCCCTGCCCGTTAAATCTAATGAAGATCACCGGGTTGTTTTTCAAGCGATCAGTGAAGGTCGTCCAGATGCCGCCCGTGAACGTCATCGAGAACACAGGCTGCAAGCACAGGCTATGCTTTGCGGGATACTCGAAAAGCATCGGCTCAACAGCCTCTGATCTTCTCGTATCCGGTCGTTAATCACCTAAAATAACTGCCTATTTTCGGCATTAAAGGCGCTCCGAATACTTGTCTTCAACGGCAGTCCGCAGGTGCGTCCGGCTGCAGCCCTAAGGTATATGCTGATCTTGTGGCGTATTGCACGCGCGACACCTGGGCAATGGTCGCAATTCATCAGGAATTGCTGGCGATGTGAACTGTGGCGCGTATCCGCAGGAATTTGAAGCCTAATTTATTTGATCACGCGGGCTTTATCAGTGTTTCCAGATATTCTCGAGTATCGGCGTCCCACGAACTAGGATCTTCTCCATGGGCGACTACCGCGTGCAGTTCCATGAGTTTCCATACTTCGTCCTTAGTCGCTGCAACCACTTTGCCTGGGCAGGCCTCCATGCCCTCGCAATCCTTGCAGGCATATGAGTATGCAGTGATCATCGCTTTCTCCTCCGTGCGCTCGGAAAGTTGGTTAGAACTCAAGAAACGTCGGCAGACCGTCGTCGAGTTTTATCCATGGCTGCTGATGTGACACGAAGACGTGGGCCTTGGGTTTCGCAATCGATGGGTCGTCCAACGTTACAGCAGAAAACCAAGCGTCAGCGCTCCAGTCTTGGCCCTCAATTTCATTTAGGGCGGCATAGGTCAACGTCGTTCCACAGTCCCGACAAAACCCGCGGCGAATACCCGGAGTTTTCTCAATGTGTTGGATTTCGCCTTTGATAACGGCGAAGTCTTCGGCGGCTACCTTAGCCCAAGTTAAAAAGGCGCCGCCAAGGGCCATTTGGCATGAACGACAATGGCAATGTCCCGACCAGACAGGTGGTGTCGCGATCTGGTATCGAACCGCACCACAGTAGCATCCACCTTGAAGTTTTTCCATCGTATGAAGATCTCCTGGCATGCGGCTAGGCTGACATCCATGATGATGCCTATACCTATTTTTCTTGGAACTTATAAACAGATTTTGATATGAATATTGTCAAGAAAACCGATATCATGCGACTCAAATAGTTTAACCAAGCATTAGAAAATCTACAGTATGGATTGGTTGCACCTTCCCCCGATGAACGCTTTGCGCGCTTTCTCAGCAGTTGCGGAGGCAGGGAGTTACACCGTGGCAGCTGAACGCTTGAACGTGACCCAAGCGGCTGTCAGCCAGCAGGTGAAATCGTTGGAAAGACATTTGGGTGTAGCTCTCGTTGCCAGACGTGGGCGCAGCATTGAATTGACAGAGCCAGGCATCATTCTGGCACGTGAACTGGGTATCGGTTTTGAAATTATCGGAAGGGGTGTCGAACGACTGGCGGAACATGCAGGGCACCGCCCCGTTCAAGTGACCATGTCACCCGCATTCGCGGTAGAGTGGCTATTGCCGAGAATGGCAGAGTTTCAACGTCAACATCCAGAGATCACTTTGATGCTGAACCCAACCTCGGAGCTGGTTCAGATAAAGCCAGGTGGTATCGACGTCGCCATTCGGTATCACGATAGACGCATGCCAAGAAAAGAAGAGGATACCGTCCTTGTTTCCGACATGGTCGTGATCGGAGCACCTTCACTGGTGGAAGGCCAAGATCTGCGTGACCCGGCCTCTTTAACGAAGCTTCCCTGGTTGCAGGAACTGGGCACCAACGAGGCGGCCGACTGGTTCACCTATCATGGGGTCGTACCTCCCGAGCCATTGACCATAAATCACATGCCGGGGAACCTGATCATGACTGCGGTTCGCCGGGGTGACGGTATCACGTATTCTGCCAGAGCTTTTTTCGAGGACGATCTGTCATCTGGTCGAATGATTGAGTTGTTCTCTGAGCCACTCTTCGGCGTCTATTACATCCAGACTCAAGCAGAATTTCAGCGTCCCGAGGCTAAGGTGTTCGTCAATTGGCTTAAGTCTCAGTCGCAAGTCGTATCTAGACACAACTCTGGAAGCTGAGAAGTATCTATTTACTCGCCTGCTCTGTTTGCTCAAGACCGTTGGTTTCGCCGTTTTTTAAGGCTGCTTTGTGGAGGAGCCAGCTGCGATCAGAGCCGCCATCCCTCCATCGATGAACTGCACGTTTTGAAAACCCATTGCTGTTAATACATTTGCCGCTGCCGCGCCTCGGTAGCTCGGAGCTCCGCCACAAGTGGTGAAAATTCGCCTTCCACGATCCTGTAACTCTTGAGATCTGTATTCACTTTCAAGGTCTGCCATCCAAGCGACGGCGCGACCAGGAGCCGGAATTGCTCTAGGGTTGATACCTGTAGCCGCCATTTCAGCGCTATCCCTCACGTCCACTACAAGTGCGTTGGGGTCTTCGATCAGTACTGCCAGCGCGTCAGTTGCTGAAATCGGATTTGCTTTGGATATTTCCTGAGCTTCCATTTGCGCGAATGTTAAGACCATATTGCCCCCCGACTGCAAATCCTGCGCTATGCTACCATGCGGCTGATTTACCGCAAATCGGCACCGAAGCGATGCTTGGCAGTCTTGTCGTCGTCCAGACTGTTGCCATCAACGAAGTTAAATAAGTCCCGGTCAACGGCAGAAGCGGGCCTCGCAAATACCCCGGCCATTGCTGTTGATCAGTGATTACTGGGCGGCCAAAGCCTTCTGCCTGCAATAACACGATGCCTTTATCGGCACCTCGGCGCGGGCAGCGGCCTTGTCCAGTTGTAGCTTAATATGGGCGGCTTCGACCGTTTCACCGCGCCGGGTGAGACATTCGTGCAAGCCATGCAGGCTCCAGACGTTGCCCGGATGCTGACAGGCCCGGCTAAGCGTTGCATCCAGGCCAAGGTCTGCACGGTAAACAGCTTCGGCCTCCTCCATCTGGCCCTGCTCAAGAAGAAGAGCACCCAGCGCATGACGGGTGGGTTGCATCCAGCCCCAGGGCTCGTCGTATGGCAAGTTGTCGTCGATCTCGACTGACTTTCGCAGGTGGTCAAAGGCCGTTTCGTGCTCTCCTGCGTGATAGGCCAACTCACCCAGCATCATTTGCTCAGCGACCTTCAGAATGTCCCGGCATGTGTTGTTGAACAGCATTCGGGTCTCAGGAACTCTGGCCAGAGCATCATAGAACTTGGCTTTTTCACTCTCGGCTTCGGCGACCCTGTGTAGGTTGGCCAAGGCAACCGTCCTTGCATACCGCATCATGGCAATGGTCACGCTGTAAAGCTCTTCATCCTCTGGCAGATCCTGATTGAGAATATCCTGCCAGCGACCAAACCTGATCAGCACATGTTGCTTCATTGGAATGAAGCCTTCAAACCAGTCCGCCATCGGCTGAAGAGTGTCTGACGGCAAGGTGTCGATCAGCTCATCGGCAGCTTCGATTGCTGCCGATGGTTGCCCCAAGAACATCGCACCGTATATTTTAAAGTGATAGTTGTGGCACCGATAGACGGAATAGAAATTGTCAGGGCCTTCGCGCTTCAGAAACTTGCGATCTGCCAATATGGCTTTGTGATTGCGCAGTACCACGTTCATATAGTCTCCGCACAACACGTCGATATGGGTCGGCATGTGCAACAAATGCCCGGCCTCGGGCACCAGCGTGCTGAGCACATCGCCCTGACGCAGTGCCCGTTCGGGGTGGGGCGACATTTCCATAAGGTGAATGTACATGTGCAATAGTCCTGCGTGCTCCCATGCTCCGGAAAGTGTATCGAACGCATTTTCGAGCACGGATATTGCCTCGAGCGTATCGGCCCCTTCGGCGGGCTTTCCGGTCGGCAAATCCCAAAGCTGCCAGGGTGTCCGGTTCATGAGCGACTCGGCCAGAATCGCAGACACGTCCAGGTCCTGATCGAATTCGGTGTGAACCTTTCGCATCGCATCAGCGAAGGCGTCATTCCACGGGCTGAAATCCTCAATATCCGACGAGGGTGGATAACGCGCTGGAATGGCATCGATTAGCGCGCGTTCAACAGGCGTCAGCCGGTCCTTTAACGACGCAGCAGCCTCGATTGACGCTTTCGCCAAGGCGATACAGTCAGGCTTCTCGTCTTCTTCGAATGTTTCCCAAGGCTTGTTGTAGTTCGGCCCAATACCATACGCGATGCCCCAGTGCGCCATTGCGCAATTTGGATCCGCAGCCACGGCATTCTGAAAGCATACAATCGCTTCTTCGTGGTTGTACGCGTAAGTCCAAGCCAAACCACGATCAAACCAAAGCTGGGCTTCGTCCGACGAGGTTGTGATCTTTCGGCTGTAGCGACCGAGATCATAGTATTCCATCACAATAACCCCCTAATTAAAGGGAGGAGTTTACCACAATGGGCTGTTTCTCGATACTGGCGACATCAAAGCCGACCTAAGGCCTAGACCCGACTTATATGAGCCCCATTTGATCGAAGCACTCTTCTTGGCAACTGATCAACTTGTCGGCCGCGTGAGTGACGGGCGGTCCAATCCCTCCACAGTAGCCCGCCGACAAGACCACAATCACCGCTTGCACACCTAAGACGGGCATTTGAGAAAGCTGATGTCAGCAGTCAGATTGTTCTTTTCCGCCAACTAACACTTTTGGGACCTAGTAGCGTCGTGCGACAGCTTACGTTCAAAGTGGCGTTGAAAACCTGTAATTTGCGCTCATTGCGGGCGTCAAAAATACGGGGGACCCTATTCTTCTAGCGTGGCAACTGCATGGTCGTGAGAGGTATGCGGTCGATGCATGTTGAGAATGCGTTGAGCTTCATTCGATTGTCCCGAAATTGCCAGCGCATGCGCCAATGAAAACTCAATAATGTCGCGTTGCGCCCGGCTACCACCAAGGCGTTCGTGCTCAGACATGACACTTACGAATTTCTCAATCGCTTCATCCGCATTTCCATCCGCCAACGCACGGAATGCGCCTGCGACAGAAACAACGGTGGGGCCTGCGGGTCCCTTTGCGCCGTCAATGGTTGATTCCAGACGCTCTCTGTTTCCAGCCATCGCATGCGCAAGAGCAGCGTGAACATCCGCAAAAGCCAAGCCAGGTGAAGGAAAGAACTCAACAGCATAGTCGCTGAGTTGTTGCCAACGCTCCTGGGGAATTTGCTCGCCAGCCAAAAAGGCGCGGTGAACAATTGCCACACTATCAGTCAGAACGTTCAGTGGTGGCGCAGGAGGTCGGTCGGGGGAAACATAATCATCGAACAGCTTCCACATACCCGCCACATCGCCGCTCTCAAGCGCCCACAGAGCGACGTGCCAACTGAGATGGCAGTGCAGATACGCTGTGGAGGGATAGTCTTGCCAAAACTCGCGCAGATAAGCGTAGCCAGCGTCCGTCTCACCGTTCTCATAGTAGAGATGGGCCCTGACATGTGCAGTGTGTGCGCTGTCTGGCATCAACTCAAGTGCGCACTCGATGTTTTCCGCGGCCGGGCCAATCTGTCCGGCCTCCATCTGGGCAAATGCATGCTGACAGAGAAACCACCAGTCGTCGCCATAGTGTGGCTTTAACATGGTCGTGTACGCAAGCTGCTCCGCCTCGCGTCCAGCCTGACCTGAAAACCCTATTAAGCCAAATACGCTGGTACAGGTCTGAGCAAGCAAAATATCTCGTGGATGGTCAGCAACGTGATCCCGGATGCGCCTGTAAGCCTGCGGTGCACGCCCCTCAATGAGATCGCTGATAATGTCGATCTGGGCGGCTTCGCGCGAGCTGACGCCATGCGACAGTTCCTTTGCGACGGCTATTTCACGCTTTGCATCTTGTCCACGCCCGACGGTAACAAGGTATCGCGCAAGCCCAACATGGGGCATGGCAAAACTATCATCTGCCTGCATTGCAGAACGGTAAGCTTCTTCAACATCATCAAAAGCACCCAGAAAACGATCGATGCCTTCAACGTAGGCGTCTCGCGCAGCTTGTGATGTGGTCGTTAGCGGGCTTCCGTACCGATCTTCAAGCATCCAAACCTTCCACTATCTGTACCAAACCTGTCCGTCAGTGAGCTATATGAGCATGCCTAGCCATAAACGAGTCAAAGGAAATCGACGTTGCGAGGCGCCCTGATTTCAGCATCCGTTTCTTTCAGAAGTCTCATGAAATCATCGAAATGCCAATCAAACCATAGTTGCATCATCAAATCCCAATTTCCTAAAATTGGACTCCGAAAGCAATTTTGGGGATTATTCCATACGGCCCGGCCCGCGTCCGGTTAGAGGAGAACGTAGGTATGACAACCCAAACTCGCCCGCTCATTGATACGGCTTGGTTGGCAGATAACCTGACTGACCCGAAACTACGCATCATTGATGTTCGCTGGAAGTTTAGGGAGGAAAACGGCAAGGGCTTAGCCTATGACGATAGGAGCGAGTTCCAAGCCGAGCACATTCCCGGCGCCGTGTATGTAGGCATGTCGACGGAGCTTGCAGACAGCAATCAGAACGTTCCCGATATGATGCTCGGGCCAGAGGATTTTGGGAAAAAGATGCGCGAGTTGGGTGTTTCCAACGACAGTCATGTCTTGGTCTACGATGATTCCGGGCTTCCGTTGGCTTCAGCGCGTCTTTGGTGGGCACTTTCGCACTATGGCCATAAAAACGCGCAGGTCTTGGACGGCGGCTTGCAGCAATGGAAACTCGAAGGTCGACCCACTGAAACTGGCGATCCATCCGTTGAGCCTGGCGACTTCGCTCCCAAGGTGCAGAGCAATTGGATTGCCAGCAAAACTGACGTTCTGGACGCGATAGGAATGCCTGAGGTCAGAGTTGTGGACTTTCTGCCAAACGACCTCTTCCGAGGCGACGGTGTTCACACATGGGGAGGTCGCTCGGGACATATCCCCGGTGCAGTTAACATACCGGCGATATCGAACATCGATCCGGATTTGGCACACACACCCATTGCTGAGCGGGCAGCGAAACTAAAGGAACGAGGCTCATTCAGGTTGGCGGATCGCCTCCGCCTCCTTCAGCACTATCAGGACAAGGGAATTCAAACCGACGACGAGGTTATCGCGTATTGCGGTCGCGGTATTGCCGCCTCTTGCGGTCTCCTTGCGCTTCGCCACATGGGGTTCGACAAGTCGCGCCTCTATGATGGTTCCTGGGCTGAATGGAGCGCCGATGAGAGCCTTCCGGTTGAAACCTCGTGAGACTACGATTTTGGGTCACTTTGGGTGATCCAATTATTGACGCGTTGCTAGGAGGATATTTTTGATGACGGACAATTTCCGGCTGACCAAAGAAGCTGCGCAGAAGTACAACAACCATAGTGTGCCTGCGATGTTCGGCCCATTGGCTGAAGCAACAATGCAGAAGGTTCAGCTTCGAAGCGGCACTTGTGTTATCGACATTGCATGCGGCACCGGGGCTTTGACGCGAGAGATTGCAAGGAAACTGACGGGCGAAGGCCGGGTTGTTGGCGTAGATCTGAACGAAACCATGATTGAGGTCGCGCAGTCCAATCAGCTGGATTGTCGTCATGTGCTCGAGTGGTATGCAGCAGATGTAACCGAGTTACCTTTCGGAGACGCTACGTTTGACTATGCCTTCATACAACAGGGGCTTCAGTTCTTCCCCGACAAATCCGCCGCGTTGAAAGAAGTTCATAGGATCTTGCGCAATGACGGTCAGCTATTTTTGACATGTTGGCGCGCTGTGTCGCCCTTCAATGGAGCACTTGCAAAAGCTCTCGAACAGCATGTTGGAACAGATGCCGCAGTCAAGGCCAGAGCGCCTTTTTCGTTTCGAGATGGGGACCTCATTTCGAACTTGTTGGTCGATGCAGGCTTTAAGATAGCTCGTCACGAGCCATTGGTACTAGAGCGAAGATTTATTGACCTTCGTGCGCAAATCATGGCGCTGCCAATCGAAACTGATCTTAGGGATGCAGGTGATGACGTCACCAACAAGGTCGTGGAAGAGGTTGCAGACGTTTTGTCTAGATATGACAATGAAGGCGTATTGCACGTACCGCAAGAAGCGCACCTTTTTGTCGCCGCGGCATAGGTCAACGACCACTGGCTCAGTTCTCAATTACGATCTTTGCCATAGTCGAATGACAATGCGGCATTAGTGGCTGCCGAGCGTGGCTCCGCGTTGACGGTAGAGTGTGCATCAAACTATACTTTTGCCATGGCCAGCGGAAAATACATCGACGATTTGTCGGTTGGCGAAACTTTCGAAACCGGTGGCGTTACGCTGACCGAGGGAGCGATTGTTGACTTCGCACTGGTTCATGACCCGCAGCCCTTCCACGTTAACAAAGTGGCTGCTGCAAAGTCGATTTTCGGCGGTCTCATCGCCAGTGGATTTCAAACAATAGCGCTTACTTTCAGGTTGTTCCGCGACACTGGTGTACTTACCGGCACCAATCTGGGTGGACATGGTATGGACGAGGTACGGTGGCTGGCTCCGGTGTATTCCGGTGACACGATCAGCGTGCGCGTCACGGTTGAGGCAATTACACCATCACGTTCGAAGCCAGACCGGGGAACGGTCAAATTCCGATACCAGACATTTAACCAGAACGATGTTGAAGTTCTTAACCTGGTCATGCACCATGTGATGGCATGTCGGAGTTAAGGCGGTTTGCAGCGACTTGGGCGCGGCGATCAATTCGACCTCCCTTTGTCATCTTCAAGAGTATCCTTGGGCTCGCCACATAAGGCTTCTATTCGCAATTGCGGTCGTGGCGTACATGCAAACTAGCTTGTTCGCGTGTTCTCAATCCTTTTTTGCCTAAATAACTACTTGTAGATTGCCGCATAGCGAGGTGCGAAGAACTTAACGAAGGCTCTAACCTCTGGCCGACGATAGGCTTCCAGCGAAATGAGCATTAGGTGCGGCACCGCAAGTTCGGGGATTTCGTCGAAACATCGGATAAAAGACATGTCTGTTTCCACCAGCTTGACATTGCTGATCCCAAGGCCTTGCCCTGACCTGATCGCCGCATGCATTAGCTCCAGTTCAGTGAAAGACATGACGATCTGGTCCGGCTCCACGTGATTGGTCAACCATTCGTGGAATACATTTGGTACATCGTCCCGCTGAAAGGTAACAAACTGATGCCCGGCCAGATCATTCGTTGACCCCGGTAAGCCAAATTTGTCCGCGTAATTTCTGCTGCCGAACAAAGACCAGCGGGCCGTGCTGATCTTACGACAGATCAGGTCAGGATCAGGTTCAGTTCTTGCAAGGCGCAAAGCAATGTCGGCCTCGCCCGCCATCAGGTCCAGCGCCCGAACGCTGGACA
This sequence comes from Ruegeria sp. CDSB022, assembly GCF_059611145.1. Classification (NCBI taxonomy): domain Bacteria; kingdom Pseudomonadati; phylum Pseudomonadota; class Alphaproteobacteria; order Rhodobacterales; family Roseobacteraceae; genus Ruegeria; species Ruegeria sp. CDSB022. Next base: position 26,926 of record NZ_JBXWOZ010000018.1, on the reverse strand, counting down.
AAAACTCGAATGCGACATCCTGATTGTCGGCGGAAAACTCGTTTACGATTTCAATCATGCGTGCAGAGAAGTTTGCTGAGTAAGCGGTGATACGGATGGGTTGTGTCGACGTCAATTCTTTCGCGCAATCGGCAAATTCAAGGACTGAAGTCTCGATTGCTTCGGCGAGGGGAACGAGGCGAAGGGCTTCTGGGGTCGGTTTGAACCCGTGCGTACCGCGCTCAAAAAGCGTCAAGCCTGTTTCTCTTTCGAGAACATCAATGCGTCGGGCAACCGTTGGTTGGGAGACCTTTAGCTTTCTAGAGGCCGCAAGCGTCGACCCTTCTCTGAAGACAGAGAGGAACACACGAATATCCGACCAATTTCGGAACCCGTTCTTCATTTTTGTAGAACAGCACAATTTTGTGCCGGATACCAGAAAAACGGGAGAACAGTTACTGTTGTTGCGACAGCGCAATTAACTCGGAAAGGACCATGAGATGGCTTCCCATACAATGTCACCCAGCCTCTGGGCCGTATTTGGTGGACTGTTCGGTTGGACCAAAAGAGCCTTCCCCGAAACCCGGAAGCTGCGGCCTACAGCCAACGATCTTCACGCGGAACGCGACTATATTAATGACGTGATCTGGAGTAATCCCGATGCGTTTTCGAGTGAGCTTGACGTGCAGAACATGATGAACCTGTATCCAGGAAAGTTCTGACAACACTTGGTGACAATCGGCCGAATAAGGCGATTAGATCGCACCAAAATGCAGCTGCAAGCTGGAAGTGACAGCCACGCACCTGTGTTGTCGCCATAGAGTAAGTAGCAACACGAGACCTTCTGTCATCACACCTATCACTGCGGTCGTTCGAACGTCTGATCAATGCCTGCACGTCTGGCACTTCCTTGGGGCATCACCGACGACAATTAAATATGGACAAAAGATTTGCAGCACCAATTGGGGCGACTGTGACACCAATGGGGGTCTCTTCAACCGCGACTTTCAGGAAGCCTGCGGAAGAACCTATGCCGAGTTACTTCGCTCGATCACCCTTTTCTACGCGCCACGACGACAAATTGGGTCATCGAAAAGAAGAAGCGTCCAACTTTTGCAAGGCTGAACTGTTCGTCAAACCACGATTGCGCAACTGCGGGATCAACATAGTCATTTGCGACAGCGTATTGCTTCATGAGGTGCATCATCATGATTGCGAGGCCATCAGGCTTTAGCTGGTGATCTGTCATAGTGAACGACAAGACATCTTCCACATGGTCGCCGCGAGCCTTTATCAGTGCGGGCAGTCTTTCCGGGAGGGAACCACTCACAAAGTGCTGGTTCCAGGAAGTCAGCATCTTTTGCATTCTGTCGGGCTCATCGCTGAACCAAATCAAGCTACCAAAGTGCAGATCACTGATGACAAGCCGCCCGCCGGGTTTGACGCACCGCAGCGTGTCAGCCAACGCACCGTCTACGTCTTCGATGTACTCAAAGACTTGTACCGAGACCGCTTTGTCAGCACTCTCATTCTCAATGGGCAAGCTATTTGCAGCACCAGCACGAAACTCCACGTTTGCGTAGTCGCTGCATCGTTCTTTAGCGGCTGCTGTCATGTCAGTGCTTGGGTCGATCCCGATGACACAGCCATCCGAGCCAACTGCGCGAGCCAACTCTGCTGTCAACAGCCCGTTGCCACATCCGATGTCCAAAATAGTTTCACCGGGAGAAGGGCACAGCGCATCAAATGACACCTGTCGTCGCCGCGTCAATTCGGCTCCCTGATAGGCGGTTTCTAGTAATTTCGTTGTTTCAGCGTCAAACTTAAGCAACTCTCCACCCTTACAAAGCCCACCAGTCCCCGAAACTCTAGTCCGAAATGGCCCACAACATGGGGGCTAGACAGCTTCTTGGCAAGTTCGAGGTTCAGTATGGTAGATTCCTTTCAATTTAGCTCGGCTCGGTTGGTTTAGATAAAAACTATTTAACATCGGCAATTCGACGCATGGGAACAGACGGCAGCAAGCTGTTTAAATTCTAGGGATGCGTCTCATTAAGACTGCATAGGGTGATTAGCCATCGACCATCTGGTTGTCGCTCAAGCACATTCAGCGAAACGCCTTCACCTGTCGTGCCTTCGCTAAATTCTGCAAGACACCAGCCGAGTTCGCCGTCTCGACCTGCACTAGAGACATTGATTTTTTTGTCTTCTCCACCTTCCGCGACCCACTCTGCATGTGTGTCTTCAATAGCTTGCCTTCCAATGGAAGGTGGGCCGAAGGGAGAGTACATCTCTGCTTGCGCTGCAAACACGGAAGCGCATCCATTGGCGTCCCCTTGTCGGTAGCAGGCGACATAGTGGTCGAATACCTCCTGGCAATGTTGTTTGAAGGACATACAAACACTCCTAATTTCGCTGTCCTAGCATCAGGTTCTGCAATTCTACTGTCAAATCAACCTCGATCAGATTGTTTGCGTCGCTTCTACCTAGGACAAACCCGTCTTTGGTTTTGCGCCTGGGAACTGACATCTAAGCAAGATGCAGCATTTGACTCTTTGGGCTCAAGTAGACAATCGCTGTACAAGGCATAAATGACTGCTATGCGGACAAAGCAGGCATTCGAAGACTGGTCTCGCGACCCACATGTCAACTATGGTCGGAGTTCATCTTGCGATAGTCAGAGGGCGCCAGTCCCGTCAAATTCCTAAATGCGCGGCTGAAATTGTTTGCGGTTTCATATCCTAGCATGGAGGAGATACTGGAGACTGTCTCGCGCGTATCCGTTAGGAGTTCCTCGGCCCTTGCTACCCTAACATCGTTGACGATTTCGCGAAAACGAACCCCTTCGCTTGCTAACTTCCGTTGTAGTGTGCGAACGCCAAGATCGAGCGAACGCGCGGTGGCATCAATCGACATTTCCTCCCGATGAAGTTGTTGCCAAACCACCTCTTCGACTTGTCCTCGAAGTGTTTGGGGGGGGCCGCCCAATCGTTCACGAGAAATATCTCCGACAGTTGTCGAGCCGCCGCTAAGTTTTTTGGGCGTGGCTTCGGCTCGCAAAGTCGATGCATCAAACTCAACCCCAAGCCGGGTGGCGTTCCAGATTACAGGACAAGCGTAGGTGTCTTCTGCCTCGACAAATCCAGGAACCTTCGGGAAGTCCAAGAGCACGGCCGATGGCTTCCAGTCGTTTCCTAAATACGCGCGGAATATGCTCAGAAAAACCCCAACGGCCGAGAAACCGATGTCCGGATACGCGAAATGCGAGCGAAGTCCAAAACGATAACAGTAACGCGCGCTACTGCCCGTAGTTTCAAGCCACGCGCGATCCGCGGACGAATGAAATGGCATGACGGCAGAAGCTCGTATTAGCGCTGCCCCCAGCGTTGGAGCAGAAAGAACGTAGCTCCCCCAGGCGCCGTAATCAGCGACGGTGAGATACGGTGACCACAACAATCCGATGTTTTGTTGTCCCGCGGATCGTGCGGCTTCGTGCACAAAGGTCGCCAAGGCATGCTCCGAGATGTAACCGCCTCTTTCCTCAATGAAGTGAACAGGAAGATCGGCCGAGTCAAAAGCACGCAACAGGCGCCTTTCCCCTGCGGCCTCAAGCACAAACTGGGGCATCGCGCCCAAGGCCTTGGCCGAAATCATCGGTGGTAGGTTCAATCCGTCAACCCGCTTGTTTGCCCGCGTGTCGTGAAATGATACGCATCGGCTGAACGGATGTGCAAGCTTTCCCTAAACAGCAGGGAGCATTGCAATATGAAAATACTTCGGCCATTACACGGCGGTTTTTCGATGCATTTTTTGGGAATGGTGCTCGGCGCAGGTATTTCTGCTTCACCAGTTTTCTCCCAGTCCTTCAACGACACGGGCGACATCCTTGCACGATCAGCCGAGGTCGAGGACATCGAGTACAAGATCATGGTGCAGCGCGCCACTCAGACGGCCATCTGGGGAATGCCCGCCGCTGGTATGATCGATTTTCTGAAGGGCATTCGCCGCGACCTCGGTGGCGACTACAACGACATCATTTATCTCAACAAGCCGTTCGATTCCAAACATGGGTTTCTTACGGCTAACGATGTTACGGCCTATGCTTGGGCTTCAATGACCTCCGAACCCGGTCCCCTTGTCATTGAAGTGCCCGCAGCTACCGACAAGGTGAACTACTTCGGTACAATCGTGAATGCTTGGGATGTTCCTATCGTGGACGTTGGTCCCGATGGTTTCGATGAAGGTGCCGGCGGCAAGTACCTCATGCTACCCCCAGGCTACGAAGGGGATATGTCCCTAGAGGAATTAACTGAGGCGGGATACCTTCCCTTTGAAACAGATACCTACGAGTATGGTTTTTCGTTCCGGCCAAAACTGACGAATGGCGGAACGGACGCCGATGCGGCCGACTACGCTCAGACAATAAAGGTCTACTATTTGTCTGAGGCCGACAATCCACCGCCAAACAACTATTTCGAAGCGTCCGAAGTCCCGTACGACTCGCTTCCTTATTACAACGAGACCTTCTTTCAGGACTTGAACGATTACGTTCAAAACAACCCGATACGTCCACAAGACAAGGTTATGGTGAATTTTTTGAAAGATCTCGGGATCGAAAAGGGAAAGCCTTTCGAGCCAAGTGAACTTCAGATGCAGGCAATGAACGAGGGCTTGCTGCTCGCATATGCCTCGATGCAGAATTACTTTGTGACGCCTGGGAAAGCCATGATCCCACTTTGGGTCGACGATAGCGGCGAGATGAGGAGCCAGTGGCTGATTTGGGACTTCGCCGAAGGTCAACCGGAGGCTGGTTTCCCGTATGAGACAGAGACCGAAGTCCTTGTGGATGCGCGTGCGGGCGGCAGTTATTTCTGGATTACATACCTGCCGAAACAACTGGGCGGAGGTACATTTTATCTGACAGGTCTGCGCGACAGCGACGGAGAAATGTACGATCACAATCAGACCTATAGACTGAACGTCCCAGCGGACACACCTGCCGACGATTTTTGGTCCGTGATTGTTTATTCGATGGAGACCAAGAGCTTCATTCGGAACGTTGATCCTGTCGGTTTGTCCGAGCGCGACACTGATGCGATGCAGGCTAATGAAGACGGCTCCTACGACATTTATTTTGGCCCAGAGGCTCCGGACGGAAAGGAAAGCAACTGGGTACCAACCACAGAGCCGTACTTCCTGTTATTCCGCCTTTACGGGCCGCAAGACGGTTGGTTGGAAAGTGGCTGGATGTTGGGAGATCTCGAAAAAGTAAACTGACCACAAAACCAAAAAAACCAATGGAGGTAATAGTGAAAGCAAAGTCAGTTGCCTTGCTGTTCGCACTAGTAGTCGGATCGCAATCTACAGCCCAAGAGTTCAAAGCCGACGTGCCTGACAATATTCTAACTCCAGACCGAGTCGAGACCCAGACGCTTGGTGATCTTGAATTCTTCGATGGTATGCCATCGCCCGAGACGGTGGAGAAGGTCTTCGATAACCTTGATCTGATTAGGGCTACGACGGCGTTCTTAGATGGTATGAAAATCGCTTCGCTTCGGGCTATGTTTCAGGGGTACGAGGACTTAGGCGTCAATCCTAATGACGTCGTGATTGCAGAAGACCTGCTGGACGCGCGATCCATCTGGCTGACGCCCAATACCACCACAATCTACATTGGTTCGAATGTCGATATCTCTGATGGCCCGATGGTGATTGAGGTTCCGGCAGGTCTGCTTGGGTTGCTGGATGATGCCGCATTTGACTACGTGACGGATATCGGGGCGCTCGGCGCGGATAAGGGAGAAGGCGGCAAATACCTACTCTTGCACAACGATGATAAAACGCCGGTGCCCGACGGGTTCTTCGAGCTTCGCACCAAGACAAACGAGCACTGGTTGTTGCTGAGACGCTCACCGGACGCAGACGGAGATACAGCTGGGCCCGTTGCCGAGATCAAGGCGGGTCTGAATGTATATCCGCTTAGTGAAGCAGATAATCCACCCGCGGAAACTTTCCTGAATATCTCAGGCGTCCAACACAACACCGTTCACGCGAACAACGAAGACTTTTTTGAAGAGATCCACGTCGCGCTCGAAAACAATCCAATTGGTGCGTTCAGTCCGGAAATTGTAGGAACGTTTGCTTCCATAGGGATCAGGAAGGGCGAGCCCTTCGAACCCGATGCCCGTATGCAGGCCATTTTCAAGGAGGCGGCAGCGATAGCAAACGCCACGGCGCGAGCGATTACGTATGCCTCGCGCGATCCGGGAGTTTTCTTTTATGAAGACCGGCAATGGAACTCACCGTTTCAACGTCAGAGCTATCTGTTTCTTGAGGACGGTGCACGCATACTCGATGACCGTTCATACTTTTTCTATATGGCGACGGGCATAACGCCTGCGATGACCTCGCCACCGGTCGGTACGGGGTCTGTCTATGCGATGACGGCGCGAGACAACAACGGACAGTACCTGGATGGCTCAAAAACCTACAAGGTAACTCTCCCGGCACCCGTTCCCGCGAAAAACTTTGCGTCGTTTATGTTGTATAGCGGACAGACACGGTCGATCCTTGAAACTGACCTGGAATCCGGTGGTATCGACTCTAATCGACTGGGGATAAAGCCGAATGAGGATGGGAGTACCAGCATCTATTTTGGCCCGGAAGCCCCAGAAGGTTGGGAGAACAACTGGACGCAAACCATGCCCGGGCAAAGCTTCAACGTGATGATGCGCCTCTACGGACCGCTCGAGCCTTGGTTCGACAAGACCTGGCGTCCTGGTGATCTGGAACTGGTAGAATAAAGCGACAGCCGCGACTATCGGGCGACGCTACTTTTTGGCGTCGTCTTGCATTTTCTTCGGTGTCGGTTTTGGGCTCAAAGCGGTCGTCGGCGGCGGCGTGTCAGAATGGCGGTCTGGACAGTCTTACAAGGGAGCGTGGTGTGGGGAATGGACTTCTACCGCGGATCTGGACGTACTAGGCAACGCAAGGAGCGTGCCAACGGATCGAAGGCAAATGTTGTGATAGCACGACATGCTTCACGCCTGTCCTAAGCGGCGCTAGTCTCCCGTCATAGCAACGCTGAAAGGAGCCGCCCAATGTCCTCTTCTCTAAACTCTTCGGTGGTGGTGAAAAGTCGGAGCCGGAGCCAGTCTCTTACAGAGGGTTCGAAATCTTTCCGGACCTGATGCCCGAAGGTGGCAAGTACCGCCTTATAGCCCGTATCGAAAAGACCATCGGCGGAAATCGCAAGACCCATACAGTGATCCGGGCGGATGTTTTTGAGACCCGGGATCAGGGCGAAAGCTTCAGCATCGCAAAGGCGAAACAGGTGATCGACGAGCAGGGCAACCGCATTTTCGATTAAGCAAACAGACAGCCTAATTTATGCGATGCAATCGACGGATGGTTCCGCAAATTAGACATCCGCCCCGATCTGGTGAAAGAACGCTAAGCAAGCCAAGCAGTCATTGGAAGTCTTAGATGCCCGATACATGCAGCTGCAATCTGGGTCCCAATTTCGTCTATTTTACAGCATGTGCTACCCTGTTGCATTTATCGTATGCAATTGAGGGCTGAAGATATGTGGAACATGGAACAGTTTGTAGCGGACTGCCGGACCGCAGTAGATCAGGACGCGTCTCACAAATCGGTGGCTGAGGTGGTGGACCGGGCGATGCGCGATCCCGCGGGCGTGACGCAAGCCTTGGGAGAGCCGACCGAAAGCGGTATCTTTCCCATTTACAAGTCAGGTGATCTGACAATCGTCAACGTCGTATGGAAGCCAGGAATGACCATAATGCCCCACAATCACGAAATGTGGGCCGTGATCGGTATTTATGGTGGCCGAGAAGATAACATTTTTTGGCGGCGCGTAGCAGATGACCCTAACGGACGCATTGAAGCGGCGGGGGCTCGAGCATTGTCGACGGGTGAATATGCTCCGCTTGGTAAGGACCTCATTCACTCGGTTACAAACCCTATCCCCAAGTTGACCGGAGCAATCCACTTATACGGCGGGGATTTTTTTGAAGCTGAGCGAAGCGAATGGGATCCTGAAAACCTGACGGAACATGCCTATGACATGTCGAAGGTTCGCGCGTTATTCGAGGACTAGTTTGCAGTTTGACAATCTGCGCTGGCAATGCCTTAGGCATGTTCCGTCTATATGTCAGGCTTCGCTGATAGCCGATTACTATCTCGTTGAATTGACACGGGGTGATGATCTCGGATTATGGACAGATGAGCAAATTACAACGCCCCCCGAAGCCTCGGCCACGCCCATTTCTTCCTAATCCGGACCGCTACGAGCAAATGGTCTATCGCCGTTGTGGGCAGTCTGGCATAAAGCTACCCGCGATAAGCCTTGGGCTATGGCACAACTTTGGTGGGGATACCCCGCACCAGACAAAGCGCGATCTCTGCCGCACTGCTTTTGACTTGGGTGTAACGCACTTTGATTTAGCAAATAACTATGGCCCACCACCGGGATCGGCGGAAGAAGCATTCGGTGAAATTTTAAAAACTGATTTCGCAGGCTATCGGGACGAACTCATCATATCTACCAAGGCAGGGTATGATATGTGGCCGGGCCCCTATGGGGAGTGGGGATCACGAAAGTATCTTGTGGCCTCTTGTGATCAGTCGCTCAAGCGGATGGGGTTAGAATACGCAGATATCTTTTATTCCCACCGTTACGATCCAGATACCCCTCTGGAAGAAACTATGGGGGCCTTAGACTATATAGTGCGCTCTGGGCGCGCACTTTACGTCGGAGTTTCAAGCTACAACTCGCAACGAACGCGCGAAGCGCTGGCCATCTTGAAAGACCTTGGCACGCCGTGCCTGATTCATCAGCCGTCGTATAACCTACTCAACCGTTGGGTTGAGCGGGACGGGCTGTTGGATACGCTTGACGAATTGAACGTGGGATCGATTGCGTTCACGCCACTTGCCCAGGGTATTTTGACATCGAAGTATCTGAACGGCATTCCCGAAGACAGTCGTGCGACCCAAGGCAAGTCTTTATTGGACGGCATGATCAACGAACGTTCATTGACGAGTGTCAGGGCTCTAAACGACATAGCGGCGTCACGCGGTCAATCATTAGCTCAGATGGCGCTTGCTTGGGTGCTGAGAGGTGACCGGATTACGACAGCCCTTGTTGGCGCTTCGCGACCTGAGCAGATCGTGGATTGCGTAGGTGCGGTCCAGAATTTGGAATTTACCGAAGCGGAACTCGCTAAGATTGACGAGGTAAGCTCGGAAGAGGAAATCAATCTCTGGGCGCGATCCTCGGAAATTGAGTAAGATTGTTGACCACTGATTTTTGGTGCTAGCAGGTTCTTCTGCTTAATCGCATGGCGTTTCTGCTTTGGGCTCGAAGCAGACGTTCGGTTAATTCCGCTGAATGTCCGCCTTGCGGACCAAGCCGCCCTCAGATGGTATCGCTTGCATGTCTGCGTTACATTGGAACGGTCGTCGCCTAGAACAGCTTGCAATTCTATCGCGACGGAAACCCGAATAGTGGATGTCCATGTCCGACACAATCCTAGCTGCTGAACCAACTATCCGCATTATTGCCTTCCTATCCGTCCTGGCGGCGATGGCACTTTGGGAAGTGGCCGCACCCCGGCGAAGTCGGGATATTCCGCGCGTTATCCGATGGACAAACAACCTTGCGCTCGTGGTGCTCGACACCGCCATCCTGCGGCTGACCTTTCCAATCCTCGCAGTTGGTCTCGCAGCCATGGCCGAGGATCGCGGATGGGGGCTCTTCAATAACATCGAGGCGCCGGTTTGGGTTGCCATCGTGGTCTCCATGCTGCTTCTAGATCTCGCAATTTATCTTCAGCATGTGATGTTCCACGCCGTACCGGGGCTTTGGCGTCTGCACCGGATGCATCACGCCGACCTTGATTTTGACGCGACTACTGGCTTGCGTTTCCATCCGGTAGAAATCCTCATCTCGATGGGGATCAAGCTAGCGGTCGTAGCAACCTTGGGGCCACCCGCTGTCGCCGTGCTCCTTTTCGAGGTGACCCTGAACGCTACCGCGCTCTTCAATCACGCAAACATTGAATTGCCGCGTCCTGTGGATCGAATTCTCAGATGGATCGTCGTCACACCAGACATGCACCGAGTCCACCATTCAGTCGATCCAAGCGAGACCAACTCGAACTTTGGCTTTAATCTACCGTGGTGGGACCGACTTCTAGGCACTTACGTTGCGCAACCCAAGAAGGGGCACAAAAGCATGGAAATCGGCATCAAGCAGTTTCGCACACGCCGAGACCTCTGGCTCGACCGAATGCTGATTCAGCCGCTGCGCGGCCCGGCGAGCGGAGGTGCCCTCGACGCCGCGGGCCAACAGATGCGATCTTCATCTGTCTCGTCCGGGCAAACCAAGCTTGGCAATGACCAAATAGACCAATAGCGCTGAACCAAAGACTGCTTTGCCGCGCTTGAGTGTTATGCGCAAGGCTTTAAGCGTCGGCAGAAAAGTCCGCAAAGTGGACATACATCGCGATATTGCAAATGACCGCGTGGAGCCCATACCTGTGTAGTTTGCCCTCCGCAGCGAATGTCAGCTTGTCCCAGCTGTTCTATGCTCATGCGCTGCTTCCTCGTGCCGTTCCTCAAGAGCCTGACGAATGATCTGGTACGAAGATGACAAGAAGAGGCTTGCCATGATCGCAGCAACTATTAGGTCAGGCCAACCTGTTGCCGTGCCCCAGACTCCTAACGCGGCAATCATAACAGCTACGTTGCCGATGGCGTCGTTCCGCGAGCATAACCAGACTGATCGCACGTTGGCGTCTCCATCCTTGTAGCTAACAAGCAAGAATATGGCTCAAGTTCACTCGAGCGCTCGGCAATGGACCTCGCGATCAACGTCGTGGTGAGGTCCATAGCAACCTTCTAAGCCGTGGCCATGCCAATTGCCTTGATGGTGCCTGCCCATGCACCCTGACAATGCAATCACTATGACCAAGAATGCCGCTCTGCGCGGGTGCATGATCCAACAGTTCTGTTCCATGTGCAAACCAACCTAGTAACAATCCGGCTACCTTTGCTTTGACGCAGGTCAACACCCCATTGCGGCAGCTTCCAAATAGCGGCAGTTAGTCTATCGTGAACAGCTCCTGTTTTTCAGCAACACCGCGCAATCTGTATTGCCCCAGGGAAACAAGACTTGGAATGGAGCCCACCAAGTCGCCCGCCACCTTGTCGGAAACAACAATGTTCTGATCAAGCGCACTGCACATGCCTAAAATGCGCGAAGTTGTGTTTACCGCTGGGCCGACCACTGTGAAATCTAAGCGAGATCTACCGCCGATGTTGCCGTAAAGAACATCGCCTGCGTGCAACGAAAGAGTGAAGCCGGTCGTTGGCAAACCATCCGCTTGCCGTCGTTGGTTGAGTTCCTCAAAAGTATCTCGCAACTCCGCTGCCGCGTAAATTGCGACGCGGCGAGCGTCCGGAACTTGATTGATATCGAAGATGGCAAGCATTCCATCTCCCATGAATTTCAGAACGTTACCGCCATTGCGTTCGACTACGTCAACAGCTTCCGCGAAGTAGTCGTTTAGCAATTCTATGATTGAGTCCCCCGGAAGCGCCTCTGACAATTTGGTAAATCCTTGCAGGTCAAAATACCAAATCACCGCTGAAATAGTTTCCGATGAACCTCGGGTGATGTCCCCGGAAAGAACGCGCCTACTGGCGTCTTTGCCCAGATATGCGGCTGTAATGTCTTCAGCCATCAATCGGTTCGCCCCACATTTCAGCGTCAGGCAAAGTGGAGATATCAGTTGACGCAAACCATCAAGTTGCTCGCTCGTGAAGCCCCCGTTCGCGTCGGTTGTCAATGAGATTATAGCACCTTCATAGGCCTGCATTGGATCGACTGGCGTAGTATTGTCCTGAATAAGGAAAAACCGTTTAACAGCGAAGTAGTCAGTTGCACCGCGCTCGCGAAGTTCGTCGAAGATCGGAAAGTTGAGCGCGGGTTCTTCGACTGTCAGATCTTGTCTGATCTCTTCAACGTTGTTTGCCAAAAGATAATAAATTGGGCTTAGAACGTATTCCTCAGGCGCATCCGTTCTTCGGACAAAGTTCTCTCGCTCATGACCGCCATCCCTGTGCCAGCGAAAAGCGACAGTCCCAATTTCGGGATGATGAGCGCGAACAGTGATGTTTGCTCTTTGAAGCGGAATTCCTGCCGAAACAAGACGGTTGCAGAATGCTTCAAGCCAGAGCTCCACAGGCGCATTCTCTAAGCCCTGTTGAACCAGCCAATCTGCTATGTCCTGGATGGCGGCAGTCAGTTCCCAGTTTTGGACTAAAGGAGCTGCCATGATGTCCTCTTAATGAGCTATCTGAACAGTTGGCTCTTAGTCTAATTCACTTCAAGGACACATCAAATTCAATTCTCCCACTGCGCTTGCAGCCCTAAGGTATATGCTGATCTTGTGGCGTATTGCACGCGCGACACTTGGGCAATGGTCGCAATTCATCAGGAATTGCTGGCGATGTGAGCTGTGGCGCATACCGCAAGACTTTTGCGACTGAGCTCTGCGGGGTATCTGTGTGATCTGTCGGCGTTGAGGCAACCGAAATACTCAATCTTGCCACTCCAACCGATACAAGACGTGGTGACCGCGTAGACCTTTCAGAAGTCTGGGTTCAATTTCAGAGCAGCCTGATCAGATCATTTCAATCTTCGCCGTCGGATAGGTGTGTTTGGTGTAGCAGCATCTTGGCTGACATGGCGAAGTCTGCCCGCGGAGCCGAAAGCGGCTACAGACGACGAAATTGGAAACGAATTCTTAGATAAATCCAAGACTCGAGCAATTTTTGCTGATGACATCGAATATCAGAAGAGGATTCGAGAGGAATTCTCTGAAAACGACGACGAGTGACTTTTTCATTTTCCTTTTGACAGTGGATTCTTAAGTCAACCAAGCCTTGGCGAGTACGCTCGTTTTCGTTGTTCCAAATCATATTCCTGAGACTGCGGAACCAATGAGAGCTACTCGCATCAAGCGTTCTCGAGGTATTTTCCCTGATGCTGCAAGTACGAATAATGTGAGCATTAGTATCGGTCGATTCTTCATTTAGCGAAGTCATGTGAGCCGTTGCTTAAACCGCACATTCGTAGAAATGCTGATGGAAATAAGTTATTATTTTCAATCAGCTATAAGTAACTTGACTTAGCGCGTCAGTTTCCGTCTTGACGTGGGCGCCGGAATTGGATCAGCCTTAGCGCATGTCAAACGCACGCACCATCTGCCAACGAATATCGACCTGAGGTCGATAACCCACGCGAAATCCGTGGGAGGCAGCATTGGTATGCGGGCGAGGCTTATATCCTTGTAATTGCTCCAGATTAGAGTGCACGAGTCGGTTCGATTCCGACGCCTCCTACCATCCTCAGGAGGTGTCCGACATGGCGGACGAAGTTACGAACGCAATTGATTTCGACGACATCAAGCAATCGGTCGAGGAGAGCCTCGGACGCACACCCGAAGGCTGGTCCGGCTTGACCACAAAGCTCTTCACAGAGGTTAAGGAATACTGCGAACTGAAGGGTGCCACCTACCCCTTTGTCCTCCAGATCAAGGAGAAGCTGGGAGAGCTCCGCATCTACCACAGGTGTGATGATCGACACATTCAGTCGATGATCGCTGAGACGATTGCGCGTGCAAATCACAGCTGTGAACGATGCGGGAATAGTGCCGAGACCCAACTTCTGGACGGCTGGTACACGACCCTGTGCTGTTGGTGCGCGCATGATGTCGCGAGCAAGCGCCATCCGGAACGGCACCGGCTGTTTGGCGTTCGAAAGAAGCCCATTCGAGATCAAATGACGTGCTCGGTCTGTGGCTTTTTCGGTCAGATCGACCGAACGGATGACCGTAATCGGTGCCCCGCGTGCGTGAAGAAGAACTGGTGATGACCGCCGAACAAAAAGTGAACTTCGATAAGATTATGGAAGACTACGACGATGAGGACTACGCCCGGAAGCTCATGAATACGGGCTCACTGGCCACCGGTCATGTCCCGCCGATTGCCCTTTGCCATATCCCGGGAGGGGTCTTCCATCTCAACAAGACCAAGTTCTGGAGAATGTGAATGATGGATGATGTCGAAAAGAGCTGGAAGGAATTTCGGGAAAAGGTCCGAGGTGTGATCGAGAACCATGGAGCGCCAGATGATCTCCGCTCATTTGACGCCTGGTACGCCGAAGAGATGCGTTTGGTGATGGCGCACAACTACCCAGCTCCGCACGTCTCTGACGTCACATGGTCGACCGAGGTTCTGCATGCCGAGTGTGATGACCGCGAAGTGGTCGACCGTATGATGACTGCTATGGCGGAGGTTTCACATGATCTCAAAGAGGCGCGGGCCGGGAGGTCAGTGATGAGCAGTGTTGTCGACTGGAACGATATTCATGGAAGCGTCTTCAAGCAGCTTGGTGAGTATCGTGCCGGGTGGGCGGAGCAGCTTACGCTTGCACTTGAGAAAGTGAAGAGGTTGATCGACGAGCAGCCCGACCTGTTTGGTGATGAACACCCGTCCATCGTTCAGATCAAACAGAAATGGGGAGGCTTGCGCGTCTATGAGGGCCCGGACTGCAACCAGGCTGCGAGTGAAGAGATTCAATGGCGAGTCGATCAGATTGAGCAAACCTGTGAAGGTTGTTCTAATTCTGCCCAACGCCAGAACTTCCTTGGGTTTGTGACGACGCTTTGCAGCTGGTGCTACAATGATGCTCTGCGGCGGCGATTTGAGGGCGCTGAAGAATCCTGGCCCGACAGCCTGAGGCTGGACATTGTGGAAAACTATCCAGACCTCGTTTCTCCGGATTGCGCATCTCTTGTTCCTGCTGTCGGAAAGGGCTGGCTCGTCATGATTTCGCAAGCACTCCACAAGCTTTCCTTCAGTCAGGATTTCAGGGCACTGGACCTTGGAACTATTCAGATCTCGGAAATTAGGAAAGGCCGGGATGGCAAGATTTCCATCGGTTTCAGTCGATACCACGATCTCATTCAGGAGTACGCTGACTGGATGGAATTTCGATGCGGTGTGACGTGTGAAGAGTGTGGCCACGTTGGTGACATCGTTCGGACAGCCGACGGGTCTCAAGTGCTCTGTTCTCACTGTTACTGTACTCGGGAGAAGTCTGATGGGTGATGACGACGACGTTGAGCTGGATGAACAAACCTTGCGTTTGCTTAGGCTTCGGGAGGCTGAAATTGCGGCCGGTCGAGCGAAACTAACCAAGCCGATCTCAGCGGATGAGATCCGGGCGCGAAAGGTTACTGAGCCGAAAGACAAGACAGATGAGTGACGAACTTTCTAGCGATGACCTGATTACCGAGATTCGCGCGCGCTTGAAAGCGGATGAAGATTTTTGGCCAGCATTGCTGGAGGTTGTGCAAGAGCACGTGGTGGAAGTCGTGCCAAAGCCCGACGAGGTTCCCGAGTGGACAGACGAGTGGATCGCTGAGAACAAAAGAGGCGAAGTTTGTTCAGTAAAAGAAATCTTCGGACGCCCGTTACAGGATGTTCCTCTGGATGACTTGATCGCAGAGTTGCAAGCTCGTCGCAAAGAGGGTCCGGAGGTCTGGCTTGCATTGCGCAAAATGATTTTCGAGCAAATCGCCGATTTTGCACAGCGTCCGACCGATGCGCCCAAATGGCGGGATGAATGGGTCAAAGAGAACACCTGGGATCTAGTGACGGACATCGATGATGTCGAGATCACTGATGGCAGCGGCAACGTGTTCGACGACCTCGGGATCGAAGACCCAAGGAAGAAGACTTAGTGATGGGGCCTGAGCATTTCAGCTTGATCTTATCCGCCGTGATCATTGTCGCGTTGGCGATCTACGTCAGATACATCGTCCATACTGCCGGAAAAGATCGCGAAGTCGATCCAGAGCGAGTTCAAAGGATCATGCGAGATCTGGACTACAGCCACCTGGACCGAGTGATGAAACGGCGAAGGAAGGGGTAGCGGGATGTTGAAAGTGGTTGTCTATGTTGGTGATCAAGAGGTAGCCCGAGCTTTGGCTGAGAACGATTCAGAACTCGCGGACCTGTCCGACTACAATATCCGGATGAACGAACGTTCTGCCGAGCAGTTTGGCATTCAAGAAAGAGGTCTCGGCGGCCGGATTAAAGGACACCCTCGAAATCAGACGGCCTGGGCGCTCGTCCGCAAGATTGCGGACCTTTGGCTTGCAGGGACTGGTGTAGGTGAAGAAAGCGTTCAGGCCGAGCTGCTGCCGATGATCCGCAAGCCTATCCGCGAACTAGATGAGAGGGTAGAAAAGGAACCGAACCAGAGTGATGATTGGAATGCGGTGGTTAAACAGATTTCTGATGACCAGCCGTATTCGATGGGCTTCTACGCTGACAAATTTGAGTCGTGGACAGCGGACGAGATCGAAGCTCTTCGATGTGATGTGGTTGAGACAGCCACAGAGGAAGAACTAATGGCCGAGGTCGAACGCCGGCGAAGAGCTGGTCTAATGCCCAAGGAGGCCTCGAATGATGGCTTCTCAGATATGGTTGATGATCTCAGGGGCAAACTCGATACAGACCCAGTACGCTAGAACAGCTTACCTGGCGCCATTACCCAATACTTAATATAAGATATCCTATATGGCGACTGTCGTTGTAGTAGTGCGCGCTTCTTCTAAGCGCCTCTTCTGCTAGGAACCAAAGCGCCCCGGATAAGCATTTCCTCAACTCTGCTCTGCGGAACCATGTACTATCAGTCTCTGCGATGAGCATGGTTGACCGCAACCAGCCCAAAGCGGACCTTCGTAACAAGACGTTGCAATTTCCGAGACCGGATGTGGGTACGCTCATAACGCTGCGTTTCTGACATTGATTTCATAAAAGAAAAGCTTGGAAGTTTGCCAACAGGTTTGCATGCCACTGAGGAACCCGAACATACAGGCTCTCAGGCTTATATGCGGTGCCCAATTACAGTTTACTCCCAATCACCAGCAGACGAGCGCCACGTCTTTGCTTCCGCATCCCAAACACTGGCTGTTGCGCAAGGCGTCGGGTTTATTCCGTCACAATTAGTTCCGTGGACATCTGCAAGGACAATGCGTTGACGCCCGAATTCGACGACCGTCCAGCCTCGATTTAGCAAGGAGTGAACTTCCTCTTCAATCAAGAAGTGCGACATGCATCCACCAGTTCCGCAATAAAGAGATGCAGCACTCGAACACGCGAATCCAGATTCATTCAGAACCCAGTCGGGTTGTAGATCTCCGTCGAGATCGACCCTCTCAACCGCACCCCAATCTAAGTCAAACTGACCGTCGTTGAACTCTGCGCAGGCTTGTTCTGCCAGATCAACCTTAGCCCGCAAACCAGTTGGAAGTTGCGAAACATCAGCCGCGACAGCTGGTGAGGTCCATACTGGGCTCGAAACCAGCACAATCCCGGAAACCAACCCTTTCAACAGGCCCACTAATTGGGAAGCCGGTTGGAGGGTGGCATCAATTGCACTGATCATACCTGTAGTCCCCGTATTCCAGCCAGTTTGACGAGTCTTCGCTAAAAATCAGAAACTCGGACCTGTCTTCCCCAAGCAGGGCGACGACAAATCCGGCCGGCGGCTCAGAGTATCCGAAGTAACTGTAGGCCGTCATGGCTCTGATCGACTCGCCGCTGACTGCCACTCGCGCGTCCCACTCCCCCTCCGGGTTTTCCAAAATCATGGGTTCGATCACGCGTTTTATCGCACCGCCTCCACAATAGACGATGCCTTCGGGTGCTTCATAGGAGGCTCCCTGGCTGGCATCCGAAGCGCATTCAGAACGAAGGGACCGAATTGCCGCGCGGGAACCTTTTAAGTCGAAGATTCCATAGCTGACATCTTGATCAATCATCGACAAATTAACCGATGCATTGGCCGCAAGCTGGTCCAATACAAAACCATAGTCCTGCTGACTATTGAAACTGATCTCGACGGGATAATTGTCAACGATCTGCAACACAGCGTTTTCAGCGCCAACCTGAAATGCCCCAACCTCGGTGGTGCCGTTCTTCAAAAAACGAAAGGAAAGCCCTTGCTTCTCCGCAATGTCCTGGCTGTCCTCATATCCAGCTGGAGCAAAGCGAATACGGTTACACTGAAGCTCCAGCGTCATGTTTCCGGTCTGAATAAATGCATTGGAATTAGGCCCGGAACTGAACGACCACTCCGCCGCTGCTGTGGTCGCCATTGCCATCATTAGCGTTCCAATGGAAATCGGTCTGAAACTCATTTTCTCTCTCCATGGCGTTGCGGTTTGCACTTTCATTCAGCAGAGATTCCGACCTGTTGCCCGGACAACGAGGTCAGGAAGCAGGTGCGCCGTATTCGTTTGCGCCCTCTTGGGAAGGTCGTGTCAGCCACCAGATCATCAGAATGGACAGAACGAATTGCAGAATTGAGACAACAACAATACCGGTCACGCCCAAAACTGCCGCGGGTCCTCGCAATGCATCGGGGTTTTCGGCCCCTTGCTCCAATGCCGAGAAGAACGCCACGCCACCCAGCATAACAAAAAGCGTTGTAATGCTGAGCGCCATCGGCAGCAGCAAGTACCAGCCAGGTCGCCCTGTATCATGCAACCTCCGCCAACCGGCGGCCAGCATAGGGATGATAACGGCCAGTTGGAAAACAGAGGACAGAACTCGAGATCCTTGCCCTGTTTCTGGGTTGGTCCCGAATATGATCGCATCCACCACAGCTAAAGCAGCACTCACGAGAACCACAAACAAGAAGAACCACCAGTATTCTGAGCGCATAGCCCGACCGGAGAACTGGAAGTATTTCGAGAAACACGTCTTAACGGATTCAACAAAACCCATTTTCAATCCTTTCTTGGTTTCTGCGCGACCTCAGAACGCCTCGCCGACCCAAAAGAACACATTCGCCCTCATGGGTGCTCCCACCTACCTTTTTGTTTGAGGGCAGACGCCTATCGTACGAGAGCGTAATGAAGTTTAAGCGCGGAAAAAATGTTGATTTATTAAAAATTAGATTCAAACATGTGAATTTGACACAACTTTCATTTTACCTCCGTTGTGATCGCTGTCGCCCGACTTGTCGGGCCCTACCGGCCGCTGGAGTGAGTGCTGGCGGTCGGAAGGCACTTTACAATGATTGAGCGTTGGGAGGACGCGATGCTTATACTTAGTGTACTCGGCCTACCTCCAGAATTCGCTCGAGCTTCTGCCATTGTCGTCATTCAGCCTTCACACGTTGTCGGCGGTCTCGGTTGTCAAAGTAATATAGCTCCGCCCGCCACCCCCCGCGACAAGTTGTTGGGAAGGGAAGTTACAGGGCCGAAGTATGTTTCATAGCCTGCTCTGACGCGAGAACTTCAAACAAGCCATCCAATTTCACCAATTTCAACGGAACCAGAGGGAGAAGAAAATGTCTAAAAAGATGGTGATGATTGCGGGCGCAACTTGTTTCGCACTGCTTGCGGCCTGCGACGATACGAGTACATCCAGTGCGTCCGCCGAACTCACACCCGCTCAGCAGGCGTGTTTGCGAGATGTAGCCAGCACAACGAACAATTCGCAAGTCGTGGTGCTCTCATCCGCGTTTAGCGAGGCGGGGACACAGGTCACTGTAGGCGTTGGCGAGGATCGTGCTCCTTGGAATTGCATTGCTTACAGTGATGGCACGACAGCTGGTATCGAGTTCCTGGGCGACGAAGGCGCATTGTGACCAGTCTGCTGCGTAGCCGAAAACGGCTGCGTAGCACTGGCTTGATTTGCTGAGGCTCGACTTGGTTTGTAGAACCACTATCATTGTATTCGCGATCCTTTACCTGTTGGCGTTGATTGCATTCTTGACGGGCACATTTGGCTGGTTGGGACAGGAAAGAGACCCTTTGTCCGGGGTGTTCCTTCTGCCGTTGGGACTACCTTGGATACTTGTAGCGGACTCGATCTCAGAGTCGGCCAAACCGTGGTTCGCGGCGCTCGCACCGGTGCTCAACCTGTTAGCGCTGGTCTTGATTTGCAGATGGGCACATGGTTTGCGCCGGTAGTGAAAGCCGCGCTTATTCTCACCAAAAGGGAGGAAAACATGGGAAAAGTGATCTTGGGTATTGTGATCGGGCTCGCCCTCGGCGTGGTTGGGGCGATGACCATGGGTGGCGGTGCCGCGATAGGTGTCGGCGTTGCGACTGGCTTGTCCGCCGGTGTCTGCACCACATTGAAAGGAGCACAAGCCGAGAATCTGATCACCGCCGAGCAAGCGGATCAGATCCTCAATCGCGTTAATTCCGAGATGGCGTCACTGCAAGGAATTGAAACGACAGGCGAGATCGTCGGCAGCGCACAGGCATGCGACGAGTTTCTGTCAAAGTTACGAGTAACTAAGTGAGGTTCCGCTTTGTAGGGAACAAAACTCTAAGGATTAGCCAGCAAGGGACCATCTGATGAAATTCGCTGTACTTAAATTCCTCGCACCGATGTTCGCAATCGCAGGCACGGCTTCGTTTGCAATGTCTGAAGCAGACGACGCGTGTATCGACCACTTGCGGCAGGTTGGTGGACCAGACGGTCAATCCGGAACGATTGAAAGCTCAGAGTTCTCAGAGGCGGGTACGCTCGTCATGCTGCGAGACGCAGGTGGAACACTTTGGCGCTGCATCGCGTACAAGGATGGAAACATCGGCGAAATGGCGGTTGTCGAGGCGATGGATGATGGCGGTGGAGCAGTGGCAGGCGCCGCCGGTTCTACCGGTAGCCAACGTGTCAAATTCGATGGTGGTTCCACCGGCGCCGAACTCGTTGGTGAACTCGCGCCCGGAGCGTCACAGCAATATGTTCTCGGTGCCAAAAGCGAACAGTTCCTTTACGTTCGCGTTGCTCCGCGAAATGGCTCCTTGGACTACGTTATTCGCAACCCCGATGGTTCTGAACTGTTGGGATTGATGTCGGCGGACAAGGAGTATCGAGGACAGCTTTGGCAATCTGGTGATCATGTTGTGGAGGTTATCAATCGCAGCAACTCTTCCGTCGACTACAACGTCATTTTCGGAATTGAATAGGTGATCAATCAGAAACCCTGGAACGCAAGTATAAAAAGAGAGGGAAAAACAAATGAAACCCAAGGTCCTATTGGTGATCGGCACGGCGTGTACTACTGCGCTTGCAGCATGCGACGACAGTGGCGGATCAGTGGATGCAAGTGCACCAACTGTGGGCAGCTCTAGCGATCTTTCGTCATTTGAGGGGGCAAGAGCGGGCCAAGCTGAAATGGGTATTCAAAGTCTCGGGTTTGAACTCATCCGAAGCGAGGGGCTAACCTCGTACTGGTTTAACAAGGATACCGGTGCATGCGCTCGGATCACGACCTCCGAGGGAAGGTACTCAGATGTAGCTATGCTGCCATCAGGTGACTGCTGACAGACTTCCATCAATCCCAAATCTGAAAGAAGGTGTTCAAACTTGCAATTCGACCTGGCACACGCGGCGGTCATCGTTGTCGCCTTAATCATCACTAACCTGGCATTGAAATCCGCTGGCGTGATCAATGAAGAAAACAAGCACCAATGGAACTGGAAAGTTGTTCTAGCTTACTTCGTAGTCGTCGTTATCATCAATCTGGTGTGGCCCATTTAAAGTTTCACAGCGGAAAGCTAACTGCCCACTTGATATGGTTGTCGTGAACTAGCCTTTCCGAGAGACTATCAGGTCGCAAGAGTTTGAGCATCAAAGGTTCAAGTATAGAAAGGAGATGGCATGCGGTTTTTGGCGTCCCTCATATTCATTGGTGTTCTCGCAACCACTGCGAATTCTGACGTGACCAGTCGAAATGGCGGTCCAAGCAACAGTCAAATGCTGTCAAAGGGTGGTGACGGAGGCGTTGATGGTGTCGATTTCTTTCGCCCAGTCTTAAGCGGAGTGTTGTATCGATCCGGTTTCAAGGGTGGCGACAAGGATCGAACTGGCCTAAGTGAGGGTCAACGCGAAACTCTGTGCGGTGAAGGGTTTTCAACCGGGTTTTATGCCGACTTTGGCAAAAACACTGAATACGGTCGCACCAGTTGTGGAAACGGATCCTTTGACTATCAAAGTGCCAGATCCTCCCGACCCAGTGCTGTCATGGCTTCCATACACGAGGTGATTCAAAACCCTGGAAAAGGCCCTGTCCTGGTGCACTGCATGTGGGGTGTTCATTCCTCGGGAGCATTGTCGGCAATGGCGCTCGTTCAGTTTTGTGGTTGGACGGAAGAAAGGGCCAAGGAATATTGGAATGATGCCCGAAACGGGGCCCCATGTTCAGGCGGGTGCGACCAGTGGATTGACTCAAAATTCTCCAACTTCAGCGTCGACCCCAAGTTGAAAATCTCCACCGAACAACAGGCAGCGATTTGCCCCAAATGATATTGGGAGGACTATCCAAATGAAGTTCAACCTTCTGGGGTCACTTGCTTTCATTGCACCCACCGTCTTATGGGCGAACGACGATGTTCTAGGTGAAGCCACGACATTTGATAGTCCCAACGGCATTACTGAACGCTGTATTCGGATCGAAAAAATTCCAATGGGCGAGTATAAGAACAGCGATCTTGAGGAAGAAACAACCTATTGCGAGATCGATTTCTATGCCTCCGAAATTGCGATTTGCCCAAAAACGTGGAGCACCAGCCCAGGAATGGCCGTCTACGATATTTCGGAAGGACCCTACACGGGGAACCGTTCCGAATTCGAGAGAAACGCTTGCAAAGAGGGGAAGGCAGCAAAAGATCTGGCCAAGGACAGGGTGGCTAAGTTCAAGTCCACCATGAACCAAAAGGGCACCAGTGGAACGTTTTCAACCTCGTCGCTGCTTTACTATCATTTCTCCAGATATTTCGACACGACTGTCAAAGTTCCAGTCGCCGTTTGGCGTAGCATGGACGCCCAGGCGCATTTTTCCGAGGTCGCAGAGCCTGGCCTTGCGATTTCTGGCGGCTCTCATGGCGGGCGCATGAACCATGAAGGCTGGCGGGTCTTCGCAGCTGCGGATGCCGACCCGAACTCATACCAACCGACAGATGATCTGTTCACATCGGATCGAACGCAAATATACGGCGTGCTGCTTGATAGCCCTGGGCATCGATACGGCTCGGAAATCAACGGCACCCGTAAATCTGGTTGGGGGAAAGGTCAGAACCGCGATTTTCAGGAAACGCCCGCTTTCTTAGCTTTGCGGTCTTCAAAACCATTGTCAGAGGCAATCGCAGAGGGCGTCAGAGAAGGTCGAAGAGACCGGATGATCAACAAGGATCTCGGCCCCGATGTCAGCGACCAACAGATGGCATTTTGGATGCAAGAACTTACCGAGATTGTTCTCCTAGATTTCATCTTTAGCCAGCAGGACCGCGTAGGAAACATAGACTTCACACCCTATTGGTATTGGGTCGAAGACGGAGACCTGAAGCATAGGAAGGCCAAGCACCATCAGCCAAACGATGGAGACGTTCCCGCCGACGCATTATTGATCCGTCGCAGCAATCTAAACGACAACGATGCTGGTGGGCGGGTTGAGTATGCCAACTTCGCGAAATCTACTCAAATGCTAGAGAAAATGCGGCATTTCTCTCCAAGCACATACCGACGCTTGGTTGCGCTGAATAGTGAGCTTCAAACTCAAGGCCCGGTTTATAACTGGCTGTCGCAAAGCCTTGGGCTGTCAGACAGTCAGATTGCACAAGTCGTCAAAAATACCGCGCTGGCAACGTCCATCCTCCAGAGCAATTGTTCAAATGGTGAATTGATATTCGATTTGGATCCCGCCGCATTTTTTCTGACAAGCGACGCCGAGCAAGAGGCCTTAGACTGTAGTGACCCGTAACCTTTCTACCCTTTTTGCGGCGTGCATTTGGACAGCTCTGCTAGCCTGCAAGGCCGCGGCATTGGATGTCATCGTCATATCGGATCTGAACGGAAGCTACGGTTCGGTAAAATACGATGCCCGCGTCGACAAGGCGATTGAGCGGATAGTCGAGATTGATCCAGATCTGGTTATTTCGACCGGAGATATGGTTGCGGGACAGCGCATTCCCAACTTGTCCGACAAACAGGTCAGGGAAATGTGGAAAGCGTTTCATGAGGCGGTATCAGATCCTTTAACGGCTGCCGGAATTCCGTTTGCGGTCACGCCGGGAAACCATGACGCCTCCGCTTACCGAGGGTTCGAGCGTGAAAGAAAAATATACGCAGAGGAATGGACGCCGAGAAAGCCAGACGTCGACTTCCTGGTTTCAGATGACTACCCGTTCTTCTACGCATTTGAGATGCAAGGCATTACGTTTGCGTCTCTGGATGCTACGACCCTAGGGCCGCTGTCCGGCGATCAGCAGGACCGACTTGTGGAACTGGGTACAAGTGGAGACCCGATTGTCACTTTCAGTCACCTCCCACTTTGGCCCTTCGCGATCAAGCGTGAACGCGAAATCATCGGTGACCCAACACTTGAAAAAATCTATTTGGAAAGCGGTGTGGTTCTGCATCTGTCAGGCCACCATCATGCCTTCTATCCGGGTTGGAAAGATGGTGTTACTTACGTCTCCCAAGCTTGTTTGGGAGGTGGCCCGCGACGGCTTATCGGATCAAAAGCCAGATCACCTCACAGCTTCACTCATGTTACGTTCCAGCCAAACGGAAAATTTGGGATAGCAGTATATCGAGGACCTGACTTCGAAAGGTCGGTAAATTTCAAGTCGCTTCCGGAAGAGATCAGATCCCCGAATGCAGTGTTGAAACGTTTGGACCTTGTGAAATGACTAGAGGTTGAGTTTCAGCTCAACTTTATCAGGGACCAGATCGTTTATCATCTCTTCTATCCGGGCTTCTGAAAGCCCTCCCGAGGTGATGAAAAGCAATGAGACGCGAGACTTTCCGGGGACGTGGTGTTTTCTGACCAGCTTCCAGCCAGCGTCTGCGGCCATGGCTTCAATGTCCCCGCTGACTTTCAATGAGTGCTCTTCGTTTGAAGCCTTGAGCGAAATTTCCACGCCCTTGTTTCGCCCACCGAGCCAAATGAAACACCAACATACAACCGCCACCAGTGTGGCCATCAAGGGTAAGCCCAGCCCTACCGCCAGCCCAAGCACGGTGACTATAATCATTTCCACCGTGTCGACCGGGTCATCCATATTTGATCGGAACCTTAACAGAGCTCCTATTCCAAAAATCACGAACCCGATCATCGATCCGTGCTGTACGACCAGAAACCCAACCGCCATGCCGACAAGCGCATAAAGGAAGAACAGTCGCGGCATGACGATATCGCTGACACTTCTACGGGCTTTACGTCTCACCGGATGATAGACGATCAAGCCAGCCAGAATGATCGTGACGATCACATCGAGAGTAAAGAAATACAGTTCCTGTTTGCCACGAAACTGCGTCCACTGGCGTTCGATGAGAATTTCCGATTCCGAAGCCCCGGCCAGCATCGTCGCAGGGTCGACTTGTGACACCGCAGCACCTGGCAACAGCAGCATCAACAACACGGTCACAAATGTGAGGGTCGTATTCAACTTGTCTTCCTTCCTGCTCACGCCAAAGGCTTACGCTTCACCAAAGGCACATCGTGCCCTATTCAATTCAATCGCAACAGGCGGGATCAGGTAAAGAGATTACCGTGCATTCTTCGGACATCGCGTCCGGACTGTGATACGAACGCTGATACAAGGATATGGTCCAAGCGCGAGAAAATTGAATGGCAGAAAACAAAGTGTTTCCGTCAAAACCTACAATTTCACGGTGTTTCTGCAAACTTAGACGACTCGCTTTTACGGCCAGCTTGGTTGCGGCAGCCTTCTTGCCTTGGACCGATTTTGCCTACGCCGAAAGTGCTGGTTTGGTTCTGGTCGATAAATTCAAGGTGGCAGACAAATCAGAGGGATTTTCAGAGCCTTCCGGTTTGGCAATGTCTAACACTGAAGGCTTCTTGTGGTCTGTAAGTGATGCCGAACCTAAACTGCACCTACTCGGAGTCGACGGGGTATTAGGAAACTCTTTCAAGTTGCCAGCATTGGCAGGATCAGATTTGGAGGGTGTTGCACCTCGAAAAGATGGGTCTGTTTTGGTGCTTCAAGAAACTGACCGATCAATCCTAGTCGTTCACCCAACTGACCCCATTCAACTGACGACAATACCTCTCGCATCTCTTAAAGGTTACCCGACCGCCGCTGAATTACTCGTCGGCAACCCTTTGAATAAGGGACCCGAAGGTATCGCCGTTGACCCGGAATCCGGGCGGGTCTTCGTTGGCATTGAGGGACAACCAAGGTTGTTAATGGTCGTATCACCAGAGCTAGATGAAATCGTTGAGATGATTCCTTTAGCCCGCGATGCAGGTTTTATCTCCGAGCGTGTAGATAACGATGAACTGGATTTGAGCGGCCTAGCATGGTCCCCGTCTTCACGTTCTCTTTGGATTGTAAGTGACAAAGGCCGTCAAATTTTCGTCTACAATCCAGAGTCCAAGTCCGTAAAATCTATCAGTTTGACGTTCACAGAAGATGCCAAACAAAAGGAAGTTAAACATCCCGAAGGGATCGCTCTCGATGAGACCAAAGGGCTTCTCTATATCCTGACAGACGACGCCAAGAAATCGCGGCTTTATGTTTTTGAGCAACCGGAGTTGTGAGGACTGTCCTACTAGTTCTCTACTCTGCATGGTTGAAAAGCGGGGTTGTGTAAATGAGTGCCGTCTTATGTGCAGCATATTAAGTAAATCTGCGCTCTGTTCGATATGTTTCTAAAAAAAAACATCACCCATCAATATATTCGAATAGCGTCAGGTTCACACATGCGAACCATGTAATAACATTGGGTTTTAACATGCTCAGTCACCTTAAGGTTATCGATAATGCCCGTATCCAATTCGGTTGTAATTGCGATCATT
>NZ_JBXWOZ010000017.1:0-73979 GCF_059611145.1 Ruegeria sp. CDSB022 | reverse complement strand
CCAATCTCCTGAATCGGCTTCTTCTTCGCCTCACGCGCAATTTCGATGTCAGATTTATAGCTCATTGGGTTTCGGTCTCCCTGCATAAAATAGGCCAATAGTGTTCCAACCAGAACGGCAAGGAGCCGAACCAGATTCGCATATATTTTTCTTTAAAGTAAATATTTATTCCCTAGGGTCAATATGCGAGTTTAACACTCCCTGAAAGTGCTACTCGATTCATCATTAGGAAACAGAGGCTGGCCACAGCGATCAGGCGTATCTTTTCCGACCCGCGCTGAGACCAAGCAACCAATCTTCAACGATGCGCTGCTCTGGGAAAGCTTTGTGAAGAGGCCTTTTTAACAGGTAGTATCCGGACTGTGTTCGCACTGATGCGCCCTGAACCGGTCTGACCAAGGTGCCGCTTTCAAGCAATGGGTCAACAAGATGGGCCCAACCCAATGCAATTCCCAGTCCATCGACAGCTGCTTGCACTGACAACGGATAGGTATTGAACTCCACTGCCTGTTCCATCGAGGACGTCGATACCCCATTGCCACTGAACCAAGTGCGCCATGTCATCCACTCTGCATGACCACTGGCGACTTCAATAAGGTCCAGTTCCGGCAGCGCAGATATATCTGCCGCTTTGGGGTTGCTCTTGAGATACTCTGGGCTGCAGACCGGAAATACGGTTTCTCCGAACAAAAGCTGTGCCTCGTATCCCGGCCAATCGCCATCTCCACGCAGGATCGTCAAGTCCATCGAATCCGACAGGCACTCTGCGTCGCTGTCAGAAGAGACCAGCGAAATACGGATGCGGCCATTTGATTTGTTGAACTTGCGAAGTTGCGGCATCAGCCAAAGAGACGCGACAGAGTTGGTGGCGGAGATCGATACCGTGTTGGCCTGATGTTTGGCCAGCATATCCCGGCTGACATCCCGCATCAGGTCCAGCGACTTCTCCACGGTTGCCAGCAGGATGGCCCCTTGTTGGGTAAGCGAAACAGATCGGTGCCCTCGCACAAACAACGGCACATCATAGTGTTGCTCTAGCAACCGCACTTTGCGGCTGATCGCCGTTTCAGAGATGTTCAGAACCTTACTGGCCTGCGCAAAGCTCTGCGCCTTTGCGGCAGCTTCAAACGCCAACAAATAGTCGAGCGGCGGAAGGACTTTCCCTGTGACTGAAGTTTTCTTTGGCATTTCAGAGCGGATTCCCGAACTGGACGTTATAGCGATCGAAAAACATTTGGCCTCATCTGCGGGCAATCGATCAGGCAACTAATTGTTAAGATAGCAAAAAGTCGGGTTAGCCTCAAGAATTTATGGTCAAAGACCCTCAAATTTCTGTTCTGCGTCTGGGGCGATTCTGCGCAGAATGCACAAATTCGGGGCCGGAAGAGTCCACAACCTAAAAAATGAACATCACTCAGGGAGCAAACATGAAACTTACAAACCTCCTTTCTGCTGCAACTTTGGCAGCAGTTGCGGGAACAGGGGCGACTGCAGAAGACAGCAGCGACCCGATCGTGATCCCAATTCACAATTGGTCCAGCCAGATCGTGATGTCGAACGTTGTCGGCCTGATCTTTGAAGAGATGGGCAACAACGTCGAATACGTCACCACCGACAGCCAGGCGGTCTATGAATCGGTGCGCCTGGGCGATGTGGCGTTGGAGATGGAAGTCTGGGAAGGCGCGTTTGGCGCGTCCTACAGGGCGGCATTGGAAAAAGGTGGCCTGCATGACGCAGGCGATCATGACGCCGTTACACGTGAGGATTGGTGGTATCCCATGTGGACCAAGGAATCCTGCCCGGGCCTGCCAGATTGGAATGCATTGAACGACTGCGCACACCTGTTCGCGACAGCCGAAACCGGCGACAAGGGTCGGTATCTGGATGGTCCAGTTGACTGGTTGAAGCATGGTAAAGAACGCGCCGAAGCACTTGATCTGAACTTTACCGTGATCAATGCGGGTTCCGCCGCAGCCCTTTGGGCCGAGATAGGCGCGGCTGAGGCCGACAAAACGCCGGTACTGGTTTTTAACTGGACGCCAAACTTTGCCGAAGCCGTCTGGCCTGGTGAGTTCGTTGAGTTCCCAGCATGGGAAGACGGATGCGACAAAGACCCAGCCAAGGGTCCTAACCCGAATGCGTTGTATGATTGCGGCAACCCCGCCGAAGGTTACCTGAAAAAGGCAGCCTGGGATGGTATGAAAGACAAATGGCCGGCCGCGTATTGCGCCCTGACAGAGATTTCTTTCACCAATCCGCAGATTGCTGAGATGGCGAAGCTGGTCGATACTGATGAGCTTGAACCGGAAGAAGCCGCCGAAGAATGGCTGGACGCCAACCGCGCTGTCGTCGATCCTTGGATCAGTTCCTGCAGCTCATAATCCGGCTACATCCACCGAAACTGGCGCGGCCTTGACCATCTGATCGATGCAAGGCCGCGCTCAACAAGAAAGTTAGGCAGCCATGTCCGCCACAGCGCCTGTCATCTCAGCCAAAAATGTATGGAAACTGTTTGGGCCCTCGCCAGAGAGCTACCTGAAGTCCATGCCCGCTGGCCGCGGTTTTGATGAAATCCGTGCAGATGGGTATATCGCCGGTGTCAAGGATGTCTCGATTGAGGTTGGCCGTGGCGAAATGCTGGTCATCATGGGTTTGTCAGGGTCAGGCAAGTCGACGCTGGTACGTTGTTTTTCGCGCCTGCACGACATTACAGGCGGAACGATTGAGGTTGACGGTCAGGACATCATGAGCCTGAGCGAGCGCGATCTGATTGAATTGCGCAGAAACAAGATGGGCATGGTGTTTCAGTCTTTCGGACTGCTGCCACATCGCACGGTTTTGGACAACGTGTCCTTTCCGTTGGAAATGCGCGGACAAGATCGTCATGATCGGCGCGAACGCGCGCTGGAAGTCATCAAGTTGGTGGGCCTTGAAGGTCGGGAAGAATACTTCCCACGGGAATTGAGCGGCGGCCAACAGCAAAGAGTCGGAATCGCCCGGTCGCTCGCCATTGAACCCGATATCTGGTTTCTGGACGAGCCATTCTCGGCGCTTGATCCACTGATCCGCCGCGAAATGCAGGATGAATTCCTGCGATTGCAAGAGATGCTGGGCAAAACCATCGTTTTCATCACGCATGATTTTGACGAAGCGCTACGTCTGGCAGACCGGATTGCAATCATGCGCAACGGCGCGGTCGAACAATGTGACACCCCCGACAAGATTGTGATGAACCCTGCCACCGAGTACGTGGCCAAGTTTACCGAAGATGTCGACAAGGCCCGGGTCGTACATGCCAAAGGCCTGGCAAAACCTGTGAACGGTCATGCCTTGGAGGGCGCACCAATCAACGGTGGATCAACCATTCACGAACTGGCGCGGGTTCTTGTCAACGATAACCGCATTCTTTTGCCGGTGGCGGATGACAATGGCGTTGTCACCGGTGTTCTGGAACGTGACGCCGCATTGAATGTTCTGCTTGGAGCTGAATGATGGCGGCGCTGTCCACCGAAGTACCGGACACTTCAGACGGGACGTGGGGAAAAACCAGAGTCCTGACTACACTTCTGGCCGCCGCCTTCGTGCTGATCGTTGCCAAAGCTGTCGGAGTTCTGCCCGAATGGCTAAACCGCATCCCCGAAGCCGCGATTCCGCCGACGGCGCAGGTTCTGGATGCAGTCTTCTACTTTATCCAAAATGATCTTGGCCTGATCTATGTCACACGATTTATCGCCGAAGGTCCGCTTGAGTTCCTGCTGGATACGTCAGCGAACCTTCTGGAAGGCAAGCGCCGTTGGCCCAATCTAGGTCCGATCCCATGGTCCGCAATCGCCGCAGTGGCAGCCGTCGTCGGCTACGCCGTAGGTGGTTGGCGTCTGGCCGCATTAGGCGCGGGAACCTTCATCTGGACGGCCGCGATCGGGCAGTGGAAGATCGCCATGCAGACGATGTCTGTCATCGTGGTTGCCGCACCGCTGGCGTTTCTTTTGGGCTTGATACTGGGCATCGCCGCCTGGAAATACAGCTGGTTCGAGCGGTTGCTGAAACCCATGTTGTCCGTGCTGCAAACCCTGCCCTTCTTTACGTATCTCTTGCCAGCAGTGATCTTTTTTAAGGTCGGACCGACAGCTGGGGCCGTCGCAACAATTACTTTTGCCATCCCGCCGATGATCCTGATGACCACTCTGGGCTTGAAAAAAGTCAGCCCCGAAGTGATCGAAGCAGGCCAGATGTCTGGATGTACCAAATGGCAGATGTTGCGCCACGTCTACGTTCCAGCCGCGCGGACCGAGGTTCTGGTCGGCGTCAATCAGGTGATCATGTTGTGTCTTGCGATGGTTGTTCTGACCGCCTTTATCGGAATGCCCGGTCTTGGCGCGAAACTGCTGGCGATGATGGGTAGTTTCAAGCTGGGCCGTTCTTTCGAGATTGGCGTAACCATCGTCCTTCTGGCTGTCACGTTGGATCGGATGTCAAAGGCCTGGGTCGTCAAACAGCCAGTGCACTTCGAACGCGGCACCCCGTGGTGGAAGCGCCACCAGATTTCGCTGGTCGCACTGGGTCTGTTTGTTGGGTTCACTCTGCTGTCTCAGGTCTTCCCGATCCTGGCCGAAATTGGCCGCAAGCAGCATCTCAGCCAGGGCAAAGAAATCGACGTGGTTATCAAGTCGTTCCTGGCCATCGACATGATCAAAGGGACAACCGAATGGTTACGCTGGTTTCTGAACGTCAAGGTTCTGATTCCATTCCGGAATACGCTACTCGCCATTCCAACTCCCGCGTTCATCCTGCTGGTTGTTTCCTTTGCTTATTGGGTTGGTGGCCGAAAGCCCGGCATCTACGCAGCAGTCTTCTTTACGATTGTCGCGTTCTCGGGCTGGTGGGATCGGTCGGTTATTACTTTGTATACCGTGATCTCGGCCGTTGCGCTGGCAACCATGATCGGTATCCCCCTGGGCGTTGTCGCTGCGCGGTCCGCGCGTTGGTCCAAGAGCATTTTGCTGGCTTGCGACACTGCGCAAACCTTCCCCAGCTTCATTTACTTGATCCCTGCGATCATGTTGTTCGGGGTCAATGATGTCGCGGTTGTGTTCTCGATTCTGATCTTCGCCGCCGTCCCGCTGATCCGGTACACTATTATTGGCCTCAGCAACGTGCCGCCGGAAATGACCGAGGCAGCAGATATGTCCGGCTCGACCCGCCGGCAAAAGCTTATGTCGGTTCAGTTCCCTCTGGCGCTGCCAACTATGGCGGTCGGGTTTAATCAAGCCATCATGTTCGCCTTCTTCATGGTCATTATCGCGGCCTTCATTGGAACGCAGGACCTGGGGCAGGAACTTCAACGAACTCTGGCAGGTACCGAACTGGGCAAGAACTTTGTGCTCGGCATGAATGTCTCGCTGATGGCGCTTACCTTCGACATGGCGATTAGCAGTTGGGCTGATCAGCGCAAAAAGCGGTTGGGGCTCGACTAAGATGGCCCAACAGCAGAGCGCACGCACCGTTATCCGCTTCGATGACCCCGGATTTGTCCGGATGCGGATGGACGGCCTGCCCGATGCGCAGGTCTGGTGGAAGAATATCAGTTTCGATGAAGAAACCGGACAAGGCAGCTATCTGATGAAGATGGCGCCAGGCACACGTTCGAACCCTCATGTTCATTACGGGCCGGAAGAGTTCTTTGTGCTTGAGGGCGATCTGACCGACCACGACGGGTTTCGATATCGCAGCGGCGATTTTGTCAGCCTTGCTGCCGGGTTCAGCCACTATTCGCGAACCGAGGCGGGATGCCTCTTGGTGGTCACCCATCGTGGTGCAACCGAAGCCATTCAGGAAAACACACTATGAATGTGAAGCCGGTCTTCGAAGTTCCATTCGAACGCAGCGGGGTCCTGGCCCCCGGCCTTCCGATCCTGCCGCATGGAACGGAACGCCACCCGATCCCCGGAATGGGGTCGCGCGCGGTACCGGTGTCCAAGGGCGATACCATCACGCTGCTGGACCGCGATGGGATGCAACCGGCTGAGATGGTCTTCTTTTCTCCTGACCGAAGCTCCGATGCAGCCATGCTGGGCACACAGGGGCATGGACGGCCCGAAGGTTTGATCGCAACCCTCGCAAATGGATCAGCATCTGGCAAAAAAGTTCTGCGTGCATTGGAAATCGCGGGCTTCGACATCGGAAAAGGCGACGCAATCCGGGCATTCGCTGGCGGTTCACGCCCGGGCGACATGGTGCATTTCGTGGCGGAAAGCGATGGTCTTTTGATTGTCGCTGCACCAGGCAAGGCTATGCGCCCTGAGGACAACAACCCTCCTACGGATATCATCTTGTACATCCAGCGCTCAGCGCCCGGATTGGAAAAGCCCGATGTCGGACCACCCGATCCGCTGGCCGATCCGCTTAAGGATTTCAATATTCAGCCGGGAAATGCGCACTCATATGAAGTGAAGGCCGGTGAATTCATCCAGATCGTCGATATTCGTGGCCGAGAGTGTTCCGATTTTCAGGCCTTCAGCCGCCGCGCACTGGATCAGGGGATCGAGCGTGAAATCGACCCGACAACAACACGCAGCCTGATGGGCAGCTTGTATCCTCAACCCGGGATTTTCTCAAAGTACTGGTCAGTAGATCAAGAGCCTTTGATCGAAATCGTTCAAGATACCTGTGGGCGCCATGACACGTTCGGTCTGGCCTGTACGGCGCGATATTATGAAGACCTTGGCTATCCCGGCCATGTGAATTGTTCGGACAATATCAACAAGGATCTGGACCAATATGGCATCAAGCCGCGCGGTGGCTGGCCAGCGATCAACTTCTTTTTCAACACGATGCTGGATGACACCAACGCCATTGGCATGGACGATCCGTGGTCGCGACCCGGTGACTTCGTCCTGCTGCGCGCCCTGACCGATCTGGTTTGCGTCAGCACCGGCTGTCCCTGCGATATCGACCCGGCAAATGGCTGGAATCCAACAGACATTCAAGTGCGAACCTATAAGGCGACCGAGGAGTTCAAGCGGTCCTATGGCTATAGAAAATCTGCGGAGGCGGATGTGGAAGAAACTAAGAAAACAGCATTTCACGACTGCTTTGCACGGCACACCCGTGATTTCGTCGAATACAATGGCTATTGGCTGCCCAACACGATGACCAATCATGGCGCGATTGCCGAATATTGGGCTTGCCGGGACAAGGTTGCTGTCATGGACCTCAGCCCGCTGCGCAAATACGAAGTCGTGGGACCTGACGCCGAAGAGCTGATGCAGCTTTGCGTGACCCGCAACATGAAAAAGTTGAGCGTTGGTCAGGTCGTTTATACGGCCATGTGCTATGAGCACGGCGGTATGATCGACGATGGCACCGTCTACCGGTTGGGTGAGACGAACTTCCGCTGGATCGGTGGGAATGACACCAGCGGGTTGTGGCTGCAGGAACAGGCGCTCAAACGCAATATGAATGTCTGGGTGCGCAACTCTACGGACCAGTTGCACAACATTGCAGTTCAGGGGCGGCATAGCCGCGACATACTTTCCAAGATATTCTGGACACCGCCTCAGCAACCAACGATCGACGAACTGCCGTGGTTCCGGCTTTCGGTCGCGCGGGTTGGTGATGTGCAGGGGACTTCTGTTGTAATTTCTCGGACCGGCTATTCCGGAGAGCTTGGGTATGAAATCTTCTGCCACCCCAAGGATGCCGTCGAAATCTTTGATCGTGTCTGGGAGGTGGGCCAAGAGTATGGCATTGCGCCTCTGGGCCTGGGCGCATTGGACATGTTGCGGATCGAGGGCGGTCTGATCTTTGCCGGGTCAGAATTCGACGATCAGACCGATCCGTTCGAGGCCGGCATCGGCTTTACTGTGCCGCTGAAATCAAAGACCGACGACTTCATTGGGCGGGCGGCGATAGAGGAGCGCAAGGCCCACCCACACCGCAAACTGGTTGGATTTGAGATCGAAGGGGGTACGGTCCCCTCACCCGGTGACTGCGTGCGCGTTGGGAAAGCGCAGGTCGGAGAGATTACCAGCGCGATGAAATCACCCATCCTCGGCAAGGTCATCGCTTTGGGTCGGGTTTCTGTTACCCATGCCATCGTTGGAGCGGACATCGAAATCGGGCAGCTGGACGGCCAACAAAAGCGGTTGAAAGCCAAGATCGTGCCATTCCCGCATTTCGATCCAACAAAGGAACGTGTGAAGGGAATGTACGCAGAAGCGACGGTTCCGAACGCTGCAGAATAGCCACGGTGGTGTGACATTAACTTCCACCCGACCAAGGAATGCTGATGATCGGATCTCATGCAACTCGAGTGGTGGCATTCCAGGTCAAATGCCTCTGGGCAGTGATATCGGATTGTTAAGGCTGAGCGGTCGGCCACGAACCACTGCAAGCCTTATTGCTTGGGTACCAATCAAAATAGTCTTTTGCTTCAGTGAGCTTTCGAACGCGTGGCTTTGCGCGCTTCCCGAGTGTGCCACTGAGATTTTGAAACAACAAATTGGATCCGCTGAAATGCCCTGCGGCATCGCCAGTAAAGCGTTTCTGCCGGATAGCGTAACATGTAGGGGCTAATTCCACTTGTCCCGTCACAGAATTCATCGGCAAAAATAATGACGTCCATGCCGCATTCGCGAGCAAGCTTGGTGAGAATGCTAACCCACCGCCAAACGGTCCTGCATCCTGTCCGAGGCCATGGCGGACAGAGCGACCATTGTTGTGGCTGTTCCCAGAACCATTGCCAAACCACCGATCTGGTAAGTGAGGCCAGACAGCACTGTGCCCAGCAATCGGCCAGCCGCGTTGGCCATGTAATAGAAACCGACATCCATCGTGACCCGCTCGGCCTGAGAAAAGGACAGGATCAGATAGGAATGCAGCGAGGAGTTCACGGCAAAGATCACTCCAAAGATCAGCAAGCCGATCACCAGCGTAATTGTCAGCCAAGTGGCGGGCCCCGAGGATAAGGCCACAGCAACGGTCAGGGCAGCAGGCACGCAGAACAGGGTTACGGCCCAATCGCGCGCGGCGCGGATCAATTGGGGCTCGGACCGGTCAGAGGCGCGCAGGATCTTCGGGGCGCTGGCCTGAACTGCGCCGTATAGGATGATCCAGGCCGCCATGAATGTCCCGATCATGAAAAAGGCCGCTCGGTTCCCGGTTTCGGACCCGTCGGACAATACCGCATAGAAATAGATCGGAATCCCGACCACAAACCACACATCGCGCGCGCCAAACAGAAACATGCGGGACAAGCACAGCCAGTTGATATTGGGGGATTTCGAAAAAACCTCAGAGAATTTTGCGCCTTTACGCCCTTTGGGCAGGCCCGGCGGCATGAATAGAACGACCGCGATCAGGATGACGCCCAGCACCATAGCCATGGCCAGCACCGCCCAGTTAAAGCCAAACGTTGCCAACAGACCTGCGCCCAGCAAAAAGCCCAGCCCTTTGACCGCGTTCTTGGACCCGGTCAGCAGCGCAACCCAGCGAAACAGGCCGCCATCCTCGGTCGGGGCCAGCAGTTTCACGGCGGATTTCGAAGACATCTTGGCCAGATCCTTGGCCACGCCGCTGGCACCCTGAACGATCATGACAAAGGTCACTTTAGCTGGAATGGCCCAATTAGGGTCTAGTTGTGTCAGCAACAGCAACGCCCCCACCTGCAGGCCAAGCCCCGCATAGAGCGTCGAGGTCAACCCGAACCGAGCCGCAATCCAGCCCGCCGCCAGATTGGTGCCGATACCGGCAATTTCATACAGAACAAACAGATAGGCCAGCTGGACCGGCGAGAAGCCCATCGTATGAAAATGCAGCAGCACCAGCATACGAAGCGCGCCGTCGGTCAGCATGAATGCCCAATAGGCTGCCGTGACCGCGATATAGGCGGACAACCCTTCGGGCTTCTGGGTCACAGCGCGGCTCCGACCATGAGCGCGACGTCGACCAGACGGTGTGCGTATCCCATCTCGTTGTCATACCACGCATAGATCTTCACCTGCGTGCCATTCACCACCATGGTCGACGGCGCATCGATGATCGAAGAACGCTGATCATTGGTGTAATCGGTCGACACCAGAGGGCGGGTTTCATAGCCCAGAATGCCGCTCAGTTCACCCTCAGCGGCTACTTTGAATAACGCGTTGACCTCTTCGACGGTTGTTTCCCGCTCTACTTCGAACACGCAATCGGTCAGCGAGGCATTCAGCAGCGGCACCCGGACCGCGTGACCGTTCAGCCGTCCTTGGAGTTCCGGGTAAATCAGGGTGATTGCCGTGGCCGAGCCGGTGGTGGT
The DNA here is from genome assembly GCF_059611145.1 of Ruegeria sp. CDSB022. Lineage (NCBI taxonomy): Bacteria > Pseudomonadati > Pseudomonadota > Alphaproteobacteria > Rhodobacterales > Roseobacteraceae > Ruegeria > Ruegeria sp. CDSB022. The sequence goes on along the minus strand of NZ_JBXWOZ010000017.1, from coordinate 63,685 downwards.
TGGGATCAGCGAATTCAGGGCCGAGCGCGCGCGGCGCAGGTCTTTGGCGGGTCGGTCCACGATGGTCTGCGTATTCGTCACATCATGGATCGTGGTCATCGACCCGTGCCGAATCCCGATATTTTCATGGATCACCTTGACCACCGGCGCCAGGCAGTTGGTGGTGCAAGAGGCGGCCGTCACGATGTGATGCGCGCTCGGATCATATGTACCTTCGTTCACGCCCATCACGATATTGGCGGTCGGGCCATCCTTGACCGGTGCCGAGACGACAACCTTCCTGACGCCTGCATCAAAATATGGCGCCAGCTTGGTCTCGGTTTTGAAGGCGCCAGTGCAGTCAATCACCACGTCGACCCCGTCCAGTGGCAGCGCGTTCAGGTCGCGGGTACCGACAAACGGCAAGCGCATACCCTCTATGGTGACGCTGTCTTTGTCATAGTCAAAATCTGCTTCCCAGCGTCCATGAACCGTATCAAATTCCAGCAAATGTGCGTGCATTTCAGGATCACCGATCCCGTCATTGATCCAGGCGATCTTTGCGCCTTTCTCCAATAGTGGTTTCAGGGCCAGCTTGCCCATCCGGCCAAGGCCATTCACAGCGTAGGTTGTCATGTCATGTCCTCGTCAGATGTTCTGGCAATATCGTCGACAGCAGATTGCAAGGCGATCCGGTCGAGGCTTTCGACCGGCAGCGAGGTAAAGGCCTCGATCCTGCGCCTGAGCGAACCATAGGCGTTCTGGAAGGCCAGGCTTTTTTCAGCCTTCGTGCCTGTCGCCATGACCGGGTCGACCACGCCCCAGTGACCGCTGATCGGCTGGCCATCCCAGGCCGGGCATTCCTCATTCGCGGCCTGATTGCAGACGGTAAAGACAAAATCCATCTCGGGCACGTCAGAGGTGGCAAATTCTGACATATGTTTCGAGCGCAGAGCCGAAACGTCATGCCCTTTGTCCTTAAGGACCTGCACCGCTATAGGGTTGAGCCCGGATGAAGGCTGCGTTCCCGCAGAATATGCGTTGAAACGCTCACCCGCCAGCGCGCGAAGGATAGATTCAGCAAATATCGAACGGGCGGAATTGCCAACGCACAGGAAAAGAACGTTATATTTTCGGTCCGCTGATCTGTCGCTTTCCCAGCCTGACGGGATACAGATTTCGGGGCGTCCGCGGCAGCAATCGTTCAGTAGGTAATCCAGCATCTGCTGCACATTCTGCATCTCGATCGAGTAGAGCAAAGAGGTACCAGACCGATTCTGCCGGACCAGCCCTGCCTGTCGCAACGCGTTCAGATAGTTCGATAATGTGTTGGGCTTGATCCCCAGCCCCAAGGCAAGCTCTCCGGCCGGGACAGCGTCAGGAAAGCGTCGCATCAACATGCGAAACACTGAAAGCCGTTGCGGGTGACCCAAAGTCGCCAGTTGTTCTGTTGCTGTAATTTCCATATTTCATGAAATATCGAAATATATAACTGCAGTCAACCCGGTTCCGATTTCCAGTGAGCGCCGGACCCTCAAAGAACGGTGATAACAAAATGCGGAAACAGGTGCTTCTGAGGTCATGAAACCCGGGGTTTCACCGCTTGCAAGCACCCGCACGAGGGTTTAAATGAGCCTCGCTTGCCTCAATAGCTCAGCTGGTAGAGCAGGTCCTTCGTAAGGACAAGGTCGGGGGTTCGAGTCCCTCTTGAGGCACCATTTACTTTCAGAGGTCAGCAGAAATCGCAACCACTTGAACGTAAAGTGATTTCCGCACTTCGAAGGGCTTTGTCTCGTCAACTTGCCGTTTGGATTCTCACACCCGTTATTGGACGAAGGTGACATCGAAGAAGCCATCGCCGATCAGCTACAATCGCCACGGATCTCCTCGGCAGATCATCGCACATGCGGTGTGGTTATACGTTCGCATCAATCTGATCCTGCGTAACGCCTTGGTGTTATGTAAAAAGTGGTGAGCCGTGCAGGATTCGAACCTGCGACCCACTGATTAAAAGTCAGTTGCTCTACCAACTGAGCTAACGGCCCACTCTTTTGTTTGGATCCTTTGGATCCGTGGCGCTCTGTAAGGCATTTTCCCGACTGGGTTCAAGGCCTTATTTCACACCTCGTTACGCCTGTAGTTTCTTTCGAAACGGCGTCCCGATAGGCGGCCTACTTAGGCAGGTGGCGCAAGGGGGTCAACCCCTTTTTTCACGAATCTGCGCCACAGGGTGGATTCCCATCCACAGCAACGTTATATGCCCGCCATGCAAGGAATTCAGAACACCGGATTGCCCTTTATGAAGATGCATGGGCTGGGCAATGACTTTGTCATTGTGGATGCGCGCGCGCATGAGGTCGGGGTGACACCAGCCTTGGCTCAAGCCATTGGGCATCGGCAATTTGGGGTCGGCTTTGATCAGCTCGCCGTCATCGAAAACGGCGCATCAGATGCCCATCTGGTGTTCTACAACGCCGATGGCTCGACCTCGGCCACCTGTGGCAATGCCACCCGCTGTATCGCGCGGTTTCTGATGGAGGAAACCGGCAAACAGACCCTGACGCTCACCACCGAACGGGGAACGCTCTATGCAAGCGATGCGGGGGACGGGCTGACTTCGGTTAATATGGGACTGCCGCAGCTGAACTGGCACGAGATTCCATTGACCGAAGACGTGGACACCTTGGAACTGCCGATCGAAGGCGCCCCAACCGCCACCGGCATGGGAAACCCGCATTGCACCTTCTTTGTCGACAATGCCGAGGCGATTCCACTGGCAGAGTTCGGCGCTCGGTATGAATATCATCCGCTCTATCCAGAACGGACCAATGTACAAGTGGCACAGCTGATCGGTCCGGATCATATCCGCATGCGCGTATGGGAACGGGGCGTTGGTATCACCCTGGCCTCTGGCTCTTCGTCCTGCGCAACGGCCGTGGCCGCAGCCCGGCGCGGCCTGACCGGACGCAAGGTTCAGATCGAGCTGGACGGCGGCACGATTTGGATTGATTGGCGCAACGATGGCGTCTGGATGACCGGCCCTACCGCCCATGTCTTCTCAGGCCTGCTGACGCCGGAATTCCTGAGGTCGCTGGGATGAACCCGCCCAAATTCACCACGCTGGGCTGCCGCCTGAACGCCTATGAGACCGAGGCGATGAAAGAGCTGTCGCAACAAGCCGGTCTGACCGATGCGGTGGTGGTGAACACCTGCGCCGTGACCGCCGAAGCCGTGCGCAAGGCCCGGCAGGAAATCCGCAAACTGCGCCGCGAAAACCCGAATGCCCGGCTGATTGTGACCGGCTGCGCTGCGCAGACAGAACCGCAGACCTTTTCCCAGATGGAAGAGGTCGATGCCGTCATTGGCAACACTGAAAAGATGCGACCCGAAACCTGGAAAGGTATGGCGGCGGATTTCATTGGTGAAACCGAGGCCGTCCAGGTTGATGACATCATGTCGGTTACCGAAACCGCTGGCCACCTGATCGACGGGTTTGGCACTCGGTCCCGCGCCTATGTACAGGTTCAGAATGGCTGTGACCACCGCTGTACCTTCTGCATCATCCCATATGGCCGCGGTAATTCGCGCAGCGTCCCCGCGGGCGTTGTTGTGGACCAGATCAAGCGTCTGGTCGATAAGGGCTATAATGAGGTCGTTCTGACCGGCGTCGACCTGACCTCATGGGGGGCTGACCTGCCTGCCCAGCCAAAGCTGGGTGATCTGGTTATGCGCATCCTCAAACTAGTGCCTGATTTGCTGCGCCTGCGGATCAGCTCGATCGATTCGATCGAGGTCGATGAAAACCTGATGCAGGCCATTGCCACAGAACCCCGCCTGATGCCTCACTTGCATCTGTCGCTGCAGCATGGCGACGATCTGATCCTGAAGCGGATGAAACGCCGCCATTTGCGTGACGATGCGATCCGCTTTACCCAAGAGGCCCGCAAGCTGCGCCCCGAGATGACCTTTGGCGCTGACATCATCGCCGGTTTCCCGACCGAGACCGAGGCCCATTTCGAAAACTCGCTAAGGCTGGTTGCCGATTGCGATCTGACATGGCTGCATGTCTTCCCCTACTCCAAACGCGAAGGTACACCCGCCGCCCGCATTCCGCAGCAGGTCAACGGCAATGTCATCAAAACCCGCGCCGCCCGTCTGCGCGCCGCTGGCGAGGTGCAGATTGGCAAGCACCTGACCGCCCAAGTTGGTAAGGTACATCACATCCTGATGGAAAACCCGCATATGGGCCGGACCGCGCAGTTTACCGAAGTTACGTTCCAAACCCCTCAATCCGAAGGGCAGATCGTGACCGCGACGATCACCGGCTGCTCGGATACGCAGCTCAGCGCCTGATCCGCCTCTTCATCTGGCTAAAAATACCTCGGGGATGAATTGGCCGCAGGCCAAGAAGGGGCTGGCCCCTTCCACCCCCAAGCAACAAAAAACCCCCGCAACCAAAGGCGCGGGGGTTTCTAACTTGTCTGAAAACCGCTTAGTGTTTCTTCTTGCCTTTAACGCCTGCCCACAGACGCTTGTTGACTAGGTACAGCAGGACCGACAGAAGCGTCAGGAAGACAACACCGACAAAGCCCGAATACTTACGCTCCATCATCTTCGGTTCAGCCGTCCACATCAGGAAGGCTGCAACGTCTTCCGACATATGCTCGACGTCATTTGCGTGGCCATCGGCAAACTCGACCTGCTCATCCGACAGCGGGGGCGCCATCGAAATCCAACCACCGGGGAAGGCGGTGTTTTCGTACAGAACCGTTCCCGCTTCTTCCTTTTCGTGGCCGGTATAACCATCCAGCAACGAGGCGATGTATTCCGGGCCGCCCATGCCGTTGACCAGCTGGTTGATCCCCAGACCGTAAGGGCCGTGGAAACCAGCGCGCGCCTTGGCCATCAGGCTCAGGTCGGGTGCGCCAACGCCATCATTGGCGGGGAAATGGTCAACGGGTTTAGCCGGGCGGAAATCGTCCAGCTCGGGGTCGAACACTTCGAAGTTGCCCGCCGCATAGGCGGTGACTTCGTCTTCCGAATAGCCCAGCGCTTCGAGGTCACGCAGAGGCACATAGCGCAGGCCGTGACAGGCCGCGCAAACCTCGGTGTAAATCTGCAGGCCGCGCTGCAACTGGTGTTGATCCCAGGTTCCGAACGGGCCTTCGAATGAGAATTGGAAGTCCTCGATATGCTGTTCGCCTCCGCCTGCCGCGTTAGACGCGACAGGAGCAAGTGCGATAGCAAACGCGGCACCGATTGCAAGTTTCTTGAACATGTTTCCGGTCCCTCTTCTTACTCGGCCGGCGTGGCATCGGCGTCAGCCTTGCCATAATGCGCGTTGAAGTCTTCTTCGATGGTTTCCGGCTGTGCATCGGGTTTTTCGATGACACCCAGAACCGGCAGGATCACGAAGAAATAGCCGAACCAGTAGGCCGATGCGATTAACGAGAAGGTCGCATAGGGCTCTTCTGCGGGCATCGCACCCAGCCACATCAGGGCAAAGAAGTCGACGATCAGCAGGTAGAACCACCATTTGAACATCGGCCGGTATTTACCCGAACGTACGGTTGACGTGTCCAGCCATGGCGCCAGAGCCATAGCCAGGATCGCACCAAACATCGCCAGAACACCAAAAAACTTGGCGTCAATGATGCCGCCGGTGATGAAGCTGGCGAATTGAACAACCCAGACCTCGCCGGTAAAGGCACGCAGGATCGCGTAGAACGGCAAGAAGTACCATTCGGGCACGATATGTGCCGGTGTTACCAGCGGGTTGGCTTCGATGTAGTTATCCGGGTGGCCCAGATAGTTCGGCATGAAACCAACGATTGCCCAGAACACAACAAGGATGACCGCCAGTGCGAACAGGTCCTTGATCACGAAGTAAGGCCAGAAGGGCAGCGTGTCTTTCTCAGCCTCGGCTTTCGAACCGCGGCGAACCTCAACACCTGTCGGGTTGTTGTTGCCGGTGGTGTGGAAAGCCCAGACATGCACGATGACTAGCGCCGCAATTACAAAGGGCAGCAGGTAGTGCAGCGAGAAGAAGCGGTTCAGCGTGGCGTTGTCCACAGCCGGTCCGCCCAGCAGCCAAGTCTGGATCGCGTCACCCACAAACGGGATCGCACCAAACAGGCCGGTGATCACGGTCGCACCCCAGAAGGACATCTGACCCCAGGGCAGAACATAGCCCATAAAGGCAGTGCCCATCATACAGAGATAGATCAGCATCCCAATGATCCACGTAACCTCGCGCGGGGCTTTGTACGAGCCATAGAACAGGCCGCGGAAGATGTGGATGTATACCGCGACAAAGAACAGCGATGCGCCGTTCATGTGCAGATACCGCAGCATATAGCCGCCATTCACGTTGCGCATGATGTGCTCGATGCTAGCAAAGGCCAGATCAACATGCGGAGTGTAGTGCATCACCAGAACGATACCGGTGACAATTTGCAGGACCAGGCAAAACGCCAGGACGATGCCCCAGATCCACCACCAGTTCAGGTTCTTGGGGGTTGGGATCATCAGGGTGTCATAGATCAGGCCGACGATGGGCAGGCGGCTGTTCAGCCACTTCTCGCCACTTGTCTTCGGCTCGTAATGATCGTGGGGAATTCCGGACATCTGGGTCTCCCTTAGCCGAGTTTGATGGTGCTGGCGTCCGTCCACTCAGCGGGCGGAACGGGCAGGTTTTCAGGTGCGGGACCTTTGCGGATACGGCCAGCCATATCGTAATGCGAGCCGTGGCAAGGGCAGAACCAGCCGCCAAAGTCACCAGCATCGCCCAGCGGGACACAACCGAGGTGAGTACAGACGCCCATCTGGACGATCCAGGCACCTGCGGCTTCGCCTTCCGGCGACGGCATCACGCGGTTTGCATCCGTGGCCGGTGCATCAGCATTCAGATTGAAGTTACGGGCCAGCGGGTCAGGCAGGGCATCCACGCCATCGGCGTCCTGCTTCTGCGCTTCGTCGATTTCGACACCGGTGCGGTGACGGATGAACACGGGTTTGCCCAGCCATTTGACGGTCAGCTGGGTTCCGGGCTCGACACCGCTCACATCCACGCGGATCGAGGACAGCGCCTGAACGTCTGCCGAGGGGTTCATTTGGTTGATCAGGGGCCATACGGCTGCACCCGTCGCAACGACACCTGCGCCGCCTGCGACGTAGTAGAGGAAATCTCTGCGGGTGCCTTCGTGGTCTTCTGCGTGGGACACGAGGTTTTCTCCGATTCCGGCGCCCGGCAATACCGGGCAAACATGCATCAGCACCGCATCAAAGCGGCGTCTCATCGCGGCTATCTATCCGGGAGAAATCGGTTCGTCCAGCGGTCATAGGCGCGCACTACGCCCCATCTTGGCATTCATGTCACAACGAAAGGCGTTTTTTTCAAGGGATGGGCCGGATTACCCGTGAAAGTTTGCCCTGCCGCGCGGGTGGTTCAGGGAGTGATTCGGATGGCAACCAGGCAACGAAAACACCCTCACAACACAGAACCGGAGACTGTTGACCGGCGAAGATCTGCAAAATTCTGACCTGATTTTGCCACGCAAAAATCCACTTCGATTGAATCTACCTTGGCTAAAATAATGAGTTAAAAATAGATATTTTTCAACACACTAGACGAGTCTCAATTCGATTGCACATTTGGCTGGAATGTCCCAAGGGCCTGTAACAGGACCAACCTTAACGGGATTTTTCCATGCCAAAGCTTTTTACAGCCACTCTAACCTTCGCCCTGACCCTTTCATCGCAATCCATCGCCGCCGGCGATCCGGCAAAGGGGGAAAGCCTCTACAATCGGTGCTCTTCGTGCCATGCAATTATCAAAGATGGAAAAGTTCTGGTCAAAGGCGGCATCACCGGGCCGAATCTCTATGGGGTCGTAGGCCGGGTGGCCGGAACAGAAACCGATTACCTGAACGGAAGCGAACGCCTACCAATCGGGATGTACACCGATGACATGATCCGTGCTGGCCAGGAAGGGCTGGTCTGGACACAGGAAAACATCGTCGAATATTCGCAGGACCCGATTGTTTTCCTGAGGGATTATCTGGATGACGAAACCGCCCGTCCGAACATGAGCGTCAAACTGAAAAAAGGGGCTGAGGATGTCGCCGCTTATCTGGCGACCTTCAGCAACTGACCAGCCCGTCCGCTCACCTAGACCGCATGAGCGCGGCGAGGTGAGTGGTCTCGCTTCCGAACCCGTCTACCGCCACATGATCTGCGGCGGCTAGACGGACATCGTCCGGCTTGTTCTGGTTCAGCTTCCAGGTGCCCTGAATGTCATCTACCTGCAACTTGCAGGGCACAATCATGCGCATCATCTTGTCCAGAGCCTCCGCGCTCATCTTGCTGGCGCTCCAGGGTGGCTTGGGGTTCAACCGGCGCTCATAAAAATCCGACTGACGATCGAGTAAATCGCGCAACGCGTCCTGCGGAAGAAGCGAAAGCGTTCCGGTCAGGTGCACCGCCACATAGTTCCAAGTGGGTACCTGATCCTCAATCCCGTACCAGTCGGGCGAGATATATCCGTCAGGCCCCGATACAGCGATTCGAACCGTGCGCGGTTCGTTCAATGCCCGGACGATCGGATTGGACCGCACCAGATGCAGCGAGGCTTCTGCGCCATCTTCTGACAACAGAAACGGCACATGGCTAAGCAAAGGCCCCTGGTCCGCTGACAAAGCCAAAACACCAAATGCGCGCTCGCGCGCAAAAGCAATATGACGGTCACGATCCTCGGCGCGGAAGGCGGGATTGGGGTGCATGGCGGTCCTCCTGCAAAAGCTCTTGCAGAACAGCGCACCTATTGGCAAGGTGCGCCTCGTTCTCAGGGCGGGGCGGAATTCCCCACCGGCGGTATGCGGGCGATGACCCGTAAGCCCGCGAGCGGCCCCTTTTCGGGGTGTCAGCAGATCTGGTGAGAGGCCAGAGCCGACGGTTACAGTCCGGATGAAAGAGAACGTGCAGTGTGCCGGTAACCCCGCGCGCCTGCTCGTGATCGCCTTGGGTGACGTGTCATGTCGTGCTGGCAGCGAAAAGTGGGAACCGGTTTTCGCAACCGCCAGCAGACCACCAAACCGGAAGGAGATCTTGATGACACACACCCGCTATGCGTTTGTTAAGGCCAGTTGGCATGCCGATATTGTCGACCGTGCACTCGACGGGTTTCTGGAATTGATACCCGCCGATCAGGTGGACGTGTTCGACGTTCCAGGCGCGTTCGAAATGCCCCTGCTGGCCCGCGATCTTGCCCAGACTGGGCGCTATGCAGCTGTTACCTGCGCGGCCTTTGTGGTGGATGGCGGCATCTACCGGCATGATTTCGTAGCGCAAGCTGTGGTCGATGGGCTGATGCGCGCAGGTCTGGATACCTGCGTTCCGGTTCTGTCTGTTTCGCTGACGCCGCACCAGTATCAAGAGACGGACCACCACAATACCATCTACCGCGCGCATTTCGTGGATAAGGGGCGCGAGGCGGCACAGGCGGCGTTGAAAATCACCGCCATGCGGACGCAGCTGTCCTCGGCGGCCTGACCGGAAAGAGTTGGGGTGCTGGCCCCCAACCGCAAATCCGCTTGAGGCTACGGGCCTTGCCCGCTAATCACGATGCTCAGAAGGAGCACGCCTTATGTCGATGAACAGCTTTGGCCATCTTTTCCGCGTCACCACTTGGGGTGAAAGCCACGGGCCCGCCTTGGGTGCCACTGTTGATGGCTGCCCGCCGGGGGTGACCATCGACGCAGAGGTGATCCAGCACTGGCTGGACAAGCGCAAACCAGGACAGAATAAATACACCACCCAGCGGCGCGAGCCCGATCAGGTGAAAATCCTGTCCGGCGTGTTCGAAGGGCAGACGACCGGAACTCCGGTCCAGCTGATGATCGAGAACACCGATCAGCGGTCAAAAGACTACGGCGATATCATGGAAAAGTTCCGCCCGGGCCATGCTGATATCACCTATTGGCAAAAATACGGTATCCGCGATTATCGCGGCGGTGGCCGCAGCTCGGCGCGCGAAACCGCCTCGCGCGTTGCCGCCGGGGGCCTGGCCCGCGAAGCGATCAAGCAGATCGCGCCGAATGTGCAGATCACCGGGTACATGACCCAGATCGGCCCGCATAAGATCGACCGCACGAATTTCGATTGGTCACAGATTGAACAGAACCCATTCTGGACGCCCGATGCGACAGCCGCCGAGGATTGGGCCGCCTATTTAGACGGGTTACGCAAGTCCGGCAATTCAGTCGGGGCAGTGGTTGAGGTCGTCGCGCGTGGTGTCCCTGCCGGGATTGGTGCGCCAGTTTATGCCAAGTTAGACACTGATCTGGCCGCAGCGATGATGTCGATCAACGCTGTCAAAGGTGTTGAGATCGGCGAAGGCATGGCCGCCGCTGAACTGACCGGCGAGGCCAATGCCGATGAGATTTTCATGGGGCAGAATGGCCCGCAATACAGCTCGAACCACGCAGGCGGCATACTGGGCGGGATTTCGACCGGGCAGGATATAGTCGTACGCTTTGCGGTCAAACCGACCTCGTCGATTCTGACCACGCGCAAAACGATCACCAAGTCCGGAGAAGAGACCGAGATCATCACCAAAGGCCGCCATGACCCTTGCGTCGGCATCCGTGCGGTTCCGGTTGGCGAAGCGATGATGGCCTGCGTAATCCTTGACCACCTGCTGTTGCACCGGGGTCAGATCGGCGAGAACCGTGGCCATATCGGCTGAGCTGCGCGCCCGGCTGCGCGGCATCGTCGCGCAGCGCATGACAACAGATCCTGCCCACGATCTGGCGCATCTGGATCGCGTTTGGATCAATGTACAGGCCATCGCGGACACGCAAGCGGATATCCGGGTTCTGCTTGCGGCAAGCTATCTTCATGACCTGGTCAACCTGCCCAAAGATGACCCCGACCGCCACTTGGCCTCACGCCGGTCTGCTGCCAAGTCAGTGCCTATTCTGGAGGAATTGACGTTTTCACGACCCGAGATCGACGCCATCCAGCACGCCATTGCTGCACACAGTTTCTCGGCCGGGATACCGCCAGAAACACCCGAGGCCCGCATCCTACGCGATGCAGATCGGCTTGATGCACTGGGGGCCATCGGCATTGCGCGCAACTTCGCTGTTTCAGGTGATCTAGGTCGCGACCTGTATGATCCCGAGGATGCTTTTGCCACTGCCCGCGATCTGAATGATCAGCAATTCTCGATTGATCACTGGAAGGTCAAACTGTTGAGCCTGCCGGCAGACATGCTGACGCCCACCGGGCGCGAATTGGCACAGGCGCGTGTGGCACGGATGATCCGGTTTCTTGAGGCGTTCAGCGAAGAGATCGGCCAACCCCTGCCCGACACGTGGAAATCTGCCTGATTGGTACAATCCAATCGTTGATCTTTCGCAGTCAAAGGCTCAGGTTCTCGGCCAATGGCACAATCCCTGACTTCCCACCGACCCATGCTTGCAGTGGGCCTGAAACTGGCCGCGTTGGTTCTGTTCACCTCAATGTCTGCACTGGTCAAGGCCCTGTCCGAAGATTTCCCGCCCGGCGAACTGGTGTTTTTCCGGTCGCTCTTCGCCATTCCCGTCATCATTGCCTGGTTGCTTTGGCGCGGAGAGCTGGCGCAGGGCTTTGTGGTCAAAAAGCCGATGGGTCATTTCTGGCGCGGCGTTCTGGGCACTAGCGCCATGGGTTTGACCTTTACGGGTCTCAGCCTGTTGCCACTCCCCGAGGTAACAGCGATAGGCTATGCCACGCCGATCTTCACCCTGATCCTAGCCGCGCTGATTCTGGGCGAGCGCATTCGCATGATCCGCATCGGTGCCGTCGCGCTGGGATTGTTGGGCGTGCTGATTATGGTTTGGCCAAGGCTGGGCACCACCCAGATGGAGATGGCAGCCACAATCGGGGCGCTTTGCGTGCTGGCGGCCACACTCGCCCGTGCCTTTGTTCAGATCCACATCCGGCAGCTGGTCAAGGTGGATCACCCGGCCGCGATCGTGTTCTATTTCTCGATGACCGCTACCCTGCTTTCAGCTCTGACCGCGTTTTGGGGTTGGACCATGCCAACACTTAATCAGGCTCTAATTATGATCATAATGGGGTTGATCGGCGGTGTTGCACAGATTCTGGTCACCTCGTCCTATCGCTTTGGTCAGGCCTCAATGCTGGCGCCTTATGACTATACCACCATGCTGTTTGCCATATTCATCGGCTATATCTGGTTTGATGAGCTGCCGACGCTTGCGATCCTGTTGGGTGCGACGCTGGTGATAGCGGGCAATGTGGTCGTGATCTGGCGCGAACACCAGCTGGGACTGGAACGCGGCAAGGCCCGGTCCCTGACCGATCACAAAGCGTGACTTTACCTTTTTCAATCTTGCCCTAGTTTGGGCCCAACAATCTCAGAGGTGCCCGAATGAGCGACGCGCAGGATCACAAAGAAAAGATGCAGCAGGTGCAGGCCAAGCACCGCAAAAAAGTGTCCGAGGCCGTCGACCCGGGCCGTGGTCTGGTGCTGATCAATACCGGCAAGGGCAAGGGCAAATCCTCGGCCGCGTTTGGTGTCGTGATCCGAGCGCTGGGATGGGGTCAGAAAGTTGCCGTCGTACAGTTCATCAAGGGCAAGTGGAAAACCGGTGAGCGACGGTTCTTTGAAGAGCGCGACTTGGTCACCTGGCACACGATGGGCGAAGGATTTACCTGGGACACTCAGGACCGCGAACGCGATATCGCTGCTGCCAACGCTGCTTTTGACAAGGCGCGGGCACTGATGGAAAGCGGTGAGTATGATCTGGTCGTGCTGGACGAGATCAATATTGCCCTGCGGTATGAATATCTGACGGTGGATCAGGTGATTGGCGGATTGAAGGCGCGGTCCGACAAGACCAGCGTGTTCCTGACCGGCCGCGACGCCCCGCAGGCGCTGCGTGACTATGCTGATCTGGTCACTGAGATGACCGAAGAAAAGCACCCGTTTCAGGCCGGAATCAAAGCTCAGCGCGGCGTGGATTTCTGAGCGCTTTATCAAGGTCACCGCGATAAGCCGCCCGTTGTTTGAACGGGCGGCTTTGTTTTCCGAGTGGGAAGCAAAGGTATCGAGGCGTCAGGGCATGTGCCTGTTCAAGCAAACGCCTCTTGCTCTGGCGCGCTGAGCGAGATGACCGCCACCACCGCCGCGCCGTTCAGCCAGTAGAATATCGCATCCAGACCCTGAAACCCAAACAGGCTGGGTGCCGCCAGAAACACCACCCCGACCAGCAGATCGACGCCTAGGTGGACGCGATAAGGCAATACCTTCCAAATCCCCAGATGATGATCGGTCAATACGGTCAGGACAAATGCTGCAATGCCGGTCACAACCGACAGCCACAGGGCCATCGGATTGGACTGACCCAACCCCAGAACAAACGGCAGCGCCATCAGAGCGATGGCAACCGGGTAATCGAGATAGGCATGAATATTGCGGGTAACGAAACGGAGAGACATTGCATTTTCCTTTCCTAGTTTGAGATGATCTCAAACTAGGACAAGTAGGTCGAACGCTTAATTCTGGATCGTCCATGAAACCTTGCAGATCGTTCAGAATGATGGAGGATCAATGCATGGCTCGATAAGCCGCCGGTGACAGACCGATCTGTTTCTTGAACACGCGGGAAAACGCGGCCTCAGAGGCATACCCCACCTCGGCCGCCGCATCGGAAACGTTCCAGCGGCTTTCGACCAATCCCTGACAGGCAATCTGCATCCGCCAATCGGTGAGGTATTGCATGGGCGTGGCCCCCATCTTTTCAGCAAAGAGCTGGGCAAAGGCCGTGCGGGACATAGCGGCCTCTCGGGCCAGGGTCTCAACGCTCCATTCTTCCGCTGGTGCGCGGTGAAACGCGGTCAGCGCGCGTGAAATTCGCGGATCTGCAAATCCTGCCAGGGCCGAGTCACTTGGGCTTTGATACTCAAGATAAGCACGGATGGCCTGCGCGAACAGCACTTCGGACAGTTTCAACGCGATCAGGTCGCCACCGATACGCGCGCCGCTGACCTCGGATCCGATCATGCGCAGGGTGGACTCGAACCAGGCCCCAGCCTCTTCGCCGTAATTCTCGATCAGGATGTAAGGCGGCAACCGATCCAGCAACATATGCCCGGTACCTTGTCGACCCGGAGGGCCGGTGAACGAGAAGTGGCCGCAGATCAGTTGCGTGTCACGACCTTTGTCCTCTCCGCCATAGATCAAAACCCCATCCCCCGTGTAACCCGCATCTTCCAGCACCTGCTCCAGAGGCAAAGCGTCCAACGGCTTGACTTCGTTGCACAGCAACGCATGGGCCGTACCATGGGGAATCAGGATCAGATCACCCTGCTTCAAACGCAGAGTTCCCGCTGTATTAGAGACGAAAACATGAAGCTCACCCCGTTGAACAAAATGAAACCGGGCGACGTTTTCAAAGGCTGGAACCTGAATCCCGAACGGAGGCGTAAAAGAAGTGCGGAAGTAAAACGTCCCGCGCAAGGACAGACGGGTGAGGATATCGCTGAGAAGGTCTAACATTACCGTAACCTACACCCCGCCACGCGTTCGTCCAGTTACCTGTACGATCTGCAATGAATTGCGAATGAACGGCAAAGAAAAACCCCAGCGAAATCGCGGGGGCTCTATCTGTCTCAAATCTGCGATCAGGCGCGGACCAGCGCCTCATAATCTGCGGCGATTTCGCGGGTGAGGTCACCGACCTCGAACGTATAGTCGCCGATCTGGCCCACAGGCGTGACCTCGGCCGCAGTACCGGTCAGCCAGCATTGTTCAAAATCGGCCATCTCTTCGGGTTTGATGCGGCGCTCATGCACCGTGATGCCTTTGTCTTTTAGCATCTGGATCACTGTCTGGCGGGTAATCCCGTTCAAAAAGCAATCGGCCAGCGGGGTATGAACTTCGCCGTCCATCACAAAGAAGACGTTCGCCCCGGTCGCCTCGGCAACATAACCACGCCAGTCCATGAACAGCGCATCCGAGCAGCCCTTGGCCTCGGCCTTATGCTTGGAAATGGTGCATATCATGTAAAGCCCGGCCGCCTTGGCATGGACCGGGATGGTTTCAGGGCTGGGCCGCTTCCATTCCGCGATATCCAGCTTGGCGCCCTGCATCTTGGCGTCGCCGTAATAGGCACCCCAGGGCCAGACCGCTACGGCCATGCGGACCGGGTTCTTGGCCGAGGCCACGCCCATATCCTCACCCGAACCACGCCAAACCAGCGCACGGACATAGGCGTCCTGCAAGCCACTTGCCTTCAGCGCGCCTTCCTTTGCCGCTTCGATCTGGTCGATCGTATAGGGCATCGGCATGTCCAGCGCCTTGGCCGAGGCGACCAGCCGTTCAGAATGCTCCCGACTTTTGAAAATTTTGCCGTTATAGGCCCGCTCGCCCTCAAAGACCGAAGACGCATAGTGCATCGCATGGCTCAGAATGTGGACATTCGCCTCGCGCCAGGGCACAAGTTCTCCATCCATCCAGATGACACCGTCACGATCATCATACCCCGCCATGCGAAACCTCCCTGCCTGGGTTGAATATTCCGATTATTGCGCAATATAGGTCCGAAGTGGACATAAAGTTGCGCAAAAACTGCGATTCGATACCTGTCCGCTCTTGGAATGTCAACAACGCTGACATAAACTCGGACCTGTGTAACGAATGAGGCAGACTATGTCAGATACCCGCCCCGCCCAGGCCTTTGGCGGAGAAAGCCTGTTGTTTCTTACGGATGAACAGCTGCGGCAGGGGATCGAGGCGATGTTTTTTGCCTATCGCGGGTTCACGGCGGACCCGGATCGCATTCTGACACAGCTGGCCTATGGGCGGGCACACCACCGTGCTATCCACTTTATAAATCGCGCACCGGGGACGACCGTCAATAACCTGCTTGCTATTCTTGGGGTGACGAAACAGTCTCTGAACCGGGTCCTTCGGACATTGATTGACGATGGGTTGGTCGAAAGCAGGGTCGGTACAGTGGACAAGCGCGAACGGCACCTGTTTCTGACCGAAGCCGGGAGGGCGCTTGAAACCAGGCTGTCCGAGGCCCAGCGCGTACGGATGCGCGCGGCCTATAAGGACGCAGGCCCAGAAGCGGTGTCTGGGTTTCGCAAAGTGCTTGAAGCAATGATGGATGCTGATATGCGTCATGCCTATACCAAATTGCGGGATACGACCTCATGAGTGATATGGATGCCCATCTGTTGATCGTTGACGATGACGAGCGTATTCGCGATCTGCTCAAGAAATTCCTGATGCGAAACGGGTTTCTGGTGACCGCGGCGCGGGATGCGGCCCATGCACGTCGGGTGCTGTCGGGGCTGGATTTCGACATGATCGTTCTGGATGTGATGATGCCCGGCGAAGATGGTGTCAGCCTGACCAGAGCCCTGCGCGAGACCCACACCACCCCGATCCTGTTGCTGACGGCGCGGGGCGAAACCGAACACCGTATCGCCGGGCTTGAGGCGGGGGCCGATGATTATCTGGCCAAACCGTTCGAGCCCAAAGAGCTTTTGTTGCGGATCAATGCGATCCTGCGCCGGATGCCGGAAACCCCGGCACAGGATGCCGCATCCAAGATTCTGCATCTCGGCCCGATCCGCTATGATGTTGAGCGCGGTGAGATGTGGCGGGGAGAAGAAACGGTCCGCCTAACCGCAACGGAAAGCCAGCTGATGAAGATTTTCTCGGCCCAAGCCGGCGCCCCTATCAGTCGCGCCAAGCTGGTCGAGGATCTGGGCCGTGATAAGGGTCAGGCGCAGGAGCGTGCCGTGGATGTGCAGATCACACGGCTGAGACGCAAGATCGAGCAAGACCCGAAACAACCCCGGTACCTGCAGACCGTGCGCGGGGCCGGGTACATGCTGGCACCGGATTGATTGAGCCGCTGCGTGGCGGTTCTTTGCCTTCGGCGAAGGTATTTTGACCAGATGAACAGGGGATTGTGATGAAAACTGCCCTTTTGACCCATGCGGATTGTCTTGGGCACGTGACACCCGAGGGGCATCCGGAACAAGTCGCGCGACTGGAACATATCCTTCATGCGCTGGATAGGCTGGACCTGGATCGTGTGACCGCGCCGCTTGCAGCCGATGACGACCTGCTGCGTATTCACCCCGAAAGCCATATTCGCGACATCCGCAAAAGTCGCCCGACAGAGGGATTCCGGCAGGTGGACGGCGATACATTCATGTCGCCGGGATCTGTAGATGCGGCCTATAGGGCTGCAGGGGCTGTGGTAAAAGCCGTGGATTTAGTGCTGGGCGGAGAAGCCCCAAATGCGTTCTGTGCCATTCGCCCTCCCGGCCATCACGCCGAGAATGAAACCGCCATGGGGTTCTGCCTGTTCGGCAACGCCGCATTGGGGGTGAAACACGCGTTGGATCATCACGGTCTGCGTCGCGTCGCTGTGGTGGATTTCGATGTGCATCACGGCAATGGCACGCAGGATTTGCTTTGGGATGAGCCGCGCGCGTTGGTGATCACCAGCCAACAGATGCCCTTGTGGCCGGGATCAGGCCGCTCCGACGAGACCGGCGCCTTTGACAACGTCCTGAATATTCCATTGCCCCCCGGAACCGGCGGCGCCAAGATGCGCGCCGCCTATGAAACATTGGCTTTCCCGCGACTGCGCGCCTTCAAACCCGAGCTGATCATAATCTCTGCCGGGTTTGACGCCCATCAGGATGATCCGCTGGCCAATCTGAACTGGGCCACCGAAGATTTCGCCTGGATCACTGCCGAATTGTGCAAGATTGCCGATGAGCATTGCGCGGGACGTATCGTCTCGACTTTGGAGGGCGGGTATGATCTGAAAGCGCTGGCCGAGGCCACCCGTGCCCATGTGGAAGAGTTGATGAAGGCAGCCCGATGACAGATACACCCGTTGACCAGATGACATTCGAACAGGCGATGAAAGAGCTTGAGGCCGTTGTCGGCCAGCTGGAGCGTGGAGATGTGGCGCTGGACCAGTCCATCGCCTTGTATGAACGGGGTGCAGCGCTGAAGAAACGCTGCGAGGATGAACTGAAGCGGGCCGAGGAAAAAGTGGCCGCGATCACCTTGGACGCCGATGGTCAACCGACCGGGACGACGGTTGTCGAAGGCCAGTAAATGTTTCGCGAAAGACTGGTGCAGGATGCGACGCTGATTCAGGGTCATTTTGATCTGGTTCTGGGCGCGCTGGACTATCTGGATGTGACACAGGCGATGGCCTATGCCACGCAAGGCGGCAAAGGTCTGCGCGGGTTTTTGGTGCTGGAAAGCGCGCGGCTGCATGATGTGGATACAGCGCGGGCGATCTGGCCTGCCACGGGGATCGAGGCGTTGCACGCCTATTCTCTGGTGCATGATGACCTGCCCTGCATGGATGACGACGATTTGCGTCGCGGGCGCCCGACAGTTCATGTGAAATGGGATGAGGGCATCGCGGTTTTGGCAGGCGACGCGTTGCAGACGCTGGCATTCGAACTTTGCACCCGTCCCGAAATTGGCCCCGCCGAAATTCGCGCGGAATTGGCCTTGTCTCTGGCGCAGGCAAGCGGAGCGCAGGGCATGGTGCTGGGCCAGGCGCTGGATATCGCGGCGGAATCGGCAGACTCTCCGCTGACGCTGGAAGAAATCACCCATTTGCAGGCAGGAAAAACCGGAGCGCTGATCGAGTGGTCTGCATGCGCCGGCGCGCGTCTGGCCCAAGCTGATCTTGCGCCCTTGCGCCAATATGCCCAATCCCTTGGTCTTGCTTTTCAAATCGCAGATGACATCTTGGATATAGAGGGTAACGCCGAAATTGCGGGCAAGCGCCTTCAGAAGGATGCCGAGGCGGGAAAGGCCACGTTTGTGTCTCTGCTGGGCCTCGACGCCGCCAGAACCCGTGCCGCGGAGCTGGTGGAACAGGCCTGCGCCGCGTTGGAAGGCTATGGCGCGTCGGCTGAAACCTTGAAGGACGCCGCCCGCTTCGTTATTGCCCGGGACAGCTAAGCCAGGAACGCGCCATATGTCTGACCGCCCGAACACTCCTCTGCTGGATCTTGTGAACCGCCCGGCCGACCTGCGGCAGTTTTCGGACGCGCAGCTGCATCAGGTGGCGCAGGAATTACGGGCCGAGACGATCTCGGCCGTGTCGGTCACCGGCGGGCATCTGGGTGCGGGTCTGGGCGTGGTGGAACTGACCACCGCGCTGCATGCGGTATTCGATACGCCGCGTGACAAAATCATCTGGGATGTCGGGCACCAGTGCTATCCGCATAAAATCCTGACCGGGCGGCGCGACCGGATCCGTACCCTGCGCCAACCCGGCGGGTTGAGCGGGTTCACCAAGCGCAGCGAAAGCCCCTATGACCCGTTTGGCGCGGCGCATTCCAGCACCTCGATCAGTGCGGCCCTTGGCTTTGCCGTAGCGCGTGATCTGGGTGGTGTCACACCTGAAGGCCTAGGCGATGCGATTGCGGTAATCGGCGATGGCTCGATGTCGGCGGGTATGGCGTTTGAGGCGATGAACAATGCGGGCCACCTGAAAAAGCGCCTGATCGTTATCCTCAACGACAATGAAATGAGCATCGCACCGCCGGTTGGCGCCCTGTCCAGTTATCTGTCGCGCATCTATGCCGAAGAACCGTTCCACGATCTGAAGGCCGCCGCCAAGGGCGCGGTGTCCTTGTTGCCGGAACCGTTCCGCGAAGGCGCCAAACGCGCCAAGGAAATGCTCAAGGGCATGGCCGTAGGCGGTACATTGTTCGAAGAACTGGGCTTTTCCTATCTCGGCCCGATTGACGGGCACGATATGGACCAATTGCTGCCGGTGCTGCGCACGGTCAAGGCACGGGCGACCGGCCCGATCCTGATCCATGTGTTGACAAAAAAGGGCAAGGGCTATGCCCCCGCCGAGCAGGCCCGCGACAAGGGTCACGCGACCGCGAAATTCGATGTTGTGACGGGTGAGCAAAAGAAGGCGCCGTCAAACGCACCGTCCTATACTTCGGTCTTCGGCAAGACGCTGGTGGAAGAAGCCGCGCGGGACGATAAGATCGTCGCCGTCACCGCCGCCATGCCCGATGGAACTGGGTTGAACCTGTTTGCCGAACGCTACCCGTCACGTTGTTTCGATGTAGCGATTGCGGAACAGCATGGTGTGACGTTCTCGGCGGCTTTGGCTGCCGGTGGGATGAAGCCGTTCTGCACCATGTATTCGACCTTCCTGCAACGCGGCTATGATCAGGTCGTGCATGATGTGGCCATTCAGCGCCTGCCCGTGCGATTTGCCATCGACCGCGCTGGTCTGGTGGGCGCTGATGGGGCGACCCATGCCGGATCGTTTGACATTGCCTATCTGGCCAACCTACCGGGCATGGTCGTGATGGCCGCCGCAGACGAGGCCGAGCTGATGCATATGGTGGCCACCGCCGTCGCCCACGACGAAGGCCCGATCGCCTTCCGCTATCCCCGCGGTGAAGGCGTGGGCGTGGACCTGCCCGAGCGTGGTGAAGTGCTTAAAATCGGCAAAGGCCGGATAATTCAGAAGGGCGCGCGTGTGGCACTGCTGTCATTCGGTACGCGCTTGGCCGAAGTACAAAAAGCCGCCGAGGCCCTATCCGCACGCGGCATAACCCCTACCATAGCCGATGCACGTTTCGCCAAACCGCTGGACCGCGACCTGATCCTGAATCTGGCCTCCGATCATGAGGCGCTGATCACCATCGAAGAGGGTGCGATTGGCGGTTTCGGCAGCCATGTGGCGCAGCTACTGGCCGATGAGGGTGTGTTTGATCAGGGCCTTAAATACCGCTCGATGGTGTTTCCGGATATCTTCATTGATCAGGCAAACCCGGCGGATATGTATGCGGTTGCCGGTATGAATGCTGAACAGATCGAGGCCAAGGTCCTGTCTGTTCTGGGTGTGGCCACGATTGGTGAAAAACGCGCCTGAGGGACCATTAATGTTATCAACTCCAAGGAAGATGGAGCCTCAAGAGAGCTCTTCAGTGAGTGACGATTGAACTAAGCCAACATAAGTAAAAGATATTGCAAGTTTGTGATTTCACACGTGTCGCTTTGTTTGGCCTTTTTGACCCTTTCCGCATTGCTTACACAGTCGCGGCCAAAAAAATACGGGCACCGAGGCGCCCGTATTAGCTTTTTCTCGATGTTGATCAGTGAACCGTCTCGACCTTGTGGAAATCCAGATCACGGTCTTCGGGCATCCCAGTTATGCTCAGCACCTCTTTGCGTTTGGTGATCAGGATATAAACCACACAGGCCAGATAGAGGCCGACAACAACTGCGCCGATCCACTGGATCTGCAACCACTGGCTTTGGAACAGCAAGGTCAGGACGAACAGCAGCACAACATTGCCCGCCACATAGATCGCTTTACCAAAGCGGGCGACTGTCATGTTCAGGTTGTCCGTATAGAGCCTGATCAACGAATCCAGTGAGTTGATCACGAAGGTCACGCCCACAATCACCATCGCAATGTTGGTGATGCCTGCAGTGCTGATGCCGTTCAGGTGGTAATAGTAGAGAACGGTGAACCAGATCGCCAAAGGTATCGACGGAAAGATCAGCAGAGCAGCCAGTAGCTGCCAGGTCTTCAGCCCACCTACAAAGCGAGATGTGAACTGGCCGATCATGATCGACCAGGCAAACCACCAGAACAGGTAGAAGGCGTGATAATCGGTTAGCGGCAGGACAAACTTGTGCAGGTTGGTGAAATAGGCACCAACATTGCTTCCGGTTTCCACAAAGCCATTCACGCTCATGCCCGCAGCAACCCACATGCCCAGGATCAGTGCCAGGAACAAAAAGGTCGAGCCCACCGACAGGATACGCACGTATTTCAGGTCGGTCGAAGAATAGGCCGCTGCCAGAATGACGACAAACACGATGACATAGAAGGTGGTGACCACTGACTCGCCGTCTCCGACCTCGGGCAGGTAGCCGGGCAGGTAGATCAGGAACAGGCTGGCGGTGAAAGCGCAGGTGCCGATGATGACCACATTGTTGATCAGCTTGACCAGCGGGATTTCAAAGAACTTCACGCGCGGCTCGATGACACAGAAATAGAACGCGGTCAGAAAGTAGAACGCCCAGATCAGAAAGCCCCAGAACCCGAATTCGATCGCCAGTGGGTTGGCAAACGCATAGGCGGGGTCTTCGGCATAGCCGCCGAATTCGGTCAGCGGAAACATGATCAGGCCGACATCCAACCCGGATGTGAACAGAATCGCGATGAAGGTGAACAGATGAACCGGCGTTACGCCGACGATCCGCAGATTCCACCACTTCACCACAAAGAAGGCAACAAGGCCCAACGCCAGCAAGACGCCAAATGATAGTATGTACTCCAATAGCACCGACAATCCTCCCATTAATGTCAGTTCATGACGCTGTTATAGTTTATTGGCTGATCAATCAATAAAAACAGCACTGCTTGCGGCGCGCGCTTATTCGGTCAACAGTGCGCGAAAATCTGAACAGGGGGTCGCGATGGATTTTCGCGCAATGGCCATGGGGCTGACATTTGCGTTTATCTGGTCTTCGGCCTTCACCTCGGCCCGGATCATCGTGGCGGACGCATCGCCGTTGTTTTCCCTGGCTCTGCGGTTTCTGATCTCGGGTTTGATTGGCGTCGTGATTGCACGGGCGATGGGTCAAAGCTGGCGGCTGACGCGGTCACAATGGTATGCCACCATCCTGTTCGGGATTTGTCAAAATGCCCTTTATTTGGGCCTAAACTTCTATGCGATGCAAACAATCGAGGCCTCTGTTGCCGCCATCATCGCCTCGACCATGCCATTGCTGGTTGCCTTGGCCAGTTGGCTGTTTATGGGCGACAGATTACGGCCAGTTGGAATTGTCGGCCTGTGTGCCGGGTTCGCCGGTGTTGCTCTGATCATGAGCAGTCGGATCGGCGACGGCGTTGATCTGTTCGGCGTCATGCTTTGTGGCATTGGAGCGCTTGCGCTGACATTTGCCACGCTCGCAGTGCGTGGGGCGACATCGGGCGGGAATTTCATGATGGTGGTTGGCTTACAGATGCTGGTCGGATCGGCCATTCTGTTTGTTGCAGCACCGGTATTCGAAACGATTCATTTCCACTTGACGGTGCCGCTGGTCCTGGCCTTCACCTATACAACTCTGTTTCCCGGCCTTCTGGCCACGTTCATCTGGTTCCTGCTGCTGGATCGGATCGGCGCAACCCGGGCGGCCACGTTTCACTTTCTCAACCCGGTCTTTGGTGTCACCATCGCCGCGATCTTGTTGGGCGAAAAACTGGGGCCGCTGGATGCGGTCGGGGTTCTTATCACAACACTGGGCATTCTGGCGGTGCAACTGTCTCGCCAACCCGGCAGAAAACCAGCCTGACCTTGCACAACTGCGCGAGCCCGGCAGAACACCCTTTGCTTTCCGCCAATAATCCCCATCTATTATGCGAACCACCAGAAGTCCGGAGGAGCAATGACCCGTTACACCAAATCCCCTGAGGCCGTCGCCGCATTGTCGCCCGAGGAATACCACGTCACGCAAAACAGCGGCACCGAACGGCCCGGAACTGGCAAACTGCTGAATAACAAAGAACCCGGCATCTACGTGGATATCGTCTCGGGTGAGCCTTTGTTCGCCTCGGCGCACAAGTACGAATCCGGCTGCGGCTGGCCCAGTTTCACCAAACCAATCGTGCATGAGCATGTTGAAGAACTGCGCGATGCCTCGCTGGGTATGATCCGGACCGAAGTTCGCTCGAAACATGGCGATAGCCATTTGGGGCATGTATTTCCCGACGGCCCCCGCGAACATGGCGGGCTGCGATACTGTATCAACTCAGCCTCATTACGGTTCGTCCATCGCGATCAGATGGAAGCCGAAGGCTATGGCGAATTCCTGATTCATGTGGAGGAGATCGAATGACCGAACATCGCGCCGTTCTTGCCGGGGGCTGCTTTTGGGGCATGCAGGATCTGATCCGCAAACGCCCGGGCGTTTTCCGCACTCGCGTCGGATATACTGGTGGAGACGTGCCCAACGCCACTTATCGCAACCATGGCACCCATGCCGAGGCGATCGAGATCTTTTACGATCCTACCGTGACCACCTATCGCGATCTGCTCGAATTTTTCTTTCAGATCCATGACCCGACTACGGTGAACCGGCAAGGGAACGACATGGGGATGAGCTATCGCTCGGCCATTTATTATGTCGATGACGCCCAGAAACAGGTCGCCCTGGACACCATTGCCGATGTGAATGCCAGTGGCATCTGGCCCGGCAAAGTCGTGACCGAGATTGAACCCGTTGGCGATTTCTGGGAGGCCGAGTCCGAGCATCAGGATTATCTTGAACGCATCCCGAACGGCTATACCTGCCATTTCCCGCGCCCGGATTGGGTTCTGCCCAAACGCGACGCGGCCGAGTAAGGATTAGCCCCGGATCAGGGGCTAGTCAGACGCCACCCGCGGCCTTCCACTGGCCTCGACGGTGATCATTGCCTCAACAAAGACCTCCTGCGCTTCGATGCGGGCGGTGCGGATATCCCGGTCGACGATCACTCGGATATCCTCGGCACCGGCTCCGCGCACTTCTCCTTCCGCCTCATCCCTCAGGATGGATTCCAGCAGTGCCATCGCCTCGTCAGAATCGCTAAAGTCCTGAGGCCCGTCTTCAAGATGCACCCTGTACCGCCCTTCGGATGGCGCGGTGACGGTCCCGGCCCGGCGCAGTGTCAGCCTGCCAACCACAGCTCCAATCGCATTGGCCACGCCCGTGTGTTCCGGCAGAATCATGCGGCATCGCAATCTTTCCCCGACTGCGGGGTAATAGCTGGGGGCCGACGCCCCAAGACCGATCACATCCACATTCAGTGCCGCGTCCAGCGCCACCAAACCGCGATGCCCGGCCAGACCTTTCCGCGTCAAAACATGCCGGGCCAGATCGGGTGCCAGAACGCCGAAATCCTCGGCTTCTTCTGAAAAAGCGGTCTCTAACAAGGTCAAAGAGGTCTGTTCGGTCAGCTGATCAACGATCATCTGCGCCAACAGATCCGGTGTTGCAGCCAGCATATCACCGGTGCCAATCCGTTTTCGCGCCACCAGTTCCAGCGCTTTGCGTGCAGCCTCTGCGTCCCAGGCATCCAAACGGCCCAGAACATGGCTGGCATCCGAAGGTGTCACGCCGGATACCTGAACGATTCCACGATCCATCAAACGAGTAAGTGCGCCTGTCTCCATCCGCGTTTTAAGCAAATCGGACAGCGGCAGGACCTTCTGCCCCAAGCGATCCACCAGGGCGGTTTCCCTTGCCCCCAGACCTTCGGCATGAACACCCGGTACCAGACGTGCGAACCGGGTGTCATGTTCACCCACGGTTGGGGCCCGCAACTGCGCATCCAAGGCCGTGTGAACCTCGTCGGGCGCTTCTGACGCGATCAGAGATACGGGCAAAACACGGCGCGGTCCCAGGAAGATGCCCCCGCCCAGCCCTTCGGTTACAACATGTACCTGACTGTCCCCGCCCAACCCGTGGGTCCGCATTGCGACGGCCTCCACCATGGTGCGAAAGCCGCCAACCCTGGCACCTTCGGGATCAATGGCGGGCTTGCCATCCCGGATCAAGGCGACATCGGTCGTGGTACCACCGATATCTGATACCAGCGCGTTCTCGGCTCCCGTTAGCCAGCGCGCCCCGACGATCGAGGCCGCAGGGCCGCTCAAAATCGTTTCAATCGGTCGATCCCGCGCCTGTTCGGCGCTCATCAACGCTCCGTCGCCTCGAACCACCATCATTGGCGCTGAAATTCCTAGCGTCACAAGCTGATCCTGTGCCCGTCCGATCAAGCGGTCGATCATGCCAATCAACCGTGCATTCAGCACCGCAGTCACCGCACGTTTTGGGCCATTCAACTTGGCCGACAGATGGTGCGAACATGTCACCGGCGCACCCGTCCGATCAGTAATAATGCGGGCGACCTCAAGTTCATGCGCCGGGTTTCTGGTGGCGAACTGACCGGCCACCGCGAAGCCGCAGATACCAGAATTAGAGTCTAAAAAGGCTTCTACCGCCTGAACATCCAATGGCCTGGCCTCTGTTCCCGCATGCGTGTGACCGCCCGCCACAACCAAAGCTGGATCCCCTTTCAAAGCATCCCGCAGACCATGCTTTTCCAGATCTCCTTCCCTGAACCCGATATAGACAAGGGCAACCCGGCCACCCTGCCCTTCGACCAGCGCATTCGTGGCCAATGTCGTTGACAGCGACGCCATTGAGATCTGCTCCGGTGACACCTGAGCCTGCGTCAGAACCGCAGAAATCGCCTTGCCAACGCCAATCGCCAGATCAGCTCGTGTTGTCAGAGATTTGGCTGAAGCAATCACCTCAGTCTCATCCCGGACCAGCACCGCATCCGTATAGGTTCCGCCTGTATCAACCCCCAAAGCCAGCGCCATCGGGTTCTCCTTCCTGTTCGCTGTGATTGGGTTTAGCGGTTTGCACCGACACGTCCAGCCTGTTTGCGGCACCTAGGAGAGTTGTTTGACCGCCCAGCGCGCGGCATCTGCCACGGCTGAATCCGGATCCTCTGTCAAATCCTGTGCAATCGGTATCAACCCCTGCAGGCCTGAGTTGCCAATGGCGTACAGCACATTTCGCACAAACCGGTCCCGTCCAATCCGCTTAATTGGAGAGCCCGAGAATTTCGTTCGAAATTCCGGATCGTCCAGGCCAGCCAATTCTGCCAGCCGAGGAGCCTTCAGATCCTCACGCGCTGCATAGCGCATGTCACTGGCCGTGACTGCGAATTTGTTCCAGGGGCAGGCGGCAAGGCAATCATCGCAACCATAGATCCGATTGCCGAGTTTCGCGCGCAGGTCTTCATCAACCGGACCCTTGTGTTCGATTGTCAGGTAAGAAATGCAGCGCCGCGCGTCCAACTGATAAGGCGCCGGGAATGCGTCTGTCGGACAGGCGGCCAAACAGGCCCGGCAGGATCCACAGTGATCCACCTCTGCTTGATCCGAAGGTAGGTCCAGAGTTGTAAAAACAGACCCTATAAAGGCCCAATTTCCCCAATCGCGACTTACAAGATTGGTGTGCTTACCCTGCCATCCCAACCCCGCAGCATGACCCAAGGCCTTTTCCGGAACCGGGGCGGTATCGACAAAGACCTTCACCTCGCCACCAGCTTCGGCTATCAACCAGCGGGCTAACCTTTTGAGCCGCTTCTTGACCAGGTCGTGATAGTCCTTGTTCTGCGCATAGACTGAGATCGCCCCCTTCTCGGGGTGGTCCAGAATCTCGGTTGGATCATGTTCGGGCGCATAGCTTTCTGCCAACATGATCACCGATTTCGCCTCGGGCCAGAGCGCTGCCGGATCGCCTCGCCAATGGGTCCGCTCGGCCATCCATCCCATTTGCCCGTGATATTCGGCCTGCAGGAACGCCTCCAGCCGGGCGGGCACTTCGGGGACATCCCACGGGCGACAAATGCGACAAGACACAAAGCCCTCGCTCAGCGCCTGTGCCGCCAGCCTATCCTTTAAACCCGATCCGCTCTTCATCTGGCCCTAAATACCTTCGGGGGGAATCGCGCCCCAAGGCGCGATGGGGGGGCAGACAGCCCCCCTTGTGCGACCCTATCAGAAATCCAGATCTGCGTAATGGGTGGGCGGCCTGAACCCAGGAACCTGATCCGCCAGGATCGACCGGAAAGCAGGTCGGGATTTGATCTTGGCGTACCAGTCTTTAACCGCCTGAGACCGATTCCAATCCACGTCTGAGATATAATCCAGCGTCGATAGATGCGCCGCAGCCGCAAAATCGGCCAATGTCATCTGATCCCCGGCCAGCCAACGGCGGTGATCCAGCAACCAGGCCATGTAATCCAGATGATACTTGATGGCCTTGGCACCTTGCTTGACATTTTTGCTGTCGGGATAGCCCTGACCGGTAACTTTCTTGTTCACGCGCTCATAAACCAGTTTGGATGTCACCTCGTGATGGAACTTGTCATCAAACCAGGCCACCAGCCGACGCACTTCGTATCGAGCCTCCGGCGTTTGGGGCATCAGCGTAGGATCGGGCCGGGTTTCCTCAATATATTCGCAAATAGCGTTGCTTTCGGACATGATCTTTCCGTCCAGACGCAGAACCGGGACTTTTCCGGCCGGGTTGCGACGCAGGAAATCGGGATCTTTCTCCCAGTATTTCTCCTCGACCAATTCAACCTCAATCTTCTTTTCCGCCAGTGACAGGCGCACCTTGCGGCAGAAGGGGGACAAGGGAACATGAAACAAACGCGCCATGGGCTTCCAATCGAACCAGTGAATACACTCAAGCTTTAGCCTTGCAGGGCCTTGGGTTTCAATCCTCGAAACAATCCGCGCGACCATCTGCGCGAATGGTGGCCGCCCCATCGAGGATCGAGGCAGCCCGTCTGCGTGTGCGGACCGACGGATCCCGAACGGACCTGTTTTTGGGAGAAGGCAGGATTGCGGCAATACGTGCGGCCTGAACTGGCGACAGCTGGGCCGCGGTCACATTGAAGTTGCGCTGGGCTGCGGCCTCAACGCCAAACACACCTTCGCCAGTCTCGGCCACGTTCAAATAGACCTCGAGAATGCGCTGCTTGCTCCAGAAAATCTCGACCACGGGGGTGAGAGATGTCTCAAGCGCCTTACGCACCCAACTGCGCCCCTGCCACAGGAACACATTCTTCACCACTTGCTGCGTGATGGTTGAGGCGCCACGTGTACCGCCTTCCTCCAAAGCATCGCGAATGGCATCGACATCAAATCCCCAGTGCAGGCAGAAATTGGCATCCTCTGCCGCCACCACGGATCGCGCCATGACGGGCGAGATCTGTTCAATCGGCACCCAATCGCGCTGAACCTTGCCCAGCCGCCGCCATTCAGACCAGATCGTATGGGTTACCGGGGGATTCACCACAGAAAAAAGCACCACAAGCGCCACAACAAACGCAACCAGACCCAATACCGCGCGGGTCACCCAGCGGCGAATCCGCGATTGTGTCTGGTTCTTTGCCTTCGACGCTTTACTTTTCTTACTGCTCGATTTGCGCGCTGCTTTCTTTGCCATATTGTTGCTATACGACGCGGCGACGATGTTTGGAACGGATTAAATCGCCAAAGCGCGCGCCTCGCGCGGACGTATCACGGGACGGGCGGTTTCTGGCAGGACCGCATCGCGGGTCTGCAATTCGGGAAACAGGGCCAGAACTTCAGCCTTTGTCTCGGCGTCAGACTGAGAGAGCGCGTGCCCAGGGTAATAACTTTCGCTTTTGGCCCCATTTGCAATGACGATCTCATGGCGCGAAAAGAGAAGATGAATATAGTCGATCTGACCACCCTCAACACGCGTAACAGAATCCCCGTTGACCAGGCAATGCGCTGCGATCAGCACTTCGGAATGGCCGAACAAATACGGCGCCCGCCAGTCCGAGACCAGCATCCGGTGCTGTGGCGACACGATCAAAGGCTGTTCCAGCCTTAGCACGCCAGCCTCAAACCGGATCGGCGCCAGCTTGCCTTCGGCCTCAACCGTGGTCCGCCCCACCCAAAGCAGCGGCTGCGCACCGTTGTCCGATGTGATGACCATATCGCCGGGCTTCAGATCTTCGATAAGACGCGGGCCATCAGGCGTTTCGATCAGCGTTCCGGGGGTGAAACAGGGCGGGCCAAGATTGCCAACATCTAGCGGCCCCTGCGTGTTGACAAAGGTTGATGAGACAAACGTGCCC
This sequence comes from Ruegeria sp. CDSB022, assembly GCF_059611145.1. NCBI lineage: Bacteria > Pseudomonadati > Pseudomonadota > Alphaproteobacteria > Rhodobacterales > Roseobacteraceae > Ruegeria > Ruegeria sp. CDSB022. The sequence goes on along the minus strand of NZ_JBXWOZ010000017.1, from coordinate 33,911 downwards.
GGTTGCAGAACCTGCCCGTCTGTTGGTGTAAAGACACGGGTTCCGTCAGCAAGATAGAAGGTCGTGCCGGTATAGGTGACATTGCCAACGCCGGTCACGTTAATCGTAACAACATCACCCGGCCACGACGAAGTAACATCCTGGCCGTTTACCGTATCCCCGCTGGGCGCGTCGATCTCGCCATCGTCATCCACATCGGTGAGGTTGAATTTATCAACAACTACCGATGTACCGCCCGGTGGCGGATTCGCGGGGTCAAACGAATAAAACTGATCAAGATATGTGGTTGGCATCTAACAGACTCCTACGCGTTCGCACGACTGCAAAGCAGCCTAACCGCAACTTCCGAACAAAAAGTGACGAAATCTAGGCTTATTGGGCCCGTTTCGACAAGGCAAACGACCACCTAGGACCAATAAAAGAAAACCCCACGTGTTTTAAAAGACACGCGGGGTTGCCATTTTCATTAGTCCTCAGATTACTCTGCAGGAACCGCTGTTGCCTCGACCGCCAACGGATGGCTGAGCTTGTTCAGCATCTCTTTCGGGCAGACCTGGATAAAGTTCGCCTTCTCGACCTCCCAGTGCTGCAGGATATCCGCAGCCTTGCGGCTAATGGTTTCGGCCTGATGGGTTTCGATCAGCGATTTCAGCTGATCTTCCCAATGGCCAATGGTCACGGGGCATGTCACCAGCGTTTCCATATTCATCAGCGCCTGCGCCTTGCCGTCGGGGTCGTACAGGTAAGCCATGCCGCCTGTCATGCCCGCTCCGAAATTGGCGCCGATACTGCCCAGGATCACGGCGACCCCGCCGGTCATGTATTCGCACCCGTTCGAGCCGCAGCCTTCGATCACCACCTTGGCGCCTGAATTGCGCACCGCGAACCGTTCTCCGGCGCGGCCTGCTGCAAACAGATACCCGTCCGTGGCCCCATACAGAACCGTGTTGCCAATGATGGTGTTGTCATCCGCCTTCAGCGGGCTGACCTGCGGTGGACGCACAACAATCATACCACCAGACAAGCCCTTGCCGACATAGTCATTGGCATCACCTGAAACTTCAAGCTTGAGTCCCGGCGCTGCAAACGCCCCCAGCGACTGACCAGCAGAGCCCTGCAGCTTCACGTGCAGGTGATCCGACTGGAACGTGTTCCGCATCCCAAAATTTTGCACGATATGGCTGGAAACCCGCGTCCCAACGGTTCGGTGCGTGTTTTGCACCGCGTAAGACAGCTGCATTTTCTCGCCGTCTTTCAGGAACCGGGCCGCATCGCGCACGATTTCTGCGTCCAGCGTATCGGGCACCGCGTTCCGGTCTCTGTCACGATTATAGACGATGTTATGGGCACCATCGACGGTGATCAGCAGCGGGTTGAGGTCCAGATCATCCAGATGCGCCGACCCTCGGCTGACCTGCGCTAGCAGATCGGCCCGACCGATGATGTCGTCAATCGACCGCGCACCCAGGCTGGCCAGCAGCTCGCGCACTTCTTGCGCGTAGAAGGTGATCAGGTTGACGACCTTATCGGCATTACCGGTGAATTTGGCGCGCAGGCTTTCGTCCTGAGTACACACGCCAACTGGGCAAGTGTTGGACTGGCACTGACGCACCATGATACAGCCCATCGCGATAAGGGCGGCAGTGCCTATACCGTATTCCTCGGCCCCCATCATCGCGGCCATGACGATGTCACGACCGGTACGCAAGCCGCCATCGGTTCGCAGGGTCACGCGATCCCGCAGGTTGTTCATCGCCAGAACCTGATGCGCCTCGGTCAGGCCCATCTCCCACGGCAGACCAGCATATTTGATGGATGTCGCAGGCGACGCGCCGGTGCCGCCATTGTGACCCGAAATAAGGATAATGTCCGCTTTTGCCTTGGCTACACCTGCAGCAATCGTGCCAACACCCGAGGACGCCACCAGCTTGACCGTCACCTTACAGCGCGGGTTGATCTGTTTCAGATCATAGATCAACTGCGCCAGATCCTCGATCGAATAGATATCGTGGTGCGGCGGCGGTGAGATCAGTGTTACACCCTTGGTCGAATGGCGCAGGCGCGCAATCAGGTCGGTGACCTTCATGCCAGGCAACTGCCCGCCCTCACCGGGTTTGGCACCCTGGGCAACCTTGATTTCCAGCTCTTCGCACTGGTTCAGGTATTCGGCGGTTACACCGAACCGGCCCGAAGCCACCTGTTTGATCTTGGCCGAGGGGTTGTCACCATTGGGTTCCGGCACGAAATGCGCCGGATCTTCGCCGCCCTCGCCGCTGTCGGATTTCGCCCCGATCCGGTTCATCGCAACGTTCAGCGTCTTGTGCGCCTCGGGCGACAGCGCCCCCAGCGACATGCCCGGCGTCACGAACCGTTTGCGGATCGAGGTGATAGATTCCACCTCTTCAATCGGGATCGGCTTGCTCAGCGGTTTGAAATCCATCAGGTCGCGCAGATGGATCGGCGGGTTCGATTGCATCTTGGCCGAATACTGCTTCCACAGCTCGTAAGACGCCTTGTTGCAGGCCATCTGCAGCATATGCATCGAGGTCGCTTCCCACGCATGGGTCTCGCCTGATTTACGGGCCTTATAGAAACCACCGATCGGCAGAACATCCAGACCGCTTTCCCAGCCCTTGGCATGGATCTCTTCGGCCTTGGATTGAATGCCGGTAACACCGATGCCGGAAATCCGGCTGGTCATACCGGGAAAAAACTCGGCGACCATGGCACGGCTGAGGCCCACAGCCTCAAAGTTCAATCCGCCACGATAGGATGAGATCACCGAAATCCCCATCTTGGCCATGATTTTCAGCAAGCCCTGGTCAATCGCCTCGCGGTACCGCGCGACATTTTCGGTCAGGCTGCCATCCAGCAACCCGCGATCAATACGATCGGCCAGAGAATCTTCGGCCAGATAGGCGTTGACCACAGTGGCCCCGCACCCGATCAGAACGGCGAAATAATGCGGATCAACGCATTCCGCCGACCGCACGTTCAGCGAGCAGAATGTGCGCAGACCCTTGCGGGTCAGATGCGAATGCACCGCGCTTGTTGCCAGGATCATTGGCATCGCCACGCGACCCAGACCTGAATTCATATCGGACAACACCAAATGCCCCGCGCCCGAGCGCACGGCCTCTTCGGCTTCGGCTCTAATACGGGCCAAAGCTGCGCCCAGCGCCCCTTGTCCGGCTTCAAAGCTACAGTCGATTTCTGCCAATGGGGCATTGAAGTTTTCTGCCAGTGCTTCCCATTGGGCATTGCCCACAAACGGGCTTTCCAGCACGATAATTTCGGTCTGGCTGCTGTCTTCATCCAGCACGTTTTTCAGGTTTCCGAACCGGGTTTTCAGCGACATCACACGATATTCGCGCAACGAGTCGATGGGAGGGTTGGTCACCTGGCTGAAGTTCTGGCGGAAGAAATGGCTGAGCGGACGGTACTGTTTCGACAGAACAGCGGATGGCGTGTCATCCCCCATCGAAGCCAGTGCCTCTTTTCCATCTTCGGCCATTGGCGCCAGAATCTGCTCCAGTTCCTCGATCGAATATCCGGCGGCGATCTGACGCTTGCGCAGCTCCTCGCCCGCATAGATCGGCGCTTCGGTGATTCCAGCCAGAGACTCGTCCAAATCGTTGATCTTGCCGACCCAATCGCCGAATGGCAGTGCGCGGGCCAGCTTGTTCTTGATCTGCGTATCGCGATACAGCTTGCCCTTTTTCATATCCACGGCCAGCATTTGGCCCGGGCCCAACGCGCCTTTTTCGGTCACGCTGGCCTCATCAATCGGGACCATCCCGGCCTCGGAGCCTGCAATTACAAGACCATCTCCAGTGACCACATAACGCATCGGACGCAATCCATTCCGGTCAAGACCGGCACAGACCCAGCGGCCATCGGTCATGGCCAACGCGGCAGGGCCATCCCAGGGTTCCATCACCGAGTTGCAGTAAGAATACATGTCGCGCCAGGCCTGCGGCAGTTCCACAGCTTGCTTGGACCAGCTTTCGGGCACCAGCATGGTTTTCGCCATCGGGGCCGAGCGGCCTGCGCGTACAAGAACTTCGAATACAGAGTCTAATGCGGCAGAATCCGACGATCCACCAGCGATGATCGGTTTGATATCCTCGGCGTAATCGCCAAAGGTGCCGCTGGCCATGCGGATTTCATGGCTTTTCATCCAGTTGACGTTGCCCCTGAGAGTGTTGATCTCACCGTTATGGGCCAGCATGCGGAAGGGCTGGGCGAGCCACCATTGCGGGAAGGTGTTGGTCGAATAGCGCTGGTGATAGATGGCAAAGGCGGATTCGAATCGTTCATCCATCAGATCGGGGTAGAAAACCGCAACCTGCTCGGCCAGCATCATGCCCTTGTAGATGATTGACCGGCAGGACAGTGACGCCAGATACAGCCCGGAAATCCCGGCCGCTGCGGCAGCCTTTTCAATGCGACGACGGATGACATAAAGCTCACGCTCGAATGTCTCTTCGTCCACGCCTTTGGAATTCGAGATCAGGATCTGCTCAATCTCGGGCCGGGTCGCGTTGGCCTTTTCGCCGAGGCAGGTGACATCAACCGGAACGTGGCGCCAGCCATAGATATAATAACCCATGCGCAGCACTTCGGATTCAACGATGGTCCGGCACTGTTCCTGCGCGCCGAAATCGGTGCGGGGCAGAAAGACCTGACCAACCGCGATCAGCTGATCCAATTTGGGCTCGTGCCCAGTGCGACGGATCTGGTCATAGAAGAAAGGAACCGGGATTTGCACATGGATACCCGCGCCGTCGCCGGTCTTGCCATCCGCATCTACCGCGCCGCGGTGCCAGATCGCCTTGAGCGCGGCGATGCCAGCATCCACAACCTTGCGTGACGGCTTGCCATCGACTGAGACCACAAGACCCACACCGCAGGACGAATGCTCTTCTTCCTCGGAATAGAGACCGTTTTCGGCCATGAACTGACGTTTGGCTTCTTCGGCCCGCACCCAATCGGCATCATATTTGGTCATTGGCTGTCTCCTTCTTCCGGCAGGCCGTACATGGCTTCGACCTCAGCTTTGGTCATCTGCCGACGCTCGCCTGCGAACGCGTACCCGTCAGGCTTTTTGTCGATATAAAGTTCCAGTTGCAGCGGATTGTCCGTGTCGTCGAACAGGCCTGCTGCCATTTGGGTATGCCCGTGCATTTCACCCGGCAGCGTGATCCGGTACCAAAGGGCCGATCCGCAATCGGCGCAAAATGCACGTTCCGCCCAATCCGAGGACGTAAAGGTCTTAACCGGCCCAAGGGCCGCATACCCCTCTTGCGCGGGAAACGTTATCAGCATCGAGCTGGTCCAGCGGCGACACTGGTCGCAATGGCACGCGCCCAACGAATCTTTCGCCGGGGTGGCAGTCACTGTGACCGCGCCGCACATACATTGGCCTTGCAATTCGGGCATCTCTGTCCCTCCTGTCGCGGGGCTTATTCGGCTGCAACCGCAGCCGTGTTGTTGAAACGGTCAAGGATCGCGTCGGCGCAGTCGCGCCCATCGCGGATCGCCCAGACCACCAGCGAGGCACCGCGCACGATGTCACCGATGGCATAAACCCCGTCCATCTCGGTCTCGCCGGTCTCGAACGCTGCTTTTACAGTGCCCCAGCGAGTCACGGGCAGGTCAGGCTGGCCAAACAGGGTGGGCAGGTCTTCGGGCTCGAACCCCAGCGCCTTGATCACCAGATCAGCGTCTTCGACATAGTCCGCGCCTTCGATCAACTCGGGGGCCTGACGGCCGGTGGCATCGGGCTGACCCAGACGCATCTTCTGGACCATAACGCCGGAAACCTGATCATCGCCGGTAAAGCCCTTTGGTGCGCTTAGCCATTCGAATACGACGCCTTCTTCCTCGGCATTCTGCGTTTCGCGCTGCGATCCGGGCATGTTCGCGCGGTCGCGTCGATACAGGCATTTGACCGAGGTCGCACCCTGACGGATCGAAGTCCGCACGCAATCCATCGCGGTATCACCGCCACCGATCACGACAACTTTTTTGCCTTCGGCATTCAAACGGCCATTGTCGAAATCTTCGACCTCATCGCCAAAGCTTTTGCGGTTCGAGGCTGTCAGGAAGTCGATGGCCTTTTCAATACCCGTCAAACCGCTGCCAGGCATGGACAGGTCGCGCGACTTGTAAACGCCGGTTGCGATGATAATCGCATCATGTTTGGAACGGATTTCCGCGAATTTGGCGGCGTCCACGTCGCAATTCAGAACGAACTCAACCCCGCCATCAGCCAACAGGTCATTGCGGCGCTGAACAACGTCTTTTTCCAGCTTAAAGCCCGGAATTCCATACATCAGCAGTCCGCCTGCCCGGTCATGGCGATCATACACGGAGACCTGAATACCCGCACGGCGCAGCATGTCCGCCGCTGCCAGCCCACCAGGGCCGCCGCCGATGATGCCGACGCTTTCGCGGCGCTCAGCACCCGGCACGACCGGCTTGACCCACCCCTTTTCCCAGGCTGTGTCGGTGATATATTTCTCGATCGAGCCAATGGTAACAGTGCCGTGCCCAGATTGTTCGATCACGCAATTCCCTTCGCACAGGCGGTCCTGTGGGCAGATGCGCCCACAAATCTCGGGGAAGGTGTTGGTGGCCTGACTGGTGTGATAGGCCTCTTCCAGACGGCCCGTTGCGGTCAAGTTCAGCCAGTCGGGGATGTTGTTGTGCAGCGGGCAATGCGACTGACAATAAGGCACACCGCATTGGCTGCAGCGGCTGGCCTGTTCTTCAGCTTTGGCAGCAGCGAATTCGGCATAGATTTCGTCAAAGTCTTCCGTACGGGCATCTGCGGCCCGTTTTTCCGGCATTACTCGGTCGATCTGCACAAATTTCAGCATCGGTTGCTTGGCCACGGGTCAGACTCCATGAATTGGCTTGGTCGCGCCTCTTTAAAAGATGCGTAGGGGGATTAAAAGTCAAGTGTGCTGACCTTTTTTCAAAAACTTTGCTGGATTCCACCGATGACCAGTGAGAAATACAGGATATTAGTTCCGATTCGGACCTATTTGCATCCTTTTCTTTTCCTTACCGCGCTTATACGCAGGGATCACAAAGAACACGTGGCGGCAGCACGGGCAGGTAAATGAGTCTTTTTCAGTTGATTCTTGCAGCAGTCATTCAGGGAATTACCGAATTTCTGCCGATCTCATCTTCGGGTCATCTGATACTTTTACCCAGCCTGACCGGTATGGACGATCAGGGGTTGGCCATCGATGTCGCTGTGCATGTGGGCACTCTGGGCGCCGTAATTCTGTATTTCTGGTCTGATGTGAAAATGGCGATTTCCGGACTGCCGCAGGCTCTTTTGGGGCGCACCGATACACCACAAGCCCGATTGGCCCTGGGGCTGATTCTGGCCACGATCCCAACCGTCATTGTCGGAGCGATCCTGTTCAAAACCGGGCTCAGCCAGTCTCTGCGCTCAATGACGGTCATCGGCTGGACGATGCTGGGGTTCGGCATATTGCTCTACTGGATGGACCAGAAAGGGCCGCAAAGCAAAGAAACCTCTGACTGGGGCCTGCGCGATGCGATGATCATGGGCCTGTGGCAAGTTCTGGCGCTGATCCCCGGAACATCCCGGTCCGGGATCACGATCACCGGGGCGCGCCAGCTTGGATACAGCCGCGAAGACGGTGCACGCATCGCGATGTTGATGTCCATACCCACGATTCTGGCATCCGGAGCGCTGCTGTCCACAGAGGTCATCCGCCAGGCAAATGCCCAACTGGCGTTCGACAGTGCTGTTGCTGCGTTCTTTGCGTTTCTGTCCGCGCTGCTTGCCTTGTCGCTAATGATGCGCCTGTTGCGCAGCGTCAGCTTTACGCCATACGTGATCTACCGCGTAGTAGTGGGCGCAATCCTTCTGGTCATCGCCTACAGCTGATCAGGTCCGCATATTGCTGGCCGAGTTCTGTATGTCATCATACTGACCCGAGGGGCGGAACTTCCACAGATAATCCGGCAGGACCGATTCCAGCGTCGCCGGCTCGATCCCCAGATCGGCAAAGCCAAGCGCGCTATCTGAGGCAACATTGTCGTGACGCAGATTCTTGAGCTGATCACGCGTCAGGATATTGTTCGGAAACAACTGAAAGCTCGCAAATTTCATTATGTCCAGCATTCCCGCCATGATCCGGGCCACCCAAAAGGGAATCCCAAGGATAATCCGGTGGCGGTTGATCACATCCAGCATCTGCAGCATCAACGCACGGAAGGTTTTCACTTCGGGTCCGCCCAATTCGTAGACACCCCCGCTGGCCTGCCCCAGCACACCCTGCACCGCAGCCTTGGCGACATCATCCACATAGACCGGCTGAAATTGCGTCTGGGCCCCGACCAACGGCAGAAATGGCCCCATCCGGGTCATCGCAGCGAAACGGTTGAAGAACTGATCCTCGGTTCCGAAAATCACCGAAGGGCGCAGGATCATTGCACCCGGCATATGCGCCAGAACACCGGCCTCGCCCTGCGCTTTGGTCCGAGAATATTCGCTCCCCGCCTCGGCATCAACACCAATGGCCGAGATATGGACCATACGGGTTACACCTTCAGCGGCTGCTAGACGCGCAACGCGTTCAGCCCCTTCGGTTTGAACGGTATCAAATTCATTCCGGCCAATCTCGTTCAACACACCAACACAGTTCACCACCGCATCAGCCCCCCGCATCGCCAAAGCAACCGAAGCGTCATCGCGGATGTTACACAGGACAGGTTCGACTTGCCCCACCGCACCGTAGGGTCTAACAAACATCGCTTCGTTCGGACGGCGCACCGCAACCCGAACGCGCCAGCCTTCATTCGCCAGACGTCGCGCAATATACCGGCCGACAAATCCGGATCCGCCATAAATCGTGACCAGTTTGGACATTTGAGGGCTCCTGCTATTGGGTCCTGATCCGATCTACCGCCCAATGCCCTTTCAAACAAGGCGCAATAACGCCGCGCAGCCACGAAAAAGCAACGCGGCACAGACGGTTGAAAGCAGTGGTTAAAAAACTTTCAAAAAACTTTCCGAATCCGGTTGACGCCTTCCGCCAGTAGGCTTAAACGCCCCTCCACGACACCTGCCCAGGTGGCGGAATTGGTAGACGCGCTAGCTTCAGGTGCTAGTGTCCGTATGGACGTGGAGGTTCGAGTCCTCTCCTGGGCACCAAATATCCATAATATTATTATATTTTTCAATCACTTAAGGCGGGTATCTGTATTTCTATCCACCTTATAGCCCACCTTTGAGCGTATGGTGTTATTCCAGCTTTCCGACTTGAAGGGCGGATTGCAGTCATTTGCTGCATTGTTTGCCAATGTCTTCACTGCGGGGAATTCTTCCACTGACCTTCATCACAGTAGTGCTTTCTGGTAACTTCACCTGAAATGTGATTTGAAAATTCAAACCGCTGCACTTTAAAAATGGAAAATCACCATGCTTCGAAGAACTTTTCTAATTGCAGGGGCATCCTTTGCAACTCTAGCTGGCTGCATGGAAAATGGAACTGTAATGCAGACCAGTTCTCAAATGGCTCCGCAAAATGGTCAGGCTTTGGTCGTCTTTTACCGACCCGCTAGCTTTGCTGGCGGTGCTATTCGCTTCAATGTTCAACATAGTGATGGTCCTGTAGGGCAACTTACCAGTGGCGCAGTTCTTCAAAAGCAAGTTAATCCCGGAACAAATACTTTTTGGGCACAAGCAATTTCTCAAGATGCGATCACAATTCAAGCCGAGGTGGGTAGAACCTACTATGTGCGTGGAGATGTCCGAATGGGAATTTATGCAGGGCGACCTCAATTTACTCAAGTCTCAGAAAGCCAAGCACGTCAAGAAATGGGAAAATAGGGCGCTGACTAAAGCTTTGGCTATTTATGGATCAGATGCAGACATCCTTCTTCGATTAGCCAAACGGCGGCAAAGGGCAGAAAGCGCCAATCGACATATTCGATTGAAGGTCGGGAAAGTCCCGCAATCCGTAAGTTCGACCAGCGTCGAAGTATGCGCCTGCAGCGAATGTCCGGTAAGCGGGCTGCGAGCCCAGCATCTTGAAGGTAGTCCGAAGGTCCGGAAAGGGCCGTCCTAAGCAGATGCTTCCTTGAGTGTAACGCCGGGTGCATGAAGACCCTTGGCTGATCGCGTGAATATCTCGAAGCCATCCGCTGTCACACCGATCGAGTGTTCAAACTGAGCTGACAGCGATCTATCGCGAGTTACAGCGGTCCAATCATCAGCTAGCATTTTGACCTCCCCTCGACCCAGGTTGACCATCGGTTCGACGGTAAAAATCATCCCTTCACGTAACACTGGTCCCTCGCCAGCCTTGCCAAAATTAAGGATATTGGGCGAGTCGTGAAACACCTGTCCAATGCCATGCCCGCAAAAGTCCCGCACGACCGAACAGCGTTCCGATTTTGCATGGGATTGGATTGCATGACCAATGTCGCCGAGCCGTGCGCCAGGACGTACTGCTTTGATCCCAAGCATCATCGCTTCGTGGGTGACCTGGATCAGTCGTTCTGCTGCGCGTTTCGGCTTGCCGATCGCATACATCCGGCTTGAATCGCCGTGCCAGCCATCAAGGATCAGGGTGACATCGACATTGACGATATCACCGTCGCGCAACTTTTTCTCTTTCGGGAATCCGTGGCAAACCACGTGGTTCACTGAGGTGCAGCAGGCGTATTTGTAGCCCTTGTACCCGAGGGTCGCAGGAACTGCGCTATGCGATGCCGCGAAGTCCAGCACGTAGCTGTTGATCTCGGATAGCGAAACTCCGGGAGCTACGAGGTCAGCGACACCGTCCAAACATGCCGCAGTCAAGCCGCCTGCATGACGCATCCCATCAAACGCATCCGCCCCATAAAGTTTGATGCTTTCAGTCCTGCGTGCATCTTGCGCGGGGGGCGCAACGGGGAGGTTGATGTAGCTGTCCATTTGGTTTCCTATGGATTTAGTCGATCTGAAGATTATATACGATTCGTATATGTTTCGTATAATAAAATGGAAGACCTAACGATGGGCATCGTGAAGATTGAAGACGGACTACATGAGGATATTCGTAAGGCCAGCACGGTGATGTGCCGGTCGATCAACGCCCAAGCGGAGTTTTGGATAAGAGTCGGAATGCTCGCTGAGACCAACCCAACTCAAACATTTAATGAGATTATTGCACGGCAACTCAAGGACGCAGACTTGGAACTATCCGATATTGCTGCGGCATAAGTGGAAAATTCTAGGCATCGCCATCCGATGGATTTGGCGGTGTTTCGGTACTGTGCAAGTGAACCTAACCCGTACTATCTCCGTCTTGGCGGTCAGTTCAACCACGCCAGATAGATGGCCATAAAAATCCAAACCAGGACAATCTGTACCACCATAGCGACGATCAGGAACTTTGACCGTTTATAGTCTTGTTTTACGTCGATCTTTTTCATTGAACCATCTCCGGTCTGTCAGATCACTTAGTCTGACACTATTGGTTACATATTCGGAACCGAACCCCACACAAGGCGCGATAGCGCAATGCAGCCATGCATCCAGGAGGCGTTTCTGAACGGTGATAATGTAACGTTAGTCAAAGTGCGGCCATTCTCACACAATTCCACCATTCGCGCGCATGGTCTGGCCGTTGATCCAAGCACTATCCGGCTTGGCTAAGAATGCAACGACGCTTGCGATGTCTTCTGGGGTGCCCAGTCGCTCAAGCGGGGCCATTTTTGCCATCCGGTCCACGACCTCTTGGGGTTTTCCATCAAGAAAAAGGTCCGTTGCTGTCGGTCCGGGCGCGACTGCGTTCACAGTGATCGCGCGACCCCGCAACTCTTTGGCGAATATCGATGTCATGACCTCTACCGCAGCCTTGATGCCTGCATAGACGCCATAGTTCTCAAGCTTTAGCCCCACAACGCTTGAGGAGAAATTGATGATAGCACCTCCGTCGCGAAGACGGTCCGCTGCCTCGCGCAACGTGTTGAATGTCCCTTTAAGGTTTACAGCAACCTGACTGTCGAACAGTGCGTCATCGCTTTGGGCGATAGAGGCAAGTTTCATAATGCCAGCATTGTTCACAAGTACATCGACACCACCAAATTTCTCTTGAGCTGCCTCGAACAGGTGCGCGACTTCGGCTGGGTCCGAGACATCGGCTTTTACGGAAATGGCGTGCCCACCCGCGGCTTTGATTTCGTCAACGACCTTTTGGGCAGCGGTTTGATTGCCCGCATAGTTGACAACAACATTCAAACCTTCGGCTACAAGTCGCTGCGCTATGGCTGCACCGATGCCGCGGGAGGCGCCGGTGACAATTGCTGTTCTCTTTGTCGCGTTTTCCATTTCGATTTTCCATATGATTTGGGATGGCCTATGCCTCGACGTGCGCACGCCAGACTGCTTTGTGACGGGCCGCGAAATCCGCCAAACTGGATGGCTGACGGCCGGTAATGCGCAAAACGTTGTCGGTGACGCGGTCTTCTGAGCCCTCGGCAATACTTGTGTCCATGGCTGCAAGCGTTGTCGCATAGGCTTCTGGTAAACCTGCTGCCCTGTACCGTACCGATAGCTCTGCTTCGCTGAGATTATGATGAGTGACCGGGTTCTTTGTCACCTCGGTCAGAATTTTCGCCACGTCGTCATAACTTAGTACAGCGGGGCCGGTCAGGATGAGATCGTCGGACGCAAACGCGTTCTGAGACAACGCTTCGACGGCGACCGTCGCGATATCTTCGGCGTCGATGAAGCCAACCCGACCGCGACCGGTCGCGGTATGGATTGCGCCTTGATCCCGAATGGGCGCAAGCAGCTGCCCTTCGGAAAAGTTCTGCATGAACCATGTCGGGCGTAGAACGACCCATTCCGGAGCATGATCGCGCAACCAGGCATGAACCGCACCCATCATCGGCCCCCCTGCTTCGAGCGAAGACGCGCTGAGTAGGACAAATCGTTTCACACCTTGGCGGATGGCCAATTCCATAAATGGGATCATCGCTGGCAGAGGCACGGCAACGCCGCTTGGTGCGACCAGATAAATGCTCGAAACGCTTTCCAGTGCTGCAGCCCATGAGGTTTCATCGCTCCAATCAAAGCGAATGTCGTGCGCCGCTTTGGGACGTCGTGTTGCGACGCGATAAGCAAGGCGGCGGTCAGCAAGCTGTGCGGATATGCGGCGACCGGTTGTTCCGGTTCCGCCGGTGATCAAGATGGTGTTACGCACGGGTAAATCCTTTCCCTTCAGGGTTGGGCACGGCATCTCCGGTCGCGGCTAGCGTGATGCGCGGGTCCCAATAGTCAGCGTAGTAGGTGATCTTTCCGTCCCGTGTTTCGATGACGGAGATCCATTTCTGATCGTAGGGCGCGCCAGTGCGCCCTTCGCCGCTGCCAGAAAACTCCAGAACAACCTTGTTGCGGTCTGCCATCTCGCTGACACGCAGGTCAAAAAAGTCGTCGATGCGAATGAGATCAGGCAAAACCTTCAAGTAGCGCGCCAACGCGTCGCGCCCGTCGATGCGCTTGATGAAGCCAGGGGGTGCATAAGGCGCCTCAAACACGCAGTCCTCCGCGAACATGTCGAGAAAGCTTTCGGCGGTAGGGTCGATCCGCTGGCCAAGGCCTTCCCGCAATATGTCAGTCAGACCTTCAAAACGGGTTTGCTCAACAGTCATTGACAAGTCTCCTTTTTCGATGGAACGGTAGCGTATCGACCATATAGGGAGTAAATGAATGGAACGCAACCGTTCCGACGAAAATTCTACGGCAGAGCCATCCACGCGAGTGCCCAGCGGGGCGGCGGTGATGCGGACATCGGTCACGGATGCGCTGACGCGGGCTTTCTTTGAGGAATGGGCGCGCACAGGGATTGGCACACTTAGTCTGGAGCGTGTCGCAAAGCGGGCGGGGGTTGGAAAAGCTGCACTTTATCGGCGCTGGTCCTCGAAACACGAGATGGCAATTGATGTGATCAGCGCCGTTGGCCTCAACCTAACACCGATCCCCGACACCGGGTCCTTGATTGAAGACCTGCGGCTGACCCTGCTTTCCTTGCGCCGTGTTCTGAGGCACCCTTTGATCAAGCGCATTCTGCCAGACTTGCATGCCGAAATGGCCCGTACAAGTTTGCTGAGCACAGAGATACGAACGACACTACAATATGAGCGCCGGGCTCGTGGGGCGACGATTGTCGAGCGTGCCATCGCTCGCGGCGAACTGCCTAAGTGCGCGGACATTGACCTGGCAAATGATGCGCTTGCAAGCATTCTGTACTGGCGGATTATTGTGACTGGCGGGCGCGTGCACCGACAGGATCTGGACAAGATTGCACGCTTCATTGCTGTTGGCCTTGGCGCACAACCAGCGTGAGCCAAGGCGGCGTCGGCAGAAACGCAGCGGCGCAAACCGCTGCTTTTCCGATTTGAATTACGCAGCAAGGGCAACAGCATCACTGCCTGCGGGTACGCGGAATGGGCAATTCTCATCCGTTACAGCCCTCCAAACCGCCGCCACAACATCGGAAGGATGTGTCGGTTCTTTGGATGCGTTTTCCATGAATGACGCCATCACTTGATCGATGAAGGCCTGATAGGCGCCGGGCGTGTCGTGTGCTTCAGACATAAGAGCTCGTGCATTGCTGCCAAAGCTGGTGCTTGGCGCTTGTCCAGGCAAAACCAACCGCGTGCGGATGCCCAACGGCGCCAGTTCCAGCGCGAGACATTCCGTGTATGCGTTCACCGCCGCCTTACTCGCGGTATAGGCGGACAAGAGGGGGAGCGGTTTCATCGTCACGCTTGAGGAAACGTTGACGATGACGCCGCTGCCTTGGGCGCGCATCTGTGGCAAGACAGCTCGGATCATTTCGAACGTGCCAAAGACGTTCGTCTTGAAGAGCGAGCGAACGGTTGCATCTGGTGTGCCTTCAAAGGCACCGAGCCATCCGATACCTGCGTTGTTGACCAATGCGTCGATTGGTCCAGCGGCCTCAACTGCGCGGGCGATACTGCCATGATCTGATACGTCCAGCGGCAGAATGTGCAGGCGGTCTGAGGCAGGCAACACGGTTGGATCGGGTGTGCGCATTGTTGCGACAACCGACCAACCTTGATCAAGGAAATGACGGGCAGTCTCAAGTCCGAAGCCTGAAGAGCATCCGGTGATCAATACGGTTTTCATAGTGTTGTCTCCTTCTGGTTTCTGTTGTGGTGCCTCATATCTTGTCAAAGATTGAGAGATTTTCTATAAACAGAAATCCGTATTTTATTGTTGAGAGTCCGAAATGGCGGATCCCCTCTCCGAAGTGATCTCGCTTCTGCGCCCACAGGCGCCCTCTACAAAACTGGCGCATGCGTCCGGTCCGTTCCGCGTTTGCCGTGATGACGTAGACGAAGTGTTTTACTGCATGCTGTTGGCCGGGCAGGCCAAGCTGGAGGTTGATGGCCATGCGCCTGTCAACTTGACTGCCGGGAGTTTCGTTCTCATTCCCGCCATCTCCCCGTTTGCTGTGTCCAGTCTTATTCCTCCGCCTCCGACGGGGCTTGTTAGCCAACCTGTTGCCGGAGTGGATGGGATCACACGGATTGGCACCTTGGACGGACCGGCAGAGGTTGAAATGCTGGTTGGACATTGCAGCTTTGGCAGCCCGGATGCAGAGCTTTTGGTGTCGCTTTTGCCGGAAATGATCCTTGTGCAGGGAGAGGATCGTTTGGCAACGTTGGCATCGATGGTGCAATGCGAGGCGCGCGCTGATCGACCAGCGCGGGATGCAGTCGTGGAGCATTTGTTGCAGATCCTTCTGATCGAAGCCTTCCGATCCACATCCCAGCCGAACGAGATGTCTGCATTAATAAGTGGTCTAACCGACGCACGTATCGGAGTGGCGTTACGTGCGATCCATGCGGCCCCTGATCATCCGTGGACGGTTCCTGAACTCGCACGGGAAGCTGGCCTTTCGCGGTCGGCTTTCTTTACCCGATTTAGCAGGATCGTTGGCATTGCACCGATGGGTTATCTATTGAATTGGCGGATGACGCTCGCAAAAGACATGCTGCGCTTAGGCAACCGTGGCATTGCTGAGGTATCAGAGATGATAGGGTACGGGTCTGCAAGTGCGTTTAGCACAGCATTTGCACGTCATGTTGGCGCTCCTCCGGGGGAATACGCGAAGATGGCCGCCGTTGGTTAGAGGCGGGACCAGATCGGCCCCGGCCTCCCCGCCACGACCATGGCGCTAAGTGGAACCGGATCAACTTGCGTTCACGTGATTATTGCAGCCTCAGTCGCGACGCTTGAGAGAACTGCATTCGGTTGTGGAAAGCTGGCATTAGAGCAACTGAAGCGAAATGGCGCTTTGTCCCGCAAAGTGTGAGTTCACCTGATCTGAGATTTTGCAAATGCAGCGAACGGCCGGTTTGACGGGCCGCAGCGCAGCATGCTGACTAGGTGAAGGAGGTCAGCTTTGGGCCGCTCACACCTGAGCGAGGTCAGGCAGTCGAAAAGATGCCACGATAGCTCCGGCGTTAGCATCGAGCCCAAAGCGGCTAATTGGTCAACAAATCCCTGCCGTCGCAGCGGAACACGGAATTCGCCTGACAGTGGAAAAGACAGTGTCGACATTTTTGACGCGAAAAATATTTGGTGGTCTTAACGCGTAACAGAATACTCGTTGTCAAATATCAAGCATAAGCTCTAAGCGTCCGAATAGATCGGCCTTTCCAAATCGGATGGCCCTACTCAGGCACTATGTTGTGATTAATCCTGAACAGGTTCTTTGGATCATAGCTGCCCTTTATTTTCGAAAGCTTCCCGCTGTTTAGGCCGTATGCACCAGCCATATGATCCGCTTCGTCTTCGGGCATAAAGTTTACATACGCGCTACCGGTCGCATGAGGCCGCATCTGATTATAAAGTCCCCGCGCCCACGCAATGCACTCATCATCCTTGCTCGGGTCTTCCCAACGTGTGTGAACATTCATTATGAAGTGTGCTGATCGTTGCGGATAAGCTGTTGAGTGGGGTTCAATGCGTGCCATTGCGCCACCTACATGCGCAATAAATACTTCGCAAGCAGGGTCGGGAAGGCTGGAAACCGCCTCGAGAAGACCTGTGATTGCTTCCGAGGAAAGCGCTTCGAAATCATGGCTTTTCCAATAATTCCGAGCGCCCGGTGTAAGCAAAGGGTCGAATGCTGCTTGCCAGTCTACAAACTTGTGAGGTGAGATGACATCGGCAATCGGTTCTCCTAGCGCGCGCAAACCCGACAAGGCTTTTTCACCATCGTCTATAGGACCACTGTAGCAAGCTGCAAAAATCAGCACCTCTCTCCCATGCCACTCTTCTGGTAGGAACGGGAGAGGAGGAGCTTTTCGCATCACGCTCCAGACGGTCAGCTCATCGGGTGAATCATCTGCAATGGCTGCGAATTCTGCAAGCAGCTCTGGCGCCTTTTCGATCGGGTGAACGATCAGGCCGGACAGAACATCGGGTCCAAGATCATGCAACTGAAACTCGAATGAGGTCACGACGCCGAAATTGCCGCCTCCACCGCGGATGGCCCAGAAAAGCTCCGGATGGCTTGTGGGCGAGGCGGTGACAATCGTCCCATCTGCCGTCACAACTTCTGCCGACAGAAGATTGTCGATCGTCATTCCGAATTTCCGCGTCGTCCACCCAAAGCCGCCGCCAAGGGTCAGACCAGCGATACCAGTTGTCGAATTGATGCCGACAGGGACAGCAAGCCCATGAGCCTGGGTTTCGCGATCTACATCGCCAAGCAATGCACCCGGTGCAACCCGAGCAGTCTTGTTGACAGGGTCTACGTGTACCGATTGCATCTGGGAAAGATCGAGTAATACGGTCTCGTCTGCAACAGCGTGCCCTGCAATTTGATGCCCACCTGATCGGACCGACATTATGAGGCTGGCGTCCCTAACAAAGTTTACAGCTTTCTGTACGTCGCTCGCCCCCATCGCGCGGATCACGAACCCAGGGTGACGTTCGAACATGCTGTTCCATGTTGTTCTTGCGCCTTCATATTCCGGAGTGCCCTGTAAGTAGACGCCGCCGCGAAGCGAGGAATTAAGCGCATCCAAAGCGCCTTGATCCACAGTTGCCGTGTTTCCGTCGAGTGTTTTTATGTCGTACATGCATAGGCCTCCCTGTTTTCAGATCAGGCTTCTTGCGCGGCTGCCTCATATAGTTGTGACTTCCGATGCGTTGTCCCGCAGTTAAATCGCCTCGGATTAGGTTTTAGAACTGCGAATATTCAGGTGAATATTCCGGGATCTATCTGATCCACGGGTGTTATGACATCGGCTGGGATGTTAAGGCGCTCGGCCGCCTTTCTGAGGCTTTCCTCGTCAGGGGCCTCATACAGGCAGTATGTTTTGCGCTTGTCTGCGCTGAGGAACGAGAAAATCCACTCGACCCCGACTTCGTCATTGATCTCTTTGATGTGAATTTTGTCGTCGTCGCTAACGTTCAGCTGCTCGGCAAAATTTCTCTCAATTATGTACCTTGGCATAATGCTCCCCCAAGCATGTAAATGACTTTAAACAGCTACTCCCTCGAGCTTTGACCTAAGGAAAACCATACTCAATTGCTGTGAAATTGCCAACGCTTCCCCTTCTAGTTGAAACGCTAGTTTCAAATCATTCGTTCGGCCCCGTTGCCTTAGCGCGGATGCATACGCGGCCTTGCTGTGCGCAATCCACGGTGGGCACTTCATGCGCGTGTCTATTTCGATGGCCTTATGGAACATCCTCTCAGCGGCGTCCCAGTTTTTTAGCACCGCTGCCAGATTGCCTAGACGTCTTGCTGCCGCCCCGGCGCAAACTGTTGTTGCCCCAGCGGTGATCGTCAGCTCTTCGTATGGGGTCAGCATGTCATAGAGGGTCTCAGCATGTCCCAGATGCTCGACTGCGACACAAATGTCAGCGAGATAAGACAAAGTAGTTGAAAACATAGCATCAAGCGGAAGATCGAAGCCATTCTCTGCCATTTCATTCAGAATGCGTTCAGCTGGTTCCTTGTATCCCAACTCGGCGGCAATAAGGCCAAATCCTGGTTTCCAAGAAATGTCTTCCGGGCTATCTGTCATCAGCTTCTTGATCACCGGTGCAACTTCGTGCAGCCGGTTTTGTTCGCGGCGGATGGTAAACATCTGAACACCGAAGACGCCCTCAACATGTTCTCCATGTGTCTGACGACCGATTTTCACCGCTTCGTTGGCATGCATCTCCGCTTGCTCAAAATCGCCATCCATAATTGCAACCATGGCGCGTGCGTGCTTTTGCACCCAGTAGAGTTGCAGATGATTGTCCTTTTCCGAAATCTCCGTCAGCAATTCGAGTGAATGATCCATCAAGTCGCGGTCGGCCATTTCGGCCCCGACAAAAAGACTGAGTGTCCGGTCCCGACCCTGATCAATACTCCCTAGGTTTTCGGCCACTCGATGCATCGCATCAAGATTTTCACGCCAATGACGTACCTCTCTTCCTTTGCGCGCGACGAATGGCGCCCCAAAATGCATCATCATCACCGAGAATTGGGATTTATAGTCCCCTAGTTTCGCGGCCAGTTCCATTGATTGCTGACCATAGCGAGCGCCTTCAGAAAACTGGCCGACAAACATATGTGCCCGTGCAAGTTGGCTCATCAATCTGCACTGCCGTACTTCGTCATCGTCGGGAAGGTCGTTCAGAGCTCTAACACAAAGCTCAATGGCCTCGCCGTGTCTCTTACTCGACATCATACACGAGTCCGCAAAATGGTTCGCAGCATCAGCGGCGAGCGCCACATCGTTTATTCCACGGGCGGCGTCCGAGGCCTCTTTCAAAGCCGCTATCCCCTCTGGCAACTGACCCAGGCTGTCATGGCTGCGACCGATCAGGATTTTGGCTTTGATCGTTTCGACGCCGTTGTCAGATCCAAGATTTTCAGCCGCTTTGAGTGTTTCCCTAGCGTTGACCATCGCCTCTTGGCTGGCGGATCGCGCCAATGCCATTTCGGTTGCCGTCTGCCATTTGTCGAACGCAGCATGCCATTCTTCGGCCTCTGAAAGATGGCGGGCAACCAACTCGGGCCGGCGTTCAATCTCTGCTGACCGCAACTGCATCAAAGCACGGGCCACGTTTGCGTGTTGTTGCCTGCGGGTTGAGCCCAACATGGATTGATAGGCGGTATCCCGAATAAGGGCATGACGGAAAACGAAATACCCTCGATTGTGCCCGCTTTCAAAGATCAAACCCGTTCGAGACAGCTCTTCTATACGAGATTGAATTTCCGCACTGGCAAGACCTATTGCGGAAGCCAGCAAGCTAGGCTCGAACTCCCGTCCAATGACGGCTCCTGTTAACGCTACTTGTTTGGCCTCTGGTGAGACTGCGTCAAGACGTGCCATCAGTGTGCCTTTCAAAGACGAAGGTATGTGGACTTGCCCGTGCTCACCCGCCTCAACAATCGCCCGGGCCAACTCCTCGACGAACAATGGCACCCCGTCCGTCTTCTCAATGATTGTGGCGATTAGCGCATCGTCGGGTGCTTTTCCGGTAACATTGAGAACTAGGTTCGAGACATGGGTCGTATCAAACCGACGCAGCTGGAGCGTATGTACGTGCGCTTCGCCGTCATCATGGGCAAGTTCCCAGCCGGGCCTGTGGGTGATCAAAATCATCAAAGGCAGATCTGCGCAAATTGCTTTGAAGCGATCCAAAAGAGCTTGGGTGGAAGGATCAATCCAATGCGCGTCCTCAACACAAAGAATAACAGGACGCGTGCTTGCGCGTACCTGAACCGTGTGGATTAACGTCTGAATCGTGAGGTCACGTTGCTCCTGCGGTGACATATCGAGAACGCTTCGGGCAAGAGTACTGTGAGGCGCAACCAGCGCGGCAAAGACGGGCAGAACCTTTTCCCATTCCAAGCCCTCCCGGCTTTCCAACATTTTTTTGACAAGATCGAGAATTTGATCGTCATCAAAATCTGTCCCCACACCAGCATCCTGAGAAATCCTCTGGGCGACGGGGTGGAACGGGCTACTGATAAGGTAAGGAGAGCAGTTCAGCCTGATAATATCAGCTTCGCTAGTCGCTACGGCATTAGCGAGAAACTCTTCCGCCAATCGCGATTTACCGATCCCAGCTTCACCGGCAAGCAGAACAACCTCTCCCTGACTGTTCTGCGCACGCAGCCATGATTGTAAAAGGATACCTTTTTCGTAGTCGCGACCAATCATGACGCTGCCACTTTCGTCCCTATAAGATGCTCGAAACCGGCTTTCCGCGCTGTGTTCTGATACGACAGTCAAAAGGGTCCGTGGTTCTTTGAAACCTTTCAGCTCGGTTTGTCCAAGAGACCTAAACTCAAATAGCCGATGCAAAGTTTCTTCGGTCTCCTCAGCAGATAAAACAACTGAGTTCGGTTCTGCGTGTTCCTGAAGCCGCGCTGCCAGATTGACAATTGGCCCCGTCATGGCTCCTTCTTCGTAGGTGTTTTCACCGATCGTATCGCCAACTACCACGTCGCCACTCGCGATACCTAACCTGGCTGACAAACGCTCACCGTCAGGTGCTTTAAGATCTCTGACCCGCCGAACGGCCTCAAGACCAGCCTTTAAAGCGCGAACTGCATGATCTTCATAGGCTGTAGGCCAGCCAAAAAAAACCAGGAGACCGTCGCCCAAATACTTCGAGACGTAGCCGCCATACCTGCTAACTGCACCTGCAACCGCATCCTGGTAGCTCTGCAGCAGTTCGCGCATGTCTTCGGGATCAAACCGGTTAGTCAACTCAGTCGAGGCGACGAGATCAGCAAACAAAACTGTTAAGTGACGCCTCTCTGCGATCGCTAATGAAGCAGGCTTCCTTGCGAATAAGGTCACGCCTTGCGATTCATCCGAAATGGGGACCGGGCCGACTTCGTCTGCATCCACGTCTACGGCCTGCGGCGATTGAGACGAGTGCTTTTGACCAGTCAATTCCTGAACCGCTGCCAGGATGATTTTTCGATGGCCCAGACTAACCCCAAGCTCTTTAAGGTCGTCGTTTGACAGTAGTGGCAGTACGCGCGCGTCGATATCATGCTGTGCAAAAGCGTCTGAGTATTGACCCAGTTCGAGATCGTTCAGCCATTTGTCGATTTCAACCGCCATAACGGGATCATGCTTAGATACGGGACGCTAATCAAGAAAACGCTGTAACCACAGGCTGATTTTTGGCGGTCAAACGTCCGCATTGCTTTTCACAGAAATGACACCTACTTATGCAACTTTTTTCAGAATGCAGAGGTTTTTTGCAGGCAGATCTCCCTCAGCGAGCACTTGCTGCGCTGCCGCGATAGGCAGCTTTGTCCGCGATGTGTGGGTTCGGCGAGCCGAGGGTTTGCGCTCGCGGTGAAGGTCGGCAATGCGGGCTGCGACCGCAGCATATTTACCCATTGGCCAACGGCCGGAATGGGCCGTTCTCGTAGGCTCAATCGCTAGATATTGCACTTGCAACAGCGTTGGTACTGATCCCAATAAAGTGATTTCGCTACCGCGAACGAACGGCGGCTCCCGTTTGAGGTCAACCAATTGATCCGTTTCTTGCGCTTTCACCTCAAGTAGCTCAACACCCGCAAGAACCGGGTCGCGATTCACTCGCATCATTTCTTAGGTGATTGGCATGTAATTTCAAAAAGGCATGACCATGGAACTTAAAGACAAAACCATCATCATTACCGGCGCGAGCAGCGGAATCGGTGCTGCAGCAGCGCTTCTGTTTGCCTCGGAAGGGGCGAATGTTGTGTTAGGTGCCCGTCGGGAAGCTCAGCTAAACACACTCGTCGGGCAGATTACCCAAAGCAACGGGCGCGCCGTTTACCTTGCGGGCGACGTGACGGACGAAACATATTCCAGGGATCTTGTTGATCTGGCGAAACGGGAGTTTGGCGGCCTTGATGGCGCATTTAACAATGCGGGCATTATGGGCGAGATGGGTCCAATTCCCGAAATGGAGTCCGGCAACTGGCAGTCGGTTCTTGCTACAAACCTCAACAGTGCATTTTTTGCGGCCAAAGCGCAGATTCCGGCAATGGAGGAACGCGGTGGCGGGTCTATTGTATTCACCGGAACTTTTGTTGGTGTCAGCAATGGGGGAATGCCCGGCATGGGGGCCTATGCCGCATCAAAGGCTGGACTGATTGGGCTCGTACAGTCTTTGGCATCTGATCATGCGGCCAAGAGGGTCCGTATCAACACTATTTTGCCGGGTGGTACTAAAACCGACATGGCCGGCGATGATCCTGCGACGCACGACTTTATTGCCAACTTGCATCCCCTGAAACGCATGGCGGAGCCAAAGGAGATTGCCCAATCTGCATTGTTCCTTCTGTCAGACCGGGCAAGCTTCGTGACGGGTTCTCCGGTCGCCGTTGACGGTGGTATGGCGACCCGCCTGCTTTAGATATCTGCCGTTGGTTGCTTCGTAACCAACGGCGGTCTCCATCCAGACAAGATAGCTCGCCCAAAAATCCATATCGTGGTGAACGCCATCTTTGACGACTTTCGCCAGGGTATCGTCACCGCAGACTGAATATTCGGATTGGACTTTCGCTGCTCGCCGCCTTTTTGATCAGGTAGATGGGCTTTGTTGCGCAAATCGGAGTTTGAGCGCAGTTCCCCCTTCCCCGGACAGACTTATCCTATATCTGCGGCTCAACTGAGGATGATGCCGCGCTGCCTCCGAGGTCCGCTCTGAGCCCAAAACAACGAATGCAGCAACCTGCACCAATGGCTGCTTCGAGATTATCTGAAAAAGCGGCCAACGAGCCTCCGCTATGTTGGCTGGGCGACGTCTATCACCCAACCAACCTGTCGAGGTCCGCGGATCAGAAGGGCGCAAACCTGTCCGATGGATCGGTCGGGACCGTCCAGCGCGCGCGCGGATCGATTGTGGGCGCGAACGCACCAGGATGCGGGATCTGGCCGTTTTGACCGTAGAGCCACAGCACGAAATTGGAGCGTTGACCTTCGGTGATCGGTTCAGACGCATGGGGGACGCTGCCGTGGTGGATCAAGGCCGTGCCGGGCTCAAAGTGCAGTTTTTCGACCCGTCGCGACGCGGGATCAATGAAGCTGACAGCGGAGCCAGAAAAGGCCTCGTCCGGTAGATTTAGATTGATATTCAGCGTGACCGATGATGCGTCTGAGTGAGGCCGGAGCGACGTGTCGTTATCTGCTTGCCACTGGATGGAAAACCCGAAGGTCTGCGTGTCGTATCCCATCACATCCGGGAACAAGAGCCGTGAGATGGGCCGCATATAGGTGTTCATCAGGTCGCGGTAGAACGTCTGGAAGGCTGAGGTCCCAAGATGCCCTTCCGAGCGCGGGTCAAGCATTGCACCGCCCCGGTTGAGGGAAATGCCATAGGGCGGGCGCAGCGGAATGCCTGCATCGGCGACACTGTCCAGATAGCTGCGCAAAACGAACAGCCGTTCGGGGTCAAAGAACTGGGTTTTGTAGACACCAGGGAAGACCTCTTCCCATAGTTTTTTCACTTCGCCTTCGGTTGCCGGGTCTTTCCAGGCCCCCTCGACCGCTGCGCGGAGACGGTCGTCATGAACAGATGCATCCAAGGCGGTTTGATTGGCCTGCTCCCATTCCTTCCATGCGTGTTTGAACAGCTCCTGGTTGTCATTCCAGAATTGCGCGACTTGCGGGGCGCGTTGCAGCATTGCTTCGCGTGTGGGGCGTTCCACGGCGCGTGCGCGCTCTAATGCAGATTGTGTCATGTCCTGTCTCAACTTTCTGATGGTCAAGCCTGTTGCTTCCGAGACATTAGATATTACCCTTAGATTGCGTATAAATGGACATATTTTTGATAACAGAATTCGTTTTATCTACATAATAGAGGTGTGGCGCCTATGAGCCGGCCCAAGCCGCTGACCGTCCGATCTGTTGGATCAGATAGTCCATGAAGACGCGGACCTTTGCGGAGACTACGTTGCTTTTGGGGTAGATCAGCCAAAGCGCCGGATTGTCCGCCAGTGTGTACCCGGGCAGCACCTGCACAAGGGACCCATCATTCAGCTCGCTGTGGACCGCCCAGAGGGAGTTAATCGAAATGCCGGCACCCTTGAGCGTGACACGCACTTGTGTCAGCCCGTCGTTCACGATCAGCCTGTGGGAGGCTTTGTGGAGGTCGAATGTTGCTTTGGCTCCGTCATCTGACACCAAGGCGCGCGGCTCCAGATCCTTGAAGGCGACCAGACGATGCGCCGCGAGGTCATCCGGTGTGCCGGGCACCCCATGTGTTTCCAGATAGTCTGGTGCTGCACAAAGAATACGTGTGTCGTTTGCCAGTTTGCGCGCCGTCAGACTGCTGTCCTCCAGAATAGAATTGCGGAGGGCCAGATCATAGCTGCCCTCAATCAGGTTGAACTGGGTATCTGATAAATGCAAATCGAGCGTCAGGTCTGGATAGGCATCCATAAAAGCGGGCAACAGGGGCGCGATATAGAGCTGGGCAAAGGTGCTTGGAGCGGCAAAGCGCAATGTCCCGCTCACCTCGGCCTTGCCTTTGCCGAATGCGGCGAGGGCCGCTTCTTCCTGTTCGATCATCTCTCGGGCGTATGGCAAGAAGTCCTGCCCCTCTAGGGACACCGAGACTTTCCGAGTGGATCGATGCAACAATTCGGCGCCCAGCAGTTTTTCAAGCTTTGCGAGCCGCGCGCTGGCCACCGCCGGTGCCATCCCTAGCGTTCGGCCCGCCGCGCTGATGTTCAGCGTTTCAGTAGCAAGGACGAAGAGGCGGAGGCTTTGCGTATCCATATTGTATATTTTTCCAGAAAACTGAATTCGATTATCTACCGTTTATATATCTGCGCAGCGGTATAGGTCAAAGCTCAAGACAGAGCGGAGAGCGGAATGACTCAGACAGCGACAGTGAATTATCACGTCCACAAACCGGAGCGTCAGGCGTTCGAGCTTGATGCCGGTGGCATCGTTGGCAATCTGATCGCGCCAGAACTCGCCCCAACCGAAGTGAAATTGCGCGACGCGCGCAGGTCAGCCACAGACCCATCATTCGAGGATGACGCTGTCGCGTTTTCTTTCGTCCCCACAGCGGTCTCGTTCGCGCAAGACGATGATGCCTGGCAAGCGGAGTACGACGCAGAGCTGACGTCGCTTCTGACGACCAAGCTGGACGCGCAGGAGGTGATCATCTTTGATCACACGATCCGGGTGGATGACCCTGACGCCGCGCGCAAGCCCGCGCGAAACGTCCACAGCGACTACAGCCCTGACGGCGCAGAACAGCGACTGATCGACATTCTTGGTGCTGATACAGCGGCAAAATGGAGCGCGGGGCACTACGCCTTCATTAACATCTGGCGACCGATCGAGGCGGCGATCAACTCAGCCCCGCTCGGGTTTATCCTGCCGTCGAGCGTCGCCCCGGAAGACTGGATCCTGCTTGATCTGATCTATCCCGACCGCAAAGGACAGATCATGGGGTTGGCGGCAAACCCGAATCATCAGTGGATCTACATGTCGAAGATGACCCCGGATGAGGTCGCCTACTTCAACATCTTCGACAATCAGGGACGGCCCTCCATTGGGCACTCCGCGTTGGACATGGTCGAAGACCCAAACGTCATGACCATCCGCAAAAGCATTGAGAGCCGCACCCTAGTGCGTTTTGCCTGATCCCATCATCGGACCCACGAAACACGAGCAAACGGAGAGAGACAATCATGACCAAGACAATTCTTATCACCGGATCAACAGACGGCATCGGTCTTTTGACGGCGCAGACCCTCGCAAAAGAGGGGCACAAAATTCTGCTTCATGGACGCGGTGCAGCCAAACTGGAAGCCGCCGTCAACGAGGTCGGCGGCGACGTCGAAACCTATGCCGCTGACCTGTCGCGTATGGCCGATATCCAAACCTTCGCGGCAGAGGTGCGCGAGAAACACGACCGCCTTGATGTGCTGATCAATAACGCGGGCGTGCTGAAAGTCGCGGAGACCCAGACCGAGGCCGGCCATGATGTGCGGTTCATGGTCAACACCTTGGCGCCCTATGCGCTGACCCGCGCGCTTCTGCCGATCATTCCGAAAGACGGGCGGATCGTGAATCTATCCTCTGCCGCGCAAGCGCCGATTGATTTGGCTGCTATGCGCGGGGAAAAACAGCTTGGCCACAATGACGCCTACGCGCAAAGCAAGCTCGGCATCACGATCTGGACCCGCGAATTGGCGAAGGAGTTGACCGACGGACCCGTCGTCGTCGCCGTCAATCCCGGATCGTTGTTGGCTTCGAAGATGGTCAAGGAAGGCTACGGCATCGCGGGCAACGATCTGTCCATCGGCGCGAACATCCTGCGTGAAGCGGCGCTCGGGTCGTCGTTCGCGGATGTTTCGGGCAAGTATTTTGACAATGACAGCGGCCAGTTCGCGCAGCCACATGCGGCTGCACTGGACGCAACTCATTCGGCGCAGGTGATGCAAGGCATCGAAGATGCTTTGAAATCTCTCAGCTGATCCCACTGACGCCCGTCTGACGTCGGGCGTCTTTTACACCACCTGAAACTGCAACCCTCCGGCGACATGCGTTGTCCGGACCCAAGAAAGGACTGACTGATGAAATACGAGAATTTTCAAACCTTTGACGTGAAGGTCCAAGACGCCATCGCAACGGTGGCATTCGATTTTGGAACAGTGAATGTGCAAGGCCAGGAAATGCTGGCCGACCTCAACAGCCTTGCCATGCGGCTGGAGCGGGACCGCGATACCAAGGTGGTCATCTTCCAATCCGCGAACCCCGAGGTTTGGGTCTGCCACTACGACACCGAGCTGCTCAAGGACATGTCGACCGAAGCTGTCTCCCGCGATGAAGCCCAGCTGCTCGATTTGCAAGCGGTCTGCGAACGCATCAGCAAGGTGCCTCAGGCCACGATCGCGAAGCTGGAAGGCTTCGCACGCGGTGGTGGCCACGAGTTGGCCCTGGCGCTGGACATGCGCTTTGCGGCGCGTGGCAAATTCAAGTTCATGCAGATGGAAGTCGGCATGGGTATCCTGCCCTGCGGCGGCGGTGCGTCCCGCATGGCCCGTCAGACCGGTCTGGGCCGCGCGCTGGAAATCATCCTGAGTGCCCGAGACTTTGACGCCGATGAAGCCGAGGCAATGGGCACGATCAATAAAGCGTTGGATGCTGATGAGATCGACGACTACGTAAACACCTTGGCGCAGCGGATTTCCAAGTTCCCGGCAGAGTCCATCAATGCCTGCAAGCAGATGGTCTACGAGTCGATCGACAAGCCTATCGATGAGGCCCTGAAGGCCGAGGCCTATTGGCTCTACCAGGCAACGAGCAAAACATCAGCCGTTAAACGCTTCACGATCGCAGACGAGCAGGGCCTAGAGCACGACATGGAAAACCAGCGGAACTGGGAAAACCTGGTCATGGATGTTCAGGATATCAACTGAGATTGATTGGATTAAGCGGACATTCGGCCTTGTGCGTCGGATGTCCGTTTTGTCCGCGTCTTTCCAGCTCGGGCTTGGCGCGGTGAAGGGTCGGTTACGTACCAACCTTTTCAGAAATCTCCTTACTGCCCTATTTTGCACTCAGCCTGAATCGACCCCACAAGCTGATGGGCCAGATCAACCTTGTCCGCGTTGGACAGAGACATATCAGCGATGCTGGATCGTTCACGCTCACTGCCGGCATACTGTCACGAGAACCGATGCAGGGCTCGGTGGTGATCAGCATCGCCAATGGGGCGCTGGAATCCTTTGCCAAGGCAGCAGCACTCGAACTTGATCGCGAACTACGGGTGAACACCGTCAGCCCGGTCTTCGTCAAGGAAACGATGGAGATGATGGGCATGGATTCAAGCACGGGCTTATCGGCGGCAGACACTGCAAAGGCCTACGTCGCTGCCGTCGAAGGGAACATGAACGGTGAAACGTTGGACGCGCCTGACTATGCATAACGCTATGAGCTAATCAAACTTGCTTGGAAAAAACCTGCCGTTCAGACCGCGAGGCCGAATGGCAGATTTGTCCCGCGTCTTGCCAGTTCGTGCGCCGCGCCGCGAAAGGCGCTCCATCGCGAAACGGTCGTTCATGGATCTCGCGGCGAAGGTGCCGGGAGAGCCCAAAGCTACCGGGTGCTGCAGTCCGCGCTAACGGTGGCAACGCGCAGAAAGCGGACTTTGCTAAGTCCTGTTGATCTCACTTAGTCGCCCTTTGGCACTGCCACTTACCTATTGCATTCACCCCGCATTAGAAAACGATCCGGGTTCTTAGACCGAACAGGGTAATCCGGTCCTGATCGGGATTTAGAAGCGGGTCGGAAATGAATTGTACCGATGGCGTGATCTGCAGTCCGGGTGCGATTGAAAAACGGTAGAATGCTTCGAGTGTGAACTGATCGCCATCTATGCCTCTTGCCTCGGCCCAGTTCAGGCCCAACCCGGCCAAATCGGTATTGCGACCGTAGTAGCCAATACCCGCAGAAACGGACCGATCATAGAGTGCTGCTGCCCCTTTTGAGGCCCCTGCCCGGAAGAACGGCATCCACTTATTGTCAATAAACCATGCTGCTGAGAACGCGGCACCGTAATCTTCTGGACGGCTACCATCGTCAGCCGCATCCGCATGCCAGAGGGTCAGATGGATATTGTCGAAGTAAATGCGATCAAAGCCAGAGGTGTAACCAAGTTCGAGTGATTTGAAGAGATTGCCGTCGCTAAACACATCAAAGTTTGGATCAGACGAGTCGGCGTTTGCGTCTGAGACGCTCGCGACAGCGTAGAGGTTCTTGCTCAGCTTTATCCCGCCCGCAATGCCAAGGCCTTGGTTGGGTGCGTTGATTGTCGGGTTGGTATTGAAAGACAGGTTTTGGAAACCACTGTATGGGCTTACCAACCCATAAATGTCCACAAAGTCCGTTACATCAATCTGGCCGACTTGCAGCGTCCACGAACCGTTCTCGGCCCTTTGGGTCCAGAACAGGTTGGTCAATAGCAAACCATTATCGTTGAAGGCTGTTCCCGTGATCGAAAGGGCTCCACCATCCAGACCAAGAAACTGTGGGGCAACATCGGTATAGTTGTGCCGGTCTTCGATCTTGAATGTCAAAGACCCCTGTTCAGTCGCCTGCCAACTGCCATAGAACCGCGCAATTCCGCTGGCAGCTTCGCCCTCCCCCAGATCCGCGTTCGTGGTTTGGCCCAATGCCAAGTAATCAATGTTGAACCGAAACCCATTCTCCGCCAGTCGGTCTTTCCACTGAAACCAACCCGGTGCGGTATTGCGCGGAAAATCGGAACGATATTGTGGATCGGTCAGTCCATCTCCGGGCTCAAGATCAGCTTCGACCGAAGAGGGCCCGGACAGACCTTGAGCCGACGCCGCGCCGGCAAAGACAATACTCAGTACGACAACGAGAAGTCTTATCATTCAGACGCTTTTGCCCCGCCGGTCTTGCGATTGCCCGCCGCTCGGATACGATCAGCGGCACGCTGCTTCCATTCCAGCCTGTCTGCTTCGGTTTCCAGAGTTTCGACACGTTCCGTCTCCAACTGGAATGTCGCACTCATAGGCATGAGGCCGTCCACAACCATCATATTCTGAACAGTGGGATCGATAGTCAGCGTGCCCGTCAGCCGAACGGGTTCGTGGAAATAGCTGGGCGTCCAGTCGCCATTCAACCGCACGCGAATCATTTGATTGGGTTGGGGCGGGGGCATGTGGCTACACATTCCTCGTTCTGGCACTAGATACGCCACAGATCGCCCGTCTGGATCGCTCGGGCCCGGGATGGCAAAGCCCGCGATTGTTATTGTTTGACCGTCGAATTGCGGATTTCCGTTTGTTCCTGCCTTTCTTCGCCGTTCTTTCACAAGCTCTCTTTGATCGAGCAGCCAATCGACATCAACGCCAACTCCCGCCAAGGCATCCTCGGTCTCGGTCAGAAGTTCCTGCCATTTCAGTCTTTCTTCCGCGCTGCCAGTGTCTTGCTGCAGCCTGCCACGCATCCGCACAACGAATAGGACGTCGTCGAACTGTTCGGGGCTGAGGTCCCGATAGGGATCCTCAAAGACCTGCACAGATGGGTCCGGGAGGTCTGCCCAGTCCAGCGCTGCTCCTGGCGTTGCCATGGCAGAATGACCGTAACAGACCAAACCCGCGAGCAAGACGGAACGAAACCAAAGGAACATGAATACTCTCCGGTCGAGTTTTGGGGTCAATTCAGTGTATTTTTGTATATCACACCGTCCTTCATGATCAGCCGGATCGTTTCAGGGCTTTCCGGCCTCGGATCGGCACCAAACCACTGATCACCCGTGCCAACAACCGAGAAGTCTTCTAGTGGGTTACCATCGATCAGCAGGATGTCGGCATAGGCGCCTTCTTCGATCACACCCAGTTTGCCTTCCGGATAGGGGTTCATGAAATCACCGCTAAGTGCCGCGATCTCGCCACCTACCGAAGTTAGGGTTACCATCGACGCATAGGGGCCGAAGAAATGGTTATTCAGATGTTTCTCGTAGGCGATCTGGATGTTGCACGCTTCGACCGAGCCGACGCAATCGGTTTGGAAACCGCGCGGCGCCGGGCATTCCTTCATACTTGGAATGTAGGCTTCGAAGGTCGCCGAGGCCGATTTGGCCTTCCTCAAACTGTTGGGGTTGTTTTTCACGGAAGGAACATCAAGTAGGCCTGGATCAAATGCTGTGATGTTCGTCGTGATGTACGCTCCTTTTTCTTTCATCAAAGCAGAAATCTCGCAGTCAAAGTGAAATCCGTGTTCAATGGTTCTGACCCCTGCATTCAGGGCATTGATGATCGCTTCTTTGCGGTAGGAATGTGCCATGACATAGGTGCCGTACTCGTTGGCAACCTGAACAGCGGCCTCGATCTCTTCTTTCGAACCGGCGAGCAACTGCCATGGATCGAATGCCGAAATCACCCCACCTGATTGCATGAACTTCAATTGCGTGGCACCCATGCGCAGGTTGTTGCGGCCATACATGTAAATTTCGTCAACACCGTTGACCTGTTGGGCCATATTCAGAGTCCCAAAGTTGGTCACCCCACCCGGCGGAGATGTGAAGGATGCGAAATCGGCGTGACCACCACGTGTTCCGAGAAATGCCCCGGAAGGATAAAAGCGGGGGCCGACGATCTGGCCGGCGTCAATTGCGCGCCGCAGCCCGCCGCCAGCGCCCCCGGCATCGCGAACGGTCGTGAAGCCCTGCATCAGGTACATTTCGGCCATCAGGGTCCCGTGGATGGCGAAATCCTCCCAGGTCGAGTTGGTTTCCATCTCGGCAATCGATGGCCCCATGAGCATCAGGTGCGCGTGATTCTCTATAAAGCCCGGTGTCAGAGTGCGCCCACCGCCGTCGATAACCGTCGCGCTCGGCGCATCAATGGCATCGGTTGAGACGGACTTGATCAGATTGCCCTCGACCAATACGCTGGCATTCTCGATACGCTGTTCATTCACGCCATCGAAGATATGCACGTTGGTAAACAACGTTTGGGGTTCTTCTTGATCCTGAGCCTGCGCGGATGCTGAAAAAGAAAGACCTGCAGCGACAATTACGGTCGAGCAAAGCGACATTCGTAGACCGGACATAAGTACTCCCTTCATATTCATGTTTTGCCAACTGTAGTCCGGAAAACTTTTCCTCGGTTGCCACTTTTGAATTAGCATGTTCGAATGTGTTCGTAAAAATGGCCACTGAATACAAATACTAATCATCACAAGGGTGACGAGCTTGCCTTTCAACTCCGCCTCTCAAGAGCATAGCGAGGGCTTTATTCGCCTCTCCTTAGCCGCTCCGTTTTTGCAATATCTCACCGAACGCAAGATCAATCCGCAACCAGCATTGGACCAGGTCGGATTGAAAGCCGAACTGTTGTCTGACCCATCCGTGTTCGTTCACTCAGAGCTGGTCTACGGTTTGGTGAATGCCTTCTCAGAAGTATCAGGGGATCGATACCTAGGACTGAATGTAGGGGAGGCGTTTGACCTACAAGGATGGCCGCCTTTCGCTCAAGCCTTGCAATCTACAAAAACGCTATTCGAGTTTTTCACTCGCTTTGTTGAGCTCGTACCGCAGGAGTCCAATTCTGTGCGGCACAGCCTCGTCATTGAAGCAGACAAGGCGACTTATCGTATCGAGAGGCAACAGGAACCTACTGTCCCGCCCATTCAGGTGACCGGTTTTGGTGCCGCAATCTATGTACGCCTATTGCAGACCGTCGTCGGAGATTCTTGGGATTCTTCGCGTGTGCGATGGGAAAGCAGATACATCAATGGGCTGCCTATCGACTACAAAGGGATCGAGGTTGGCCTTGGGACTGATCCCGGAATGCAAATTAGTTTTCCTGTGGGATGGTTGTTTTTGCACCATGTCTCTGAGGGCTCTGCCAAGCCCATAGCCTCACCTCAACAAGAGGAAGAAGTAACCGTGGTGGCAGCTTTGCGCTCTGTCTTACGCGACAAACTAGATGAAACCGATTTGGGACCTGAGATGGTGGCTGGAATGCTGGGAATACAACCGGAACGGTTTCTGAAAGCGCTTCAGCGACAAGGCACAACGCTACCCCGTGAAATCAAACGGCTGCGTGTCGATGTCGCCAAAGAGCACCTCAAAAAAGAAAAGATGACAATTGCGGAGATTGGTCTGATGCTCGGCTATTCCGACAAGTCCCATTTCACTCGCTTTTTCCGAGGTCAAACCGGAATGACACCGACTAAGTTCCGAAGCAAGTAAATGTGGTCGAGCCAAAAGAAAACTTGGTTGGGAACGTACGACTAGGCTCCAGACTCATTGATTTACAGCCAGAATAGGACTGTAGCAGCGAGAGCGATGGCCGAGAGGAATACCTTTGG